>NZ_JBITMQ010000004.1:0-503899 GCF_044466355.1 Actinophytocola sp. NPDC049390
CGACCGGAACAGCTACAAGGCCACCATCAGCATCAACATCACCACCCCAGCCGACCCTTGACAGCCCAACCCACGCCCTAACTGAACGGCATTGGGTCTAGGTCCGCAGGGCCAGCAGCTCCTCGACGACGTCCTCGGGGTCGGCGCCGAGGTCCAGCCTGCCCAGCACCACGAGGGCGGGCGGCTCGGCGCCTTCCGCGTCGACCTCCAGCGTGGCGGTGTCGCGGCCGAGGCGGCGCGTGCGGACCAGCCGCACGTTCACCTCGCCCCACCGCCACGTCCTGGCGCCGGTCAGCCCCCGTACCGTGACCCCCTCGTGGTCGGCGGCGAGCCGGGGGCGCGCGACGGTCGCGAACACCGCGGCCAGCGCCAGCAGCAGCGCCACGACCCCGAGTAACACCCGACCGGGTGGGTCACCGGTGAAGACGGCGCCCGCGGCGGCCACCACGGTCAGAACCCAGGCCAGGACCATGACCGCGGGCTGCGGAGCCCACGTTTTCGCTGATGGCGGGGCCACGGGCGTCGTCACGCTCCGAAATCGCGAAGGCGGTCAACCAGAGTTATCCACAGCAGTTGTCCACAATGGGGATGACTTACACCCTTGTGGTTCAATCACGCTGGGCTGAACGGGTGTACGTCGACCTACCGGCGGTAGAGCGCCGACGGGTCAGCGCCACCGCATCGTCATCAGCAGCCCGCCGATCATCAGGGCGAAGCCGACCGCGAAGTTCCAGTTGCCGAGGTCCGCCATGAACGGGATGCTTTCCCCGGCGATGTAGTTGACCACCAGCCACGCGAGGCCGACGACCATCAGCCCGAGCATCACCACCACGTAGATCGGGTGGGAGGGACCCGCGGACTTCACCTTCACCGGCGTACGGCGATCGGTGGGTGGCGTGTAGACCGCCTTCTTGCGGACCTTGGACTTGGGCATCGGAGTCCTCACTGGCGTGTAACTTTGGGCGCGACAGTGTCGTGCCTGAACCTCACGCGCGCCTCAAGCGTAGGAACCGGCACGAACACCATTCTGCAACACGTTAACGTAGCCGAGGGCACGGCGAACTAACAGGCGAACCATAGGTCGGGGACCGAGAGGAGCGCGCGTGGGCACCGTGGAGCACATCGGTCACGGCGCGGGTCGTATCTCCGGTGATCTGGGCGACCTCGTCCCGTCACCCCGCCCTCGTGTGCGCCCGCCCGCGCCGCCGCCCAAGGACCCGCTCCGCACGGCCGTGCGGACGTTCGGTGAGGTGCTGATCACACTCGGCGTCGTCGTCCTGCTGTTCGTGGTCTACGAGGTCTACTGGACCGACGTGATCTCCGCGGGCAAGCAGAAGGACGCGACGGTCGCGCTCGACGACAAGTGGCAGCAGGAACGCAAGGAACACTTCACCGGCCTCGGCGAGGGCGACGGCTTCGCGAAGATGTACATCCCCGCGTTCGGCGCCGACTACCACTTCACGATCGTCGAGGGCACGACCGAGGAGAGCCTGGAGATCGGCCCCGGCCACTACACGCAGACCGCGTACCCGGGGCAGACCGGCAACTTCTCCGTCGCCGGTCACCGCGTCGGCAAGGGCGCGCCGTTCAACGACATCAACCTGATCAACTCGTGCGACGCGATCGTCGTCGAGACCGCCGACAACTGGTTCGTCTACCGCGCGCTGCCCAAGTCCGAGGAGAAGGCGGGCTGGGCCGAGGGCAAGGGCACAGAGGCGCGGTGCAAGGGTGTCTCGGTGCTCGGTGCGCCCTACGACAAGGTCGTCGGGCAGACGATCGTGCCGCCGACCGACGGCTCCGTGATCGCACCCGTGCCCGGTGCCGACGTCGCGCCGAGTGCCGGTGAGCAGGTCGCGCTGATGACGCTGACGACCTGCCACCCCAGGTTCTCGGACAAGGAGCGCCTGATCGTGCACGCCGTGCTGGTCAAGCAGTGGCAGAAGGACCCGGCCAAACCCGACTGGACGCCGCCGGAGATGAAGGAGACCGCCTGATGTACGGGTGGATCTGGCGGCACCTGCCGGGACCGCTCGCCGTGCGCATCGTGTTGGCGCTCGCACTGGTCGTGGGGGCGGTCGCACTGTTGATGTTCGTGGTGTTCCCGTGGGCGGAGCCGTTGCTGCCGTTCAACAACGTCACGACCGAGCAGTAGACCGGGCCAGTATCGTCTGACGTATGCGCGTCCTGGTCGTCGACAACTACGACAGCTTCGTCTACAACCTGGTCCAGTACCTGGCCCAGCTCGGGACGGAGTGCGTGGTGCTGCGCAACGACGCCCCCGAGCTGTCCTCTCCCGAGGTCCTCGACGGCATCGACGCGGTGCTGCTCAGCCCCGGGCCGAGCACACCGGAGCGGGCCGGGGCGAGCATCCAGGTCGTCCACTGGTGCGCGGAGGCGGCACGGCCCCTGCTCGGCGTGTGCCTGGGACACCAGGCGATCGGCGTCGCGTACGGCGGCACCGTCGGCCGGGCGCCCGAGCTGCTGCACGGCAAGACGAGCCGGGTCCACCACAAGGGCGTCGGCGTGCTGGCCGGCCAGCCGGACCCGTTCACGGCGACCCGCTACCACTCGCTGACCGTGCTCCCGGACACCGTGCCGGACGAGTTCGAGGTGACGGGCGAGACGGACTCCGGCGTGGTGATGGCCATGCGGCACCGCGAGCTGCCCATCGAGGGCGTCCAGTTCCACCCGGAGTCGGTGCTCACGGAGGGCGGTCACCGCATGCTGGCGAACTGGCTCGCGTCCGCGGGGTTCGCGGTGCCCGCCGAGCGGGTGCGCGAGCTGGAGGACACGATGCGCAACCTCGCGGAGGCCGCCGCCCGCCCGTGACCGGGGCGCGCGTTCACTCCGAGCGGGGGACCTGCGGCGACACGCCGTTCACCGCCGCGTTCGCCAGGGTCTGGCCGATCGCGGGCGCGTGCTTGAAGAGGTTCGCGCCCCAGATCACCGTCACCGGACCGGTGGTCGCGACGTGCACGCCGTCGCCCAGGGTCGTCGGGGTGTCGCAGTAGACCTCCTCGACGATCTCCTCGCCAACACCGACCAGCGTCTCGTGCACGTACGTCAGCGCCAGCTCCCGCGCGTGGCCGACCACCTCGTGGCGGCCGCGTTCCCACAGTTCCAGGTCCAGCGGGAGGTTCAGGCCGATCGACCACAGACCCGGGCCGGAGGAGTGCTGGTAGCTCGTCACGCCCTCGCGCCACGACTCGGTCTCGTCGATCCAGCACGGGGGGTTCAGCTCCGGGTCCTTCATCCGGAACGTGAACCGGACGTGGTGTGACAGCTGCGTGGGCAGGTACATGTCGACCTGCGCCGCCAGCTCCGTCGAACCGCGGCCCGCCGCCACGACCACGTGGTCGACCTCGTGCACGCCACCCGAACCGTGCACCTCGACCCAGTCGTCGTGGGGTTCGATGCGGTGGACGTGCTCGCGCCACACGCGGTTGCCGATCGCGGCGCGGAGGAACCGGCCGGTCGCCGGCGCGTCGATCACGCCGCCCGCCGGGTCGATGAGCGCCGGGCCCGGCAGCGCCTCCACCGGCAGGCCCAGCTCGGCCGTGTCGAGGTCGTCCTCGTCCACGAGCGTGTGGTCCGCGCCCACCGCGGCCATCGCGTCGGCCCACTCCTCGGCCTGTGGGCCCGTCAGCACGGTGCTCTGCTGACCCAGCAACCGGTTGCCGGCCCGGTGCGTCCAGTCCGCCCACAGGCCCGCCGCGGCGGCCGCGTACGCGACCAGGCCCGGGTCACCGTGGGCGAGCCGGAAGATCCGCGAGCTGCCCGCCGAGCGCGCGGCCATCGGGGCGCCCGTCTCGAACACGTCGACCTCGGAACCGTGCCGGAGAAGCGCGTACGCCGTCGACAGGCCGACCACACCGGCCCCGACGACGGCGGTACGCATCTGCATCAGTAGGTCAGCGCCCCCCGCCGCCGACCTCGAGTTCGGTGGCCACCACGACGCCCACGTCCTCGTCCTTCTCGATCTTCTGGTTGGGACCCTTCTCCTGCTCGACGATCCTGCCGAGCATCTGCGGGTCGTCGGTGCCGCCCTCGGCCATGTTCAGGTTGCCCGTCCAGCCCATGGCGCGGAGCTGCTGCTCGGCCTCGCCCGGGGTCAGCCCGGTCAGGTCCGGCACGGTGATCTTCTGGTCCTGCTGGTCACCCTTCGAGACCACCAGCGTGATCTCGGTGCCCGGCTCGTGCTCGCCGTCCTTCGGGTTCTGGTCGATCACCTGGTTGGCGGGCTTGTCGGACGACTGCTCCTCGCGCTTCACCGTGAACCCGAGGTTCTCGAGGTTCGACTTCGCGGTCTCGAAGTCCTGCCCGATCAGGTTCGGCACGCCGTTCTTCTCCTTGGCCTTGCCGATCGTGATCTTCACCGGGCTCTTCTGCGCCACCTGGGTGCCGCTCGGCGGGTTCTGCGCGATGACCTTGCCGACCTGCGACTCGTCGTCGACCTCTTCCTCGGTGATCGTCGGGTCGAGGAGGAGGCCCGCCTTCTCCAGCTCGGCCCTGGCCTCGTCACGGGTCTTGTTCGTCAGCTCCGGCACGGTGGCCTTCGGGGCCGCCCTGCCGACGCGGAGGACGATCGGGTCCGACTTGCTCACCTTCGTGCCCGCCGCCGGGTTGGTCTCGATCACCTTGCCTACCGAGTCCGGGCCGCACTGGTTGGGCTCGCCCGTCGCGGTCGGCTGGCAGACGAGGTCGTCGATGCGCACCTCGAAGCCCCGTCCCTCGAGCTCGGCGCGGGCGTCGTCCTCCAGTTGGCCGACCACGTCCGGCACGGCGACCTGGTCGGACACCGGCTCGTCGCCGAACGCGGTGCTCATCAACCAGATCAGGACCGCGACCAGCGCGACGCCGAGCACGGTGAGCAGCGCGATCAGCCAGCCCTTGCGGCGCTTGCGCCTGCGCTCCTCCTCGTCGTCCTCGTACGGGTCGTAGTCGTCGGGGTCGTCGGCGAGCGCGGCGGGCCGGTGCCTGCCACGCTGCTGCGCCATCGCGGTCGTGCGGCCCTGCGACAGGATCGTAGTGCGGTCCTCGTCGGTCATCACCATCGGCGCGAGCGGCCGCTGACCGGACAGCACACGGACCAGGTCCGTGCGCATCTCGGCCGCCGACTGGTACCGGTTCGGCGCGCCCTTCGACATCGCCTTCAGCACGATCGCGTCCAGCGCCGGGTTGACCCTCGGGTTCACCGCCGACGGCGGCTTCGGGTCCTCCCGCACGTGCTGGTAGGCCACCGCGACCGGCGAGTCACCGGTGAACGGCGGCTCGCCGGTGAGCAGTTCGAACAGCACACAGCCGGCCGCGTACACGTCGGAACGCGCGTCGACCTGCTCGCCGCGGGCCTGCTCGGGGGAGAGGTACTGGGCGGTCCCTATCACGGCGGCCGTCTGGGTGACCGCGGCCTGACCGTCGTGGATGGCGCGGGCGATGCCGAAGTCCATCACCTTGACCGCGCCGGTCTTGGTGATCATCACGTTGGCGGGCTTGACGTCCCGGTGGATGATGCCGTGCCGGTGCGAGAAGTCCAGCGCCGCGGAGACGTCGGCCATGACCTCCATGGCGCGCTGACCGGGAAGCGGGCCCTCGGTCTTCACGATGTCACGCAGCGTCCGGCCGTCCACGTACTCCATGACGATGTACGGGAGCGGGCCGTGCTCGGTCCTGGTCTCGCCGGTGTCGTACACGGCCACGATCGCCGGGTGGTTCAGCGCCGCCGCGTTCTGGGCCTCGCGACGGAACCGCTCCTGGAACTGCGGGTCGCGGGCGAGGTCCGCACGCAGGACCTTCACCGCGACATCGCGCCCGAGACGGACGTCGCGACCCTTGTGCACCTCGGACATGCCGCCGTAACCGAGCGTGTCGCCCAGCTCGTAGCGGTTCGAGAGCAGTCTCGGTGTGGTCATCGGTCTTTCGTCTCGATCCTCGTCGGGTATGCGCCGCTCGCGCTCATGATGCCTGTCGGTTGCCGGTGAAGTCGGTGAATCATCGCGGCGGTTCCTCATCCTCTTCGCAGCGCACGACCACGTCGGTCTCCATCGGCACGTGTCCGTCGGGGCGGACCTCGGTCACCACGCACCGGTTCGGGTCGTCCGGTGGTTCGCCGAACTGGTTCTCCACGTTGGGGACCAGGCCCGCCTTCTCCAGGGTGTCCTCGGCGAAGGCGGCCGGCCGGCCGACGAACAGCGACTCGTCGACCTCGACGTACTTCTCCTTGGTCGGGATTCCGGTCATCGGTGGGTTGCCCGGCGCCTCGTCGCCGCTGTCCCCGTCCTCGTTGACGGGATCGCCGCTGTCCCCTGGTGCCGACGTGGTGGTCTCCGGCGTCGACGTGCCGTCCGTGTCCCGGTCCGCGCCGAGCAACGATGCCACGCCGAGCACGGCGAGCACCAGCAGCACCACCCCGAGGACGATGAGCAGCGCCCACAGCCCGGCCTTGCTCCTGCGCGGCGGCTGCGGCGGCGGGCCCATCGGGAACGAGCCCGTGCCCGCCACGGTGTGCGGCGCGCTGGGCGGTCCGACGGGCAGCATGCTCGGGTTGCTGGCACCCGGCGCGCCGGCGTACTGCGCGACCCGGCCGGACGGCGCGGGCAGGGGGTGACCGGCGCGCACGGCGGCCACGGCGGCGGCGAACTCGCCACCGCTCGAGTACCGCTGCGCGGGATCCTTGACCAGCGTCGCCTCGATCACCGCGCGGGCGTACATCGGCACGTCCGGCGGCAGCGGCGGCGGTGCGTCGCGGATGTGCATCATCGCGACCGTCACCGCGTTCTCCGACAGGAACGGCCGGTGCCCGGCGAGGCACTCGTAGCCGACCACGGCGAGCGAGTACACGTCGCTGGCCGGCGACGCCTCGTGCCCCAGCGCCTGCTCCGGCGCGATGTAGTGGGCGGTGCCCATGACCATCCCGGAGCGGGTCACCGGCGCGGCGTCGGCCGCCTTCGCGATGCCGAAGTCGGTGAGCTTCACCACGATCCGGCCGTCGGCGCCGGGGGTGACCATGATGTTGCCCGGCTTCACGTCCCGGTGGACGTACCCGCGCTCGTGCGCGGCCTGCAGCGCGTTGCCCGCCTGCTCCAGCACCTCGAGCGTGTACTCGGCGGACAGCCGCCGCTCCTTGGCCAGGATCGCCGCCAGCGGGTCACCCTCGACCAGCTCCATCACCAGGTACGCGGTGTCCTTGGGGCCGTCGACGATCGCGGCGGTCTCGCCGTAGTCGTGCACCGCGGCGATGCCGGGGTGGTTCAGCGACGCGGTCGTCCGCGCCTCCGTGCGGAACCGGTGCAGGAACTCGGCGTCCCCGCACAGCTCCGGCTTGAGCACCTTGATGGCGACGCGCCGGTCCAGCCGCGTGTCCGCCGCCTCCCAGACCTCGCCCATGCCGCCGACGGCGATGCGTTTGGCGAGCCGGTAGCGGTCGGCCAGGAGCTGCCCTGACGTCAGCATGCTCAGCTCCCCCCGACCAGCGCGTTGATCGTCGCCCGCCCGACCGCGGCGGACAGCTTGCCGCCGGTCGCGGCGACGTCCTTGCTTTCTACCACCACGGCGACCGCGATCTGGGGGTTATCGGCAGGTGCGAACGCCACGTACCAGGCGAACGGCGGGGTGGTCTTCGGGTCGAGGCCCGTCTCGGCGGTACCGGTCTTCGACGCGATCGTCAGGTCGCCGCGCTTGCCGTCGCCGCCGGTGTTCTCCTCCGACTTGACCATCATGTCGCGCAGCTCGGCCGCGTCCTCGCTGGACATGGCCTCGCCGAGGGACTCCTCGTCGTAGCCGGAGATCTCGTCGAGGTCCGGCGCGAGGATCCGCTGCACCAGCTGCGGGCGCATCCGCTCGCCGCCGTTCGCGATGGACGCCACGATCGACGCGTTCTCCAGCGCCGTCATGCGGACGTCCTTCTGCCCGATGCCCGACTGGAACAGCGACGGGCGGTCGGCGATCACCATGCAGTTGCCGTCGGCGCGCGAGCCGAGGCACGACGGCACGACCGGCATCGGGATCTCGAGGTCGGTCTCGCCCATGCCGAACCGGGCCGCCTGGTCCCGCAGCTTGTCCTCGCCGAGCTCGTCGGCGAGCTGCGCGAACGCCGTGTTGCACGAGTGCTGCAGCGCGGACTGCAGCGTGCCGTCACCGCAGGTGCCGCGGCTGTAGTTCGCGAGACAGGTGTCGTCGGAGGTGTCGCAGTTCGTGTCGCCGTTGATCACGTTGATGCCCGGCGACGTCGTGACCTGGCTGTCGCGGTCCTTGCCGTCCGCGAGCGCGGCGGCGGCCGTCACCAGCTTGAACGTGGAACCCGGGGTGTAGTTCTCCGAGATCGCCCGGTTCAGCATCGGCTTCGCCGGGTTGTTCTCGTCCCGGTACTTGTCCCAGGCCTGCTGCTGTTCGGTGCCGTCCTGGCTGGCGAGCCCGCTCGGGTCGAACGACGGCGTGGACACCATCGCGAGGATCTGCCCGTCGTCCGGCTTGATCGCGACGACCGCGCCGGTGAAGCCGTTCTTGGTCATCGCGTTGTACGCGGCCGTCTGGACCTTCGAGTTGACGGTGGTCACGATGTTGCCGCCACGCGGGTCGCGCCCGGTGATCAGGTCGGAAAGGCGGCGGACGAACAGCCGGTCGTCGGAGCCGTTGAGGATCTCGTCCTCCGCGCTCTCCAGCCCGGTCGAGCCGTAGCGCACCGAGTAGAACCCGGTCACGGGCGCGTACAGCGGGCCGTTCGCGTACGTCCGCTGGTACTGCAGCCGACCACTCGTCGACTTGACGTTGGCGATGATCTGCTCGTCGGACGTGAGGATCTTGCCGCGCTGCCGCGCGTACTCCTCCAACAGGACCCGCCGGTTGCGTGAGTCCGTGCGGTAGTCGTCCGCGTTGACGATCTGGATGTAGGTGAGGTTGGCCAGCAGCAGCACGATCATCGCGAGCATGGCGAGGCCGACGCGGCGCAGCGGGGTGTTCATTGGGGCCGCTCCACCATGACCGTGTGTGCCTCCGCGATCGGCGCCTGGTTCACCGGCTTGGGCTTCTGCCCGGTCTGCGGCCGTCGCGCCGCGTCCGAGATCCGCAGCAGCAACGCCACCAGGACGTAGTTGGCGAGCAGCGACGAGCCACCCGCGGACAGGAAGGGCGCGGTGATACCTGTCAGCGGGATCAGTTTGGTTACCCCGCCGACGACCACGAACACCTGCATGATGAGCGCGAACGACAGGCCGCCGCCGAGCAGCTTGCCGAACGTGTCGCGCACGGCCACCGCGCTGCGCAGGCCGCGCATCGCCAGCAGCATGTACACGAGCAGCACCGCGGCGAGCCCGATGAACCCGAGCTCCTCACCGATGGCCGCGGTGATGAAGTCGCTGTTGGCGAACGGCACGATGTCCGGCCGCCCGGCGCCGAGGCCGGTGCCGCCGATACCGCCGGTGCCGAGCCCGAACAGCGCCTGCACGAGCTGGTAGCCGGCGCCGTCCGGGTCGGCGAACGGGTCGAGCCAGGTCTCCACGCGCACCTGCACGTGGCCGAACAGCTGGTAGGCGACCAGGCAGCCGATGGCGAACAGCGAGAGCCCGACACCGACCCAGATGGCCCGCTCGGTCGCCACGTAGAGCATCACGAGCACGGTGCCGAAGAACAGCAGCGAGGTGCCCAGGTCCTTCTCCGCGACCAGGACCATCACCGACACGCCCCAGCAGAACAGGATCGGGCCCAGGTCCCGCGCACGCGGCAGGTCCACGCCGAGCACCCGGCGGCCCGCCGCGATGAACAGGTCGCGCTTGGACACCAGGAACGCCGCGAAGAAGATCAGCAACATGATCTTCGCGAACTCGCCCGGCTGGATCGAGAAGATGCCGACCCGCAGCCAGATCTTCGCGCCGTTGATCGTCGGCGCGATCGCGCTCGGCAGCACCGCGGGCAGCGCGAGCAGGAACAACCCGGCCAGGCCGAACGTGTAGCCGTAGCGGGTGAGCGTGCGGTGGTCCTTGATCACGTAGAGCACCGCGAGGAACATCAGCAGGGCGATCGTGGTCCACAGGATCTGCTTCGGGACCGCGTTCTCCCACTCGGACTCGGTCTGCAGGGCCGCCTCGGCCTTGGCCAGGTCGATCCGGTAGATCATCACCAGACCGAGCCCGTTCAACAGCGCGACGCACGGCAGGATCAGCGGGTCGGCGTAGGGGGCCCACTTGCGGACCGCGACGTGGGCGATGCCGAAAAGCGCCAGGTAGGCGAGGCCGTACCACAGGATGCGGATCGTCAGCGACTCGTTGTGGTTGGCCTCGACCAGCATCAGCGCGGCGGTCACCAGCCCGGCCGCGAAGGCCAGCATGGACAACTCGGTGCCGCGCCGGGTCGGAGCGGTCTTGCCTTGCGTGTCGCCGGACTGTCCCGCCAGCAACCCCGCCGAGCCCGGCTGTGCCATCAGCCGCCGCCCTCGCGGGGTTCGCGGCAGTTCACGCCCGGCTCCGGCGTCTCGGTCTCCTGCGTCGCGGGTGCCTCGGTGGTCGAGGACGGGGCGCCGGTGGTCGCCCGGGTCGTCGTCGTGGGCTTCGCGCCCGTGGTGGTCGTCGGCGGCTGGCCCGCGGAACGCTCCTGCTGCTTGCGCAGCGTCTCGCACGGCGGCAGCGGGAACTTCGTGCGCAGGTACCGGATGAACTCGCGGGCGTCCGGGACGTTGTCGAAGCTCTCGGTGCCCTCGCGGACCGTGTCCTGGCCGAGTTCACGCAGGTCGTCGACGTAGAACTTGTCGCAGGTCGACACGCCCGGGGGGCACGAACCCTGCACCTGGCGGTTCAGCGAGATCCCGAAGATGCTGCCCCGCACCCCCTGGAAGATCGCGATCTCGCCGTCCTCCGCCTCACCGACGAAGTACTGCTTGTTCACCACGACCCAGGTGGCCACCCCGCCGCCGGCGAGCAGCAGGAGCACCACGAACACGAGCGCGAAGATGCGGAACCGTCTACGGCGCTTGGCCTTCGGGTCCGGCGGCGGGGGCGGCGCCTCCACGGGCTTCGGGATCTCGCGGGGCCCGGTGATCGCGCTGGCCCGTGCCGCGGGGGAGTCCGCGGGCTGGCTCTGGTCCTGGCCGTTGCCCGCCGCACCACCCACTATCGGCGCGTCCTCGCCGAAGTCGATGTCCACCACGTCCGCGACGATCACCGTCACGTTGTCCGGGCCGCCGCCCTTCAACGCCAGCTCGATCATCCGGTCGGCGCACGCCTGCGCGTCCGGGATCTTGATCGTGTCGGCGAGCGTCTCGTGGCTCACCACACCCGACAGGCCGTCGGAGCACAGCAGGTAGCGGTCGCCCGCCCTGGCCTCGCGGATCGTCAGGTTCGGCTCGACCTCGTGACCGGTCAACGCCTTCAGCAGCAGCGAACGCTGCGGGTGTGTGGCCGCCTCGTCCTCGGTGATGCGGCCCTCGTCGATCAACGACTGGACGAACGTGTCGTCGTGCGTGATCTGCGCGAACTGGCCGTTGCGCATCAGATAGGCGCGCGAGTCGCCGATGTGGACGAGGCCGATGCGGCTGCCCGCGAACAGGATCGCGGTCAGCGTCGTGCCCATGCCGTCCAGCTCGGGATCGCTGGCGACGAGTTCCGCGATGGCGCCGTTACCGGCCTGGGTGGCCTCCCGCAGCTTGCCGAGGAGGTCCTCACCCGGCTCGTCGTCGTCGAGGGGGGCGAGCGCGGCGATGACGACCTTGCTGGCCACCTCACCTGCCGCGTGTCCACCCATCCCGTCGGCCAGGGAGAGCAGGCGAGGGCCCGCGTACACGGAGTCCTGGTTGTTCGAACGCACCAGGCCCCGGTCGCTGCGGGCCGCGTAGCGAAGGACGAGGGTCATGACCGTAGCTCGATCACCGTCTTGCCGATTCGGATCGGGGCCCCGAGGGGCACCCGGAGGGGTGCCGTGACCTTAGCCCTGTCCAGGTAAGTGCCGTTCGTCGAGCCCAGATCTTCCACGTACCAGTCCGTTCCGCGCAACGAGATCCGCGCGTGGCGGGTCGACGCGTAGTCGTCGTCAAGCACCAGCGTCGAGTCGTCCGCCCGGCCGATCATGATCGGCCTGCCGTCCAGGGAGATGCGCGTACCCGCGAGCGCCCCGTGCGTCACCACCAGCTGACGGGGCGCTTTCCCCCTGGTCTTCTTACCCGCCGAACGGCGGAACCCCGGGACAGCGACCCGGATACCGGCCGCCGCGTACAGGTCGGAACGAACCACCCTTAACGCGGCCAGCACGAACAACCAGAGCAGGGCGAGAAACCCTGCTCTGGTCAGCTGCACAACCAGCTCTGGCACCTGTAGCGAACGCTCCCGCCTTGAGGGAAATAGGTGAGACCGCCCGGTCTAGACCGTGTCAGCCCTGAGTACGGAACACCAACGACGAGTGACCGATGCGGATCACATCACCGTCGGCCAGCTGCCAGGTCTGCACCGGGGTGCCGTTCACCGTAGTGCCATTGGTCGAACCGAGGTCCGCCAGAGTCGCCGACTGGCCGTCCCACGTGATTTCCAGGTGCCGACGGGAGACCCCGGTGTCCGGCAGACGGAAGTCCGCGTCCTGGCCACGACCCACGACGTTGCCGCCCTGCTTCAGCGAGTAGGTGCGGTTCGAACCGTCGTCGAGCTGCAGGCTGGCGTTCAGCTGGCGCGGGCCGGTCTGCACAGCGGGGGGCGCGTAGCCCTGCTGGGCGTACGGGTCGCCGCCGCCCTGGCCGTAACCCTGCTGGCCGTAGCCCTGCTGCTGGCCATAGCCCTGGTCGTAGCCACCTTGCTGCTGGCCGTAACCCTGGTCGTAGCCCTGCTGGCCGTAGCCCTGCTGCTGGCCGTAACCCTGGTCGTAGCCACCTTGCTGCTGGCCATAGCCCTGGTCGTAGCCCTGCTGGCCGTAGCCCTGCTGCTGCTGGCCGTAGCCCTGGTCGTAGCCCTGCTGGCCGTAACCCTGGTCGTAGCCACCTTGCTGCTGGCCGTAACCCTGGTCATAGCCCTGCTGCTGGCCGTAGCCCTGGCCTTGCTGGCCATAGCCGTACTGCTGTCCGTAAGGATCGCCCTCGGGCGGTTGGCCGTAGCCGGGAGGCTGGCTCATGGATCGGTCTCCTGCGTTGCGGGGTTGTGCCGACTGTGCATCCCCAGGTGCCCTGGCCGGAGCCTTGACGTCCGGGTCGACAGTCGAGCGTATTCGGAACTGTCCGGTGTGCAGCGCGTCGGAGCGCTCCAGGGAGACTACGACGTCACCGTATGTGTCCCACTGCTGCTCCGCGAGATACTCCTCGACACAGTCCGCGAGCAGCGCGGTGGTGCGGTCCGCTTCCCCGGCGAAGTTGCCGTAGTCCTGGGCGCCCAGTTGCACTATGTAGTGGTTCGGGGCCAGGAGCCGGCCGCCAGCCAGCTCGCGGAGGTTGACCTCACCTTCACGCAGCAGCGCCTGTGCCAGCTCCTGGGGCACCACACTGCCACCGAACACACGCGCGAAGGTGTTCCCCACGGCGTTCTCCAACTTGCGGTTCAGCCGCTGCCCGAGGCCCATGGGTCCCTCCTTCCGTGTGTGCTCCTCGGTCGATCGTATCCGGCTCCGGCCCCAAGGACAGGGCGATGTGCAAACCCGATTCGCCACCGTGTAGTGTTCGGCGCACACCACTCCGGGCGAGTGGCGGAATGGCAGACGCGCACGGTTCAGGTCCGTGTGTCCGCAAGGACGTGAGGGTTCAACTCCCTCCTCGCCCACGACCGATGGCCGATCTGTGCCTGCGGAAAGCGCAGGCCGGGTCGGTCGTTGTCGTATTGGGGGGCCGAGCCCCCCACGCCCCCCACGGTGCGGCTGGTTCCTGACCCAGCGTGGGGGGCTTTGTGGTTGTGGTGGCCCTTTTTTTGCCGCCGGTGTCAGTACTTCCTGGCGGTGCGTGGGCCTTTTGTCTTGGTTCTTGTTCCTTGGTTCTTCTTGGGTTGCGTTCGTCACGTTGATCTTTGGCCGGTTCCTGCCTCGTGACCTGAGCTCGCTGAGGGGGCCCGCCTTCCGGGGAGCTTGTTGATCTTCTTGCTGGTGGGGGTGGTTTGTGCAATTTGCGTTGCGCAAATTTGGGGGGGTTGCTCTCAGTGCTACCGCCCGGCCTGGGACTCACCCAGACGGCGGCATCGTCGGGCAGAAGTCCTGATGCCGGTCGTCGACCGGTCACCGACCGCTCGGCGCCGCCGGTCGCAGGAGGGTCGTTTCCGTCTGCGGTTGGTGGGGGCGGGGAAGGTAGGACAGTGAGGTAACCAAAAACGCCGCGCTTGGCAGGGGATGGCGAAGCCGACGGCACGGCGGTAGTGGAGAGGGTTGGGAACGTGGCGGGCATACCAGGACGCACGGCGGTTTCGGACAACCTGACGGCGGTGCCATCGCCGCTCGTCCCTCCCGTCGAGCTTCCCGCCAAGGCGGACGAACTGGCGGCCGCCGCGGCTCGTGACCTCGGGTGGCAGGGCATCGTCCTCCCCGAGATGAAGCTGCTGGGCCGGCGGATCTCCCTCGTCGCGCAGCTGATGCCCGACGCGCACGCCGAGCGCATCTGCCTCGGGCAGGCCCCGGAGGTCGACCGCGCCACCGTCGCCACCTGGGTGTGGCCGGAGTTCAACGGCCGCGTCCCCGCGCCCGCCGTGCGGATCGTCGGTGCCATCGCCGTCGCCCGCCACTGGCGGACCGGGCTGATCAACGCCGTGCCGTTCCTGCGCTACTGCGACGCCGCGATGGTGTTGCCGATGTCGGTCGTCATAACGAACGACTACCTCGTCAACTGCCTGCCGCGTGCCCGCGCGTACGGCGTGGGCATCGCCTCCGCGTCGCCGGGACCCGAGGTCCGCATGGACCTGCCCGGCCGTCCCGACCGTGTCGCGGCCGACGTCGACGGGACCCACCGCTGGCTCGGCGAGCTCGCCTACGAGCAGATACTGTCCGCTGCGTGAGGGTTGTCATCGCGGGCGGTCACGGACAGATCGCCCTTCGCCTGACCAGGCTGCTCGCCCAGCGCGGGGACACCGCGGTCGGCATCGTGCGCAACCCCGACCACGTCGATGACGTGCGTGCGGCAGGTGGCGACGCCGTCGTGCTCGACCTCGAACAGGCCGGTGTCGACGAGGTGGTCGCCGGGCTCGCCGGGGCCGACGCGGTCGTCTTCGCCGCCGGCGCCGGGCCGGGGAGCGGCGCCGCACGCAAGGACACCGTCGACCGGGCCGCGTCCGTGTTGTTCGCCGACGCCGCCGAGTCAGCGGGCGTACGGCGATTCCTCCAGGTCAGCGCGATGGGCCTGGACCGCGCGGACGACCCGTCGACGGAAGAGGTGTTCGCCGCCTACCTCCGCGCCAAGGACGCCGCCGACCGCGACGTCATGGCTCGCGCCGGCCTCGACTGGACCATCCTGCGGCCAGGGCGTCTCACCAACGACCCCGCGACCGGCACCGTCACGCTCGCCGAGCACGTCCAGCCCGGTGCGGTCACCCGGGACGACGTCGCCGCCGTGCTCGTCGCCCTGCTCGACCGGCCGGACACCGCGGGCCGGGTCTACGAACTGGTCGGCGGGGACACCCCGGTCGACGCGGCGCTAAACGCCTAGCACCCGCTTCAGGTACGGGTTCACGAACTTGCCGTCGGGGTCCAGCTCCGCCCGCAACTTCGTGAAGTCGTCGAACCGGGGGTAGCGGGCACGCAGCTCCTCCGCGCCGAGCGAGTGCGTCTTCCCCCAGTGCGGCCGGCCGCCGACCGCGCCCGCCACCTGCTCGAACAGGTCGAAGTACGCCCGGTAGGGCATGCCGACGAACTGGTGCACCGCGATGTACGCCGAGTCCCGCTCGTAGGCCGTCGACAGCCAGATGTCGTCGGCCGCCGCCACCCGGATCTCCACCGGGAACATCACCGGGTCCGGCAGCTCCGGCACCCGCTTCCGCAGCTCACCCAGCACCTCCGGCAGTGCCGCGCGGGGCACAGCGTACTCGGACTCCACGAACCGCACGTCCCGGTTCGTGACGAACACCTTGTGGGACACGTCCGAATAAGCCCGCGCCGACAGCACGGCCGACGACAAACGGTTGAGTGGTCGCACGAGCGGACGAACGGCCCTCCCGACACGACAAACGGCACCGAACAGGGTGTTCTCCATGAACCGGTACTCGACGAACCGCCGTGTCGGCGACAGCGGCTCCGGTGTCGAACCGGCGGGGAGGCGGTTGTTGCGCTTCGTCAGAGCGTTGCGGCCGTACGGGAACCAATAGAACTCGAAGTGGTCGTTCTCCGCGCAGTTCCGGTCCAGGTTCGCGAGCACGTCGTCGAGCGGCTCGGGCCGTTCCGCCGCGGCCAGCACGAACGACGGCTCGGTCCGGAGCGTCACCGTCGACACCACACCGAACGCACCGAGCCCGACCCGGCCCGCCGCGAACAGCTCCGGCCGCTCGTCCGGCGAGCACGTCACCACCGACCCGTCGGCCAGCACCAGCTCCAGCGCGGCCACCTGCGTCGCGATCCCGCCGAACCGGGCGCCCGTGCCGTGCGTGCCCGTGGAGATGGCGCCCGCAATCGTTTGCGCGTCGATGTCGCCGAGGTTGGTCATGGCGAGCCCGAGCCGGTCCAGCTCGGCGTTGAGTGCACGCAGCGTGGTGCCGGACCGCACGGTGACCAGGCCGGTGTCGACGTCCGCCGACACGACACCGGTCCACGCGGACAGGTCGACCGCCCGGTCGTGCGCGGCGCCGACCGCGGTGAACGAATGGCCGCTGCCACGCGCCCGCACGGTCCGCCGCGCGCCCGCGACCGCCGAGGACAGCTCCTCGAGGTCCCTCGGCCGCACGACCTCGGTGGCGACCGCCGCCTCCGTACCCGCCCAGTTGCGCCACGCCGTCGTCATGCGGGGATCTTCGCAGGTCGTCGTGTCGCTCGATGCCCGGGTGGACATCGAGGTTCGCCTCGTGGCCGTACTGTTGGTTCGTGTCCGATGAGACGTCGCGTGCCCGCCTCGACGCGGCCACCAAACAGCTCGAAGCGCCCCTCGCCGTCGTCGATCTCGCCGCCTTCGACCGCAATGCCGACGACCTCGTGCGGCGGGCGGCCGGGCGGCCGATCCGGGTGGCCAGCAAGTCCGTGCGGTGCCGGTACCTCCTCGAACGGGTGCTGCGCCGCGACGGGTTCCGGGGTGTCATGGCCTACTCGCTGCCCGAGGCGCTCTGGCTCGCCGGGGAGTGGGCCGGCGGCGACCTGCGCGACGTCGACTTCCTCGTCGCCTACCCGACCGTCGACCACACGGCGCTGCGGCGGCTCGCCGCCGACGAGCGCGCCCGCGACCTGGTCACGATCATGGTCGACTCCGTCGCGCACCTCGACCTCGTCGACGCCGCCCTGGGAGACGGGCACCCCGAGATCCGGGTCTGTCTCGAACTGGACGTGTCCTGGCGGCCCCTCCTCGGGCGTGAGTTCGCTCACGTCGGCACCCGTCGGTCGCCGATCTTCACGGCCCGGCAGGCCGAGGTGCTGGCCACGGTGATCCGGCAGCGGCCGGGGTTCCGGCTCGTCGGCGTGATGGGTTACGAGGGGCAGATCGCCGGGCTCGGCGACCAGCCCGCGGGCAAACCGCTCATGGGCGCGGTGCTGCGGTGGATCCAGGACCGTTCGTCGCGGGAACTCGCCGTTCGGCGGGCGGACGCCGTTCGTCGCATCGGGGACCTGGAGTTCGTCAACGGTGGCGGCACCGGCAGCGTCGAGACCACCGGGCTCGACGAGTCGGTCACCGAGGTCGCGGCCGGTTCCGGGCTGATCGGGCCCACCCTGTTCGACCACTACCGGCGGTTCTCGCCGGACCCGGCCGTCCTGTTCGCGCTGCCGGTGGTGCGCAAGCCACGGCGGAGCACGGCCACCCTGTTCTCCGGCGGGTACATCGCGTCCGGGCCGCCCGGCAAGGACCGGTCGCCGACGCCGTACCTGCCCGCCGGCCTGTCACTCGTCGGGCTCGAGGGCGCAGGCGAGGTGCAGACGCCGGTCACCGGCCGCGCGGCGCGTGACCTGCGGGTGGGTGACCGTGTGTGGCTGCGGCACACGAAGGCCGGTGAGCTGGCCGAACGGTTCACCGAGTACCACGTGCTGGAGGGCGACCGGGTCACGCGGACCGTGCCGACCTACCGCGGCGAGGGCCGCTGCTTCGGCTAACGCATCCGCCCGGCGAGGTAGGCCCGGACCACCTGCTTCGCCTCGTTGATCATCTCTTCCTCGTCGAAGAGCTTGCGGCGGAACGCCAGGGCGAGGATGGCGTCGCCGATCTCGCTCGCGACGGTGATCTGCCGGTAGAGGCTCTCGACCGGCAGGTTGTGCTTGTTCGCGACGACGCCGGCGATCTGCTCGGCGATCACCGAGTTGTTGTCGCGGCCGTCCTCGATGAGCCGGATGTCGATGACGTCGCCGAACCGGACGTGGCTGAAACCGGGCACCGTCCGGTACATCTCGACGTAGATGTCGATGATCGTGTCGACGCCGTGCCACCAGTGTTCGAGGTGCTCCCAGTCGAGCCGCTTCTCGATCTCGCCGGTGAAGTGGTCGAGGTGGCGCTTGGTGAGCGCCTGCACCACCGCGCGCTTGTCGGGAAAGAACTGGTAGAGCGACCCGACGGCGACCCCGGCGCGTTCGGCGATCAGCGTCGTGGTGACGCCGTCGTAGCCGAGCTCGTCGATCAGGGTGGCGCAGGCCTCGAGCATCTGCTCGACACGCTTCGCGCTGCGCTGCTGCACGGGTTGCTTTCGCAACGGCACTTGGGTCGACACAACACCATCCTGCCCCGAGCGGACCCGACCTTCCACCAGATTGTGTATACAAGCTGCCCCGAATGATGCAGAACGGTCCGGCAACTGGCACAGCACACGGCCCCGGGCCGCGTAGTCGCGGGTCCGGGGCCGGTCGTTGGAGCCGAGAACCGATGCTGGTCGGGGGAGGGGTGTACTGCAGCACCGGTTCTCGGAGATCTTGCTGTGGCGGCGGTTCGTCCGTCTCGCTCGGGGGTGCGTACGAACGAACCGCCGGCCACAGGTGGCGTCCCTCCGGGCCACGCGCCGCGCGGGGTCGCGGCGGGCGAGGGAGCGCCCTCGTTTACCTGGTGCCCGTGGCCAGCCGGCCGGTGTGCGTCACACGTGTGCGGGCCGCGTGACGGGCGGGCTGCGGTGTAGGCGCGAGCCCGCCGGCAACCAGGTGCTCGTAGGCGGCCTGCCACACAGAGCAAGGCGCCTTCTGTTGCCGCCACCGCGACGAGCACGCGGGGCAGTTTCCCTTCTCGTCGGGCTCGTGGGCGGCGAGCATCGCCCGCCAGCCCTCGGTCAGCCTGGGAAGTTCGGAACGTGCCACGGACAGCAGGGACGGTGCGTCCGCGCGGTTGGCCAGCTCCGACAGCATGTCGAGCCGTTCCCACACCGCGTTGCGGAGCACCTGTCCGAGGATCTCGTCCATCGAAACGTCACCGCTACCTTTCCGCCTGCTCGGCGGCCTCGCGAAGCGCGGTGCGCAGCTGGCCGAGCTGGCCAGACGTCAGCACCGCGGTTTCGCCCGGCGGCCCTACCAGGACCACCCGATTACGTTCTACGAGCACGGTGAGACAGCGCTCCCGGTTGACGACATCGCCACAGTTGATGCGCCAGACCTTTCGCCCGAGAGCCGAACCGTGCAGCTCGCGGTGGTCCGCATCCTCGGCATCGCTGCGAGGTGGTGCCGTTCTGACCAGTTCCACAGTCCCGGCTTCCCTCCGTGCTCGTACGCTTACAAGCAACTACATTGGTGGCTTGAGACACAGATTGGTGCGTCATAGCGCCGATCGGCGGCCGTCCCACGGTAAGCGGTCGAGTAACTTCGGTCGGGCCGATCAGGTTCACCGATCCGGACTTTTAGTAGCTCGTGAAGTGCGCTTACTCTGCGCCTGACGCCCAGCGGACTGTGAGGGGGCGGAATGAACTCCATCGGGTCTCAGAGCTCTTCTGTTACGCCAGAGGCGTGGGAAGACCAGGAGATGCGGAACGCGCTCGCCGCGCGGGAGGTCAGCACGATCTACAAGCTGCTACGGCGCAAGGGCGTGTCACAGCGCCAGATCGCCGCGATGACCGGTCAGTCACAGTCCGAGGTGTCGGAGATCCTCAAGGGTCGTCAGGTCATGGCCTACGACGTCCTGGTCCGGATCGCCGACGGCCTGGGTGTCCCCAGGGGATACATGGGCCTCGCGTACGACGAAGTCACCGCGCAGCGGGTGGCCGAGCGGAGCGAGACCCCGGAGGCTGAGGAGCCGGAGAACGTGAAGCGTCGGAAGTTCCTTGCGCACGCCGCCGCGGTCGCGGTGGGTGCGCATGTGCTCGGCGCGGACTCAGGATCGTGGGTGTCCAACCCGGTGTTGACGCCGGCGCCCGGCCGGATCGGCATGACCGACGTCCGGCAGGTCGAGGCCGCGACCAGGGCACTCCGCTCGCTGGACTACCAGTACGGGGGCGGGTTCTGCCGCGACGCGGTGGTCGCCCAGCTGTCCTGGGGCCAGCAGATGCTCAACTCGTCGGGGGCCGACGTCGTCAAGCAGCGGCTCCACGTCGCGCTCGCCGACCTGCACAACCTCGCGGGCTGGACGTCGTTCGACGTCGGCCTCATCGACTCCGCGCGCAACCACTTCGGCCGAGCGCTGGAGCTGGCGAAGGCGGGCGAGAGCGACGAGCTGGTCGCCAACATCCTGTACCGCATGGGCCGGGTCTACCTGCACAAGGAAGCCCCGGACGACGCGCTGAAGATGTTCCAGCTCGGTCAGATCGCGGCCCAGCAGTCCGGGTCCGAGCTGGCCGTCGCGGTCATCTGCGCGAACCAGGCCTGGGCCTACGCGATGATGGGTCACGAAGAGCAGACGATGAAGCTCATCGGCAGAACCCGTGACGAGTTCGCCCGCTCCAACCACGGCGAGGCCGCGGACTGGGTGAAGTTCTTCAACGAGGACGACGTCTACTCGATGATCGGCACCGTGCACACGGTGCTCGCCCAGAAGGTCGACGCGCGGCACACGAAGTACGCGATCCCCGCGCTGACCAGGGCGATCGACTCCTACGGCGACGAGGTCGCGCGCAACAAGGCGTTCAACCTGTCCTCGCTCGCGACGAACCACCTGCTCGACGGCGACATCGACCACGGCTCGAAGGTGGGTGTGCAGGCCGTCGACCTGGCGCAGCACCTGAAGTCCAAGCGCGTCCGGGACCGGCTGGAGCCGCTGCGGGTCGAGGCGGAGAAGCGGCGCAACTTCACCGACGCCCGGGAGCTGGCGGACCTCATCGGCCGGTTCACCGACGACGACCACGGCGCCACCGCGGTGTGACGAGGCCGACGTGACCGTGCTGCCGATCCCCGAGTCCGCGGAGTCGCTCTCGGACGCGACCCGGGGCGGTCCGTTCTCCGGCGAGCGTCTCGCCGAGGCGCTGACCGGGGTGTGCGCGGCGGCCGGGTTCGACCCGGAGGGCGCGACGCTCATCAAGTGCACGGCCAACGCCGTGTTCCGGCTGGCCGGTGCCCCCGTGGTGGTCCGCATCGGCGCCTCGACGGCCCTGAACCACCGGGTGGAGAAGGTCGTCCACGTGGCCACGTGGCTGGCCGAACACGACGTGCCCGCCGTGCGCCTGCTGCCGGGAGTGCCGCAGCCGGTCACCCATGACGGCTACGTCGCCACCATCTGGGAGGCGGTGCCGGTCGGCGGCAAACGGCCACGCGGCCGTGACCTGGGCAAACTGTTACGTCGCATCCACGACCTGCCCGAGCCCGCGTCGTGGCTGCCGCCGTGGCGACCGCTCGCCGACGTGGCGGCGCGGATCGGCGAGGCCACCGACCTCGATGACGCCGACCTGGCGTTCCTCCAGGACCGCTACGCCGAGGTGTCCGACCAGCTGTCGCGCCTGGAGTTCCCGTCTCCACCGTCGCTGGTCCACGGCGACGCCCACCTCGGCAACCTCATCCCCGGCCCGGCGGGTCCGGTGCTGTGCGACTTCGACTCCTCCAGCTACGGCCCGCCCGAGTGGGACCTGACGCCGCTGGCCGTGGGCGTGATCCGGTTCGGGGAACCGGCGGGCCGGTACCGGGAGCTGGTCCGCACGTACGGCATGGACGTGACCAGGTGGCGGGGTTTTCCCGTGCTGCGCGCGGTGCGCGAGCTGAAGCTCATCACCAGCGTGCTGCCGATCATCGGGACCCGGCCCGCGGTGCGCGCGGAGCTGCTCCGGCGGATGGCGGATGTCCGTTCGGGTAACACGTCCGCCCGCTGGGCCCGCTACACGTGATCCTTCCGGCCCAGTCGCCGTAACGCTGCGTCGCCGGTTTCCGACACCTCTGGTGTGCCAGCGGGCTGGTCTTCGCAGGTCGTGGCCGTTCTCCGGAAATTTCACTCGATTGGGCGACTGGGAAGGGTAGTCGTTTGCGGGGAGCACGCTACGCTGTGTCGAACTAGCCTCTATCCGCTCCCCGAACGAGGTGTCCGCCAGGTGGCTAGGGTGATCAAGCAGAGTCGCAGGGCGCGGCGCGCTCTCGCGTCCGCGCGGGTTCTCGACCAGGTCGTCGAGAACCAGCTGCCGCTTGTCGCCCGTCTGCCGGAGGGCCGGAGCAGGACGCGGGCGGCGGACTTCCTCGCCGAGCTGGTCCTGCTGTCGCAGGCCTACCGGCACCACGCGGAGGGCTGGATCACCCGTCGCGAACTGGAGCGGCGCGGTCACGCGACCATGCGGAAGCTGACCGATATCCGTCAGCGCTCTCCTCTGTCGCACACGCAGTTCACCGAGCAGGACTGACCATTCACCGTTGGCCCGATTTCGGGCCTGCCGCGGGACTTGTGGCCCAGCACACATCTGTTGTCGAACGCCGAACGGTCGTCGGTGTGCCGCTTACCGTTCACCGCCACCGAACCAGGTGCTGAATCGTGCAAGACAGGCAACCGAAACCTAGCCGACCGGCGTCCGCGTCAGCACGACCGCGAACCCGAACGCCGCGCACATGACAGCGAGTTCGAGCGCCGCCCAGCCGATCAGCGCGGTCCGCTGGTGGCGGACGATGCCGGGCAGCAGCCGCCACCGGATGTTGGCGCCGAGCGCGGCCAGGCCAGCGAAACACGCCATCTTGAGGACCACGAGCGTCCCGTAGCCGGTGCCGAAGAGCACCTCGACCAGGTTCCTGCCCGGCACCGACGTCAGCTCCACCGCCGCGTTGAACAACCCGGTCGCCGCGACCACGCACAGGCAGGCGGTCGCGAGCTTCGAGAACCGGGGCAGCGTGTGCGCCAGCAGCGTGCGGTTCGTCGCGACCACCACCGCGACCGCACCGAGCCCGCCGGTCCAGACGGCCGCACCCAGCACGTGCAGCTCCATCGAGATCATCGCGTAGTCCTGCCAGCGCCAGTCCGTGGCGTGCCCGGTGACCGGCAGCGGCAGCAACGCGAACAGCGCGACGGCCGCCCGCAGCTCGGCGGGCACCGCCTCACCGGCCCGCACCGCCCACAGCGACAGCCCGCACGAGACGAGCGCGACCGCGGCGACGAACACCAGCGCCTTGCCCGCGCTCACCGTCACCACGTACTCGCTGACCAACCCGAACGAGATGCCCGCCGCGTCCGGCAGCACCTCGGCGGTCTGCAGGACCAACGTGACCAGCGCGCACACGGCGAGCGCCAGCGCGCTGAACGCGGCCGCCCGCCGCGCGCCGAGCAGGACCCGTTCCGCTCCCTTCGGCCGGGCGAGCCCGACGAGGATCGGCAGCAGGTTCAGCCCCACGGTGGCGACGGCGGCCAGGTCGAACAGGACCCGGACGACCGGCAGGCCGTACCGGACCACCGCGTCCGGCTCGAGCACGCCCGTGATCGGGCGCACCGGGGTGAGCACGAGACCGACGAGCACCGCGAGCAGTGCCGCGCCGATCCCGATCCCGACCAGGTGCAGCCGGGAGAACGCGGTGGTCCGGCCGGAGGTCATTCCGGCTGCTTGCCGCCGCCGATGCGCAGCGCCACGAACAGCCCGGCGCCGAGCAGCACGACCGCGCCGGCGAGCCACACCCAGATCGGCACGCCACCGTCGGCACCTTCGGACTCGCTGTCCGCGCCGCCGTTCGTGTCGATCCAGCCGGCGTCGCCCTCGGCGGCCGGGGTGCCGTCGCCCGCCTTGCTGAGCATGAACGTCAGCTCCCCGGACACCGGGTGACCGTCGGCCGACACGATCCGGAAGCCGATCGTGTAGGTGCCCGACGGACCCAGGTCCCGGACCGGCACGGTGACGACGTTGCTGGCGACCGTCGCCGCACCGCCCTGCCACTGCTCGCCGTCCGGTCCGGTGACGGCGACGGAGTTGAGCCCCTCACCCTCCTGGACCGGCTGGTCGAACGTGAGCACGATCTCGGCGGGGCCGGCGTCCAGCACCGCCTTGTCGGCCGGGTTGCTGCCGGTCAGCGAGTTGTGCGCGAGCGCGGGCGAGGCCAGCGCGAACAGCCCGAGCGCCGTCAGCACGAGCACGGAAAGACCCTTGGCGAACTTCCTCATGACTGGCTCTTCGCGGACGCGGCCTTACGTGCCCGCATCGTCGCGCCGACCCCGAAACCGAGACCCAGCGCGCCGACCACGAGCCCGGCGCCACCCAGCCAGCGGGCGGTGTCGTCGGTGCCCGCCGCGGCGGCCTCGGTGG
The DNA here is from genome assembly GCF_044466355.1 of Actinophytocola sp. NPDC049390. Lineage (NCBI taxonomy): Bacteria > Bacillati > Actinomycetota > Actinomycetes > Pseudonocardiales > Pseudonocardiaceae > Actinophytocola > Actinophytocola sp. NPDC049390. The sequence goes on from NZ_JBITMQ010000004.1 coordinate 24,654, forward strand.
ACTCGTCCGCCTCCGCGGCCGCGTTATCGATCGCGGGGTTGCTCGCGCCGCCGCCGTGGCCGTCACCTTCCGCGGCCGCCAGCTCGACCACCGGCGCCGGGCGCTCCGGCTCCGAGCCGTCCTCGGTGGGCGGCTGGTCCCACGCGACGACCTTGCCGCCCTCGTAGGTCTGGGTCGTGGGCATGACCAGCTGCTCGGTCTCGGGCAGCGGGCCGACGGACAGCTCGAACTCCTCGAACTCGCCGGGGGCGATGCGGGTGCCGGACGCCGCGGTCCAGGTGACCGTGCTGACGGCCTCCTTGATCTCGGCGCCGTGCACCTCGATCGGCTTGTCCAGCGTCACCTTGGTGATCTTCGCGGTCCAGCCCGCCATGGGCCGGGTCCGCGCGGACGTCACCGGGGCGTCGGCGGGCAGCTTGACCTCGACCTTCACGGTGCCCGCGGCGTCGTCCTCGTTCGGCACCCGGAAGGTGATCTTGGAGTAGCCGCCCTGCTGCGCGGCCTCACCGAGGACCTTCGCGGTGACGTGCGCGGACGCGAGGCCGGTGCTCAGCATCGTGGCCACGCCCGCGGCGACGGCGACGACGCCGGCGCGCGCGAGGAAGCGTGTGGTGGACATGTCTCTCCTGAGATAGGTGGGAATGCCGGACGCGCGGGGCACGTCCGGTCGGGTGTCTGGGTTCTCAGGAGCGGACGGGCGGCCCGCGACGACCGCAGACCTCGCGGAACAACACCTCGAGCAGCGCACCCGGCCGCGCGGGCAGCGGTGAGCCCGCCGGGCGCACCGTGCGGCGGACCGGCCCGGCGACCAGCGCCGTGAGCCGCGACAACAGCCACGCGATCGCGGCGGCGACCACCGCCAGCGCGGCACCCGCCCTGGTCAGCAGCACCGCGGTGAGGACGGTGGCGACGGCGTGCGTGGTGAACATGGTCCAGCCGTCGAACAGCGCCTGCCCGTGCCCGTGACCGTTCGCGAGCTCGGTGAGCAGCAGGTGCTGGCAGAGCTGCGTCACGCCGAGCACCCCCACGAGCGCCGGGACGCCACCGCGGCGGGCGAGCGTCATGCCGCCCCACGCGAGCAGCGTGGCCAGCAGCACGGTGAACAGCGAGTCGGACGCGGCGCCGCCACCGATGCCGTGCGCGGCGATCGCGAGCGCCGCCGACGACGAGGCGAGCAGCACGCCACCGGCGTGTTCCGCGCGCGCTCGTCTCCCGTTCACGGGTCACAAGCGTACTGGCCCGGTCACCCCTCCCGGCTGTCCGTGATTGCTCGATATCGACGTCGTGAGTCCTCGATGTGGCCGAGGTAACGAATGGTCCGGTCGCAGGGTTGCCCCGACCGGCGATCTGGGCCACGGTGATCAAGGTGACTCTCTGGGAGTTCGTCACCGACCGCTGGCCGAGGCTGTCCGCCGAGGCCCTCCAGCACGCCAGCGTCGTCCTCCAGTGCACGCTCATCGCCGCCGTCATCGGGGTGCTCGTCGGCATCGTCGTCTACCGCAGCCCCGTCGGTTCGACCGTCGCCACCGCGCTGGCCAGCACGATCCTGACCATTCCGTCGTTCGCGCTGCTCGGGCTGCTGATCCCGCTCGTCGGGCTCGGTGTCGCGCCGACGGTCACGGCGCTCGTGCTGTACGGGCTGCTGCCGATCGTGCGGAACACCATCGTCGGGCTGGGCGGCGTCGACGCCGCCGTCACCGACGCGGCCCGCGGCATCGGCATGAACCGGCTGCGGGTGCTGACGCTCGTCGAGCTGCGGCTGGCGTGGCCGGCCATCCTCGCGGGCATGCGGGTGTCGACGCAGATGCTGATGGGCATCGCCGCGATCGCCGCGTACGCGAAGGGGCCGGGTCTGGGCACCGAGATCTTCTCCGGGCTGAACCGCGCGGGTGCCGCCAACGCGCTCAACCAGGCACTCGCGGGCACGATCGGGATCGTCGTCATGGCGTTGCTCATCGACGGGCTGTACCTCCTGGTCGCCCGCCTGACCACCTCGAGGGGGATCCGTGGCTGAGCGGACCGGCGTCGGCATCGAGCTGGCCGACGTGACGAAGCGATACCCGGGGCAGGCGGAGCCCGCCGTCGACGGGTTCACGATGACGATCAACCCGGGCGAGACGACGGTGTTCGTCGGCCCGTCCGGCTGCGGGAAGACCACCACGATGCGGATGATCAACCGGCTGATCGAGCCGACGTCCGGGCGCATCACGATCGGCGGCGACGACGCGCTGTCGCTCAACCCGGACGAGCTGCGGCGGCGCATCGGCTACTCGATCCAGCAGGCGGGCCTGTTCCCGCACATGACCGTGGCACAGAACGTGGGCATGGTGCCCGGCCTGCTGAAGTGGGACAGGAAGCGCATCGCGGAACGCGTCGAGGAGATGCTGTCGCTGGTCGGGCTCGACCCGGCGGAGTTCGCCAAGCGGTACCCGCGCCAGCTGTCGGGTGGTCAGCAGCAACGCGTCGGGGTGGCGCGGGCGCTCGCCGCGGACCCGCCGGTGCTGCTGATGGACGAGCCGTTCGGCGCGGTCGACCCGATCACGCGCGGCAACCTGCAGGACGAGCTGCTGCGGCTGCAGGCGGAACTGCACAAGACGATCGTGTTCGTCACGCACGACTTCGACGAGGCGGTGAAGCTCGGCGACCGGATCGCGGTGCTGGGCGACCAGTCGCGGATTCTTCAGTACGACACCCCGGAGGCGATCCTCGCGAACCCGGCGGACGACACGGTCGCGGGGTTCGTCGGCGCCGGTGCGTCGCTGAAACAGCTGACCCTGTTGCGGGTACGGGACATCGAGCTGGGCACCGCGGCCACCGCGACCGTCGGTGAGTCGCCCGCGTCCGTGCGGGAACGGATCGCGGCGGAGGGCCGCAGGTTCGTGCTGGTACTGGACGAACGGCGGCGCCCGCTGCGGTGGGTGCACGACCGGCAGCTGGGCGGGGCGTCGCTCGACGGCGCCGGGAAACCGGTCGGCGACGTGGTGAGCACGCAGTCGACGCTGCAGGACGCGCTGGAGGCGATCCTCACCGAGGGCGGGGACGCGGTCGTCACGGGTCCGCGCGGCGAGTACGCGGGGACCGTCCAGCTGGACACGGTGGTCGCGAAGATCCGCGAGCTGCGTGAGGAGCACGCATGACGGTCACCGACGCGGTGGTGTCGACGGAGTCCGGCTCCCGCCGCGTGGAGTTCCTCCGCCTGTTCCTGCAACCGATCGCGGCGCTCGTGCTCGTCGGCGGCGTGCTGGTGTGGGCGTTCAGCCAGGACCTCGACGCGATCGAGGTGGTGACGCTCAACGCGGCCACGCTGGGAAAGGCGACGGGTGAGCACGTGCTGATCACCGCGGCGGTGACGCTCCTCGTCGTGGTGGTGGCGATCCCGCTCGGCATCGTCCTCACGCGACGGTGGGCGCGCTGGGTCGCGCCGGTGTTCCTCGGCATCGCGACGATCGGCCAGGCCGCGCCCGCGATCGGCGTGATCGTCCTGTACTTCCTGTGGACGGAACAGGAAGGGCTGTGGGCGGCGACCATCCCGCTGGCGTTCGTGTCGCTGCTTCCCGTGCTGCGCAACACGATCGTCGGCATCCAGCAGATCGACCCCGCGCTCGTCGACGCGGGCAGGGGCATCGGGATGTCGTCGTTCGCGGTACTGCGCAAGGTGGAGATTCCCCTTGCCACACCGCTCATCCTGGCCGGGCTGCGCACGTCGCTCGTGCTGGCCGTCGGCACGGCGACGCTCGCGTTGTTCGTGAACGGCGGCGGTCTCGGCTACGTCATCGACTCCGGCTACAAGGTGGCCCGCCCGACCGTGCTGCTGACCGGTGCGGCGCTGGCGGTCGGGCTGGCGCTGCTGATCGACTGGCTCGGCGCACTGGCGGAACGGTACGTCGGCCCGAAGGGGTTGCGGTGAAGCGGCTGGCCGCGCTGGTCGCGGCGTGCGCGGTCCTGGTCGGCGGGTGCGGGTTGAACGCGGGCGGGCGGCTGCCGTTCGAGGTGGGCCCCGGTTCGATCCGCCCAGAGCCGACGCTGCGGGACGTGCCGATCCGGGTGGGGTCGAAGAACTTCACCGAGCAGATCCTGTTGGCGTACATCGCGGAGGTGGCGCTGTCGGCGGCGGGCGCGGACGTCGAGGACCTGTCGAACATCCAGGGCTCGAACGCGGTCCGCCAGGCCCTGGAGGTCGGCGATCTGGATCTCTACTGGGAGTACACGGGCACCAGCTGGATCAACTTCCAGCAGCAGACCGTGCCCATTCCCGACGAGCAGGAGCAGTACGACGCGGTGAAGAAGGCCGACCTGGAACGCTTCGGCATCGCGTGGCTGCGGTATTCGCCGGTGAACGACAAGTACGCGCTCGCGACGACCCGTGAGTTCGCGGAACAGCACGGGCTGAAGAACATGTCCGACATGGTGGCGCTGCTGCGTGAGAACCCGTCGCTGGGCACGTTCTGCATGGAGTCGGAGTTCATCAACCGGCAGGACGGACTCCTCGGCGCGGAGAAGAAGTACGGGTTCGACGTGCCGGACCGCAACATCAAGACGTTCGGCGTCGGCGCCATCTACGCGACGCTCGCGACGGGCCGCACGTGCAACTTCGGCGAGGTCTTCACGACGGACGGCCGCGTCCTGACCCTGGACCTGGCGGTGCTGGACGACGACAGGAAGTCGTTCCCGCAGTACAACGCGGCGGTGACGGTCCGCAAGGAGTTCCTGGACCGCTACCCGGCGATCGCGGACGTCCTCGAACCCGTGTCGGCGAAGCTCGACAACGACGTGATCCTGGAACTGTCGGTGAAGATCGACGGCGAAGGCCAGGACCCGGCGGTGGTGGCCCGCGACTGGCTGGTGAAGGAAGGCTTCGTCACGGTCCCGGCGGACTGACCTGACCCCGGGTCGGCCTCCGGCCCCCGGTCACCACGCTACGGCACACCACCGACATTCCCGGCCGGTTGTCCACAGCCGCACGAGTTGTCCACAGTTTCGCGGCGCGCCCCGAAACTGTCGGTACCCACCGGTAGACTGGCATGGCGGGTGGCCCCCGGGATCGGGTGGGGGTCGACGTTACGCACTGGGGTGCGGGCTTTCGTTGTTCTCGCTGTTCAGCGGGCTTTTGGCGCGCGGTGGTCGTCAGCGGGTGTCGTAGGCCTCTCGTGCGGCCAGGACTTCCGGCATCCGGCCCTCCACCAGCTCGATCAACACGTGCAGCTGCTTCGCGACGTCCGTGCCCAGCGCGGTGAGGCTGTACTCGACGTGCGGCGGGATCGTCGGCCGTGCCTCCCGCAGCACGAGCCCGTCCCGCTCCAGCGCCTGCAACGTCTGGCTCAGCATCTTCTCGCTGATCCCGTCCACCCGCCGCCGCAGCGCGTTGAACCGGGTCGTGCCGTCGAGCAGTGCCACCAGAGCCAACGTGCCCCAGCGGCCGGTCGCGTGCTCCATCGTCTCCCGCGACGTGCAGTTGCGGGCGAAGACGTCGAACACCAACTCGTCCATGAGGTATATGGTAGTACTAACCAACAGAAAGTACTAACCAGAGGAGAGTGCACGGATGATCGTCGTCACCGGAGCCACCGGGCAGCTCGGCCGCCTTGTCGTCGACGGGCTTCGCGCGAAGGGTGCGAACGTCGTCGCCGGGGCGCGTGACAAGAACGCCGACCTGGGGGTCGAGGTCCGCGAGCTGGACTACGACCGGCCCGAGACCATCGGGCCCGCGCTCGCCGGTGCCGACCAGGTCCTCCTGATCTCCGGCAACGAGCCCGGCAAGCGCGTCCCGCAGCACACGGCCGTCGTCGACGCCGCCAAGCTCGCCGGGGTCCGCCACCTCGTCTACACCAGCGCCCCGCTGGCCGACACGACGCCGCTCGTCCTCGCGCCCGAGCACAAGGCGACCGAGGAGGCCATCCGCGCGAGCGGGCTGCCCTTCACCTTCCTGCGCAACGGCTGGTACCACGAGAACTACCTCGACACGATCCGCCAGGGCGCGGACACCGGCGAGATCGTCGGTGCCGCGGGCGGCGGCCGCGTCGCCTCCGCCGCGCGCCAGGACTTCGCCGACGCCGCGGTCGCCGTGCTCACCGGCACCGGCCACGAGAACGCGGTCTACGAGCTGACCGGCGACACCGCGTGGACCTTCCCCGAGCTCGCCGCCGAGATCGGCGACGTGGCGGGCAGGCCCGTCGCCTACCGGGACCTCCCGGCCGCCGAGTTCCGGCAGTTCCTGATCGACCAGGGCACGCCCGCCGAGGTCGCCGGGTTCGTCGCCGCCCTCGAACAGAACATCGCCGACGGCACGCTCGCCCACACGCCCGGCGACCTGCGCACACTCATCGGCCGCCCGACCACCCCGATCGCCGACACGATCAAGGCGGTCCTCGCGGCCTAGCATCGGAGGCCATGGACCTTCAGCGCAGGTTGGCCGAGACCGTCGAGGGCGACGTGCGGTTCGACGCCGGCACCAGAGCGCTGTTCACCATGGACGCCTCCAACTACCGCCAGGTGCCGGTCGGCGTGGTGCGGCCCGCCACCGTCGACGACGTGGTGGCCGCCGTCGCCGCCGCCCGTGAACACGACGTGCCGGTCGTGACGCGCGGCGGCGGCACCAGCCTCGCGGGCAACGCGACGGGCGGCGGGCTCGTGCTCGACATGACCCGGCTCGACCACGTCACGATCGACCCGGTGAGCCGCACGGCACGGGTCGGGCCGGGCGTCGTGCTCGACGACCTGCGGGCCGCGGCCGCCGCGCACGGGCTGACGTTCGGGCCCGACCCGTCCACGCACAGCCGCTGCACGCTCGGCGGCATGATCGGCAACAACTCGTGCGGCTCGCACTCGGTCGCGTGGGGCACGACGCTCGACAACGTCGTCGAGCTGGACGTGCTCACCTACGACGGCAGGCGCATGACCGTCGGCCGCGACCGCGAACTGCCCGCCGAGCTGCGGAAACTCGTCGACGAGAACCTCGCGGCGCTGCGCACGGAGTTCGGCAGGCTCGGGCGGCAGGTCTCCGGCTACGCCCTGCACCACCTGCTGCCCGAGCGCGGCCGTGACCTGGCGAAGGCGCTGGTGGGCACCGAGGGCACGTGTGTGACGGTCCTCGGCGCCACCGTGCGGCTCGTCGAACTGCCCAGGGAGCGCGTGCTGCTCGTGCTCGGCTTCGCCGACGACGTCGCGGCCGCCGACACGGTGCCCGCGATCCTGCCGCACCGGCCGCTGACCGTGGAGAGCATGGACGAGCGCATCGTCGCGCTCCGCGCCGCCCGCAACCCCGAACCGCCGCCAGTGTTGCCCGACGGCGGCGCGTGGCTGTTCGTCGAGGTCGACGGGCTGGCGGCGGCACAGGCCGTCGCGGCCGCTGTCGGCGCACCGCACCAGATCATCACCGACGCGGCCGCACAGCGCGCGCTGTGGCGGCTGCGGGAAGAAGGCTCCGGCATCTCGACGCGCATGGCGGACGGGTCGGAGGCGTGGCCCGGCTGGGAGGACACGGCCGTGCCACCGGACCGGCTCGGCGCCTACCTGCGCGAACTCCGTTCCCTGCTGGCGATGCACGGCCTGCGTGGCGTGACCTACGGCCACTTCGGCGAGGGCTGCATCCACATCCGCATCGACTTCGACCTCGTCACGGACGCGGGCCGCGCCGTGTTCCGCCGGTTCATCGAGGACGGCGCGGACCTCGTGGCACGGCACGGCGGTTCGCTGTCCGGCGAGCACGGCGACGGCCAGGTGCGAGCGGAACTGCTGCCACGCATGTACTCGCCGTCGGCGATGGCGATGTTCGCGCGGTTCAAGGCCTTCTGGGACCCGCGCGACCGCATGAACCCGGGCATGGTCGTCCGCCCGTACAAGATCGACGAGAACCTGCGGTTCGTCCCGCTGTCGCGGGTGCGGACCGCGTTCGCGTACCCGCACGACGACGGCGACTTCGGGCAGGCCATGCGCCGGTGCGTCGGTGTCGCGAAGTGCCGCAACCACAGCGGTTCCGTGATGTGCCCGAGCTTCCAGGTGACCGGCGAGGAGCGGCACTCGACCCGCGGCCGGGCGCGCCTGCTGTACGAGATGCTCGCGGGTGAGGTGATCACCGACGGCTGGCGTTCGACCGAGGTGCGGGACGCGCTGGACCTGTGCCTGTCGTGCAAGGGGTGCAGGAGCGACTGCCCCGTGAACGTCGACATGGCGACGTACAAGGCGGAGTTCCTGCACCACCACTACAAGCGGCGGGTGCGCCCGGCGTCGCACTACTCGATGGGCTGGCTGCCCGTGTGGTTGCGTGCGGCGGCGCGGATGCCGAGAGTGGCCAACGCCGCCATGACCCGGCCGTTGCTTTCGCGTGCGCTCAAACGCGTGGGCGGCATCGCACCGCAACGTGACCTGCCGGTGCTCGCGCCGGAGCCGTTCACCCGGTGGTTGAGCCGAAATCCGGGCAGCGGCCGTCCGGTCGTGTTGTGGCCGGACACGTTCACGAACTTCTTCACCCCGTCGGCGGGCGTGGCCGCGGTGCGGGTGCTGCGCGCGGCGGGCTTCAACCCGGTGCTGCCCAAGGGATCCGTGTGCTGCGGGCTGACGTGGGTGTCGACCGGTCAGCTCTCGGTGGCACGCACGGTGATGCGCCGCAGCCTGAAGGTGCTGACCCCGCACCTGGACGCGGGCACGCCGATCGTGGGTCTGGAACCGAGCTGTCTCTCGGCGTTGCGGACGGACGTGCCGGAACTGACCGGCGACACCCGGACGGTGTCGAACACGTTCACCCTGGCGGGTTTCCTGAACACCTACGCTCCGGAGTGGACACCGCCGCCGGTGCCACGGGAGGCGATCACCCAGGTCCACTGCCACCAGCACGCGACGTTCGGCTACTCGGCGGAGACCGAGCTGCTGGCCAAGGCGGGCGTGGACATGACGGCAATGCCCGCCGGATGTTGTGGCCTGGCAGGGAACTTCGGCTTCGAACGCGAGCACTACGAGGTGTCACAGGCACTCGCGGAACGCGCCCTGTTGCCCGCGGTTCGCGCGGCCAGTGACGACACAGTCGTGGTCGCGGACGGTTTCAGCTGCCGGACACAGGTGGCGCACGGAAGCACCCGTAAGGCCGTGCACATCGCGGAAGTACTGGCGGCAGGGCTCACCGAGGAAGCGTCACGCTGAACCGGGCGCCGCCCTCCGGCGCGGGCCCCGCGTCGATCACCCCGCCGAGCCGGGTCACGAGACCGTGCACGAGCGCCAGCCCGATCCCGGTGCCGACCGGCCGCACGCCCTGGTACCGCGAGTGCAGCACGCCCCGCTGGAACGCGGCGCGGTAGTCGTCGTCGGAGAGACCCGGCCCGCCGTCACGGACTTCGAGCACGGCACCACCCGGCACGACCCGCAACGCGAGCACGACCGGCGCCCCGTCCGGCGTGGCACGTACCGCGTTCGACGCCAGCCCGTCGAGGACCTGCCGCAGCCGCCGTGGATCCGTCCGCACCCCAACGGGTTGGGCCAGGTTCTCGACCCGGAAGCCCGCGCACCGGCTCTCCCACACCCGCGCGGTCTCGGCGACCAGCCCGGTGAGGTCGACGTCGGTGAGGTCGAGCCGGAAGTCGTCGGCCCCGAGCCGCGCCAGGTCGAGGAGATCCGACACGAGCCGGTCCAGCCGCGCGGCCTCCGTCTCGATCGTGCGGCCGACCGCGGGCACCTCGTCGCCGGTCACCACCCCGTCGGCGAGCGACTCGGCGAACCCGCGCACGGACGTCAGCGGCGTGCGCAGCTCGTGCGACACCGAAAGGAGGAACTCCCGCTGCCTGGCCTCGCTGCGGGCGAGCGCGTCGGCGAGCGCGTTGATCGACTCGCCGACCTCCACCAGCTCCTTCGGGCCCTCCGGCGGCACCCGCAGATCACGGCGGCCGTGCCGCATGCTTGCGGCGACGTCCGCGGTCCGCCGCAACGGCCGGGCCAGCAGCCGCGACAGCACCACCCCGGCCAGCGCGGCGGCCCCGATGCCGACCAACAGCGCCAGGAGCACGCTGCGGAGCAGGTCCCGCCCGGTGCCCTTCGCGACGTCGACCTGCTGGACGAGCGCGACCGCGCCCCGGTCGGCCACCGCCCGTCCCTCGACCAGGTACGCGACGCCGGCGACGGTCGCCATGCCGTGCAGCGGCCGGTCGGCGGTGACCCGCGCGAACCCGGCCCGCCGCGCCGCCCGCACGGCACGCTGGTCCGCGCCGGTCATCCCGCCGTCCGGCCCCTGCCGGACCACCCCGACACCGAGCCCGTCGAGGATCTGCGTTACCCGCCTCCCGGCCACCGGCAGGTCACCGAGCTGCGCCGACACCACGTCCGCCTGCGCGGAAAGCTGCTCGGCCAGCACCTGTCGCGACTGCCCGGCCACGAGCTTCGCGGACACCAGCCCGGCCACGACCGCGGTGACGGCCGCGACGACCAGCCCCAGCACGGTCGTGCGGACCCACAAGGGCCTGCTCATGAAGGGTCCGCGGCGTAACCGATGCCCCGGACGGTCCGGATCGGGCTGGCGTCCCCGAGCTTCGCCCGCAGCTGCGCCACGTGGACGTCCACGGTCCTGGTGCCGGTCACCGAGTAGCCCCACACCGCGCTGAGCAGCTGCCGCCGCTCGAAGACCTGCCTCGGGCGGCGCATCAGCTGGGCGAGCAGGTCGAACTCGGTGGCCGTCAGCGCGACCTCCGCCGCGTCCGCCCACACGCGGCGCTGGGTGACGTCGACGCGGGTCCGGCCGACCTCCAGCACCTCGGCCACCGCCGCCGGACCGCGCCGCAGGACGGTCCGGACCCTGGCCACCAGCTCGCGCGGGCTGAACGGCTTCGTCACGTAGTCGTCGGCGCCGAGCTCCAGGCCCAGCACGCGGTCCACCTCGTCGTCGCGGGCGGTCACGAACAGGATCGGCGTCCAGTCGCCAGCCGTGCGCAGCGTCCGGCAGATCTCGATGCCGTCCATCGTGGGCAGCCCGACGTCCAGGACCACAGCGGCGGGGCGCAGTGTGCGTACCGCGGCCAGTGCCCGCGCGCCGTCGGTCTCGACGTGCACGCCGAACCCGTCCCGCAGCAGGTACCGCTGCACGAGGTCAGCGATGGCCGCGTCGTCCTCGACGACCAGGACGAGCCCCTCAGGCATGGCTCTGTATAGCACCCATCAGTCGCCCGCCATCTCGGACTCGATGGCGTCCAACGTGGATTCGACGTCGTCGAACGGCCGGTCGGCGCTCTGCTCCCGGCACCCGGTGGCCAGCAGCAGGACGAGCACCACGGCGCCCGCCAGCCGCCTCACTTCGACTCGCAGTGGTCGGTGCCGAAGTCGGTGGCCCACTGCTTGATCCTGGTCAGGTCGTCGACCCGGTCGAGGCGGCGGTCCGCCCGTTCCTCCAGCAGCTGCGCGCTGGTCTCGCGGCCCGCTTCGCGTTCCGTGCCCGCGCGGGCCCGCAACCACTCGGCCGACCCGCGGACCTCGGCGTCCCCGTTGATCCGGGTGAGCAGCCGGTCCACGCGTTTCTCGATCTTCGGCAGGCGCTTCTCGCAGAGGAACCGCACCTGCTCGGCGCTGAGCGTGATCGTGACCGGCTCGTCCGCGGACGCGGTGGCCGTGCCGGTCAGCACGAGACTCGCGGTGACGGCGGCGGTGATGAGCGTGTTTCGCATGGGCTCACCCTGACGGGCCCAGGTGAGCGTGAGGGCAGGGAAGTGTTCGGGTTCTGTAAGTCAGACCCCGAGGCGGTGCAGGAGGCGTTCTTCCAGCTGGTCCAGCTCGGTCGACGCGGCCCTGTGCGCGGCCTTGCGGCGGGCCGACGGCATCCGCTCCGCCGCCCGGACCGCCGCGGCCAGCTGGCGCAGCGTCGTGTCGCTCCGGTCCGCGAAGGCCTTGTCGTCGGCGGTCGCGTCGGGGCGTTCCCGCAGCTCGATGACGGCGTCCGCGGCGCCGGAGATCCGCGCGTGCAGCGCGCCGCCGCGGCCGGAGAAGCGGGACAGCTCGTCGATCGGCACGCCGAGCCGCCGTGCCTTCGCCCGGTCGTACCGGTCGCGCACCTCGCCGAGCGCACGCAGCACGTGCGGCGCGACCACCGGGATCACGGCCGGGCCGATGATCTTGGCGACGGCCAGCGCGTTCTTCGCCTTCTTCGGCGTGAACCGCGCCTCCGTCGCACCCTCGGCGGCCTTGCGCTTCCTCAGTGCCATGGGGAGAACCTATCGGTGCTGACCAGCCTCGGCACCCGCTGCCCGCCGGGTTCTGTCGGTGGTCCCGCCTAGACTGCGTACCGTGACGACATCGGTGTTACTCGACTCGGGCGTGGTGAACCGCTGCCGCCGTCGGGTGCACCTCGAGCACGACCCGACGATGGCCGACGCAACCACCGCGCCGCCCGATCCGACGGGCGAGCAGCGCAAGGCCGACGCGGCCGCGCACCGTCGCTCGATCGCCGACGAGATCGCGGGCCTGGTCGGCCCGGGCTGGACGGAGATCCCGCGCGGTTCCGAGGTGCGCGCGAGCGACCGCGAGCAGATGACCCTGGACGCGATGGCCGACGGTGCCCGGTTCATCTGGGCCGCCCAGTTACCGCGCGACCAGGCCGGTGGCCGACGAGGTCACATGGACCTGCTGGTCGCCGTCAAGGGCGGGTACGTGCCGGTGCTCGTGGTCCGGCACAAGGTGAGCGACCCGGGTTCGGGCGCGCAGACCACGTCGCTGTCGAAGCCGTGGCCGGACGCCCGGCGCCAGGACAAGCGGCGCCGTGTCCGCCCGCAACCCCGTGACGTGCTCCGGCTCGCGCACACCTACCGGCTGCTGCAGGCCTGCGGGTACGCCGCGCCCGGCCCCGCGCTCGGCGGGGTCGTCGGCCTCGACGGCGACGTCGTCGTGTGGCACGACCTGGAGGCCCCGACCTGGCCCGGCGGCCGGGACGCGCTCGCCGAGTACGACGCCCGCTTCGCCGACCGGCTGGCGGTGGCCAACGCGGCCGCGACCGGTGCGGAGGCGCTGGCCCAGCCGTCGCGGATCGTCGAGTGCCGCACGTGCCCGTGGTGGCCGATCTGCCAGGTGGAGCTGCAGAAGACCAGGGACGTCAGCCTGGTGGTACGTGGCGAGGAGGCGGCGAGCCTGCGTGCCGCGGGCGTGCGGACCGTCGACGACCTGGCCGTGCTCGACCCGGACGACGAGTCGCTGCCGCCGACGGGCATGCCGATGTCCGACGCGGTGGGCCTGGCGAAGGCGTGGCTCGCGGACCTGACGGTGGTGCGCAGGATCCCGGAGATCCACGTGCCCCGCGCACAGGTCGAGGTCGACGTCGACATGGAGAGCTTCGGCGACGCGGGCGCCTACCTGTGGGGCGCGTTGCTGACCGGCGCGGACGTGGGCGAGGCGCCCGGCTACCGCGCCTTCGCCACGTGGGAGCCGTTGCCGACGGACGACGAGGCGCGTTCGTTCGCCGCGTTCTGGCAGTGGCTCACCGTCGTGCGGCTCCGTGCCCGCGCACGGGGGCTCAGCTTCCGTGCCTACTGCTACAACGAACTGGCGGAGAACCGCTGGCTCCTGTCGTCGGCGAAGCGCTTCGCCGGTAAACCGGGCATCCCGACGACCGAGCAGGTGCAGGCGTTCATCACCTCGGACGCGTGGTTCGACCTGTTCGGCAGCGTGCGGGACCACTTCCTCTGCTCGCGCGGCAAGGGCCTGAAGACGATCGCCCCGGCCGCGGGCTTCGCGTGGCGGGACGCGGAGGCCAGCGGCGAGAACAGCATGCGCTGGTACCGGGACGCCGTCGGCATGGACGGCGCGGCCCCGGACGCCGTCCAGCGCAACCGGCTGCTGGAGTACAACGAGGACGACGTCCGGGCCACCCATGCCCTGCGGACGTGGATGTCGTCACCGGCCGTGTACGCGGTGCCGTACGTGGGTGACCTGTAGCACACCGTCACCCGGGTCGTCCCCCGGTCGGATGGTGAAACACCCCTGTTGGGCGACGCGCGCGCGGCAACGCTCCCACCAGGGTGGATGGCATGGAACTTCTCGCCGCCGCAGGCCTCTTCGTCGGACTCGCCCTGCTGGCCGCCATCCCCCTGGTGATCCTGCTGCACGTGACACAACGCCATCCGGACGGCGACGGTTGACGGCACAGGCACGTCCCCAACCTCTCCCGACCGCGGTGACGTGATCGAGCGTTAACCTGTGCGGCATGCTGATCAGTGACACCTCCGCCATCGTGACCGGAGGCGCTTCCGGGCTGGGCGGCGCGACCGCCACGGCGCTCGCCGGCCAGGGCGCTCGCGTGTTCGCCGTGGACCTGCCGGTCGCCATCGACAAGGCACCCGAGGTCGCCGGGGTCACCTACGTCGGTGCCGACGTGACCGACTCCGAACAGGTGCGGGCCGCCGTCGACGCCGCGGCCGCGCACGGGCCGCTGCGGACCGTCGTGAACTGTGCGGGCATCGGGCCGTCCGCGCGGATCCTGTCGAAGAAGGGGGCGCACGACCTCGCGCTGTTCCGCAAGGTCGTCGAGATCAACCTGATCGGCACCTTCAACGTGGTCACGCTCGCCGCGCAGGAGATCGCCAAGACCGACGCCGACGAGCACGGCCAGCGCGGCGTGATGATCAACACCGCCTCGATCGCCGCGTTCGACGGGCAGATCGGACAGGTCGCCTACGCCGCGTCGAAAGGCGGCGTGGTTGGCATGAACCTGCCTGCCGCCCGCGACCTCGCGTCGTCCGGCATCCGCGTCTGCACGATCGCGCCCGGCATCATCGACACCCCGATGCTCGCGACGGTCAGCGACGAGTTCCGCGCGGGCCTCGCAGCCGGTGTGCCGTTCCCCAAGCGCCTCGGCCTGCCGGAGGAGTACGCGAACCTCGCGCTGTCGATCATCGCCCAGGACTACCTGAACGGCGAGGTCATCCGCCTCGACGGCGCGCTGCGGATGGCGCCCCGCTAACGGCGGCCGGGCGGGCAGATCTCGTCGAGCGCGGCCAGGTCGTCGTCGCTCGGGTGCCACTGCGCGGCGGCCGCGTTCGCGATCACCTGGTCCGGCGTGGTGGCACCCGCGATCACCGAGCCGACCGGTTTCCGCGCGGCCAGCCAGCCGATGGCGACCGTCGCCATCGGCAGGCCGCGTTCCTCGGCGAACGCACGCAGCTTCTCGATCCGGTCCCACGGCGCCTCGGACAGCAGCCGGGTGCGGCCCGCGAGGCGTGCGTTCGCGGGCGGGTCGGTGTCGCGGTGGTACTTGCCCGTCAGCAGGCCGTTGGCCAGCGGGAAGTAGGGCAGCAGCCCGAGCCCGAACCGCTGGCACGCCGGGATGATGTCCCGTTCCGCCTCGCGTTCGAGCAGCGAGTAGTGGTTCTCGGCGGCGACCACACCCGCCCAGTGGTTGGTGCGGGAGAGCCACACGGAGTCCGCGATCTGCCAGCCGGCCAGGTTGCACACCCCCGCGTACCGGATCAGGCCCTCGCGCACGAGGTCGTCCAGCGCGGCCAGCGTCTCCTCGATCGGCGTGGTCGGGTCGGCGCGGTGCAGCTGGTACAGGTCGATCCAGTCGGTGCCGAGCCTGCGCAGCGACGCCTCGACCGCCCGCTTCACGTACCGGCGCGAGCCGCGCGCGCCGAAGTCCGGCCCGTTCCCGCCCTGCATGTCCACGCCGAACTTCGTGGCGATCACGGCGTTGTCCCGCCGACCGGAAAGGGCCTGGCCGAGCAGCTCCTCGCTGCGGCCACGCGGCGCGCCGTACACGTCGGCGACGTCGAAGAAGTTGATCCCGGCGTCGACCGCGGCGGCGATGAGGGCTCTGGACCCGGCCAGTGACTCCGCCGCCGTTCCCGGGCGGCCCAGGTTGTTGCAGCCGAGGCCGACCGCGCTGACCACGAGACCCGATTCTCCCAGGTGACGGAGTTCCACGGTGACAGGCTACTGAGCGTGGCGCTCCCGATCCAGCTGCCAATCGGGTTGGTATTGACGTTCGACACATCGGGTATTCCGGCAGGCAGGGCCATTTTCCGGGGCCGGTGAGGCAGGGTGGGTGGCATGAGCAAGGCATCTCAGGCGGAGCGGCCGTCCGCGGCGGACTGGATCGCGGGCCACCTCTCGACCCAGGTCGGCCGCGTGTACGTGGTGACCGGGGCGAACAGCGGGCTCGGCCTGGAGACCGCACGGGCTCTCGGCGCACTGGGTGCCACGGTGATCATGACGGCCCGCGACACGGCGAAGGGCGAGGCTGCGGTGGCCGCCCTGCGTGCCGAGCAGCCGGACGGCAACTTCGACCTGCGCAGGCTCGACCTCGCCGACCTCGACTCGGTGCGCGAGTTCGCCTCGGGCGTCGAACACGTGGACGTGCTGGTCAACAACGCCGGTGTGATGATGCCGCCCCGCACGCTGACCGAGCAGGGCTACGAGCTGCAGTTCGGCGTGAACCACCTGGCGCACTTCGCGCTGACGATCCTGCTGTTCAACACGCTGACGCGCAGCGAGGACCCGCGCGTGGTGACGGTCAGCTCCGGCCTGCACAAACGCGGCCGCATCCACTTCGAGGACCTGCACGGCGAGCACGGCTACCACCGCACGAAGTACTACTCGCAGTCGAAGCTGGCGAACGTGGTGTTCGCGCTGGAACTGCACCGCAGGCTGCGCGCCAACGGCTTCGCGCTGCGCAGCGTGCTGGCCCACCCGGGCTACACGGCCACGAACTTGCAGTCCAGCGGCCCGACCGGCGTCGGTAAACTGATCTTGAAGGTCACCAACAAGGTCATGGCGCAGGACGCGGCCATGGGCGCCCTGCCACAGATCTACGCGGCGGCGGGCGCGGACGTGGAGAGCGGCCAGTTCTGGGGCCCGGACGGCCGCAACGAGAGCAAGGGCTTCCCGACCCTCGTCGAACCACTGGACGAGGCCCGCGACCGTGAACTGGGGAAACGCCTGTGGGACAGCTCGGAGGAACTCACCGGCGTGCACATCGACCTGGCCCCGTGACCGGCAGGCACATCCGCTCCGTCGAGGACGTGCTGACGCTGCTGGACGGGATGTTCGAGGCACCGGGGTGGGACGACTTCTACGCCGACCGCGACCGCCCGGTCCCGTTCTTCGCGGACAAGCCGGACGAGAACCTGGTGTCGTACCTGGACCGGGGGCTGGTCGAGCCGGGCCGCGCGCTGGACCTGGGCTGCGGTCACGGCCGGAACGCGGCCCACCTGGCGGCGGCGGGCTTCACGGTCGACGCGGTCGACCTGTCGCCGGCAGCCATCGAATGGGCCCGGGAACGCACGACGGACGTCCGCTTCCTGTGCGGCGACGTGTTCACGCTCGACCTGGGCGAGTACGACCTCGTCTACGACTCGGGCTGCTTCCACCACCTGCCACCGCACCGCCGGATCAGCTATCTGTCCCTGCTCGACCGCTGCCTGAATCTGGGCGGCCACCTTGGCCTGGCCTGCTTCGCGGCGGGGGAGATGGGCTCGGAGACCCCGGACGAGGACCTGTACCGCCAGTCCGGCCTCGACGGGGGCCTCGCCTACACACCCGAGTCGCTGCGCTGGATCTTCGCGGAGCTGACCGAGGTGGAACTGCGGCGGATGG
This sequence comes from Actinophytocola sp. NPDC049390, assembly GCF_044466355.1. Classification (NCBI taxonomy): domain Bacteria; kingdom Bacillati; phylum Actinomycetota; class Actinomycetes; order Pseudonocardiales; family Pseudonocardiaceae; genus Actinophytocola; species Actinophytocola sp. NPDC049390. The sequence continues at coordinate 42,198 of NZ_JBITMQ010000004.1, forward strand.
CCGACGAGCCGCTGGACTCGCCGCGCTACGGGGTCCCGTTCCTGTGGACGGCGCTGTTCCGGCGCCCCTGAGTTCGTACCTGCGGGGGAGACCGTTCGTGCTTCGGCGGGACGTGCCGCGGGCCTGGGCGGACGACGCTGGTCGCATGATCACCATGCGCTATGCCATCGGGTGGGCGGCCGTCGCCGCCACCGTGCCCTACCTGGTGTTGAAGGCGGTCTGGCTGGCCGGTGGCACGGTCGGCCTGACCGCGCCGTTCGACGAGCCGAGCGCGTACGTCCTCAACGCGGTCACCGCCGCCATGGACGTCGTCGCGATCGTTGTCGCGCTCGGGTTCACCTACGCCTGGGGGCGGCGCGTGCCGGGGTTCCTCGTGCTGGTGCCGATCTGGGTCGGCACCGGTTTCCTCGTACCGATCGCCCTCCTGCTCCCCACCATGGACCTGAGCCAGTCCCAACCTTTCCTCGCGCCCTGGGTGCAGCCGCTGGTCTACGGTGGGTTCGCCTTCCAGGGGGTGATGCTCACGATCGCGTTCGTGTTCTACGCGCGGGACCGGTGGCCGTCGGTGTTCCGGCTCGGCACCGCCGACGTGCCCGCCGCCGGGCCGGTCCGGTTGGTCGTGGCGCACGTCGGCGCGTTGCTCGCCGCGGCGAGCGGTGTCCGGTACTTCTCGTACGGGACCGTGGACAGCGTGCTGTTCGGGGTGCTGGCCCTGGCCGCCGCCGGTGGTGTGCTCGTCATGACGAACCGGGTGCGGGGGCGGTTCTGGGTGCCGGTCGTCGTGACCTGGGTCGGGGCCGGGAGCCTGTTCGCCTGGGGCATGTGGACGGTGGTGAACAGGCTGGGCGACACGTTCCTGGTCGGCGGTCCCGCGCCGGTCTGGCCCGCGCTGCTCGACGTGACGGCCGGGTGCCTGATCGGCCTGACCTCCCTGGTGTTGCTGAACCAGTGCGTACAGTGGAAGGCGTGGACGGACGCACGGCGATGAGGTTGCTCCTCGCGCTGTTCCTGCCCGCCCTGTTCGTGGCCCTGCCCACCGTCGGTGGCGCGGGGCCGCTCGGCCTGGCCACCGCGTTGACCACCGGGCTCGCCGCCGCGCTGGTCATCGCCGTCGTGGTGCCGGTGCGGCTGGAAGCACCGGTCCGCGTGCGGGCGATCAGCCTGCGTGGCCGCGCGAAACTCAGTGTCTTCCTGCGGTTGCGCGATCCCGACGCGCCAGGACGCACCCGACCACGAGCTCCGGGACTCGGCAGCGCGGCTGCCTGACGTTCTCCCAAGGCAGTCGCTCCCGCCTGCCCATGTCCGCATGAACTCCCGGAGCGACCCTTGTTCGACATCTTCCTGTACCCGGTCTCGGCCATTCTCTGGTTCTGGCACACCGTCTTCGGCGCCCTCCTCAGCCCCGACAGCGGGGTGGCGTGGGTGCTCGCCATCGTGTTCCTCGTCTTCACCATCCGCACGCTCCTGATCCGGCCCGCGCTCGGACAGCTGCGCGCCGCGCGCCGGGCGCGGGCGCTCGCACCACAGATGAAGAAGATCCGCGAGAAGTACGGCAAGGACCGTCAGCGGATGGCGCGGGAGATCCAGAAGCTGCACACCGACCACGGCACCAGCCCGTTCGCGGGCTGCCTGCCCGCGCTGCTGCAGATCCCGGTCTTCCTCAGCCTGTACTGGGTGCTGCGGGACTTCACGCCCGGCGCCACGTCCAACCACGTCTTCGACCGCGCGGACGTCGAGTCGTTCCTCAACGCCGACCTCTTCGGGGCGAAGCTCGGCAACTGGGTGAGCCAGCCCGTCGCCGACCTGGCCGCGTTCGGCACCGACCGGGCGCACATGATCGCGGTCGGCGTGCCGCTGATGCTGGTCGCCGGGGCCGCCACGTTCCTGTCGATGCGGATGTCACTGACGCGGCAGACCGACGTGAACCCGCAGGTCGCGGGCATCAGCAAGGCGATGATGTACCTGGCGCCCGCCGGCGTGCTGGTGTCCGGCTCGTTCTTCCCGGTGCCGGTCGGCGTGCTGCTGTACTTCCTCGCCAACAACGTGTGGACGTTCGGGCAGCAGCACCTCCTCACCGCGAAGGTCGACCGCGAGGAAGAGCCGCGGACGAGGCCGACGCCGAAGCCGTCCGCGCCGCGACCGGGGCAGAAGCCGAAACGGCGTTAACGCCTGTGCGTCCTGCCGTGCAGCGCGAACGTGAGCCGCACGAGGAACACCACCGCCACGCCGCTGACGAGCACGATCTGCATGAACACCGCGTGCCGCCTCCTTGGTCTCGGAACACGAGTGCGACGGGGCCGATGGTGGCCCGGTGTCGGACCCGGACGTGGTAAATGACGTCTGACACGCCGGTCTGGTTCACTCGACTCGGTTGGGCAGGCGGATTCGACGAACGTGTGCTAGCGGCGAAACCCGTCCCGCTAACCTAAGGCGTGTGACCTTGGACGATCGGCGACCGGTCGGCGCTCTGCCGTCCGTCCACGAGGCGTGGTTGCCCCGTGAGCACTCCCTGCATCGTCCTCGGCACGGGAAGCGACAGCTGACCGCTCTGGTGTGCGCGCTGGTTTTCTTCAGCGCGCCCGCGTTCATGTGGTTGTTCGGCATGCGGCCCACCGAACTGGAGAACCACGAGCTGGCGAGCTTCCCCAATCCGCTGGACGGGTGGCAGTTCTTCGCGGGCCTGGACCCCTGGGCCACCGACAACCTGGTCTTCCGGGAGGAGGCCATCCAGGCGGCCGACTGGGTCAGCCGCTCGCTGTTCGGCGAACCGGCCCCGTTCGACCAGGGCGGCGGCCCACCCGGCGCACCGCTTCCCGGTGGGCCGGAGGACAACGGGCCCGACCAGCCTGGCGGGCAGGAGGAGTCCGCCGGGTACAGCCGCGTCATCGAGGGCCGCGACGGCTGGATGTACCTCGGTCTGGACACCAGCAACAAGTGCCTGCCCAAGCAGCCGATCGAGCAGAGCGTCCGCCAACTCGCCGCGCTGCGGGACGCGGTCGAGGCGTCCGGTCGTCAGTTCATGTTGGTGGTCGTGCCGGACAAGACCACGATGGTGCCCGAGTACCTGCCGGACACGTACCCGGGCAAGAAGTGCGCAGGCGAAGCCAGCCGGGAGCTGTGGCACGAGCTGTCCGCCCGGGCGGGGGCCATCGACATGCGTCCCGTGCTGCAGGCAGCCAGCGACGTGGTCAAGCGGCCTCTCTACTTTCCGCTGGACTCACACTGGACCGACGAGGGTGCGCTGACCATGGTGCGCCAGATCGCCGACCGGATCGACGACGGTGTGTCCGCGGACTGGCGCATCGTCAGGGCGGGCACCCGCACGGCCGACGCCGACCTGCCGAGGCTCATCGGGAAGCGCGGCGAGAACCGCGCCACCAACTTCCGCCTGCGGCCGGACGGCTGGACCGACCGCACCGGCCCGCATCTCCAGGACCCGCGCAAGCCGGTGCGCCGGACGTCCACGCCGATCGACGGCATGGTGCGTGAACGCACGCTGGTGCTCGGCGACTCGTTCATGCTGCCCGCGTCGGCCTACATGTCGGCCGCGTTCGCGGACGTCACACAGCTGTACTACAACATGATCGAGTCGGACCCCGCGATGGTCGCCGCCACCATCGCGGACAACGAGGTCGTCGTCATGGAAATCGTGGAGCGCAACGTCGCCCTCGGCACCCCGGCGATGCTGGACTCCGACTTCATCGACCGGTTGCGCCAGGAACTGAAGAAACATCCGATTCGCTGAGTGCCACAGGAGATCGACCTATGACCTGGCAGGAGAACCTGCGCGCGCTCGACGCGCGCCTGGCCAACGGTGAGATCGGCGCGGCCGAGTACCGCAAGACGCGCGACGAGATCCTCGCCGAGGCCTCCAGTGCCAGCCAGCCGGTCTCCTTCGAGCCCGCGAACGAGCCCGGGTGGCAGGTGACGAACCCGGCGGAGGAGCTGGACGCGGACACCACGCTGATCACGTCGGTCGACACGGCCCCACCACAGCACGACCCCGACGCCGAGGCCACCCAGGTGGTCTCGACCGACTTCGTGACCGCGTCGCCGTCCGGATCACCGACCACGGCACCGTCCGTGTCGCCGACCGCTGCGCCGGGCCCGGCGCAGCTCGGCCCGCCCGGTCCGCCGCCCCAGGTCCGGCCGGTGCCGATCCAGGGCCAGGAGGTGTTCTCGCAGGCCCGCTCGTCCGGTGGGACGGGGCGGGTGCTGCGCTTCGTCATCCCGGTGCTGATCCTCGCCCTGGTCGGCGCGGGCGTGTGGTGGTTCGCGCTGCGGGACGGCACGGCGCCGCCCGCGGCCCAGGACGACCGCCAGCAGCAGGAGCAGACCACCACGACGACGGCCCCCGCCACGTCGGCGGTGCCGAAGGCCGAGGACGTTGCCGCGTCGATGCCCGTCCTGCCCGGTGCGGCGAAGCCGGAAAGCGGCACGATGACCCCGGAGCAGGCGCAGCGGCAGAAGCTGCTCACTCCCGCCTACGCGAAGCTCCTCGCCGACGGCGGTGTCAGCGAGCTCGTCTACCGCAAGTCCGCCGGCGACGGGTACGGCTACCTGCTGGTCGCGGCGCCCGTCGAGCCGTCGGGACAGGCGGCCGCGCTCGTCTCGGCCACCACGGACAGCCTCGGCCAGACCGGCTTCAAGCCGGTGCCGGGCAGCGACGAGCCGCCCGTGATCAGCCGGACCGACCAGTTCTTCCGCACCTACGTGACGATGTACACCTCGGGTGACGTGTGGGTGCAGCTCAACGTGTCGGCGCCGCCGGACGGTGAGGAGGCGACCCTGGGCGCGGAGTTCGGGAAAGTGCTGCGCTCGGTGCTCGAGGAGCTTCCAGCCCGCTGAGGGCGATATGTCGACCCCGTGCACAATGAACGCGTTCGGGGGCAGATCTGGGCGGCACGACGGGCTGTGCGCCGAGGTGGGCAGCGGTCATAGGGAAGGGGACCAGGATGTCCTGGCAGGACGATCTCCGCAGGCTGGACGAAGAACTGGCCACTGGGCGGATTTCCGCTGACGATTACCGGTCTCGCCGGGACCAGATCATGGCCACGGCCGTGTCGCCCGCCGCCGGCCAGGACACGCCGCCGAGTGAGTCGACCACGGTCATGTCCCCCGTCCAGCCGGGGCAGCAGGCGCCCGGTCCGGCCGCGGACGCCGACCAGACGCAGATCGTGTCCGGCCAGCAGACCGACTCCGATCGCACCCAGGCCGTCGGCTGGCGGGCCAGCCCGCCGGACGACCCGAACCGAACCCAGGTGGTGCCCGGCGTGCCGCCGCAGTCGTTCGCGGGTGCCCGCCCGCCCCGGCCCGCGCCGGGACAGGACCCGAACCTGCCGCCGTGGCAGCAGGAGGAGCAGCTGCCACCGCCGTGGGCCGGGCAGGACTTCCCGCCCCTCGTCGCGCACAACACGCCGGACTGGGCGCTGCAGGGCCCGGAGGTCTTCGAGTCGGAGAAGAAGGGCGGCGCGGGCAAGGTCATCGCCATCGTCGCGATCGTCGTCGTGCTGGTCGGCGTCGCCGTGGGTGCCTACTTCCTGTTCGGCAAGGACAACAACCAGGCGGGCGGCTCACCCGGTGGTGAGACGTCGAGCAGCCAGCCGCCGACGACGACGTCGGAGAAGCCGAAGGGCCCGATCGTCGAGCTGCCCGGGGAAGTCGCCGACATGGCGGACGTCAACACCTTCGAGAAGGTCGTCGACCTGAACTACCTCACCAAGGAGGAGATCGGCGTCTACCAGGAGGGCGTGGCGGCGGCCAGCACGATCGCGCTCGCGAAGGACGGCGAGATCCAGATCGTCGTGCTGGTGACCGAGCAGGCAGACGAAGCGGCCGCTGCCACGGCGGCCGAGGGCCTGGACGCGATCCAGCAGGAGTTCAACAAGATGAAGACCCGTGAGGTGCCCGCCGGGGTGCTGGCCTCGGAGAACCAGAAGGCGAGCAGGGGGCCGATCATCCGCGCCCACTACGCGTCCGAGGACAAGGTCGTTCGCGTGCAGGTCCAGGGGCCGGACCTGGACCAGGTGAACGAGGTGTTCGACACGATCCTCGACGCACAGCTCGAACGGCTGCCCGCGAATGCCTGACCCCGCGCCCGAGACGGTGGGCACGGTCGCGTGCACCATCGTGGCCCGCAACTACATACCGGCGGCACGTGTCCTCGCCGACTCCTACCGCGCGCACCACCCCGGCGCCGAGTTCGCCGTGCTGGTGATCGACGCCGAGGCCGACGAACTGGCGGAGTTCGCCCGGCAGGTGCCGGGCGTCCGGTTCCTCGGGCCCGAGGACATCGACCTCGACCCGAGTGAGTTCGGCCGGATGGCGCTCACGTACACGGTCACCGAGTTCTCGACGGCGGTGAAGCCGTGGCTCCTGCGCAGCTTGCTCGCGGACCACCCGGTGGTGATGTACCTCGATCCGGACATCGAGGTGTTCGCGCCGTTCGCGGGTGAGGTCAGCGCACTGGCCGCGGCGCATTCGATCGTGCTCACCCCGCACGTGCTCGAGCCGATGCCACGCGACGGGCTACGGCCGAGCGAAGCGGACATCATGGCTTCCGGGGTGTTCAACCTCGGCTTCATCGGCATGTCGCGGGAAGCGAGGCCGTTCCTGGCGTTCTGGGCCGAGCGGCTGCGGCAGGACGCGATCTCGTCGGTGACCGAGCAGCTGTTCACCGACCAGCGCTGGGTCGACAACGTGCCCGCCATGTTCGACCACACGGTGATCCAGGATCCCGGCTACGACGTCGCCTACTGGAACGTCTACCAGCGCCCCTTGGCCGTGGTGGACGGGTCGGTCACCGCCGGTGGCGAGCCGCTGCGGTTCCTGCACTTCAGCGGTTACCGGCCGGAGAAGCCGTGGCTCGTCTCCACGCACTACGCCGACAACCCGAGAGTGCTCCTGTCCGAGTACCCCCTGCTGGCGGAGCTGACGGAGAGTTACCGGACGAAGCTGCTCGAGGCCGGTTACCAGCAGGCGCTCGACGACATCCCCTACCGCTGGAACAAGCTGCCGGACGGCACCCCCGTACCCGTCGCGCTTCGGCGTGCCTACCGCCAGGCCTGGATCGAGTCCGAGCGCAAGGACATCCCGCCTCCGCCCAACCCCTTCCGGGGCGACAGCGCGGAGGACCTGATCCGCTGGGCGACCGCGCCGGCGAGTCCCGAGCAGGAACGGGCCGGGCTGTCCCGCTGGGCCGTGGCGCTGTGGGAGGCCAGGGCCGACCTGCGGCAGGTCTACCCGGACCCGCTGCACGCGGACGCCGAGGGATACCGCCACTGGTGCCTCACCTCCGGGATCAACGAGCGCGAGCTGCCGCCGACCGCCGTGGTGGCCAAGGCGAGGACCCTGCCGGTGCCGGTGGTGGAGGACGTGGGCGCGAACGTGCTCGGCTACCTCACCGCGGAGCTTGGCGTCGGCGAAATGGGCCGGCTGGTGCACGAGGCCGTCGTGGCCGCCGGTGTGCCGGTGGCCACCGCGGTGGAGGAGTTCACCGTGGTCAACCGGACCGAGCACCCGTTGCCCGGAAACGTGACGGCAGGTGACCCGAAGTACGGCGTGAGCGTCCTGGTCGTCAACGCGGACATGACCGCGGCGACCCTGCGGATGCACCCGGACCTCGGCAGCGACCGGTACGTGATCGGCGTGTGGTCGTGGGAGCTGGACACCTTCCCGCCCGCGATGCACCCCGCGTTCGGGCAGGTCGACGAGGTCTGGACGATCAGCGACTTCTGCGCGTCGGCCATCGCCGAGCACTCCCCGGTGCCGGTGCACCGCATCCCGGTGCCGGTGCTCGATCCCCTCAAGGGCGTGACGCCGGACCGGGTGCCACCGGGCCCCGGCGAGGTCACCCGGTTCCTGTTCGTCTTCGACTACAACAGCGTCTTCGAGCGGAAGAACCCGCTGGCCGCGATCAAGGCGTTCACCACGGCGTTCCCGGACCGCGCCGACGTACGCCTGACGATCAAGACGATCAACGGCGACAAGCACCCCGGCGACGGTGAGCGGCTGCGGATGGCCGCGGCGGACGACGACCGGATCGAGCTGGTCGAGCGTTACCTGTCGGGCGACGAGGTGGCCGCGCTGTTCGCCGACGCGCACGCCTACGTGTCGTTGCATCGCAGCGAGGGCTTCGGGCTCACGGTCGCCGAGGCGATGGCACACGGCCTGCCGGTGGTGGCCACCGACTACGGCGGCACGAGCGAGTTCCTCACCGCCGAGGTCGGCTGGCCGGTGCCGTGCCGGTTGGCCCCGGTGGGCCCCGGCAACGAGCCCTACCCCCGGGACGCCCGGTGGGCCGAACCGGACATCGCGGCCGCCGCTGCCGCGCTGCGTGAGATCGCCGACGAACCCGCGCGTGCGCTGCGCCGCGGTGCGGCCGCCCGCGAACATGTACTGACCACCAGGTCCCTGGCGAACGCCGCGGACTGGATGCGCACCAGGATCACCGCGTCGCACCAGGAGTGGCTGCGCAGGCGTCACGGGCACGCACCGCATGGCGCGCTCGAACCGATCGAGCGCAGCCGGGAGGCGCTCAAGTGGCGGGCCGACCCGTCGGCGCCGAGCCGGGTGCCGATGGCGGCCGGACTTCGCCGGGCCGTGCTGCGCCTCATCGACCACTACGACCACCATCAGCGCACCGTGCTGACCGAACTGGTCGACGGCGTGTCCGCGAGCATCCGTCAGCTCGCGGACGGGCAGCGGGACCTGGCCGCCCGCCTCGACCGGCTGGCACACGAACAGGCAGGCGCCAGCCAAGCACTCAACCAGGCGCACACCGACCTGGCGCGCGTCGTGGACGGGATACCCGGCGAGCTCAACCAGAAGGTCGGCGAGCACGCCGAGGAGCTCGGCACCCGGCTCGCCCAGTTCGAACACACCACGATGAGCCTGTTCCACGAGCGAGCCGACTGGATGGCCGCCGTCGAGGCCACCACGGCTGATCTGGTGGCCGAGGCGCCGTTGCTGCGCACCGGGCTCGTGCGCCACCACGACCTCGTCAACCCGGCCCCTGGGCAGAACAGCCAGACCGTGCTCACGGACGTCGGTCCGCTGCGGCTGCCCGCCGAGGACACCGTGGTGCTGCCCTGGCTGCGCCGCTACGGCACCTGGGAACGCGACGAGTCGCTGCTCGTCGACCTGCTGCTGCCCCGAGGTGGTGTGTTCGTCGACATCGGCGCGCACGTGGGGTACTTCACGGTGCGGGCGCTGCGCCACGTCGGAGCCGCCGGCACCGTGGTCGCCATCGAGCCGTGGCAGCGCGTCCGGGACCTGCTGGAGCTGAACGTGGCCGCCAACGTGCCCGCCGAGGTGGCCGCCGCGCTGACCGTGGTGCCCGCCGCGGCATGGGACGGCGACGGCCCGCTGCGGCTCGCGCTCGCCGACGACGGCAACAGCGGCGACAACCGGGTCGACGCTGCCGGCGCGGTGGAGATCACCGGCGTGCGGATCGACGGTCTGTCCGTGCTCGCCGACCGCAGGATCGACGTGGTGAAGTGCGATGCTCAGGGGCGCGACCACGTGGCGCTGGCGGGCATGACCGGGTTGTTCGGGGCACGGAAGCCGCACGTGCTGGTCGAGTTCTGGCCCGCGGCGATCACCGAGGCCGGGGGTGACCCGGCCGAGGTGCTGGACGGGTACCGCGGACTCGGGTACCGGCCGACCCCGGTCGACGCGGAGCTGATCGACCGGCTCACCGCGGCCGGTGGCGCCGCGGCCGCCAGCACGATCGACTTGGGCCACGACGCGACCGACCAGCAGCTGGTCGAGTCGGCGATCGCGACCGAGGAAGGCTTCCTGACGCTCTGGCTGAGGTCGGCATGACGGACACAGCGGCGGACACGACAGCGGACACAACAGCGAACACAACAGCGGGCACAGTGGTCACCGAGGCGGTCACACCGCCGCCGGAGGAGAGTCCGGCGCGTCGCGACCGATGGCGCCGGTTCGTGAACGGCAACCGCCTCGCGCGCGGTGTCGAGCTGCTCGCCGTGCTTCCCGCGATCGCGACCGTGATCGAGGTCGCCGCCGGGCAGCGCCTCCAGTACACCGACTACTGGTACGTGCTCCTGCGGGTCACCGGCGCCGACGGATCGCTGCACCTGCCCGGCATGCGGATACTGCAGAACGAGCACCCGCTGATGCTGCCGTCCGTGCTGTACTGGCTGGACGCCCGGCTGGCCGGCGGCGACAACCGCGTCCTGGGTTACCTGGTGGTGGTCATCGCCGCGATGACCGTCGTGCTGCTGCGCGCGATGCTGCCGAAGACCCTGCCGGTCCTGCTGCGCGCCGGCATCGTGGTGGCCGCGTCCGCGCTCGTGTTCAGCCCGCACGGCATCCACAACTTCGTTCGCGCCATGAGCGGGTCCGCGTGGCTGACGGCGAACCTGCTGGTGATCGGCGCGCTGCTGCTCGCCTACCACCGCAAATGGTGGCTCGCCTGGTTCGTCGGGCTGCTCGCGTGCATGAGCTACGGCACCGCGTTCGCCGTGTGGCCCGCGTTCGCGCTGATGGCGACGATCGGCCGGGAGAAATGGTGGCGCAGGCTGCTGCCGCTCGGCGTCGGGCTGCTCGTGGTGCTGGTGTGGCTCGGGCTCAAACCGGCGGTCGACCCCGGCGGTCAGCCCGCGAACGACCTGGCGAGCCTGATGTACACGCTGTTCGCGGTGATCGGGCACCTGTGGACGGCGGACGTCGCCGGGATCGCGGTGTTCGCCGGCGTGGTCGTGCTCGCGCTGTACGCGTGGCTCGCCACCACCGGGGAGGCACGCGATTCCGGGCTGCGTTTCTGGTGGGCGCTGGGCTGTCACGCGTTCGTGGCCAGCGGCATGATCGCCGCCGCGCGTATCGACTTCGGTTCGGACTTCGGCCTGTCGAGCCGGTACACCTCGCTGTCGGTGCTGATGGCGGTGCCCGCGATCGTGCTCACCGCTGTCGTGGTGCACCGGCGGTTCGGGGAACGGGCCACGAAGTTCGGGATCCTCGTGGTCGCACTCGGTCTGGTCGGCTTCACGCTCGGCTCGCCGACCGCGGCCACCATCCGTTCGCAGAACGCTGAGCACGAGCTGCAGGCCATCGCCCTGCGCGCGGGCATCGGCAACGCCTACGGTGCGGTGCTCCCGCCCGCGGAGGCGCTCGTGCCGCGGCTGGAGACGATGGGGCACTACCCGTTCTCCGACGACTTCACGCTCGGCTGCGGCGGCCCGGAGCTGGGCTCGGTGCTGGACAACGCCCGCATGGTGCCGCTGCCGCCCGCGGGTGCGCGCAACCCACGTTCGGCGGTCGGCTCGGTCGATGACGTCGAGCAGAAGAACGACGCCGCCATCGTGCGAGGCTGGGCCACTGGCGTGCACGACCCGGTGCGCTGCGCCGTGGTGGTCGACACGACGGGCAAGATCACCGGCGGTGGCCTCACCCACCTGTCCCGCCCCGACGTCACAGGCAGGCTGTCCGGCATCTCCGCCGACGTGGGGTTCGCCGTGATCGCGCCGTCGAACCAGGCGGATCGCGTGGTGGTCATCCTGGCGAGCGGCGAGATGCGGTGGCTTGCCGCACAAGCTCCGAAACCGGCCACCTGACCACCGTTGTAGTCCTATCGTCGTAACGGGCTGGCAAGATGTTGCGGAGTCCGACGGCAACAGGACAGTAGGTGGCCACATGACCACGCAGGTTGTGCCAGCCGTCGGGTCGGGGCGCGAGACCGGGGGACACGACCGGTTGGCAGGCCTTGACCTGGTGCGGCTGCTGGCGCTCGCCCTGGTCCTGTACACCCAGCTGGCCGGGTCGTTCCGGGCCGCCGGAGAGCCGCTCGGGGCCACCTCGCTCGTCGACGACTACCTGGTCGAGCCGCTCCGGCTCAACCCCGACCTGCGGTTCTTCGGCGCCGCACTGATCTTCCTGGTGACCGGGTTCCTCGCGGTGCGCACCGCGGCCAGGCAGGCGTCGGTGGAGTTCGCCGCGCGGCGGGCTCTGCGGGTGTTCCCGCCGCTGTGGGTGGCGGTGCTGCTGTGCTGGGCATTGGTCGCGCTCGGCCAGCCCGCGGTGCCGGACACCGGATCGGTCACCGCACCGGACGTGCTCGGCAACCTGTTGCTGGTGAACTTCTTCACCGACCCGTCGGTCACGTTGGCCGCGGCGGCTTGGGCACTGCTGCCGATCGTGGCCGTGTACCTGATGATCGGCGCGCTGCTGCCGGTCCTGCGGACCATGCCGTGGCTGGCGGTGGCCATCCAGATCACCGTCTGCTCGGTGCTGCTGTCGATCATGCCGAACTTCGGGACGGCGGCCGCGGCGGCGGGCGGCACGATCGGCGCGTTCGGCACGGCCGTCGTGCTCGGCGAGGTGGTCTGGCTGGTGTGGTCGGGACATGTGCCGCTGTGGGCGGGCGGGTGTCTCGGCGTGGCCTGCTGGGTGGTGTTCGCGTGGGGGGACCGGCTCGGCCTGCACGGATCGGGTGACGCCTACCCGCTGACGCTGGCCTACGCGTTCCTCCTGGTCGTGATCGCCGTCCAGATCAGCGGGCGGATGCGGATGCCGTCAGTGGTCTCGTACCTGGCCAGGCGGTCCTACGGGATCCTGCTCACCCACCAGGCGGTGGTGGCGGTCGTGCTCGCGCCACTGGCGGGCCACGTGTTCTCCGCGCTCGCCGTCGTGGCGGCGCTGGCGGCGACCGTCGTCGCCGGAGAGCTGGTCCACCAGGCGGCGGAGCGGCCCGCGGCCTTGGCCGCGGCACGGCTGCGCGGGATCGGCTCGTGAGCGGCGTCGACAGGTCACGGCAGAGCCGGTTCGTCTTCCTGGACGTCATGCGCGGCATCGCGCCGGTACTGGTGATCTACAGCCACGTCGTGGCGCTCTTCCTCGACCCGCACAAGGAAGAGACCGGTGTGGTCAACCTGCTCAGCGAGCAGTTCCGTGACCCGTTGCGGCTCGAACAGCACATGGGTCATCTCGCGGTCGTGCTGTTCTTCCTGGTCAGCGGGTTCATCATCACCCAGGTCGGCACGCAGGAGTCGCACCGCGAGTTCGGGATCAAGCGGTTGTTCCGCGTCTACCCGCTGCTGATCGCCACGGTCGGGTTGACCGCCCTGCTGAGCATCTGGCACCTGGAGGTGCTGCGCACCGGGCAGCACTTCGAGATCACACTCCAGTCGGTGCTGACCAACTTCGCGCTGGCCAACTACTTCATGGTCCCGCAGGTGATCCTGGTCGGCGTGGCCTGGACGTTGGTCATCGAGGTCATCTTCTACACGATCGTGATGTCGCTGCTCGCCGTGCTGCGGCGCTGGGCGTGGGCCGCCATCCTGATCGAGCTCGGGATGGTGCTCGCCGCGTTGCTGCTGGCGCGGGAGTTCGGGCCGTCGTTCTTCCTCCTCGCGGTGAACATGTCGTACCTGCCCGTGGTGTTGCTCGGCCAGGTGACGTGGGCCGTGTGGAGCAAGCGGGTGCCGTTGTGGGCTGGTGTGCTGCTCGGGCTCGCCTGCTGGACGCTGTACGTGCTGGGCGACATCCGGAACATGGGCCGTCTCGACGACGCCTACAGCTCGACCGCGGCGCTCGGCTTCGGCATCTTCATCGCGTTGCTGCTCGCCGAGCAGGTGCTGCGACCGACAAAGCCGATCTCCTACCTGGCCGATCGCAGCTACTCGCTGTACCTGCTGCACGGCCCGGTCGCGTTCCCGGTGTTCGAGGCGCTGTACGGGAAGCTGCCGTTGCTCCTGGTGGTGATCATCGGTCTGGCGCTGACGGTGGGCGCCGCCGAGGTGACGTTCCGGTTCGTCGAGCAGCCCGGGCAGCGGATCGGCCGCAAGCTCAGCAAACGCTTCCGCCTGAAGCGGGCCCCGGCGAAGGAAGCCGCGCCGCCAGAGGAGCCGGAAGTCGAGCGGCCCCGCCCGACTCCCGTCCACGTCGATCCGCCGACCCAGCCGGTGCGCCCGGTCCGGCCCGCTCCGGAACGCGCCATGAGGCCACCAGTCCGGGTGCCGCGCCCCGCTCCGCCCCGCGACCGGAATCCGGCCCCCACCTATCGTGCCGACCCGCCACCGCGCCGGGACGCGGCCGCGCGGGCCGTCCGCCGCGTGCCACCCCAGCCGCTCGGGTCCGCTCCCGCCTGGCCGACCGTGGACCCGGCAGAGGACGTCCCGCCGGCGCGTAACGGGCACTCAGGACCCCGTCACAACGGCCACAGGATCGCCGAGCCGGTCAACCGGAACGTCTCCCGTGGCTCGGGCCGCCACCGCCGCGAGCCCTCGGACGACTAGGTCGCCGCCAGCTCAGCGCTGTCGTTGTTGGACCGTCGTACCCGCCCCAGGCCGTAGCGCAGCGCCAGCACCAGGTCTGCCAGGGTGTGGCCGACGCGCAGCAGCAGGCTGACCGTGGCCGCCGCCGGTGCGCCCAGCATCGGGGTGAGCGCCAGGATCAGCACGGCCTCCCGCGCGCCGACGCCGGCCGGGGCGAGGAAGACCAGCAGCCCGACCAGCCAGCCGAGCGCGAACGCACCCGTGCACACGACCGCGAGCTGCCAGACCGAGTCGGTGAACGGGTCGGCCAGCACGTACCCGGCGACGCCGTAGCCGGCCCACGCGGGCAGCATCCACAGCAGCGGCCTGACGAGCCCGCCCCACTTCAGCACGGGCGGTTCGGTGCCGGACCGCTTCGCGAGCTTGCGCGCCAGGAAGTTGATCAGCTTGGGGTGCAGGACGACCAGCGCGAGCGGCACGCACAGCCCGGCCCAGCCGAACCTGTTCACCAGCGCGGGCTGGCTGACCAGCAGCAACGCGCCGACGAGCACCGAGGTCACGGTGTGCACGACCAGGAACACCGACCCGGCGAGCAGCGCCATCCCGCCCGGCACACCGCGTTCCCGCGCGAACTTCATCTGCGCCAGGAACGGCCACACCGAACCCGGCAGGTACTTCCCGACCTGAGCCGGGAAGAAGATCTCGCGTGCCGCGCGGGACGACACCGGTGAGCCGAGCGCGGCGAGACAGTGCTTCCACACCTCGGCGGTCGCCAGCAGGCCGAGCACGATCCCGGCGAACGCCACGATCGGCCGCCACCACGAGATCCTGCCGAGCGCGTCGACCATCGACGGGAAGTCGTCGCGCAGTGCCCACACGGCGACCCCGACGGCGACCACCACGAACACCAGGGCCAGCAGGTCCGCCCGCCGGCTCGGTTTCGGGGCAGCCGGTTCAGTCACGCCAGATCAGCCCGGTGGTCGTCGGGTAGGGCAGCGTCGGCGTGCCGCCCTTGAGCAGCTCGATGCGCAGCCCCGGCATGGCCGAGATGACGTCCCAGTACCGCTTGCGCTTGATGTTGTCGAACACGACCACGCCGCCCTCGGCGAGGTGGTCCAGCGAGCGGCGGAACGCGTCGACCCTGGCGCGGCCGTCGACCACGATCAGGTCGAACGGGCCGCCGACCTGGTCGATGGTCGACACGTAGTCGGCGAAGTCGAGGTCGGTGTGCCCGACGCGACCCGAGCGCACGACGGTGTCCTCCGTGGCCGCGGTCGGCGGCACGGCGTGCAGCTTCACGTTGCCGGGGGAGTCGGCCAGCATCTGGCGCACCGACTCGGCCCAGCCCGTGTCGTGCTCGACGCTGTCGACCTGCGCGGCGCGCTTCGCGAGCCACAGCGTGCTCGCGCCCGCGCCGTACTCGAAGATCCGCGCCTCCGGCCGCTCGGACAGGAACGCGTCCACCCGCTCCATGGCCGGGTAGCTCCACCACGCCATGTCCATGCGGACCATGTCGGCGGCGTCGAAGATCGAGAACAGCGTGCGGACGTGCCGCGCCTTGGGCGACGAGCTGTTCTCCAGCTTGGTCAGCAGGCCCGTCTTCTCAGCGGCCTTGCGGATGGTCTTGACGCCACTCACGTACGCGCCACGAACGCCGCTCATGCTTCAACCTTCTCCGTCTTCTGGCCGGTCGTGGTCACGGTCGTGGTCACGGCGTCGCGGGCGGTCGGTTCGGCGGGGGTCCGTTCCCGGATCAGGTCTGTCGCTTCCCGCCGGTTCGCCGTCCGGTGCAACACGATCTCGGCGATCAACCCGATCGAGATCAGCTGCACGCCCAGGATGATCAGCAGGATGCCCAGCAGCAGCAACGGCCGGTCGCCGATGGCCTGCCCGCCGAACAGCTTCACGATCGTCAGGTACGCCAGGGTGACGAAGCCGAGGAACGCGGACAGCAGGCCGATGCCGCCGAACAGGTGCGCGGGACGGCGGCCGTACTTCGTGATCGTCATGACCGTCAGCAGGTCGATGGCGCCGCGGACGTACCGCTCGAGGCCGTACTTCGACTTGCCGTGCTCACGCGGGCGGTGGTTGACCGCCAGCTCACGCACCTTGTAACCGGTCTGGTGCGCGAGCGCCGGGATGTAGCGGTGCAGCTCGCCGTACAGCGGCACCCGGCGGTACACCTCGGTGCGCGCGGCCTTGAGCCCGCAGTTGTGGTCGTTGATCTTGAGACCGGTCATGACGTTGGTCATCGTGTTGAAGAACTTCGACGGGATCCGCTTGCCAAGGGGGTCCTTGCGGTCCGCCTTGTGCCCGGACACCAGGTCCGCGCCGTCGTCCAGCTCGGCCAGCAGGCGCGGCACCTCGGCCGGGTCGTCCTGCAGGTCGGCGTCCATGGTCACGACCCGCTCGCCGCGTGCCTCGTCGACGGCGGCGGCCAGCGCGGCGGCCTTGCCGAAGTTGCGGCGGAACCGGATCGCGCGCACCCGCGGGTTGTCCTCGGCCAGCTGGGTCATGACCTGCCAGCTGGAGTCCGTGCTGCCGTCGTCGACGAAGATGACCTCGTACTCGGTGTCCAGCGGCGTGAAAGCCTCGTCGATCTGGCCGACCAGCGTGGCCAGCGTCGCCTCTTCGTCCTTGACCGGAATCAGGACGCTGACCTGCACTTCTG
The DNA here is from genome assembly GCF_044466355.1 of Actinophytocola sp. NPDC049390. Classification (NCBI taxonomy): domain Bacteria; kingdom Bacillati; phylum Actinomycetota; class Actinomycetes; order Pseudonocardiales; family Pseudonocardiaceae; genus Actinophytocola; species Actinophytocola sp. NPDC049390. The sequence goes on from NZ_JBITMQ010000004.1 coordinate 59,106, forward strand.
GGCTTGTCTCCATGCTCACTTCTGGTCCTTGTCGTCCGGAACCTCAGCCGGCATCCAGCGCTTCGCACCGCTCTCCAGGACCACCACGACGCGGAGGCCCTCCTCGTCCGGTCCCACCATCCCGAACCCGGTGTCGGCGTTGATGCCCAGGTACTGCTGGGCGATGTCCGAACGCACCCGGTCGCTGACGCCGCCTCCCACGACCTCGCCGGAGGAGTCGACAAGGACGGTACAGCGCACCGGGTCCTTCACTCCCGTCGCCCATCCCCACACGAGCCGTGACCCCGGCTTCTCCTCCACCAGGTCGACCACGCCCGACGGGGACGCGGGCGTCCGGCCGCCCTCCGGGAAGCTGATCTCCTCGACATCGGTGAGGTCGATCGTGTCGCCCAGTTCGGGGCCTCCGCACCCGAGCGTGAAGCTGTCGTTGAACGGGTAGTGGCCGAGCGCCTCGAGCCTCGGCACCAACTGATGTCCCTCCGGGGGCAGCGCCCACCCGAACGCGTTGAGGTAGCCGGCACGCAGCGCCACGGACTTGATCTCGTGGTCGGCGTTCTCGGCGCGGACGGTGTCGGCGGTCGGCACACCCAGCGCGAAGCCGGTGACACCCGTGACCGCGAACGCGACCGCGATCTTGCGCCAGTGCCGCGCGGCGAAGGAGTGGACCACGGTCCCGATGATGACCAGCAGCGGCAGCGAGACCAGCACGGACACCGACGTGTAGCGGCTGTGCTGGCTGTAGTCGAGGCCGAAGTCGATGCGCGAGATCGCGATCATCGCGGAGCCGAAGAACCCGTGGCAGCCCAGCCCCCACCAGAACCGCAGCTCAGGGACCTTGGCCGCCTTCACCGTCGCCATCGCGGCGTACCCGGCGATGATGATCGCGCCCGCGAACACCGCCATACCGGTGTTGTTGGCGGTCCACACCTTCCCGATGACCGCGAACAGGCCGTAGATCGCCGTGCCGATGTCGCTCTCGGTGCCGGACCCGGCGGCGTTGTGGTTGACCGACATCCAGCCGAGGACGATCACCGCGCCCAGCCCGAGCGGCAGGAGCCGCCGCCACATGGGCTCCTTGCGCAGGATCGCGACCAGCGCCAGCGACGGCCACACGGCGAACGCGGTGCCGTAGGTGATGCTGCCGAGCAGCGCCATGCCCCACGCGGGCCACCACTTGCCCCTGACCGCGAACAGCAGCGTGCCGACCGAGATCAGGTTCGCGGTCAGCCATGCGGCGCCACTCATGGCGTGGGTGAAGTTGTGCAGCCCGTGCAGGCTGAAGATCAGCCCGGACGACGCGAGCACGATCGACGCGCGGACCACGGGCGGCAGCGTCTTCGGGATCGCGAACCGGATCAGCACCACGGTCGCGAGCGCGATGAGGATGTCGAGGTAGCCGAGGATCCGCTGGTTGCCGCCGAAGATCGTCGCGTCGCCGTAGTAGAGCATCGACGGGATCGCGATCAGGTGCTCGTTGGACGCCTTCCACAGGCCGCCGAAGTTGAGCGACCCGTCCAGGCTCACGAACCGGACCAGCGCGTACCAGTAGTCGACGAAGTGCAGCTGCGGTGCCCTGGCCACCTCGATGGTCATGGCCGCGGCCGGGACGAGCGCGAGGAACTCGATGAGTCTCGCCAGCCAGCGCGTGGTCGCGTACCGCTCCAGCCGCGCCCGCCAGCCGCCGGCCTGGCTCGGTGCCGCCTCGGTGCGCTCCCCGTCAGGCGCCGATTCCGGCTCCGACTTGTCCGTCACCGTGCTCGTCACTTCTCAGTCCTCCGCGCATGGTCCACGCCGACCACCCTGCCAAAGACGGGAACACCGACGGCGCGCGGGCAGGCTCAACACGTCCAGCCAGGGCAGATGTTACTGGCCGAGGCGGGCGCGCCGAGCGTGAACCCGACGAGCCCGATCGCGACCGCCGCGAGCGCGAACCGCGCCGCGTTCCTCGGCGACCGGCGGAAGGCGACGGTCGCCACGACCACCAGCAGCGCCGTCGAGGCGATCACGGACAGGGACGCGTACTGGCCCGAGAGCCCGACACCGAAGCCGGCGCCGCCCCGGACGACCGCGACCATCCCGCACGCCGTCACCGCGTACAGAGCGAGCGACCACCAGACCCACAGTCGTCGCGTGCGGGCGGCGGGCACGGTGATCAGCGCACCGAACCCGCACAGCACACCCCCGCCCGCGATCGCCGCGAGATCGGTGGTGGTGCCCGTCCACACGTGCCCGATCAGGGTCAGGAACGTGTAGAGCAGCGAGCCCACGTCACCGGTGGGCCTTGGCGGTGCCAGCACCACCCAGACGGCCGCGGTCGCGGCGCCGAGCAGGAACGTCGCAATCCGCCGCCACCAACGTTCGCCGTGCATGACCGTCATCAGGAACAACGCGGGCCACACGGCGAACCCGGCGCCGTGGCTCGCGCAGGCCAGCACCCCGGCGAGCCACGCGGACCACCAGCGCCGCTTCCGCGCGAGCAGGACGGACAGGACCACCAGCAGGTGCACGGTGAACCAGGCGACGCCGGTCATGCCGACGACGAACGTGGAAACGCCGTGCAGCCCGAACACGAGCGCGGAGATCGCGACGACCAGCCCCGCCCGCAGCACGTCGGGCAGGACACGGGGCAGCGCGGCCCGCAACCGCAGGACGATGAACGCCGCGAGCCCGACCGCCAGCCAGCCCAGCACCCGGTTGTCGCCGTCGAACCACTTCGCGTCGGCCCAGTAGAGGAACGACGGCACGAACAACGGGTGCCCGCCCGCCAGGTCCAGGACCCCGCCCGGGTCGTAGCCGCCGTCCGGCCCCGTGACCGGCCCCAGCACGGCCCAGAAGCGGGGCGGCTGCGTCCTCGGTGCCCCCGCGACCTCGAACGCCATCGCGACCAGGGGCAGCAGCGCGAGCAGTTCGACCCCGAACGCGAGCCTGCGGTCGTAGAGCCACTGACGCGCGTAGCCGGCCCGCGTCTGGGCTGCGGCCACGTCCGTCACCGGAAGAACTCTAGGTCGTGGCGTCCCCGGGCTCGTCCGACAGGTCGGAGATCGACGGGTTCACCAGCGTCGTCGCGTCCTGCGTCCCGACGATCTGCGTCATCTCCCCGGACGGCGCCTCCCACGCGGCGGAACGGGGGATGTGCACTCTGGGCCGATCCGTGGCCTGGGTGTCGGCGGCGGCCTCCGCGTCCGCCTCGGCGAGGATCGCCTCGCTCACCTTCCGGTAGTCGGCGGTGGTGATCTCCCCGCGCGCCAGCTTGTCGCCGAGATCCCGAAGCCGCTCCTGCCAGCTCATGACAACGTTGGTACCACGGACGCCCACCCCATGACGATCACGGTTCGCCAGTGAGAACGATGTTTCGTTCGACGCTGACAAACCGGTCGCCCCGATGGTCAAATGCGCTCCAACGACGGGGCGAAGGGGAAACACGATGAGCACGACGTGGTTCCGTGCGGTGGACGTGACCGAGGCGCAACGCGCCAGGTGGGACGCGGAGGACTCCGGCAGACTCGTGCAGCTCATGCGCGAGGAACGCGGGTGGACCCGCACCAGACTCGCCAAGCTGGCAGGCACGTCGCACGCCGAGCTGGCGAGCTTCGAGATGGGGCGTACGGTCCCCGCGCAGCCGCTGCTCGTCCGCTATCTGAACGCGCTCGGCTACCACGGCCGACAGTGAAGAGTGGAGCGGACGACGGGACTCGAACCCGCGACCCTCACCTTGGCAAGGTGATGCGCTACCAGCTGCGCTACGTCCGCAATGACGAGAAGCATAGCGGATGGGCTCGACGCTCATCGCGGGCGGCCGTACACAGCAGGCGGCTGGGCCGAACGGCCTAATACCTTCGTAGGTATCGCCTTCACGTTCTTAACGTTTGCCGTCCACTCGAAACGGTGTGTGGCATGTTTGGCGAATCCCGTGGCGGTCGGGATGGAGGTGTCGTGACCAGCGAGGCTGTGGAAGCACCCGAGGGTGAGGACCGGGCACTGCTCGAGCGTCTCCGTGCGGGCGAGGATGCCGCGTTCGGTGAGTTGTTCTCCCGCCATTCCGCCGCCGTCCACCGGCTCGCGCTAGGGCTCGTCAACGACCGGGCCGAGGCCGACGACCTGACCGCGGAGGCGTTCTTCCGGGTCCTGCAGGCTATCCGGCGCGGGGCGGGGCCGGTCGACAACGTGCGTGGCTACCTGCTGATCGTGGCGCGGCGCGTGGCGTGGGAGTGGAGCCTGCGGCGCAAGGACGTGCCGGTCTCCGACGAGGAGCTGACGCACCGCGCGCCGTCGGACCCGGACACCACCGGGCAGTTCACGGAGCGCAACCTGATCCGCCGCGCGTTCACGTCGCTGCCGGAGCGGTGGCGGCGGGTGCTGTGGAAGATGGAGGTCGAGGGCGAGCGGCCGGCCGCGGTCGCCACGAACTTCGGGCTGTCACCCAACGCGACGGCCGCGCTCGCCCGCCGTGCCAGACAGGGGCTGCGTGCCGCCTACCTGCAGGCCCACCTCGCCTCGGAACGCAGTGCGGTCGGTTGCCGGTCGGTGCTGGAGAAGCTCGGGGCCTACACCGCGGGCACCACGTCGGGCATCGAGCGCCGCCGCATCCGGGCGCACCTGTCGACCTGCGCGGCGTGCACCGCCATGTACGCCGAGCTGCGGGACATCTTCGTCGGCCTCCGGCCGCACACCGGGCTCGCGGCGGTGCCCGTGATCGGTGCCGCGCTGTGGCAGCTCGGTGCGACCGTGAAGGGGCTGCTGGCCAGCACGAAGATCCAGATCGGCATCGCGGCCACGTCCGCGGCCGCGGTCGGGGCGCTCGGGTTCGCGTTCGTGCCGTGGGGTGGTGGCGGCGACGACGCCACGCCGGTCGACCTGGCGGGCAAGCGGGCCATCGAGACCGGGCTCGAACCGCGGCCGGTGGCGTCGTCGAGCACGGCCGACGTGCGGGAGGGCAGCCTGGACGGCTCGATCGAGCCGCCGGAGCGCGCCGAGACCGAGGACCGCGAGTACGACCGGGAGCACGGCGCGCAGGAAACGGACACACCCGTCACCCCCACGCCCACCACGTCGACACCGCCGTCCACCGGCGCGAGCGGTCCCCCAGGCGGTGACGGCGGCCGCAGCGACACCCCCGAGTCCACCGGGTCCACCGAGAACGAGACGTTCGACGAAAGCGCCCCGATCGTGTACCGCGAGACGACGGTCGAGACCTACAGCACCGAATACGAGGACTACACGCTCGTGGAGGAGACCACCACGGTCACCGAGGTGAACTCCCTGGACCAGACGAGGACCACCAGGTCGACGACCTCGTACACGGAGCCGAACGAGGGTGAGACGAACACCGTGAAGGCGAGCGAACCGCCACCAACCACCTGACCGGGCCCTGACAACGCCCCCCGCGATGCGCCATCATTGAAGTTGATGTTGCCGGCCGCCGGGAGGCGATCGAATGACGCGCGTTGTGCGCGGGGCTGACGGACGCATGTGGACCCTGCGCAGCGAGATGGAATGGCGCCAGCCCGCCACCGCCGACGACTTCGAGCACGACGTCACCGGTGGCAACCTGTCCGCGTACGTGCTGCTCGGGCTCGTGGTCGTGCTGGCCGTGGTGCTGGTGGTGGCGATCCCGGACGACGTCGTCGCGCCGTGGAGCAGCAAGATGCTGTGGCTCGGTCTGCTGATCGTGCTGGCGGTCCTGTTCTTCCCGGCCCGCTGGGCGCTGCGCAGGCCGTGGACGGTCGTCGCCGAGACCGGGGACAACGGCGAGGGTGAGCCGGAGGAGCGCTGGACGGGCACCATCCGCGGCATGTTCACCGTCCGCCAGCAGGTCAACCGCATCGCGAAGGACATCCAGCTCGACTCCCAGCCGGGGCTCGAGGGTCCGCTGCAACCCGTGGCGTAACCGCCGGAATCGGGCAAGACTGAGGCCGTGCCAGAACTACCCGAGGTCGAGGCGCTCGCACAGCACATCCGCGAGCACGGTGTGGGTCGCACCGTGACGCGGATCGACGTCGCCTCACTGTCCGTGTTGAAGACCGTCACCCCGCCGTGGACCGAGCTGCACGGCAGGGAGGTGACCGGCGCGACCAGACACGGCAAGTTCCTGGATGTCGAGATCGGAGACCTGCACCTGATCGTCCACCTGGCCCGCGCGGGCTGGCTGCGCTGGGCCGACACGCTGTCGGCCGCGCCACCGAAGCCGGGCAGGGGCCCGCTCGCGTTCCGCGTGCACCTCGGCCCACCCGGCCAGGGCCCCGGTTTCGACCTGACGGAGGCGGGCACGAAGAAGGGCCTGGCCGTGTGGATCGTGGCCGACCCGAACGAGGTGCCCGGCATCGCGGCGCTCGGCCCGGACGCGCTCGCGCTCACCCGTGACGAGTTCGTCACAGTGCTCTCCGGGCACACCGAGCGCCTGAAGAACGCGCTCACCACGCAGAAGATCATCGCGGGGATCGGCAACGCGTACTCCGACGAGATCCTCCACATGGCGAAGCTGTCGCCGTTCGCGACCGCCGGCAAGCTCGACGACGACCAGGTCGACCGGCTGTACGAGGCGATGCGCGAGATACTGACGAGCGCCGTGAGCAGGTCCGTCGGGCAGCACGCGGCGACGTTGAAGGGCGAGAAGCGGTCCGGGCTGCGGGTGCACGCCCGCACCGGCATGCCGTGCCCGGTCTGCGGGGACACCGTCCGCGAGGTGTCGTTCGCCGACAAGTCGTTCCAGTACTGCGCGACCTGTCAGACCGGCGGCAAGCCGCTCGCCGACCGCCGCATGTCGAGGTTGCTCAAATGACCCTCCCTTGCCACGGAGGGTGTCGTGGCCGGAGCATTGACGGGTGACCGACCTGTTGAACGAACGCACCATCTTCGGCGGGATCGCGATCCTCGTCGTCGCGGCGGTGTTCGCCTTCTGGATCCGGTCCCGCAAGTCCGACAACTCGGTCGACGACGCGGTGCTGGACGCCGTGCAGCGGTTGTCGAAGGCAGCGCCCGCCATGCGCAGCGGGCTCACCGAGGAAGCCGCTGACCAGGCCGCGAAGCACCTGGTGGAGATGCTCAAGTGCGTCGCCATCGGGATCACGGACGCGTCCGGGCACCTGCTGTCGTGGGACGGCGGGGCGAACGAGCACTACGCCGACCTGACCGGTGCGATCGACGTGGCGATCCGCAACGGCCAGCGCGCGCACATCCACCACACGAACCTGTCCTGCGCCCACCGCGGCCGCTGCCCGATGCGCACGGCGGTGATCGTGCCGCTGATCCCGGACGGCCAGGTGGAGGGCACCCTGATCGTGGTCGGCGGGGTCAACTCGAAGCGCCTGATCCGGGCCGCGGACGAGGTGGCGCAGTTCGTGTGCATCCAGCTGGAGCTGGCGAAGCTCGACGAGTCGAAGCAGCAGCTGGCGAAGGCCGAGGTGCGCATGCTGCGCGCCCAGATCTCGCCGCACTTCCTCTACAACGCGCTGAACTCGATCTCGTCGCTGATCCGCACCGACCCGGAGCGGGCCCGCGACCTGCTGCAGGAGTTCGCGGACTTCACCCGGTACTCCTTCCGCACGTCCGGCCAGTTCACGACGCTGGCCGAGGAGCTGCGCAACATCGACCGGTACCTGACGATCCAGAGCCAGCGCTACGCGGACCGGCTGAACGTGCGGATCAAGATCGCCCCCGAGGTGCTGTCGGTGGTGGTCCCGTTCCTGGTGCTCCAGCCGCTGGTGGAGAACGCCGTGCAGCACGGCCTGTCCCCGAAGCCGGGCGGCGGCACGGTCACGGTCGTGGCGCAGGACAACGGCAACGAGGCGCTGATCAGCGTGGAGGACGACGGCGTCGGCATGGACGCCGACCGCCTGTTCGCCGACCTGCGCGACGCGCACAAGACCGGCTCCCACGTCGGCATCGGCAACATCAACCAGCGCATGCGCCAGGTGTTCGGCGACGAGTACGCCCTGATGGCGGAGACGGCCCCGGGCGCGGGCATGAAGGTCATCCTGCGCGTCCCGAAGTTCTTCCCGGGCGTCCGTCCGGACCTCCCGAAGTTCGGCGAGGACGAGAAGACCGCCCAGACCACCGGCCCGGCACTGCCCTGAAAGACGCGTTCAGGCCAGTGGGCGGTCGCCGGGGCTGCGCCAGTGGACGCGGCCGTCGACGATGTCCGCGTCCAGGCCGGCCCAGTGCGGGTCCTGCGTCCAGCGGGCCACGGCCCCCGGCGTCTCGTCCAGATACGTCCCCCGGTCGACGGAACCGAACACCGACAGGCCCGGCCGCGCCCCCACGGACGCCAGCCGCCGTTCCACCCACGCGCGTGCCGCGGCGCACGACGCGAACTCCGCTACATCGATCTGGGACAGGTGCGACTCGTCGCCCATGCCGAGCCACCCCCGCCACCGCACTCGTGACCCCATATGGAACATGAGCGAGCGAGTCCGCCGCGGATACGTAGGGTGGTTCCATGAGTGTCACGGAAAAGCTGACCGCCCGTCTGCCCATCAACCGGGCCACGGCCAAACCCGTCGTCGCGGTGGTCAAGCTGCACGGCGTCATCACCCCGACCCCGTCGCCGCTGAGCCGGGGCACGATCAACATCAACACCGTCGAACAGGCCCTCACCAAGGCGTTCGACCACGACCGGTTGTCCGCGGTCGCGCTCGCGATCAACTCGCCGGGTGGCGCGCCGACGCAGTCCGCACTGGTGAGCGAGCGGATCCGGGAGCTGGCCGACCGCAAGAAGGTCCCGGTCATCGCCTTCTGCGAGGACGTGGCCGCGTCCGGCGGGTACTGGCTGGCGTGCGCGGCCGACGAGATCTACGCGCACTCGTCGTCGCTGATCGGCTCGATCGGCGTGGTCACCGCGGGGTTCGGGCTGAACGGGCTGCTGGAGCGGATCGGCGTCGACCGTCGCGTCTACACCGCTGGTGCGCACAAGGTGCGTCTCGACCCGTTCCGCCCGGAGAACGACGAGGACGTCGAGTGGCTGAAGGGTCTCCAGGCGCAGCTGCACGACCAGTTCGTGTCGTGGGTGAAGCAGCGCAGGGGTGACCGGCTGAACGACGGCGACGACCTGTTCACCGGTGAGGTGTGGACCGGTGCGAAGGCCGCCGAGCTGGGGCTGGTCGACGGTGTCGGCAACCTCCGCGCGGTGCTCACCAAGCGGTTCCCGGACGCGGAACTGTCCGTCGCCGAGCCGAAGCGCCCGCTGCTGGCCCGCCTCGGGCTGGGTGGTGCGACACAGTCACTGCTCACGGCCGTCGAGCATCGGGCAATCTGGTCGCGTTACGGTCTTTGATCGTGTCACCCACGCGGGTGACACCATGGACAGGCGACAGTTCCCATCGGCAAGATGCGGGTCACCGTGAGTACTTCACCCAACACCCCCGGTCTCGTCGTCCTCGCAGTGGACGACGAGAAAGACGGCATGGACCTGATGGTCGAACGGCTCGAGGCGAACCGCTACGTGCGGCGCGTCATCCAGGCCTTCGACGCGACCGAGGCGCTACGCGAGCTCGGTGGTGGCGACCCGGAGCTGACCGCGCGCCGCAACGCGGGCAAGCCGATCGTCGACGCGGTCTTCTCCGACCTGCGGATGCCCGGCCTGACCGGCATGGAGATGGCGAAGGTCCTCGCGGGCTTCAAGCCGTCGCCGGTGCTGGTGTTCATCACCGGGCACGGCGAGGGCAACGACGCGGTCGAGGCGTTCGACCTCGGTGCGGTCGACTTCATCCCGAAGCCCTGCGACCAGACCCGCATGGACCGCGCGGTGCAGCGGGTGATCTCCAAGCTGCGCGGCGACGGGCTGGTCGGCGAGGCGCCGCAGGTCGCGTCGGAACCGGCGGACGACGAGGTCATCCCGGTCGAGCTGGCGGGCAACACGAAGCTCATCCCGCGTTCTTCGGTGCGGTGGGTGGAGGCGCAGGGCGACTACGCGCGCCTGTTCACCACCGAGGGCTCGCACCTGGTGCGCATCCCGCTGTCGCAGCTGGAGGAGCGGTGGGAGAAGGCGGGTTTCGTCCGCATCCACCGCTCGTACCTGGTGCCGATCAACCTGATCACCGAGTTGCAGCTCGGCGGCAACGGCTACCACGTGGTCATCGGCGAGGAAGAGCGCAAGCTGCCGGTGAGCAGGCGGCACACGCGTGAGCTGAAGGACCGGATCGTGCGCCGCGGCGGTTTGTGAACGGAGCTTGCGGAGTGAACCATCAGGCGCAGGGCGACCGCGAGCGGCCGGACCGACCTGCGAGGGGCGGACGTGAGTAGGCACTCGGCCGGTCCTGGGCGGGACGAACAGGGGGCACGGCGGTCGTATTCCGAGCCGCCGACGAAACCCCGCCGCAAACGGGTGGTGCTGGCCGACTCCCGTGCCCCCGTCACCCGCCTGCGCACCGTCGACGAGCTGGAGGAACAGACCAGCTACGGCGAGGAGCTGGTGCGCCAGCTGATCCGCGCGCAGTTCAAGAAGGCCATGAGGTTCTGGCTGGGCACATTGGCGTTCTTTCTGGCGTTGCCCGCGTTGTTCTTCTTCCTCCCGCAGCTGTCACAGGTGACGGTCGCCGGTGTGCGACTTCCGTGGATCCTGCTGGGTTTGGTGCCGTTCCCGTTGTTGTTCGGGGTCGGGTACTGGTACAACGTGGTTGCCGAGCGGCAGGAACGCGACTTCGTCGCGATGGTCGAGAAGTAACAGAGGGCCGGTGAGCGCGAATATCTGGGCACTTTCCGGTGCCTGTGCGGTCATCTTCGCGACGTTCTACATCGGCTGGCGCTCGTCCCGCACCGCCAGTACCGCGCAGGATTTCCTCGTCGCTCGCCGCACGGTGCGGTCCCGGCGCAACGCCGCCGCGGTCTCCGGCGAGTACCTGTCCGCCGCGTCGTTCCTGGGTGTCGCCGGTCTGGTGCTGAAGGACGGCGCGGACGCGCTCTGGTACCCGATCGGTTTCACGGCGGGCTATCTGGCGCTGATGCTGTTCGTCGCCGCGCCGCTGCGCCGGTCCGGCGCCTACACGCTGCCGGACTTCTGCGAGGCGCGGCTCGGTTCGCGTGCCCTGCGTGGCCTGGCCGCGGTGTTCGTGGTGTTCATCGGGATCCTGTACGTGGTCCCGCAGCTGCAGCTGGCCGGCGAGACGCTGGCGAGCATCCTGCCGGTGCCGACGTGGGTCGGCGCGACCGTGGTGACGGTCGTGGTGATCGTCAACGTGTTCGGCGGCGGGATGCGCGCGATCACGGTGGTGCAGGCGTTCCAGTACTGGTTGAAGCTGTTCGCGATCGCCGCGCCGACGTTCGTGATGTGCCTGCTGTTCATCGGCAGCGGCGGCGTGCGCGACGGCCAGACGACGACGCTGACCGAGGCGCTGCCGCCGACGTTCACGAGCGCCACCACGGTCGACGTGAAGACCCCGGTGCTGCTGCAGGTCGACGACCCGGTGTGGCTGAGCGCCCGCGGCGAGGTCGACGGCGCGCCCGCGGCGGGCACGGTGCTGTGGCCGCCCGGCACGCACGAGGTCAGCGCGGGCACCACGTTGCACTTCTCGAAGGGCTCGTCCGTCCCTGTGGTGGTCGGCGCCCCGGTGGACAACGCGAGCTGGCTCGCGCCCGCGTCGAGCACGGGTGACCTGTTCACCACGTACTCGCTGATCCTGGCCCTGTTCCTGGGCACGATGGGCCTGCCGCACGTGCTGGTCCGCTTCTACACCAACCCGGACGGCAGGGCCGCGCGCAGAACAACCCTGCACGTCCTGCTGCTGCTGTCGCTGTTCTACCTGTTCCCGATCATGCTGGGCGCGTTGTCGCGGCTGTACGTGCCGGAGCTGCTGGTCACCGGCGAGACCGACGCGGCGGTGCTGAGACTGCCGGCGGGCATCGCACCGGGGCTCCTCGGCGACATCCTCGGCGCGGTGATCACGGCGGGCGCGTTCGCCGCGTTCCTGTCGACGTCGTCGGGCCTGGTCGTGAGCGTGTCCGGGGTGCTGTCGACGGACGTGCTGCGTGGCCGGGTGCGCGACTTCCGCTTCGCCACGGCGGTCGCGGGCGGCGTGCCGCTGGTGCTCGCGATCGCGGTGCGGCAGTCGGACATCTCGCTGACCGTGGGCATGTCGTTCGCGCTGGCCGCGTCGACGTTCTGCCCGATCCTGCTGCTGGGTGTGTGGTGGCGCAAGCTCACCTGGGTGGGCGCCGCCGCGGGCATGGTCGTCGGCGGCGGCCTGGTGCTGACCGCGTTGGTGGTCAGCACGGTCAGCCGCCTGACCGGCAACTGGGCGCCGGGCGTCTTCAGCCAGCCCGCGCTGATCACGGCCCCGGTCGCGTTCCTCACGGTGCTGATCGTCAGCAAGGCGACCTCGGCGAAGATCCCCGCGGACGTGGCGCAGATCCGCCTGCGCATGCACGCCCCGGACAACCTCGGCCTCACCCGTGACCGGGCGGTGGCGAGCTTTGGCACGGCGGAGGAACGGTCCCGTCTGGCGGACGGCCGCCACCGCAAGGAGCTGTGACGCGGCTCACTGAGCGCCGGTACAACCTCTGGGAGCCGACGGCGTGTTCCAGGTATGGATGTGAGCGCGGAGCCGGTCGCCCCGAGCCTCGAGGCCGTGCTTGAGCAGCAGTGGATGCCGCTGGTCCGGATGGCCGCGCTGCTGTCCGGCGACGCCGAGACAGCGCGGGACGTCGTGCAGGACTGCTACGAGGCGGTGTGGCGCCTGCGCCCCGACCTCGGCGACGTCGAGCACGTCGTCGCGTACCTGCGCAGAGCCGTGATCAACCGGTCGCGGTCCAGGTTGCGGCGGCTGCGCACGGTCCGCCGGTTCCTCGCCCAGGCGCGGCCGCCCGCCGACGCGCCGCCCGCCGACCGCGAACTGCTCGTCGCCGAGCGGCATCGCGAGCTGCTCAGCCACGTGGAACGCCTGCCCGCGCGCCAGCGCGAGGTGATCGTGCTCCGTTACTACTGCGGTCTCTCCGAGGCGGAGACGGTCGCCGTGACCGGTGTTTCCGCGGGCACCGTGAAGTCGTCCGCCCATCACGCACTCGCCACCCTCCGCCGGAACCTGAAGGACCTCTCCGATGAACGCTGACCTCGAAGACGCCCTCACCGAGGCACTGCGCGCCAAGGCGGACGCGGTGCCGCCCACGCCCATGCCGAGGCTCGGCGCGCCCGTGCGGCGCCCGCTGCTGGTGCCGGTCGCGGCCGCCGTGGTCGCAGGCGCGGTCGGCACGGCCGCGTTCCTGTTCGTGCCCCGCGACGAGCAGGCGCCACCGGCCGCCGTGACGACGACGGTGGTGCCCGCGGAGAGCGGCGTCCACTACTCGCTGCGCCTGTCCGCGCTCGGCGCGGGCGGGATCATCCGGGAGACGCAGCTGTGGCAGGAGCGGGAGCGGACCGGTGCGTGGCGCCAGAAGGTGGTCGACGGCACGTCGATCGAGAACGGCCGGGTCGTGCCCGGTCCCGGCCGCGTCGACGCCCCGGACGGCGGAGACTGCTACCCGTCCTTCACGACGACCGAGCCGCCGTGCACCACGCCCGCGTCGTGGATGAACTTCACGGTGGACTTCCTCGCGTCGGCGTCCCGCGACCCGGCGACGATCGCCGCGCAGCTGCACGCGGAGGCGGCCGAGGTGAGTGCCGACCTGGCGCCGGTCCTCGAACTGCGCACGATCGGCCTGGTGCTGGGGAGCAACGGCGTGCCCGCGGACCTGCCGAGCGCGTTGCGGGAGGTCGTCGCCGGGCTGCCGGGCGTCCAGGTGGTCGAGGGCATGGCCGACCTGACCGGCCGGACGGGCACCGGCTACCGCCTGCCCCACCCGGGCGGCGAGGTGGCCGTGATCTTCGACGACGACGACCGCTACCTCGGCTCCCCGACGGAGGCCGTGCGGCACGGCGTCGCGCCCGGTCTCGGCGCGCCGCCGTCCCGCATGTTCGACTGACGCCAAGCAGCGCTTCCGCCATTAACATCTACGCGAGCCCGATCGCGGACGATGGGAGCCCGGATGGCGGTGTCAGTGCTCGGCATGGCACGCCACATCGCGGACGAGCTGAAGGACGGCCTGTCCGGCGCGGGCGTGCGGACGGCGGCCCGCGGGCTGCGCAGGCTGCTCGACGCCGACTTCGTGGCGCTGGCCGACCTGTCCGGCCGTGCGGTGTGGGCGCCTGACGAGCCGCCGTTCTACGCGGACGCGAACGCCCTGGTCGAACGGGTGCTGCACAGCGAGAACCGCGCGGGCCGGTCCCCTCTGGTGGCGGTGCCGCTGCACGTGAACCGCGAGCTGGCGGGTGTGATGGTGGTGGCGGGCGCGTCGCGGCGGGCGGCGGTGCGTGAGGCGGCGCGGTGGGTCGTCGAGGCGCTCGAGCGGGGCAGGCTGGAGTCGTCGGCGGAACAGGCGGCGCAGGCCGAGCTGCGGGCGCTGCGGGCGGAGATCTCCCCGCACTTCGTCTACAACGCGCTCACGGTGATCGCCGCGCTGGTGAGCTCCGAACCGGACCGGTCGCGTGAGCTGATGCTCGACTTCGCCGACTACATCCGGTACAGCCTGGCGAAACACGGCGAGTACACGACGGTCGCGGACGAGTTCCACGCGATCGAGACGTACCTGGCGCTGCAGCGCGCGGTGCTGGGGGAGCGGCTGCAAGTGCAGGTCCGGGTGGCACCGGAGGTGCTCGCGGTGGCGCTGCCGTACCTGGTGCTGCAGCCTTTGGTGGAGAACGCCGTCCGTCACGGCATCGAGCCGCGTGCGGGCACCGGGCACGTGCAGCTGCGCGGCGAGGCGGAAGGGAACGACTGCGTGATCAGTGTCGAGGACGACGGGGTCGGCATGGACCCGGCGCTGGCGGAGTCGATCCTGGCCGGTCGGGGCGGCGCGGACAGCGTCGGGCTGGCGAACGTGGACCGGCGGCTCCGCAGTGTCTACGGGCCCTGGTACGGGCTGGTCGTGGAGACCGCGGTCGGCGAGGGAACCCGTGTGGTGGTGCGGATCCCGAGATTCCAACCGGGAGTGATGCCGGGATGACGGCTGGCCTTTCCGTGCTCGCGGTCGACGACGTGCCGCCCGCGCTGGCGGAACTGTGCCGCCTGCTGAACGAGAACCCGGACGTGTCGGACGTGGCGAGCGCGGGCGACGCGCTGTCGGCACTGCGCATGATCCAGAACGGCCGCTACGACGCGGTGTTCCTGGACATCGCGATGCCGGGCCTCGACGGCATGGAGCTCGCCAGCCTGTTGTCCCGCATGAACGAGGCGCCGGTGATCGTGTTCGTGACCGCGTACGAACAGCACGCGGTGGCGGCGTTCGGCATCGGCGCCGTGGACTACCTGCTGAAACCCGTCCGTGCGGAGCGGCTCGCGGAGGCGCTGGCGCGGGTGAACCGCGTGATCCCGGACGCGCGTCCCGCCCCGGAGGGGCCGGACGCGATGGCCGCGCTGCCGGTGGAGTCGGACGGCCGGACCAGGTACGTCCGCCGCACGGACGTGCACTACGTCGAGGCGCACGGCGACTACGTGCGCCTGCACGCGGTGTCGGGAGTGCACGAGGTGCGGATGCCGATCTCGCGGCTGGAGGAGTACTGGGAGCCAGCGGGTTTCCTCCGTGTGCACCGCGGTTTCCTGGTGGCACTGGCGGCGGTCCGCGAGCTGCGGAGCGACTCGGTGGGCGGTCTGCTGGCGCACACGGACCTGGGTGACGTGCCCGTGTCCCGCCGCTGCGCCCGCGTACTGCGCGAGAAGCTGCTGGCGGCGGCGAAGTCCGGCCAACTGGGCCGCCGGTAATGCCCGGGCACAAGCGCATCGCGGTGATGAGCCCGCAGACTCGCCTGGCCCACTCGCGGCGGCGGGCCAGAGGCCGTTGGCGCGTCCCGAAACTCGACGGCCCGGACGCGGAGCGGGCGGTGGAACTGCACCGCCGCCAACTGCGGCTGGCGCTGGCCCCGCTGGCGTTCCTGTTCGCGGGCGTCGCGGGCCTGCCGCTGCTGTTCGCCGTCTTCCCGGCGCTGGACGACATCCGCGTCCTCGGCATCCCGGTCTCGTGGCTGGCGCTGGCTTTCCTCCCGTACCCGGCACTGACCCTCCTGGCGGGCTGGCAACTCCGCAGAGCAGAAAAAGCGGAAGACCACCCATGACCACCCCCGAAACCCCGCGAGTCGCGCGCGCGAACACACCGAACCACGTTTTCGTGCAGAAAGTTGTCCACAGCCGCACCGGTTATCCACAACCGGACCGCGCGCACCCCGCGATGTCACCCCCACCCGGTAGGCTGGCATGGCGGGTGGCCCCCGGGATCGGGTGGGGGTTGGGGTTACGTCCTGGGGGCGGGGCGGTTTTGCGTTCTGCCGGGGGCGGTGCTGCGAAAGGGCTTTTCACAGCACGGGGTGTGCGGGGGCGCGCGTGATTCTCGCGTTCGCGGTGGCGCCCGTCGTCCTCATCACGTTGCTCATCGGGCTTCGTGGGGTCGCGGCCATGCGCACCACGTCCGACTTTCTCGTTGCCTCCCGGCGGGTTTCGCCGCTCCTCAACTCCGCCGCCGTGTCCGGCGAGTACCTCTCCGCCGCGTCGTTCCTCGGCGTGGCGGGCCTCGTCGTCAAGGACGGGATCGGCGCGCTCTGGTACCCGGTCGGTTTCACCGCCGGCTACATCGCGATGCTCGTGCTCGTCGCCGCGCCCATGCGGCGGTCCGGGGCGCTGACCGTGCCCGACTTCGCCGAGGCACGCCTCAACTCACCGGCCCTCCGGCGCGTCACCGCGGCCGTCATCCTCGTCATCGGGGGCCTCTACCTCGTGCCCCAGTTCCGCACGGCCGGGCTGGTGCTGTCCGCGGTCAGCGACACGCCCTACTGGGTCGGTGTCGTCATCGCGGGCTCCGGGGTCGCGATCACGCTCGCCCTCGGCGGCATGCGCGCCGCCACCTACGTGCAGGCCTTCCAGTTCGTGCTCAAGCTCGTCCTGTTCATCGTCCCCGCCGTGTGGTTGCTCTTCCAGGTGGGCCCGCAGGTCCGCGACGAGGCCGTCCACCCCGTCGAGTTCACCACCTTCCGCGAGGACACCGCCGTCCACTTCCGCATCGGGACCATCCTCGAGCGCGACGGCGAGCGCTGGGAGGTCCCGCAGGGCGCGGTCGTCCAGTTCGACAAGGGTGACCCGGTGCCCGAGGTCGTCGGCGAGGCACGGCCCGGCGGCACCGGCTGGGGACGGCCCCTGCTCGACCTCGCCGACGCGGGCCACCCGCTGCTCAGCACCTGGGCCCTGACCGTCGCCCTCGCGCTCGGGACCATGGGGCTGCCGCACGTGATCATGCGGTTCCACACCAGCCCCGACGGCCGCGCCGCACGCCGCACCGCCGCCTTCACGGTCGGGCTGCTCAGCATCTTCTACCTGTTCCCCGGCATCTACGGCGTGCTCGGCCGCGTGCTCGTCCCGCAGCTCTACCTCTCGGGCGCCACCGACACCGCCGTCGTCGCCCTTCCCGCACAGGTCGACGAGGGCTGGCCCGGCAGCACCTTCACCGCCCTGCTCACCGGCGGCGCGTTCGCGGCGTTCCTCGCCACGTCGCTCGGGTTGCTGCTGGTGGTGTCCGGCGCCATCTCCTACGACCTGCTGCCCGGCGGTCTCCGCCGCCTCCGCGTCACCGTCGTACTGGCGGCCGCCGTCGTGGTTCTTCTTGCCCTGCAAGCGATCCGGTTGGACGCCGGTGTGCTCGTCACCTGGGCGTTCACGGTCGCCGCGTCCACGTTCTGCCCGTTGCTCGTACTCGGCATCTGGTGGTCACGGCTCACGGTCGCCGGTGCGATGTCCGGTGTGCTCGTCGGGTTGTTCGCCTCGTCGGGCGCGATCTCGGGTGCCTTGTTCGGGCTGCCGGTGACGGGCTGGCTCGCCATCCTCGTCGCACAGCCCGCGCCGTGGTCGGTGCCGCTGGCGTTCCTGACCATGGTCGTCGTGTCGCTGCGTGGGCGGCCGCCGTCGTGGGCGCGGACGGCCATGTTGCGCCTGCACCTCAACGAGAACCGCGACCAGACGGCCGCCGACCGGTTGCGGGCGTTGCGGGCGGGTGCTCAGTCCTCCCAGACGAGTCGCAACCGAAAAGTCGTGCCGTAGCGGCGCAGTGCGCTTTCCGCGTTCGAGTGCAGTCCGAAAACCGTCTGATTGGTGACAGGGTTGCGGCAATAGGTCACGGCTTCCTGCTCGCGGGCGGTCGTGATCTGCATTCCCCACGCGAACACGTCGGCCTCGTTCTCGGCGTTGACCAGTGTGAAGAGTCGTCCTTTCATGAAAACCCAGTGTCCTGATGGACTCGCCAGCACTGGGTTTCCCATTCCTGGGTCCGGCTGCTGCGATCATGAGTCGTGGCCACACGAGCACCGTTCCTGCGGCGGCGGTTGGGACGCCGGTTGCGGGAGATCCGCGAAGGCGCCGACCTCACGCTGGCCGAGGCCGCGAAGCGCCTGGACAAGACCCGCAGTTCCCTGCAGCGCATCGAAACCGGCATCACCCGCGCGGACGTGCATTTCGTGCGTTCCGCCATGGACATCTACGACCACTACGACGACACCCTCATCGCCGAGGCGCGCGAAGCGGCGAAGCCGCCGTGGTTTCGCGCCTACGGAATCAAGGACATGGGCTACGTCGACGTTGAAACCCACGCCGCGTCGGTTCGAGAATTCTCCGGCCTGAAACTGCCGGGCCTTCTGCACACGGAGTCCTACATCCGCGCGTCCTTCGCGCACAGTCGTCGCAGGCGTACAGCAGAGGAACTGCACAACGACATAGAGATCCGCCTGATCCGCCAAGAACGGCTCACCAGCGAACGTGATCCCCTGGAAATGACGGCGATCATCGACGAGTCGGCCCTTCGTCGTGACGTCGGCGGTCCGAAGGTGATGCGCGAGCAGTTGCAACACCTGATCGAGGTGGCCGGGTTGCCCGCCGTCACCCTCCAAGTACTACCACTCAAGGCACACAGCGCCCTCGACGGAGGATTCGTATTGCTGTCGTTCCTTGATCGGGACGAGCCGGACTTGCTCTACGTCGAATACGTCACGGGAGCCCTTCACATTGAGGACAATGACGAGGTTCGGGCCTGTAGACTCAAGTTCGATCGGCTGGGCGTGGAAGCACTGAGCCCTGATGACTCGGTCGCGCTGATCACGCGCATCAGCCAAGAACGATAGAGGGCAGCCACAGTGGATCTTGTCTGGCGGAAGAGCAGCCGTAGTAGTCAGGATGGCAGCAACAGTGCCTGCGTCGAGGTCGCCTTTGCGGAACGCTCTGTAGCTGTTCGCGACTCGAAGTCACCCGATCAAGGGATGCTGATGCTCCCCGAGTCGGGCTGGACGTCCTTTCTGAGTGTGTCCAAGATGTGACCTGCGCCACTCGTCGCGCATTTTGACCGTTCGTCGACCACTCGTCGTACGTCGAAGCGGTTGATCCGCGAACGATTCACGTCCCCGCACCGCCTTCCTAGGGTCGTAGAACCCCGGTTCACTTCCCATGGAGGCAACGTGAGCACCACCGATCAGGGCCCACCGGGCCCCGACTGGGAGACCATCCAGCAGAGCGCGGAGTTCACGCAGCTCCGCCGCCGTCTCCGCGGCTTCGTCTTCCCGATGACCGTCGCGTTCCTCGCGTGGTACCTGCTCTACGTCCTGCTGTCCGACTACGCGCACGACTTCATGAGCACCAAGGTCTTCGGCAACATCAACATCGGCCTGATCTTCGGCCTGCTGCAGTTCGTCTCCACGTTCGTGATCACGAGCCTGTACGTGCGGCACGCGAACAAGCACCTCGACCCGGTCGCCGAGAAGATCCGCGAGGACGTCGAGGGAGGCGAGAAATGAACCTGGCGCAGAACGTCGAGGGCAGCAACCCCTGGCTCAACATCGGCATCTTCTCGCTGTTCGTGGCGATCACGCTCGTGATCGTGTTCCGGGCGAGCCGATCCTCCAAGACCGCCGTCGACTTCTACGCGGCCGGTCACTCGTTCACCGGCGCGCAGAACGGCGTCGCGATCTCCGGCGACTACCTGTCCGCCGCGTCGTTCCTCGGCATCGCGGGCGCCATCGCCGTGAACGGGTACGACGGCTTCCTGTACTCCATCGGCTTCCTCGTGGCGTGGCTGATCGCGTTGCTGCTGGTCGCGGAACTGCTCCGCAACACCGGCAAGTACACGATGGGTGACGTGCTGAGCTTCCGGATGCGGCAGCGTCCGGTCCGCGCGGCGGCGGCCACCTCGACGCTGGTCGTGTCGTTCTTCTACCTGCTGGCCCAGATGGCCGGTGCGGGCGGCCTGGTCGCGCTGCTGCTGAACATCGACAGCAAGGCCGGTCAGGCGCTGGTGATCGCGGTCGTCGGCATCGTGATGATCGTGTACGTGATCATCGGCGGCATGCGCGGCACCACCTGGGTGCAGATCATCAAGGCCGCGCTGCTGATCACGGGCGCGTTCCTGATGACCGTGTGGGTGCTGGGCAAGTTCGGCTTCAACCTGTCGACCCTGCTGGGCGCGGCGGTCGAGCGTGTCGGCGAAGGTGGCGCGAAACTCCTCGACCCGGGCAACCAGTACGGCACCTCCGGCACGTCGAAGCTCGACTTCGTGTCCCTGTCGCTCGCCCTGGTGCTCGGCACCGCGGGCCTGCCGCACATCCTGATGCGCTTCTACACGGTGCCGACCGCCAAGGAAGCGCGGAAGTCCGTGGTGTGGGCGATCTGGCTGATCGGCATCTTCTACCTGTTCACCCTCGTGCTCGGCTACGGCGCCGGGGCGCTGGTGGGCGCCGACGTGATCACGGCGGCACCAGGTGGCGTGAACTCGGCGGCGCCGCTGCTCGCGTACGCGCTGGGCGGCACGGTCCTGATGGGCATCATCGCGGCGGTCGCCTTCGCGACGATCCTCGCGGTGGTCGCGGGCCTGACGATCACGGCCTCCGCGTCGTTCGCACACGACATCTACGCCAACGTGATCAAGAAGGGCGCGGCGGACGACAAGGCGGCGGAGGTCCGCGTCGCCCGCATCACCGCACTGGTGATCGGCGCGGTCGCCATCGGCGGCGGCATCATCGCCAACGGCCAGAACATCGCGTTCCTGGTGGCGCTGGCGTTCGCGGTGGCGGCGTCGGCGAACCTGCCGACGATCCTGTACTCGCTGTTCTGGAAGGGCTTCAACACCCGCGGCGCGCTGTGGAGCATCTACGGCGGCCTGATCGTGTGCGTCGTCCTGATCATCTTCTCGCCGGCCGTGTCCGGCGGGGAGAAGTCGATGTTCACCGGCGTGGACTTCCACTGGTTCCCGCTGTCCAACCCGGGCATCGTCTCCATCCCGGTGGCGTTCCTGCTGGGCTGGATCGGCTCGAAGACCTCGAAGGAGAGCGACGAGGCGAAGTACGCGGAGATGGAGGTCCGCAGCCTGACCGGCGCCCACGCCGAGAAGGCCGTGGCCCACTGATCACCCCCGGATGGCCCCCGGCTTCGGCTGGGGGCCTTCCACGTGCCCGAACGAAAACCGCCGCATGAGCGGCAACCAGCCGATGTACGCGCCTCTGTGCAGCTCGACACCGACCAGCTCCGCGAGCCAGGCGAGATCCGGCTCGGTGACGAACCGGTCGTACACCGAGCTGCCGGAGTCCGCGTGCAGGGCCAGCAACACCAGCACGACCCGGTAGTCACCGTCCCTCACGAAGCGGTCGAGCTCGCGGTCGGCCAGCCGGGCCCGCACCAGCCGGTACAGGTTCATCAGCCGTTTCGCCGCGCGCGGCGTGGGCACCAACGGCGCGAGGGTCGTGAGGAACTCCAGTTCGACGTCCGAGACGTGCAGCTGACGCGGCTGGAGGTCCGGTGCTCTGGGCGGCGGTTCAGGGCTTTCGACCGGGTCCTCGAACCAGACGAGCTGCGATGCCTGGGACACGTCCGGTTCGTTCGCGGTGTCTTCCGCGGCCGCGTCCGTGCCGGACAGATCCCGGACCAGGCGGCCGAAGCCCTGCCGGTCCATGTCCGGCAGGCGAAACGGGATCTGGAAGATCTTCTCCAGGTAGTGCGCTGGCGCCACCGACCCGTCCGGCACCATCGTCGCGTAGTGGAGGCGGATGGCCTCGTGCAGCCACCGCGGGTCCACGGCGACCACCACGACGAACACCGGCAGCGCCACCAGCAGGTGAACCGCCTCCAGGACCTTGACGACGACCGCGGGCTGACACCGGTCGAGGTCGTCGACATAAAGGATGATCCGTTCGAGACCACCTTCGTCGTCGCGTTCCTTGTCGAGGATGGCGGCGAAGGTCTCCAGGTCGCGGCGCAGCAGCGAGACGATGCCGAGGTGGTTGCGGTAGTCCCCGCTCTCGTACCGGGACCTGGCGAACGCGGTCGCGTCCCGTCCGGTCGCGAGTTCGGCCACCGCCCGTTCCAGCCGGGTGGTTTCCTCGTCGAGCGCGGTGAGCCGTTCGTCGGCGGTCGCGTCCGCGCTGTCGGCGGCCCGCCGGATCCGTGCCATCGCCTCCCGAACCCGGCTCACCACCGGCGTCGCGCCGACAAGAAGGGAGACGACGCCCGCCAGTAGCGGCCACACGGGCGACCGGACCAACACCGCCAGTGCGACCGCCAGCACGACCGCGACCGCACCCATGAACAGTGCGAACCGGCTGCGCCGCAACAAGGTCCACACCCGGCGTGCCTCGACGCCGAAACCGTCGAGTTCGGTCGCGAACTGCCGCACGTCCGTGGTGGTCGCCTCCGGCACCCCCAGCTCGTGCGCCACCCATGCGAAGTCGTCGCTGGTCAGGTCGAGACGGACCGGCCGTCGCTCCTGCTGGGCGGCCACCAGCCTGCGTTCCAACCGCACCGCGCTGAGCCGCGTGAGCAGTGAGCGCTCGGTCTGCCGCAGCTCGGCGAGGTCGTCGGCGCGGCGCCGCAGGACCTCCTCCGAGCCGCCCGCGGCCAGGCTGTCGAAGATGTGGGTCGCCATGCTCGCCAGCAGGTTGGCCTCGGCGTAGTGCCACGCGTTGAACGTGATCTGGCGGACCGTCGAGCAGTACGACGACACGATGGGGCCACGCTGCCCGGTCTCGCTCTCCGCCGCCGTGGCGGCGTCCGACAGCTCCCGGACCCGCGCCCGCATCTGCCGCATGAAGAAGCTCTTCCCGCTGCCCCAGTTGCCGAACAGCCCGATCGAGAGCGGCGGCCTGATCAGCCGGGACGCGACGAGGTCGGCGAGCATCCGCACGTCGGTGGTGACGTCGAGCAGATCGGTGCCCTCGTCCGTGTCGGCGTGGTAGCCGGCCGCGTGCCTGCCCGGGCCCGGCTGGGCGACCTCGGCGAGCCCGGCGAGGTCCGCGACATGGCTGATCTCGGTGCCGAACATGCTCTGCGCCCTGGCTCTTTCACCGGGCGTGAGCCGGTTGTCGACGTCGACGACTCTCGGGTTCAGCTCACGGAGCTGGTTCCGGAGTTCGTCGAGTCGTCCGTACGCGGTCCCGACCAGCACCACCGCGTAGCGGTCAGGGGTCGACCATCGCCGCAGCGTGCGGACCACCGTGCTGACACCCGCGGGTGCACGCGCCACCAGGTCCATCCAGAGCACGGCCCGCGCCGGCGCCTCCTGCGCGTCCTCGGCGGAGATCGACGTGGCGGACACCAGCGGAAGTTCCGGGTGCTGACGGAGCAACGCCTCGTACAACGTGCGACGCGAGCCCGACGACGTCTCGTGGACGACGAGCACGAGCCCGGGCGTCCGGAGCGCCTGGTCGAGCACGCTGTCGACGTCGCGCGGAACGTACTGCGTCAGCCTGCCGCCCAAGGGGCGGGTCCCGAGCAGCGGTATCGGGTCGGTGTCCCGTACGGGAAATACCTCGGCCACGTGGCACAGCGTGCCCTACCGCGGGACGAGAGTGTTCTGCCGCGCCGCGATCAACCAGCGGCCGTCCTCCTTCGCCAGCACGTACAGCGCGCACATGGTGTGGTCCACGTCGATCGGCTCGCCGTCGGCCGTGACCGCGTACGCCTCCTTGTAGGCCAGCGCCACGTCGGGCCTGACGAACCGCACGTCCTTGACCTCGTACCTGGCGTACTGGTCGGCCAACGGTCCCGCGAGCCCCGCCTCGCTCGCCGCCATCACCTCGTCGATGCCCACCAGCCGCACGCCCATGGCGCTGACCAGCGTCGCGTCCGGCGCCACGTGCTTGTTCATCAGCGCGGCGTCGTTGGTGTTGAACCCACGTTCGACGTCCGCGACGACCCGCCTGATCTCGTCGATGTCGCTCACCTCCCCAGCCTCGGACCTCCACCAAGGACGAGGTCAAGCCGCCGTGCAACCCACGACGGGACATCCGCGTAGAAGGGTCAGACTGAGGTGGGAGGTCGATGGGGTGCGAGGGCGAGACCAGGAGTTCGCCGAGTTCTTCTCGGCGCGCTTCGACGGCGCTCGGCGGATCGCGTACGCGATGTGCGGTTCGTGGCCGGACGCGGAGGAGATCGCGCAGGCCGCGTTCGTGAAGCTGTACGCGCGCTGGTCGAAGGTCCGCACCGACACCGTCGACGCGTACCTCCGCACGATCGTGACCAGGGTCTTCCTGGACACGAAGCGCCGCGGCCGGGCACGTGAGCACGTTGTCGCGGAGCTGCCGGACGCGGCCGCGCCACCCGACGCCGGGCCCGGGGAACGGCTCGCGTTGCGTGCCGCGCTGCTGGCCGTGCCGCCGGGGCAGCGCGCGGTGCTGGTGCTGCGGTTCGTCGCCGACCTGTCGGTCGGCCAGGTCGCGGAGACGCTCGGCTGCACCCCCGGCACGGTCAAGAGCCAGACGGCGCGCGGCCTCGCCGCGCTGCGCGCCGCCTACCGGAACGGCGAGGTCAACCTGGAGATGTGGGATGCGTGAGATGTTCGACGACGACTCGGCGCGCGACGCGCTCCGGACCCTGACCGACGGCCCGGCCCCACCGGTCACGACCACCGTCGACGCGGTGCTGCGCCGCGGCAGGCGCCGCGTGTTCGCGCAGCGTGCGGGCGCGGTCGCCGGGGTGGTGGCGGTGGTCGCGGCGATCGGCGCGACCACCGTCCTGCTGCGGACGGCCGGCCAACCGAGCGGTGGCGGTGGGGTGGCGGTCGCGGCCACGACCCCGGCGACCCCGACCGGTTCGCTGCCGGGCTGGGAGACGATCCCCCTCGACGAGGCGACCTGCGAGGTGCCGCGACACGTGCCCGGCACGCCGCCGACGTCGATCCTGCCCGAGGAACGCGTACGGCCCGTGTTCGTCGACGTGGTCGAGTCCGCCCTCGGCGCGCGGCCGACGGTGTCCGAGGCGAGCTGGACGGAGCACTCGCCGAAGGCAGGCGGCCCGCGCGGCTACCTGGCGGTCGAGATCGTCATGGACAACGGCAACGGACAGCTCCAGCTGGAGGCGGGGGCCTTCCCCGGCACACCGGAGCAGATCGCGGACGCCTCGCTGAACGCGTACGGCGACTGCAGGCCACCCGCCCGGCGCGTGATGCCGGACGGCACCGTGCTGCAGCTGTTTCCGGCCGACGTCCGCCGCCCGGAACAGCCGGCGCAGCACGTGCAGATCTACCGCCCCAACGGCCTCCAGTACGTGCTCACGGCGGCGGGCTGGAGCGCGGCGGACATGGTGCCCGCCGACGGCGGCGGGCACTGGGTCGACGGCGGCCGGGGCAAGCTCCCCGTCACCGAGGAACGGCTGGCCTACACCGCGAGCCTCCTGGTGAACAAGCTCGGCTGACCCGGCTCACGCGCGTCCTACGGGCGGTCGTGGCAGCATCGTGGTGTGATGCCACAGCAGGTGCCCAGCGTGAACGTCCCCGACCTGCCGGAGTCCCTTCCGGACGGGGTGACGTTGCTCGACGTGCGCGAGCACGACGAGTGGACGGCCGGGCACGCACCGGAAGCGATCCACATCCCCATGGGTGACCTCGCGGGCCGCCTGGACGACCTGCCCGCCGACAACGAGGTGTACGTGGTGTGCCGCAGCGGCGGCCGTTCCGCCCGCGTGACCGCGTACCTGAACGCGAACGGCTGGGACGCCAAGAACGTCGACGGCGGCATGCAGTCGTGGCAGGCCGCGGGCCGTCCGATGGCCGCGGACAACGGCCAGCCGACGGTCATCTGAGCGGAGCTTGCGAAGCGAACATCGTGACTGAGGTGACACAGCCCCGCCAGCGCTGGGTAGCGACCGTGCCCCCGGGCACCGGCCGCCGCCCACGCCCGCGCAGGCGACTGCCCTACCTGGGCCCGCCCGCGTACGGCGCGACACCGCGGTGGGGCTTCCCGGCGCTCGCGTGGCGCTGGCCGACGACCATCCCGGGCGCCGCCCCGGACCAGCCGGTGACCGTCGACCGCGTCCGCGCGGTGGCGGGGCACGCCTCGGCGATGATGTGGGCGCTCGCGTGCCTCGCGGTGATCACCGCGGGCGGCGAGATCTGGCGGTACGTGCTGCTCGTGCGGAGCCGCACGGGAGCGCTGTCGTCCCGGCTGGTCGGCACGTCCGACGCGGTGGTGACGATCGGCGGCGTGCTGACGCTGGCGTTCTCGGTGCTGGCGGCGGTCGTGACGTTGTGGTGGCTGAACCTCGCCCGCCGCGCGGCCGCGGACCTCGCCGGTCAGCGGGTCGGCCGTCCCGACTGGCAGGTGCTGGTGTACCTGCTGGTCCCGGGCGTGAACCTGGCGATGGCCGGTGTCGTGGTGACCGAGCTGGAACACCAGGTGCTGCGCAGGCCCGCCACGGAACGGCCCCACCCGACGAAACACGTCATCGCCTGGTGGGCCACCTGGGCGGGGGCGGGGCTCCTGTTCGCGGTGACGGTGGTCTGGAAGTTCCGCGACAGCGCCCAGGCCCACGCGGACAGCGTCGTGCTGAGCGCGCTGACCGACCTGGCCGCGGCGGCCGTCGCCGTGTTGAGCGCGATGACGATCCGCCGCCTGTCGACGCTGCTCGCGCCCGTCGACCCCACGCACGTCCGCTACCTGCGGGTCATCCGTGTCGAGGGCGCCCCGGAACCGCCGCTGCGGGCCACGCGCCTGCTCCCGTCCCGCCGCTGACTCACCACACGGTGGCGAGCCACGCCGCGACCACCGCGAGCGCGATCATGGGCACGTTGAGGCCGGTTTCCTTGACCTCCTTGCGGGAGAGGTGCAAACCCGTCGCCAGTACCTGCAGCACAGCGAACCCGATGGCCGCCACCACCGCCAGCACGGGCGCGATGCCGGTCAGCGGCGGCAGCACCAGCCCGAGGACCTCGACGGTGCCGATGCCGCGCACCACCGGCATGGGGATCGTGTCGACCCAGCCCATCATCGGCGCCAGCCGCTCGCGGTACGAACGGGTCTGCCTGATCCGCGGCGACGGCGGTCGCGTGATCCGCGGCATCCTCGACCGGATCGCCAACAAGTGGACACTGCTGGTGATCGCGACCCTCCACGACCAGCACATGCGGTTCACCGAGCTGGCCTCGTCTCCCGCACCGCGTACGCGGAGGTGCCGCCCCGCGTCGAGTACGCGCTAACCGACATCGGCCGGACGTTGATCGACCCCGCCGTCCGGCTGGCCGAGTGGGCGGTCGAGCACAACCCCGACATCGAGCGGAGCAGGCGCGACTACGACGAGCGTTAGGCCGTCACCGGCAGGTTTCGCAGCCCCCGGATCACGAACTCCGGGCGGCGCTCCGGTTCCTCGGCCAGCCGCAGACCGGGCAGTTCGGTGGTCAACGCCTCCAGCGCGGCCGCGATCTCGACCCGTGCCAACGGGGCGCCAACGCAGTAGTGGATCCCCGCGCCGAAGCCGAGGTGCGCGTTCGGCGTACGCCCGACGTCCAGCCGGTCCGGCTCGTCGAACACCTCCGGGTCGCGCGCCGCCGCGCCGAGCAGCGCCGCGATCTTGTCGCCCGGTTCGAGTGCGTGGCCCGCGATCGTGACCGGCGCGGTCGCCGTGCGCTCGAACAGCTGCAGCGGCGCGTCGAACCGGATCAGCTCCTCGACCGCGGTCGGCAGCAGGGCGTGGTCCGCGACGAGGCGCTCCCACTCCCGGCGGTGCGTCAGCAGGGCGAGTACGCCGTTGCCGACGACGTTCACCGTCGCCTCGTGCCCGGCCATGAGCAGGAGCACGGCGGTGCCGACCAGTTCGTCGTCGGTGAGGCGGTCGGTGCCGTCGCGGACCGCGACGAGATCGCTGATCAGGTCGTCACCCGGGTTCTTCGCCCGGTCGGCGGCCAGCGCGCGCAGGTAGTCGACGAACTCGGCCGCCGCGTCCTCCGCGGCCGCCGCCAGCTCGGTGGGCAGGGCGTACTCGTACATCTTCACGATCGCGTTCGACCACGGCTGCAACCGGTGCCGGTCCGCCTGCGGCACGCCGAGCAGCTCCGCGATCACCTCGACCGGCAGCGGGGCCGCCACGTGTTCGAGCAGGTCAGCGGCACCGTCGGCCTTGATCGCCGCGGCCAGCGAGCCCACCAGCGTCGACGACAGCGACCGCACCCAGGGCCGCAACCGCTCGGTGTGCCCACGGGCGAAGGCCGTGGAGATCAGGCGCCGCAGCCGCGTGTGGCGGGGCGGTTCGTTCTCCAGCAGCGAGTTCTGGTGCAGCAGGTTGAACGCCGCGAAGTCGGACGCCGGCTCCTTGTCCCGCCACAACCGGCCCGCCGAGCGGGTGCGCAGCACCTCCGAGCACGCCGCGTGCGACACGGCGACCGCGAGCCCCATCCCGTCGTGCCGGTGCACCGGTCCGTCCGCCCGCAACGCGGCGAAGGCCGGGTACGGGTCGGCGAGAAAGTCCGGGTCACGTGGGTCGAACACCATGGCCCCACGGTAGCTGTGCGATGATCCGCGCCGTGCAGCCCGCTGTTGTCGCGCACCGGGGTGCGTCCGCGCACCGGGCCGAGCACACCGTCGCCGCCTACGCGCTCGCCATCGAACAGGGCGCGGACGGACTCGAGTGCGACGTCCGCCTGTCCCGCGACGGACACCTCGTGTGCGTCCACGACCGCCGCGTCGACCGCACGTCGTCGGGCCGCGGCGTGGTGTCCACCCTGACGCTGGAACGGCTGTCCGAACTGGACTACGGCAGCTGGCACCCCGGGCTGCCCGAGCACGCCGACGAGCTCGTGCTGGGCGCACCGGACGAGTCCGAACGCGGCGTGCTCACCCTCGAGTCCCTGCTGGAGCTGGTGAAGGCGCACCCGGGCGTCAAGTTGTTCGTCGAGACCAAGCACCCCGTCCGGTACGGCGGGCTGGTGGAGGCGAAGCTCGTCGCCATGCTGCGCCGCTACGGCCTCGCCCGCCCGAAGTCCAAAGAGGACTCGCCGGTGGTGATGATGTCGTTCTCGTCGCGGGCCGTGCGCCGCATCCGCGCGCACACCGCCACGCTGCCGACGGTGTTGTTGCTGGAGAACCTGTCGCTGGTCCGCTGGGACGGCACGCTGCCGCCGCACGCCGACTACACGGGGCCGGGCGTGCACATCCTGCGGACCGACCCGGACTACGTGGAGCGGGCACGGTCGTTCGGGTACGAGACGTACGTCTGGACCGTCGACAGTCCGGCCGACGTGGCCCTGTGCGCGAAGCTCGGCGTCCGGTACCTCGCGACGAACTCCCCGGCCAGCACCCTGCGTCTGCTCAACCGGTAGCGTCTCGCTCCATGGCCAAGCGTTCCGCCGTGAAGAGCAAGAAGACCACCGACGGCATCAACCCGAGGCAGGCCTGCCCGTGCGGGTCCGGCAAGCGGTACAAGGCGTGTCACGGCCTGACCGGTGGCCCGGTCGAGATGCCGGTCGGCCGCCCGTTCGAGGGCCTCGTGAGCGAGTGCGAGCTGATCGCGCTCCGTGAGTTCGTGCCGTCGGCGACGTCCCCGCTCGCGCTGTCGGTCGACACCGACCGCACGGTGACCCTCGCGACGGTCCTGCCGATGGCCGCGGCCGCG
Organism: Actinophytocola sp. NPDC049390; assembly: GCF_044466355.1. Classification (NCBI taxonomy): domain Bacteria; kingdom Bacillati; phylum Actinomycetota; class Actinomycetes; order Pseudonocardiales; family Pseudonocardiaceae; genus Actinophytocola; species Actinophytocola sp. NPDC049390. Next base: position 88,955 of record NZ_JBITMQ010000004.1, read on the forward strand.
CTGGTCCGCGCCGACGGCAGCGTGTTCGTCGGCCTACAGGTGCAGACCAGGTCCAGCGACGTCAGCCGGGACCTGGCGCGTGCGCTGCGCTGGGCGCTGGACGCGAAGCCGGGCGACGTGCTGCCGGTCGTGGGTCCGGAGACCGAGGAGGGCGAGCGCGAGCGCCTCCAGGACATGCTGGACGTGAAGACCGAGCTGGACCCGACCCTGCACAGCGACTTCTCGTGGTGGCTCCCGGAGGGCGAGGAGCCCGCGGGGGAGGTGGCGCTGTCGCTGGAACGCGCGAACCAGGCCATCATGCCGACGGACCGCATCGGCCCGGCCGCGTACTGGGTCGACGCCGGTGACCGCGCCCACCTGCGCTGGGTCCGCCCGGAACCGGAGGAGCAGCTGCTGTTCGCGCTGGCGAGGCTGCACGCGCGCGGTGAGCTGGGCCTTGGCGAGGGGTCGCGGTACGCGGGTTCGTTCCGCGCGCACGGCCTGCTGGTGCCCGTGTGGGACCTCGACCGTGAGCTGCACGCCCGCGAGTGGACCACGCCGGCCGAGGAGTTGGGCGCCCGCCTGGACGAGGCGCTGGCATCGCTGGAGAAGGCCCCGCTGACCAGCGAGGAACGCCGCGCCCGCGACGGCCTGATCGGCCGCCAGGTCACCATCCGCTGACCGGGATGCCGGAGTCGCTGGGGAGCGCCTCGTTCCCGTCGGGTGATCTGCTGTTGATCGACTTCGGGTTGCTGCGCGCGTGGTGTGGCGAGCCCGCCGAGGGCATGGACTTCGAGATCACCGGCCCGGACGCGGCCGAGGTCTCCGCACGGCTCGATCTGGCCATGGTCAAGGGCCGGTACGCGTTCGACTTCCCGGATGGGGACCCCCTGGCGAAACGGGTCGCCGAGTTCGGTCTCGACGCGTCCCTGGCGCCGATACCGAGGACGCCGCACCACACGAGGGTCCAGCGCCTGCTCGACGACACGCCCGGCGGCGTCGAGGTGCCGTTCTCGGCGGGCTGGGCCGTCGCCGTGCGCGGTGTGCCCGCGGACCGGGAACTGCCGGTGTACGGCGAGCGGATGGACCCGGATGGACCGGACGCGGGCAAGTGGCGTTCGGTGTGGGTCGAATGCGCGGAAGGCGAACCGGTCCGGTCCGTCGAGTGCGGGTACGTCCTCGTGGAGGAGGCGCGGCTGATGTTCGCCGACTCGACCGCGCTCAACGGCTGGCGCAACGACCAGCCGTACGACGGCCTGTTCGACCTCGTGTTCTGGGGCCGCGACGCCCCCGAGGTCGCCGGACGGCTGTCCGCGCCCGCCACGGATCAGCAGGACGTGTTCGGGTGGACCGACATCACCGAGGACGAGCTGTTCGAGCACTACTCGCGGCTCAGGTCTGAGGACGAGGCTACGTTCCGCACCGACGTCCGCCCGCACGACGACCACTACCGGATGCTGCGGCAGATGCAGCGCACGCCGACGGAGTCGGGTGTCGTCGAGGTCGACGGCGGGCTGATGACCGGCTGGTTCACGAGCTGGGGCGACGGCGCTTTCCCCGTGTACCGCGATCTCGCCGGGGACGGCACGCTGCTGCGCGTGCGGGTCGAGCTGGGCGCCGACGAGATCGTCCGGTGGCAACGCCGGTTCGAGCGGCTGTGGTTCGGCGACCTCGCGCAGCTCGCGATCGTGTCGAACCGTGTCGCCCACGACGGCGAGCCCACCTGCTGGCTCTACCGCGAAGACCCGGACAACGAGCGGGACAGCGGATGGCGCGTGTTCGCCGGCGACGAGCCGGAGGAGTACGTCGCCGACTCCGCCAACTGCTCGCTGATGCCGCTCCGCGAGCTGGTCAGGGCCGATCCGAGCGTGGAAGCGGTGCTCACCGAGCCGGCCCCCGCCGCCTTCGAACGGGCCACGCGAAACGACGAGTTCGCGCCCGTGCGCGGGTGAGTTGTCCACAGCCCACCCGGTTGTCCACAACCAAGATCCACAACCCGCCCACTGTCGGTACCCCCCGGTAGACTGGCGTCAGGGGTGCCCCCCGGGAACGGGTGGGGGCTGCTTACGCGACTGTCCTGGGGGCGTCCAGCTGTCCGCGATGTCGCACAGTTCCGCCAGGGCCGCTGCCACGCGGGTCGTCTCGCCCGTTGTCAGGTGGTCTGCCTGCAGGCCCGCGTACGCGTTGTTCAGCAGCGTCGCCTTCACGCGCGCGTTCTCCGGTGACAGTCCGCGCGACTCCAACGCCTGAGCCACGAACGCCACCCGTCCGCTCACGAACGCGGGCACGTGCGCCGCCAACCGGCCCGCCGCCGCCAACCCCTCGATCTCGTGGATCAACCGCGTCCTCGGCAACTCCGCGGGCGACAGGTGCCGCCGCCACGCGTCGCGCACGATCGACCCGATCCCGACCGCCGGATCCGCCCATCCGGGCGTCGCCCGCAGTGCCTCGTGCTGCTGCTCGTCCAACCGTGCAAGCACCGCCGCGAGCAACGCCTCCTTGTCCGCGAAGTGGTGCGTCAGCACCCGCGTCGACCGCCCGAGCGCCGCGGCCAGCGTACGCAGCGAAAACGTCGCCAACCCCGTCTCGGACAGCTCCACGATGATGGCGTCGATCAGTTCGACGCGCCGTGCCGGGTCCGCGGTCCGAGCCATGCCCCCAACCCTATAAAGGTAACGACTGTTACGTTAATGAGGTGTACCTCGTCGCCCTTACCCTCGCCGCCTTCGCCGTCCAGACCGACGACTTCGTGATCATCGGGGTCCTGCCCGCCATCGCCGACGACCTCGGTGTCTCCGCGGGCGCGGCCGGTCAGCTCGTCACCGTCTTCACGCTCGTCTACGCGCTCGCCGCGCCCCTGTCCGCGGCGCTCCTCGGCCGCGTCGACCGGCGCACGCTCCTCGTCGGTGCGCTGCTCGTCTTCTGCGCGGCCAACTTCGTGGTCCCGCTTGTCGACTCGTACCCGCTGCTCATGGCCCTGCGCGTGATCGCGGCCCTCGCTGCGGCGACCGTCCTGCCCGCGGTCCTCGCGCTCGCCACGCACCTCGCTCCCGAAGGCGCGACCGGACGCCACCTCGCCACCGTCATGGCGGGCATGACCGGCGCGATCGTCCTCGGTGTCCCGGCGGGCACCTGGACCGGCGCCGCGTTCGGCTGGCGTGCGACGTTCGTGCTCGGCGGCGCACTGGGCGCGCTCGCCCTGCTCGCGCTCCTGGTGTGGTTGCCACGCACGACGCTCGACCGGCCGTCGTCACCGCGTGGCCTGCTGACCGGGCCCGTGCTCCGGGTGCTCGCCGTGACCGTCGTCGCGGTCGCGGGCAACCTCGCCTTCCAGACCTACCTCGCCACGTTCCTCGCCGGACTCGCCGGCGTCACCCCGGCCGTCCTCGGTGTCCTGTTGGTGGTCGCCGGGCTGGGGGGCATCGCGGGCGCGCGGCTCGCGGGCACGGTGATCGACGCATGGGGACCACGGCGTGCTTTCGCTGCCGCCGCAACGGCTTTCGCGGCGGTGATGGTGATCTTCGCGGCCTGCTGGGGCCTGCGCCCGGCGCCGCTGTGGTTGACCGTCGTGTTGCTCGTCGGGTGGTCCGCGGCCGCGTGGGCGGTGCCGCCCGCCATCCAGGCGCTCATGCTCGCGCGCGCGGGCCACGAGCACGCGACCGCGGCGATGGCCGTCGTCAGCAGCACGGTGTACGTGGGCGCGGCCGCGGGTGGCGCGGCGGGCGGGCTGCTGGTCGGCGTGTCCCCGGGCGCGGTGCCCGTGTTCGCCGCAGCGTGCGCGCTCGCCGCGCTCGCACTGCGTTCCTAGAGCGCGCCGCCCGCCGCGTTCGGGGCGAGCGGGTCCGCGCCCGCGTCGCCGACGGACTCGCGTGCCAGGAAGTTCTCCACGTCGAACAGGTTGCCGCTCGCCCGGCGGACCACGTTGAGCAAGGAGGTCATCTGGGCCACCTCCTCGACCTGCTCCTTGAGGAACCACTGCATGAACTGCTCGCCCTTGTAGTCGTCCTCGTCACGGGCCGCCTTCGCGAGCGCGATGATGTCCTCGGTGACCTGCTTCTCCTGCTTGAGCGCCAGCGCGACGAGATCGGCGGCGTCGGAGAATTCGTTGCGGACCGCCTCCACACCGGGAATATCGGGCTGGAGATCGTTGTCGAGCAGATATTGCACGATCATCATCGCGTGGTTGCGCTCCTCCAGCGACTGCCGGTAGAAGTGCCTGGCCAGCTGGGGCAGGTCCTGGCCGTCGAACCACACCGCAAGCGCCACGTACTGCTGGGACGCGGTGAACTCGTTGCGGATCTGCTCTTGCAGCATGGTGTTGAACTTCGACATGATTTCGACGATACGCGAATGGTAATTCGGTTGCAATTTAGGCAAGGCTATGGAAATACAATTCAGGTAAGGCATTCCTAAACTGGATTGCACCCGGGCTGCCGACCCCCGACGATGGTGCGGTGACTTCCTTCCCCGCCGACGTACCCACGCTCACCGACGGTGAGATCACGCTCCGCGCACACGCGTCGTCCGATGTGGACGAGGTGGTCGTGCAGTGCACCGACCCCGACTCGGTCAGGTGGACGACGGTGCCGGTGCCGTACAGCCGCGAGGACGCGGCCGGGTTCGTCGGCGAGATCGTGCCGTCGGGCTGGGTGACCGGGAAGGACCTGTGCTTCGCCATCGAGGCGCCGCACTCCGACGGCGTCCGCCGGTTCTCGGGCTCGATCTCGCTGCGGCCGATGGGGCCGGGCGTCGCGGAGTTGGCTTTCGGCCTGCACCCGGCGGTGCGCGGGCACGGCGTGTGCAGCCGCGCGGTGAAGATGATCCTGGACTGGGGTTTCGAGCACCAGGGCGTCGAGCTGGTCGTGTGGTACGCGCACGTGGGCAACTGGGGATCGTGGCGCGTGGCGTGGGCGAACGGGTTCTCGTACGACGGCAAGGTCGCGCAGTTCCTGAGCCAGCGCGGCGAACGCCACGACGCGTGGTGCGGTTCGCTGCGCAAGAGCGACACCCGCGAGCCGAAACACCAGTGGCACGTCCCGCCGACCCTGGAGTCCGACCGCCTGCGCCTGCGCCCGCACAACGACACGGACGGCGTCCGCTTCATCGAGACGATGACCGACGAACGCAGCCGCCACTTCGGCGGCCGCTACGGGTGGGCGAACGAGAAGCTGCCGCCGGCGGACAGGGTGCTGCTGCGTGCACTCGAGCACGACGCGCGAGGCGAACGCTACGACTGGACCATCGCCGACCGCGGGACCGACGAGCTCATCGGCGAGATCCAGCTGTTCAACCTCGGCGGCCTGGACAAGACGGCCGCGGAGATCGGCTACTCCGTCCACCCGGACGCGCGCGGCAAGGGCGTGCTGACCGAGGCGCTGGGCATGCTGGTCGACTGCGCCTTCGCGCCGAAGGAGAAGGGCGGCCTCGGTCTGCGCCGCCTGAGCCTGGCGACCGCGGGGAGCAACAAGGCCTCCCGCTACGCGGCGGAGAAGGCGGGCTTCGCCCACGTGGCGACCCTCCCGGACTCCTTCCCGACCGGCACGTCCGGCTTCGAGGACGAGACCGTCTACGCGCAGGTCAACCCCCACTGGACGGAGTAGTCCACAGCCCACCGGATTGTCCACAACCAAGATCGACAACCCACCCCCTGTCGGCAGGCCCCGGTAGACTGGCAAGCGGGGAGCCCCCGGGAGTGGTGGGGCCGCCCGTACGTACTGGGGGCGGGCGTTTTCGCAGGTCAGCGGTGGTTACCGGGTCAGTGCCGCTACCAGCGCGTTGACCACGCCGCGCCAGTGGGTGCGCTGTTGCTCGCGTTCCTCCGCGTCGGCCAGCCGTTCCTGGTGCACGCCCAGCCTCGCCCTGCCCGTGCCCGCGGGGGACACCGTCAGTTGCAACGTCGTGTCGTGCCGCCAGCTCGCCGGTTGCCACGTGAGCCGCACCCGGTCCAGCTCGCGGAAGCCGCGCGTCTCGCCGCGCACCCCGGCCGCCGTCTCGTAGCCCGCGCCCAGTTCCGACAGCACGGTGACGCCGTCGCCCAGCCAGATCGCGATGCCCTCCGGCGACGTGATGAAGCTCCACACGTCCTCGACCGACCGGTCGATCGTCTTCGACACCCCGATCTGCCAGCCGGCGTCACGGGTCTTCCCGACCGGGCTCATGCGGCCACCGCCGCGACCGCGCTGACCTCGACCAACGCACCCGGTACGGCCAGCCCGGCCACCCGCGCGACCACCACCGTCGGGCGCGCACCGGCCAGCTCGGCGGCCGCGACCGGGTAGGCCGCGCCGACGTCGACGCCGTCGACCAGCAGGATCGTCATCATCACCAGATCCTGAACGCTCGCGCCCGCCGCGGCCAGCGCGACGTGCAAGTTCGTCATCACCTGCCGGGTCTGCGCGGCGATGTCGTCACCGACCACCGTGCCGGTGCCGTCGACGCCGTTCTGCCCGCCGACGTAGATCGTCGTCGCCCCCGGCGGCACCACCGCGACGTGGCTGAACGCGGGCGACTGGACAAGTCCCTCAGGACTGAGAAGCGATGTCATGCGTCCATCGTGCCGCGCTACCCGGACGGATACTGTCCGGGTTTTCCGGGATCATCGACCACGTGCGCACCACGAACCGCCGCCTCGAAGCACTCTCGCTGCTCCAGGCACACCCGGGCATCTCGGCCACCCAACTCGCGGCCCGCCTCGGCGTCACCGAACGCACGGCCCGCCGCGACATCGCCGAACTGCGCGAGGTCGGCTACCGCATCGACGGCGAGGCCGGCCGTACCGGCGGCTACCGGCTGGCGTCCGGCACCGCGATGCCGCCGCTGCTCCTCGACGCCGACGAGGTGGCCGCCGTCGCGCTGGGGCTGCGCACCGCGGTCACCGTCGACGGCCTCGAAACCGCCGCGATCACCGCCCTGGCGAAGCTCGCGCAGGTGGTGCCGTCGCGCTGGCGGACCCGGCTGAGCGCGCTCGCGCAGGTGGAGACGCTGCCGCTGCACAGCACGAACCGCGACGTGCTGATCCCCGCCGCGCTCGCGTGCCGCGCAGGCGAGGCCATCCGCATCCGCAGGCGCGAAAGCGCGGTCGACGTGCAGCCACACCGTCTGGTCACGGTGCGCCGCCGCTGGTACCTGGTCGCCTGCCCGCGCGACTCGACGCGGTGGCGGGTCTACGCGCTCGAGCGGATCAAGCACGTGCAGCCGCTGGGCACCCGCTTCCCGGCGCCGGAACCACCCACCGACGCGGCGATGTTCGTCGCCGACTCACTGGCACACGGTCCGTGGCGGCACCAGGTCCGCATCCGGGTCCACACGTCGGCAGACCTGGTCCGCGACCTGGTCGACCCGACGGTCGCGACGGTGATCGACCACGACGACGACTGCGAACTCCACTTCGGCACCGACGACCTCGACTGGGCCGCCCGCTGGCTGACGTACCTGAACCTCGACCTCGACGTCCTCGAACCGGCAGAACTCAACGACCACCTGCGCGGGCTGGGCCGCTGGCTGACGGACCGCTACTGAGTTGTCCACAGCCCACCCGGTTATCCACAACCAAGATCGACAACCGCCCCGCTGTCGGTGGGTACCGGTACGCTGGCAAGGCGGGTGGCCCCCGGGATGGGTGGGGGTTCGGTTACGTACTGGGGTGGCGCGTTTTCGCAGGTCAGCGGCGGTGTGAGGGTTACAGCTGCGCTCGCACGATCGGGCACGACATGCAGCGCGGCCCGCCCCGCCCGGTGCCCAGCTCGGAACCGCGGATCCGCAGCACCTCTATCCCCGCCTCCTCGAGCCGCGCGTTCGTCTCCACGTTCCGCTCGTACGCGACCACCACACCCGGCGCCACCGCCAGCGTGTTGTTCCCGTCGTCCCACTGCTCGCGTTCCGCCGTCACCGGGTCGAGCCCCGTGTCGATCACGCGCAGCCGGTCGATGCCCATCGCCGACGCGGCCGCCTCCAGGAACGGGACCGGACCGTCGACCCGCACACCTTTGGCGTCGTCGGGCTGCAGCGGGTACGCGACCAGCGTGTCCCGCACCGCCGGGTACATCACCACGGCGTCCCGGTCGACCATCGTGCACACCGTGTCCAGGTGCATCGTCGCCCGGTCCTGCGCGATCGGCACCGCCAGCACCGTGTGCGCGAGCCCGTCCGCGAACACCGACCGCGCCAGCGACTCCGCACCCGCGGGCGACGTCCGGTCGCCGACGCCGATCGCCAGCACACCGGGCGCGAGCAACAGCACGTCGCCGCCCTCGACCGGGGCCGAGTGCGCGCCGTACGCACGGCCCGCGGACCGGAACCGCGGGTGGTACGCGTAGATCAGGTCCAGCAGCGCCGTCTCCCGGTTCCTGGCGGGCAACGCCAGCGACGCGATCGCCACCCGGTTGCCGATCCACACCGACGAGTCCCTGGTGAAGAGCAGGTTCGGCAGCGGGTCGACGACGAAGTCGTGTGGATGGTGCATCTTCCGCACCAGCGACGCGCCCTCCGCGGCGGGCAGCTCCTCGAACGTCATGCCCGCCATGAGCACGTCCGCCAGCGCGGCGGCAGACATGGACGACAGGTGCGAGCTGAGCGCGTCCGCCAGCTCGTGTCCCACGCGCCGCCGGTCCACCGCGGTGTCGGCGGCCGCGGCGTGGGCGCGTTCGTCGCCCAGCGCGTCCACCAGCGCGTCGACGAGCAGCAGCACCTCGACGTCGCGGGACTTGAGGGTCTCCGCGAACGCGTCGTGTTCCTCCTGCGCGCGGTCGACCCACGGGATGCTGTCGAACAGCAGCTGGTCGTTGTTGCGCGGCGTGAGGCGCTTCAGCTCGTCGCCAGGCCGGTGCAGCAGCACCGTGCGCAGCGGCCCGACCTCGCTCTCCACTCGGGGCTGCTCGTGAACTTCGAGATCAGGTGCGGTCACGACGGCGAGCGTAATAACTCGGTAAGTAGGTTGTCGCGGCCACCTCCGCCACGATGAGTCACATGCGACGACTGCTGATCTGGGTGGGTGTGCCCGTTGCGCTGATCGGGCTCGGTGTCGGCCTCGCCCTGTTCGAACCGTGGCGCGCGTTCACGAGCAGCCACCTCGACGAACCCGCGCCCGTGGCAGTGGCGAAGAGCACCGCGCCGGAGGTGCTCGCCGAGGGCGCGTTCGTCAGCCAGGAACACGACACCAGCGGCACCGCCCGCGTCCTGGAGCTGCCCGACGGCTCGCGCGTCCTGCGTCTGGAGGGCTTCTCGACCTCCGACGGCCCGGATGTGCACGTCTGGCTCTCCGCCGCGACCGCGGGCGGTGACTGGCACTCCTACGACGACGGCCGGTACGTCGCGCTCGGCGAGATCAAGGCCACCGACGGCAACCACAACTACGCGATCCCCGCCGGCGCCGACCTCACCGGTCTGCGCAGCGCGGTCATCTGGTGCGACCGCTTCAACGTCGCGTTCGGCTCGGCGGCACTCGCACTCTAGTTCGAACACCCTGGGTCATTGATCGCCACGTTCGGTAATATGCGTTGGTGCCCTCCCACGTTCACGAAGCCCTGATCGAGCTGTTCCGGCAGCGTCCGGCGCTCGCCGCCGAGTTGCTGTGCGGTCAACTCGGCGTGGCGATGCCGTCGTACGCGCACGCGAGTGTGGGATCGAGTGACCTGACCGATCTGACGCCCACTGAGTACCGGGCGGACACGGTCATCGTGCTGACCAGCGGTGACGTGCAGGTCGGCGCGGTCGTCGTCGAGGTGCAGCTGGGGCGGGACCCGGCCAAACGCTGGTCCTGGCCGGTGTACCTGACGACGCTCCGCGCTCGCCTTCGGGTACCGGTCGTGCTGCTGGTGGTGTGCCCGGACAGCGCGACGGCGACCTGGTGTGCCGCGCCCATCGACCTGGGGCATCCGGACTGGGCGTTGCGTCCGGTGGTCATCGCTCCCGACCGGGTGCCGGTACTCACCGACCCTGAGGAGGCGGTCGGCAAACCGGAGCTGGCGGTGCTCTCGGCCATGGCCCATGGCGCCGGAACCGATGGAGACAAGGTCCTGTCCGCGTTCATGGCCGGTCTGCGAGCGCTCTCTGATGACCAAGCAAACTTGTACACTGACCTTGTGCTCATGACGCTTCCAGCAGCGGCACGAGCTCGTCTGGAGGAACTGATGAGCACTGGAACCTGGGAGTACAAGAGCGACTTCGCCCGCCGCTACTACGGCCAAGGCCGCGCCGAGGGCGAGGCCAGGGCGGTGCTGGGGGTTCTCGAGGTGCGTGGCATTACCGTGCCGGACGGCGCTCGCGAGCGGATCATGCGGTGCACGGATCTCGACCAGCTCGAGACCTGGGTGCGCCGGGCCGTGACGGTCTCGACCGTCGACGAGCTGTTCGCCTAGCCCAGTTCCGGTGGGAAGCCGCCGGTCGCGACCGGGCCCCAGCGGTCGATGGTGACGCGGATCAGGCACTTGCCCTGCCTCGTCATCGCCTCGCGGTACTCGTCCCAGTCCGGGTGCTCGCCGGAGATCACGCGGAAGTACTCGACCAGCGGCTCCAGCGCGTCCGGCAGGTCCAGCACCTCCGCGGTGCCGTCGACCTGCACGTACGCGTCGTTGAACTCGTCGGACAGGACCAGCACCGACACCTTCGGGTCGCGTCGGGCGTTGCGGGACTTGGCCCGCCGCGGGTAGCTCGAGATCACGATGCGGCCCTCGCCGTCCAGCCCGCACGTCACCGGCGACATCTGCGGGCTGCCGTCGGACCGCGTGGTCACCAGCACGGCCTGGTGGCGCGGGCGGATGAAGTCGTTCAGCGCTGCTCGTTCGACCATCTCGGCCGTTGCGATCTTTGGCACGGACACCACCCTACGTCTGCCGGTAGCGTGCGGCCGTGCTCCGCGACTGGCTGAACCCGCCGCCCCCGGCCTTCCCCGCACCGGTCACCGACGCCCGCGAGCGACGCGGGATCGTCGTCGAGCTGGTGATCGTCTTCGCCATCACGCTGGGGCTCTCCGCGCTGCGCAGCCTGCTGTCGCTCATCGACTCGCTGTTGCGCGAGGAGCGGCTGGCCGACCAGGCGGTGGCGCTGAACGTCTCGCAGGCCACCAACGAGCTGCTCGACTTCCTCCGTCAGGTGCTGTCCGCGACGCAGCTGTTCGCGTGGGGTGTGCTCGGCCTCTACCTGCTGTGGCGCGCGGGCATCCAGCTGCGGCAGGTCGGCCTCGCACGCGGACGTTTCCTGCGTGACCTCGGCGGCGGCGCTGGTCTCGCCGCGCTGATCGGCGTGCCCGGCCTCGGGTTCTACCTGATCGCGCGGGCCGTCGGCGCCAACCTGACCGTCGTGCCGACCGCGCTGGACCACTGGTGGCAGTTCCTCACGCTGCCGCTGTCGGCGTTCGGCAACGCGTGGGCCGAGGAGGTGCTGGTCGTCGGCTACCTGATCACGCGGCTGCGCCAGCTCGGGTTGCGGGAGAACACGTCGCTGCTGGTCTCGGCCGTGCTGCGCGGCGCTTACCACCTCTACCAGGGCTTCGGCGGGTTCGTCGGCAACGTGATCATGGGCCTGGTGTACGGCCGGGTGTGGCAGAAGACCAACCGGCTGTGGGCGCTGGTGCTGGCGCACTTCCTGATCGACTTCGTCGCCTTCATGGGGTACGCGGTCCTGCGTGGTCGCGTCTCCTGGCTGCCGTGACGTTTCCCGGGTACGAATAGGGGCATGGCCGGCCTCGAGGAGTACCGCAGGAAACGGGACGCCGCGAAGACCCCTGAGCCCGTTCCCGGCGAGGGGGCGCTGCCGACCGGCAACAACGACACGTTCGTCATCCAGGAGCACCACGCCACCCGGCTGCACTGGGACGTGCGGCTGGAACGCGACGGTGTGCTCGTGTCGTGGGCGGTGCCGCGCGGGTTGCCGGACGTGCCCGGTGACATCCGGTTGGCCGTGCACACCGAAGACCACCCGATGGAGTACGCGACGTTCTCCGGGGAGATTCCGAAGGGTGAGTACGGCGGCGGGCGGATGTTCATCTGGGACCGCGGCCGGTACGAGACGCTGAAGTGGTCCGACCGCGAGGTCGCGGTGATCTTCGACGGCGAGCGGGCCAAGGGGCGGTACACGTTCTTCCGCAGCGGCAAGGACTCCAAGGACTGGATGGTCCGCCGTTCCGAACCACCGCTACAGGCCGGTTTCGAGCGGCTGCCTGAGCTGGTGGAGCCGATGCTGGCGTCACCGGGCACGCTGCCGGAGGACGAGTCCGACTGGTCCTACGAGTTCAAGTGGGACGGCGTCCGCGCACTCGCCCGCGTCGAGGGCGGTCGGCTGCGGCTGCATTCCCGCAAGGGCAACGACATCACGGTCACGTACCCCGAGCTGCGGCCGCTCGGCGAGGAACTCGGGGCGACGCAGGTCTGGCTGGACGGCGAGATCGTGGCGTTGCGGGACGGCAAGCCCAGCTTCCCGGCGCTGCAGCAGCGGATGCACGTCCAGAACGACCGGCAGGCGCGCAGCCTCGCGAACTCCGTGCCGGTGACGTACCTGATCTTCGACGTGCTGCACCTGGACGGGAAGTCGTGCGTGGACCTCCCGCTAGCCGAGCGCCGCGCGCTGCTGGAACGGCTGGAACTGCGTGGCCCGAACTGGCACCTGTCACCGTCCTTCACCGGCGATGGTGCCGCGGTCGTGGAGACGGCCGGTGACCAGCAGCTGGAAGGGGTGATCGCGAAACGCCTGTCCTCGCGGTACTACCCCGGCCGCCGGACCGCCGACTGGGTGAAGATCACCGAGGTCCTGACGTTGGAGGTGCTGGTCGGTGGCTGGCGTCCGGGGGAGGGCAGGCGCGCGGGCTCGATCGGCTCGCTGATGCTGGGCGTGCCGACGGACGCCGGTCTGCGCTACGTCGGTCAGGTGGGCACCGGCTTCACCGACGAGGCCCTCGCCGCGCTGCACGATCGGCTGAAACCGTTGGTGCGCAAGGAGAACCCGTTCTTCAACGAGGTGCCACGAGAACGGGCGAAGGGCGCCACGTGGGTCACACCCGAACTGGTCGGCGAGGTGGAGTTCCGCAACTGGACACCGGACGGCCGCCTGCGGGCGCCGTCGTGGCGGGGCCTGCGCTCGGACAAGGACGCCGCGGACCTGGAACCGGAGGCGGCACCCGGCACGGAACCCGACGACGGACCGCCGTGGACCGACGACGAACCCGAGGAGCCGCAGCCGCAGAACGTTCTCGTCGAGGTGGGAGGAAAACGCCTCCGTCTGTCCAACCTGGACAAACCGTTGTATCCCGGCTTCAGCAAGGCGCAGGTGATCGACTACTACAGCCGCGTCGCACCGTTTCTGTTGCCACACCTGAAAGACCGCCCGGTGACGCTGCGCAGGTGGCCGGACGGCGTGCTGGGCCAGCCGTTCTTCGAGAAGAACGCGGCACGGCACGCGCCGGAGTGGCTGCGGAAGGTGCGGATCGAGACGCCGGGAAGCACCAAGGGAAACGAGACGCTGGACTTCGTGGTGCTCGACGATCTGCCGAGCCTGGTGTGGTCGGCGAACATGGCGGCGCTGGAACTCCACATCCCGCAGTGGCGGGTGGACGCCGCCGGTGACCGGCAGACCCCCGACCTGCTGGTGTTCGACCTGGACCCGGGCCCGCCCGCGACGATCGTCGAGTGCTGCGAGGTGGCGCTGGAACTCCGGACCGTGCTGGCCGAACACGGTCTGAAGGCGTACGCGAAAACCAGTGGCAACAAGGGGATGCAGTTGTACGCCCCGATCACGACGACGGCGGTGGAGAAGACGTCGGAGTACGCGAAGGCGGTGGCCGAACACCTGGCGGGTGAGCACCCGAAGCTGATCGTGGCCCGGATGGCGAAGGACCTGCGGCCGCGCAAGGTGTTCATCGACTGGAGCCAGAACAACCGCTACAAGACGACGATCGCGCCGTACTCGTTGCGCGGGCGGGAAAACCCGACGGCGTCGACTCCGATCACGTGGGACGAGGTGGCGAACTGCCGCCACCCGAACGATCTGACCTTCACGGCGAAGAACGTCCTGACCCGCGTGGAGGAGTTCGGTGACCTGCTGAAACCGCTGCTGGTGAGGAAACGTCCGAAACTTCCGGAGCTGCCATGATCGAGACCGTCCGCGGCGACATCACCGAACAGCGGGTGGACGCCGTGGTGAACGCGGCGAACTCGTCCCTGCTCGGAGGCGGTGGCGTCGACGGCGCCATCCACCGCAAGGGCGGCGAGGAAATCCTGGCCGAGTGCCGGGCGCTGAGGGCGAGCAAGTACGGCGGTGGCCTCCCGACGGGCCAGGCGGTCGCGACGACGGCGGGGCGACTGCCTGCGCGGTGGGTGATCCACACGGTCGGTCCGGTGTGGTCATCGTCGGAGGACCGCTCGTCGCTGCTGGCCGACTGCCATCGCAACTCGTTGCGGGTGGCGGCGGAACTGGGGGCGTCCACTGTGGCCTTTCCGGCCATCTCGACCGGTGTCTACCGTTGGCCGGTGGAGTCAGCGGCGGAGATCGCCGTGGCTACGGTGAAAGAGGAGCTGCGGGACAGTTCGTTGACGCTGGTTCGGTTTGTTCTCTTCGACGACGACGCGTACGGAGCTTTCAGCGCACAGTTGTAGTTGTCCACAGGTGGGTGGGTTATCCACAGTTTCCCGTCGCGCCCGGGTTTTGTCGGTGGGTGCCGGTAGGCTGGCATGGCGGGTGGCCCCCGGGATCGGGTGGGGGTTGAGGTTACGTACTGGGGGCTTGTTTTCGCTGGTCAGCGGGGGTTTTGGTGCTGTCGTGCGTGGGGTGGTGTCCTCGCCGGACGGGCTGATCTCGGGGAGGGGGCCTCACGATTCGGGCCTGCTGAGATTTGGCAAGGATGGGTCTGCCTGCCCTCCCGTCGACCTCCCTCCGGGCTATCACACCGCGTCAAGGGGCCGGTGTTTCGGGCGTGGCGTGCTTTTTGTTGGCCCCTTGACCCGGTGTGATCGGGCTTCGCCAGGTCGACGGGAGGGCAGGCAGGCCGTCTTTGTGGGCTGCGCCCGGCTTGTGCACGGGGTTGGGTCGCTGGGAGTGTCCTGAAAAAGACGATTTCGGGACGCCCGCCTCCGTGGCCGTTAGGGGAACGCTCGTCGCCTGGCCTGGGGGGTCACGGTGCGGTCAGGATTACTGGGCCGTCGGCTGTGATTGCCACCGTGTGTTCTACGTGTGCGGCTTGGCTGCCGTCCACTGTGCGTAGGGACCAGCCGTCGTCGTCGATTGTGTACTTGTCCTGGCCGCCTGCCATGAACATCGGCTCGATTGCCAGTACCAGGCCCTCGCGTAGCCGGAGGCCTCGGCCGGGTTTGCCCTCGTTCGGGACCGATGGGTCCTCGTGCATGCGCCGTCCTACGCCGTGGCCGCCGAAGTCCTCCGGGATGCCGTAGCCCGCCGCGCGGCCGATCTTGCCCACCGCGTGGGAGATGTCGCCCATGCGGGCGCCTACGCGTGCTGCGTCTATGCCCGCCGCCAGGGCCTTCTCCGCTGTCTCGATCAGTGCCAGGTCCGCGGGGGCCGCCGTGCCCACCACGAACGACATGGCCGCGTCGCCGTGGAAGCCGTTCAGGCACGCGCCGAAGTCGATGCTCAGCAGGTCGCCGTCGCGCAGGCGGTAGGTCGTCGGGATGCCGTGGACGATCACGTCGTTCACGGACGTGATCATGACGCGTGGGAACGGGGTCGGGGCGAAATGCGGGTGGTAGTGCTGGAAACTCGACGTCGCGCCGAAGTCCGCCAGCACGCCCGCCGCCACGTCGTCCAGCTCCAGCAGCGACACCCCTACCGCGGCCGCGGCTCGGCATGCCTGTAGCGCGGTTCCGACTACCCGGCCGGCCTCGCGCATGACCTCGAGCTCCGCCCGGGTCTTCAGTTCCACCATGAGTCCTCCCAATAACTATCCCGGTATTTCTATCACGGGATTAGTATTGGAGCCATGGTGCGACCCCCGTTGAGTGAGCAGGACCGGGAACGTGGCCTTCGTCTCGGCGAGATCCTGCGGGCGGCGCGTGGTGACCGTTCGATAGTCGAGGTCGCCGCGCAGGCCGGGATCTCCGTCGAGACCCTGCGCAAGATCGAGACCGGGCGGATCCCCACGCCCGCGTTCTTCACCGTGGTTGCCATCGCGCGGGCCGTCGACGTGTCGCTCGACGCCCTCGACCTGCGGCTAGACCCCGTGCTGTAGCGCCAGGAACGGGCAGCCGACCATCCTGCGCAGTTCGTCCGACAATTCTTGCAGCGTCGTGATGGGCCGTGAGAACGCCAGCCGGATGTCGTGGTCGCCGTCGATGTCCTCCACCCGCAGGCGCAGGCCGTAGCGGTCCAGGCCCAGCGGCCGCAGGTGTCCGCCCTTCAAGGGCTCCGGCAGGTGGCGGCGCAGTGTGTGCACGACCTCGGTGTGCGACAGCTCGAGGTGTCGTAGCCAGCCCGCCTCCTCGTGGCAGAACGGGTCCGGGTCGGCCGCCGCGAACGTCGACTGCGTGACCGGGTGGGTGCCGTCGGCGTCCGCGATCACCATCGACACCGGCGTGAGCCGCAGGAGAGTGGCCCCGTGGCCGAGGTCCAGAAGGCGGGGATCGGGGCGCTGCGCCGCGATCGTCAGCGCCACCCCGCGCGCGGCGGGCAGTGGCAGCGCCGACAGCTGACCGGTGATCCACAGCAGTCCGCGCACGGACTCCCGCAGCGGCACCGGCGCCATGTCGACGACCTCGACCATCGACGTGAGCACACCGTTCGCGAGAGCCGTCGGCAGCTGGTGGTCGTCCGGCAGTAGCACCGACACGACGCCGTCCTCGTGCACGTGGTGGAGCAAGGGCGTCACGCGGTCGGCCACCGCGCCGGTCGGCGGCAGTGACCGCATGGGTGGCAGCAGCGTCGCCGGGCCACGCGCGGCGATGGTCCTGGCGCGTTCGCCCGGACTCGGCGTCGGCGGTCGATCGGTCAAGGAGCACCTCCCCGCGGTTAGGGTAACCTAACTTGCTCTGGAACGACAATCGACGGCGTCGGTAGCCTGGCGCGGTGACCGTGCCCCAGGCCCTCGCCCTCGCGGGCGTCATCCTCCTCGCCGCCATGTCGCCCGGACCCGACTTCGTCATCGTGCTCCGCAGCGTCCTGTCCGGTGGCCGTCGCGCGGGCATGGCGTGCGCGGCGGGCATCGCGTCCGGGGTGCTGGCCTGGGCGGTCGTGACGTCCGTCGGCATCGCCGGGCTGCTCGCCGCGTCCGCGGTCGCGTTCACCGTGGTCAAGCTCGTCGGCGCGGCCTACCTCGTGCTGCTCGGCGTTCAGTCGCTGCTCGCCGCGCGTCGCGGCGGTTACGAGCAGACGAAGGAGCCGGAGGCCGAGCGGACCCGGCGCGGCGCGTTCGTCGCCTACCGCCAGGGCCTGCTCACCAACCTGTTCAACCCGAAGGTCGCGGTCTTCTTTCTCGCGCTGTGGCCGCAGTTCCTGCCGCACGACGCCACCGTCGTCGACACGTCGATCCTCGCCGCCGTCGCCGCGGTGACCACGCTCGTCTGGTTCACGGTCCTGTCGAACGTGGTCACCGTGCTGCGGCGGTTCCTCACCACGTCGAAGGTCCGGCGGACGATCGACGCGGTGATGGGCACCCTGCTGGTCGGGATCGGTGTGCGCATCGCGGTCAGCCAGTAGGGGTCAGCACAGGCACAGCCGGAAGTTCGCCCGGTAGGTCGTCGCGGTCGCGGGGGCGATGATGTTGTGGCTCTGCGCCCCGCCGTCCGACCAGCTCGAGAACCGGAACCGCAGGCCGAACGTGAGGCGTTGCGGGCTCGGCGCGCTGACCGAGTTGTTCGAGCCCACGATCACGGTCCGCGTGAACGGCGTGACCTGCTCGACCGTGCCCACCACCAGCCGCGCGCCGCTCGGGCTGGACGTGAACGTCAGCGCCACCGTGCGCGGGTTCAGCCGCACGGTCTGGGCCGTCGTGTTGCCGTCCGAGTCGGTCGCCCGCAGCGTCAGGTCCAGGAACGACGGGTACTCGTGGTCCGGCGCGACGAAGCTGCCGGACGCGATCCCGTCCCACGACTGGACGTTGTGGGCGTGGCAGTTGGTCGACGACGTGCAGTGCTGCAACGTGAGCTGCCACGACAACGCGGACGCGGGCAGCGTGCCGTCCTGCGCGTCGGCCGCCCGGCCCGCGAACGGGACGGTCTGGCCGACGCTCCACTGCGTCGACGCGGTCGGGTTGTCGATGGTCACGACCGGCGAGTTCGACGGCGGGTTCCCGACCGTGATCACCACCGACGCCGTGCCGGTCAGGCCGCCGGGGTCGGTGACCCGCAGCCGTGCCGTGACCGACGCCTGCGTCAGGTAGGTGTAGCTCGGGTTCGCGGCGGTCGAGTCGTCGTACGCGCCGTCGCCGTCGAGGTCCCACGCGTAGGTCAGCGCGCCGCCCTCCGGGTCCGTCGAGCCCGAACCGGTGAACTGCACGGTCAGCGGCGCGGTGCCGGACGTCGGGTTGGCCGTGGCCACCGCCGTGGGCGCCTGGTTCGTGCCCGCCGGGTAGCTCACACGGCGCAGCTGACCAGCGCCCAGTGCCACGTAGTACAGGTCGCCGCCGGGGCCGGTCAGCACCTGCACCGGCGCGTTCACGCCGGTCACGAACGGCACGATCGTCGCCGGGTTCGGCAGGCCGTCCGCGCCGCGCCGCATGGCCCAGATACAGCCACGCGAGCTGTCCGCGAAGAACAGGGCGCCGTCGTAGGCCGCCGGGTAGTTGCTGGTCGTCTCGAACGCGACGCCCGCGATCGACGAGCCGCCGGTCGGGCAGCCGTCGCCACTGGCGACCGACGCGCTGTGGTTGTAGGCGTAGTACGGGGCGGTCTGCCCGACGCTGTACAGCGACTCGCACATCGTCAGGTTCGCGCCGTCGTAGCCGGACTGGCGGCCGGTGCCCTCGTAGCACGGCCAGCCGAAGTTCTCGACCGTCGCGTCGGAGACGTTCGTGATCCGGTTGATCTCCTCCCACGTGTTCCAGCCGACGTCACCCGCCCAGATCTCGCTGGTGCCCGGGCGGAACGCGAAGCGGAACTGGTTGCGCAGGCCGTACGCGACGATCTGCGTGGCCCCGGTGTCCGGGTCGACGCGGGTGATCGTGCCGTCCAGCGTCACCGGCTCACCGGCCGGGCGTCGCGGCGACTGCGACCGCAGCGCGCCACCGCGGGCGTCCGGTGGTGCCAGGTTCACCCCGGCCGGGCTCGGCGGGTCGGCGCACGGGTTCCCGCGCTGACCCCAGTCGGCGAAGTTGAAGCTCGCGCCGTCACCGCCGCCCACGTACAGGTCGCCGTCCGGGCCGAACGCGACCGTGCCGATCGAGTGCGACGGGTACTGCTGGCACCAGTCGGTGAGCAGCACCTGCTCGCCGCCGGTCGCGACGCCGTCCGTGCCGACGGTCAGCCGCGACAGGCGGCCGGTGACGACACAGCCCTGGTCGGTGGCGCCCGGTGGGGTGGGGCACTGGTCACCCCACTGGGGCGCCGTGCCACCCGGTACGGCGTCGTAGGTGTACAGGACGTACAGGTACGGCCGCGTGGGATAGGCCGGGTCGAGCGCGAGGCCGAGCAGGCCCCGGTCCCAGAAGTCCTGCGTCTGCGTGCGCAGGTCCGCGGTGATCGTCGCGGTGGTGTCGGCGAGCGAGTCGAACGTCTTGACCAGGCCGCTCTTCTCGCTCACGAACACCCGGCCGTCCGGCGCGAACACCGCGTTCGTCGGCGAGGACAGGCCGCTGATCACGGCCGTGTCGGTGAACCCGGTGGGCACCGCGGCGACCGCGTTCGTGGCGGACGTGAGCGTGGTCAGCACCCCGGCGAGGAGGCCTGCCGCGGCGACCAGAGCTGTTTTCGGGCGCGCTGAGGTAAGGCGGGTACGCACGGGCTCCCCCAATCCAGGCAGTTCGCTGCCAGGAGAGTCGGCCCGTGCGGCCGTCCCGTTTCACCAGGGTCAGCTGCCCGGGCCGCGCCCCGACCACGACCACGCGTAAGCGGGGTCCTCGCAGGTCATGGCCGCCTCGCCGAGGTCCAGCGGCCGGAACGTGTCCACCATGACCGCGGTTTCGTCGAAATAGTCCGCACCAATGGACGCCTCCGCGGCACCCGGTTGGGGGCCATGGGTGAAGCCAGACGGGTGCAGCGACAGCGAACCGATGTCGATGCCGGAGCCTTTGCGCGCCTCGTAGTTCCCGCCGACGTAGAACATCAGCTCGTCGGAGTCGACGTTCGCGTGGTTGTAGGGCACCGGGATCGACAGCGGGTGGTAGTCGACCTTGCGCGGGCAGAACGAGCAGACCACGAAGTTCGGGCCCTCGAACGTCTGGTGCACGGGCGGTGGCTGGTGCACGCGACCCGTGATCGGCTCGAAGTCGCGGATGTTGAACACCCACGGGTAGAGGCAGCCGTCCCAGCCGACGACATCGAACGGGTGGTTGGCGTAGGTGAACCGGGTGAGGCCCGCGCGGTGGCGGACCAGCACGGGCACGTCGGTGCCGTCCGCGAGCAGTGGCTCGGCCGGGCCGCGCTGGTCGCGCTCGCAGTACGGCGCGTGCTCCAGGAACTGGCCCTTCGTCGACAGGTACCGCTTGGGCGGGCCGATGTGGCCGGTCGCCTCGATGACGTACAGACGCGTCTCGCCGTGGGGGAGCACGCGGTACGTGGTGGAGGTCGGCAGCACGACGTAGTCGCCGTCCGTGACCTCGAGCGCGCCGTAGATGGTCTCGATCGTGGCGGCGCCGGCCTGGACGTACAGCAGCTCGTCACCGGCCGCGTTGCGGTACAGCGGGCTCGGTGCGGACGCGATGGCGAACGCGATCGTCAGGTCGTTGTTGCCGAACAGGGTCCGGCGGCCGGTCACCGCGTCGGCCTCGCGCTGTCCTTCCGCCTTCAGGTCCTGGGTCCGGAAGTGCCGTGGCTTCAACGGGTGGTTGGGGGTCAGCTGGCCGCGGAAGTCGGCCACGACCTCGGCGTTCACGATCGCCGTCGGCAGGTGGCGGTGGTAGAGGAGAGCCGAGTCGGAAGAGAAGCCCTCCACGCCCATCAGCTCCTCGGCGTACAGGCTGCCGTCTGGTGAGCGGAACTGTGTGTGCCTCTTTCGGGGGATCTCCCCGACGCTGCGGTAGTAAGGCATGGGCCTCTCCGAAACGTCCGATAGTCGGACATCTTTGTTCAGTTGCCGATACGCTACTAGCGTGTCAGCCGTGTCAAGCGCCGCACCTCAGCCCGCATCGGATCAGCGGGACGTGCCATCCCTGCTCGCCCGTCTCATCGACGACGCCGCCTTGTTCCCGCCCGGGAACGCGACCGTGCCCGACGCGGTGCGGTTGCACCTGGAAGGCAGATCGAGCGATCACGCCGACCTGGTGGGTCTCTTCCTGTGCCCGGCCTCCCGGTTGCCAGAGCTCATCACCGAGTTGATCAAGGTGAAGCCCGGCAAGCCGGTGGAGCTGTCCCTCGTCATCGACACCGGTCTCGGCGGTGTGCCGAAGGCGCTGTCGATCGTCGAGTCGCGAGCCGAGCTGCTCGCGCTGCGCATGGTCGAGATGCCCGCGCCGTCCGACGTCGACGAGGTGTGGCTCGAGCGTGTCTCCGAGTTCGTGCCGGAGGACGTGATCCGGGTGATCGAGCCGCGTCGCGGCGGCGCGGGCTGGCTCGACGGCATCCAGCGCGTCATCGAGCACGGCAGCTGGCCCAAGCTGCGCTGCGGCGGGCTGTCGGCCGAGAACTTCCCGAGCGTCGAGGAGGTCTTCGACTTCCTCTCGGTGATCAACGCCGGTGGCGCGTCGTTCAAGGCGACCGCGGGCCTGCACAACGCGGTCCGGCACACCGCGGCCGACACCGGCTTCACCCACCACGGCTTCCTCAACCTGCTGATCGCCACCGGCCGCCTGCTCGCGGGCGCCGAAGCCGACGACGTGCGGGCGGCGCTCGCGGCCACCGACGGCAAGGCACTCGCCGAGGAGGCGCAGAACCTGACCGAGCACGAGGCGCTCTCCGTGCGCGGCGTGTTCGCGTCCTACGGGTCGTGCTCGCTGACCGACCCGGTGACCGACCTCGAGGAACTGGACCTGCTGTGACCGCCTCGTGGGTGCACGACCCAGCCTTCGCGCGAGACCAGCCGTTCGGCCCGCAGACCCTGCCGTACGGCGTGGTCGACGCGGGTGACGGTCCACAGGTGGCGGTCCGGGTGGGCGACCACGCGCTGCCGCTGCGGTCGGTCGCGCACGACCTCGGCGACGTCGCCGACCTGGTGTCGCGTCCGTCGCTGGACCCGCTGCTGGCCGCGACCCGCGCCGAGTGGAGCGTGCTGCGGGCACGGCTGCTGGACCTGGTCGCCATGTCGGCGCCGCCGACGGGCGCGACGCTGGTGCCGCTGACGGACGTGCGGATGGCGCTGCCGTTCACCGTCGGCGACTACGTCGACTTCTACTCGTCGCGCTACCACGCGGAGAACGTCGGCCGGATCATGCGGCCGGACAGCGAGCCGCTGCTGCCGAACTGGACGCACCTGCCGGTCGGCTACCACGGCCGGTCCGGCACGGTCGTGGTCTCCGGCACGGACATCGAACGTCCGCACGGCCAGCGACGCGGTTCGTCCGGCCCGCACTTCGGCCCGAGCGGCCGGCTCGACATCGAGGCGGAGGTCGGGTTCGTGTGCGGCGGCCCGGTCGCCCGCCGCGTGCCGACGTCGGCGGCGGCCGAACACGTCTTCGGCGTGGTGCTGGTGAACGACTGGTCGGCACGCGACATCCAGGGCTGGGAGTACCAGCCGCTGGGCCCGTTCCTCGGCAAGTCGTTCGCGACGTCGATCTCCGCGTGGATCACCCCGCTGGACGCGTTCGCGATGGCGCGGGTGCCGGTGCCCGACTTCGACCACCCCCGGCTGCCGTACCTGCGGGAGGACCCGCCGTGGGGCCTCGACCTGGCGCTGAAGGTCGAGTGGAACGGCACGGTGGTCTCGCGGCCGCGGTTCTCCGACATGTCGTGGTCGTGCGCGCAGCAGCTCGCGCACATGACGGTCAACGGCGCGACCGTCCGGCCGGGCGACCTGTTCGCGTCGGGCACGGTGTCCGGCCCGGAGAAGAACCAGCGCGGCTGCTTCCTGGAACTGTCGTGGGGCGGCCGGGAGAAGATCACCCTCGCCGACGGCGTGACCAGGACGTTCCTGGAGGACGGCGACGAGGTCGTGATCACCGCGACCGCGCCGGGCGAGGACGGTTCGGTGGTCGGCATCGCACCGGTCACGGGCAGAGTGGTCCCGGCGGTCTGAGGTGGCCCGCCCGATCCGTCCCATCCAGCCCGCGGCCCGCCCGCCGGCGGGGACCGGCCGGGAGAGCTCGCTGACCCTGGAACGCGGCCTGGCGCTGTTGCAGGCGGTGGCGGACTCCGAGTCGGAGGCACCGACGATCAGCGACCTGGCCACCGCGATCGGCGCGTCCCGCGCGGCGGTCTACCGGCTGCTGGTGCCGCTGCAGGAACGCGGCCTGGTCCGGCGCGACGGCTCGAAGGTGCGGCTGGGCCTCGGTTTGCTGCGGCTGGCGGCGAGCGTGACCCCGCAGCTGCGCCTGGCCGCCCTCCCCGCCCTGCGTGAACTGGCGGAGTCCGTCGGCGCGACGGCCCACCTGACCGTCGCGGACGGCGAGGAGGCCCAGGCGATCGCGGTGATCGAACCGTCGTGGACGACCTACCACGTGGCGTACCGGGTCGGCACCCGTCACGCCCTGTCGCGGGGCGCGGCGGGCAAGGCGATCGGGCTCCGTTCGGAGGACCCGGGCTGGCTCGCGACGACCGGCGAACTGCAGTCCGGCGCGTCCGGCATCGCGGCGCCGGTACGCGGGGTGCCGGGGCTGCGGGCGAGCGTCGGCGTGGTGAGCTTCGAGCCCCTCGACGGGGCGGTCGTGGGGCCGAAGGTCCTGGCGGGGGGGGGGGGGGGGGGGGGGCCGCCGCCCCCCGGGGGGGGGGGGGGGGGGGCCCGCGGGGCGGGGGGGGGCCCGCGGGGGGGGCGCCCCCCCTCCGGTGAGCGTCAGCTGGTCGCCAGCTCGCGCAGGACGTCGTCCAGCGGGGTCGGCTTCAGGTCGAGGACCGTCGCCGTGTCCGTCCATTCCATGACCGCCGGGCGGCGGTACAGGTACTGCATCTCGGGCATCTCCGCCATGACCGGGTCGGCGGTGGCCTGTGCGTGCAGCTCCAGCGCGGTCATCTCGCGGATCGAGGGCAGCGGCACGCCGGCCACCTCGGCGAAGCGGGCCGCCATCGCCCGGATCGGGATGTCCGAGGTTTGCGGGGTGTGCCACGCGCGGCCCCACGACGCCTCCGACCTCGCCACCGCGACCAGTGTCGCCGCGACGTCGCCGGTGTAGGTCCAGCTGTGCGGCACGTCCAGGTCCGCCGGGAACACGATCTCCTGGCCCGCCAGCACGTTCGGGGCGATCATCAGGTTGAACAGCGCGAACGCGGCGACCCCCAGGTAGTCGCCTGGGCGTACCTCCGCGAACCGGATGCGGCCCGCCTCGTGTGCGGCGAGCCCGTCCAGGTACATCCGCGTCCGGACCTCGCCCTTGATCGTCGTGGGGCGCATGGGCAGGCCGGGGGTCAGCGGGCCGTCGACCGGGCCGTAGCCGTACACGTTGGACAGGCTCACGTACGCGGCACCCGTCGCCTCCGCCGCCGACAGCAGGGCCGCCGACAGCGCCGGTGCCTCCTCGGGCCACCGGTCGTACGAGGGCATCGCGCAGTTGATGATCGTGGCGGCGCCGCCGGACAGCTCCGTCAGCCGGGTGGTCGCGTCGGCCGCGACCAGTTCGATCCTCGGGTGTGACGGGCCGGTGCCGCGGCGGGTGATCACCCGTACGTCGTCGCCCGTGGTGGCCAGCAGGAGTGCGGTCGCGGTACCGGTCGGGCCCGCGCCGACCACAACGTGTGAAGTCATGTCCTCGACGTTATGGGCGTCGGGAAAGACTGTGGATGGTTCAGAAGCTCTGATGGATGTCCTAGAGTCTTCGTGTGGACGTGCTGAGCGACGTGCTGATCACCCTGCGGACCGGACGGCCCTCGGCCGCGCGGTCCTCCAGCCAGGCGCCGTGGGGGGTGCGGTTCCAGCGCGGCCCGGCCGCCGGATGCCACGTCGTCCTCGAGGGCGGCTGCTGGTTGCTCTCCGACCACGGCGAACCCAGGCGGCTCAGCCCGGGCGACGTGCTGTTCACCCCGCACGGCGACGGGCACGCGCTCGCCGACCACCCGGACAGCCCGCTCGTCGACTTCGAACCGGAACCGCACGACGCCGCGCCGCTCGACGAGATGCGCATCGACGGCGCCGGGCCGGTCACCGAGCTGCTGTGCGCCTACTACTGGTTCGACGCCGCCCGGCCGCACCCGCTGCTCACCGAGTTGCCCGCCATGGTCCACGTGCCTGCCCGGGTCGGGCAGCACCCCTCGCTGCGGGCCGCCGTCGAACTGCTCGGGCAGGAGGTGGCCGACCCTCGGCCGGGTACCGAGGCCGCCGTGCCCGCGCTGATCGACATGCTCCTGCTGTACGTGCTGCGTGCCTGGCTCGACGACCAGCCCGAAGGCCAGTCCGGCTGGGCCACCGCGTTGCGCGACCCGGCGATCACCGCCGCGCTGCGCCAGATCCACCGCCACCCCGAGAAGCCGTGGACGGTCGAGGACCTGGCCGCGGTCGCCGGGCTGTCCCGTGCCGCGTTCGCGAAGCGCTTCACCGCGATCATCGGCCAGCCGCCGCTGACCTACCTGACGTGGTGGCGGATGACCACGGCCGCCCGGCTGCTCCGCGAGTCCGACGACCCGCTGCGCACGGTCGCCGCCCGCAGTGGCTACGCGTCCGAGTACGCGTTCGGGAAGGCGTTCAAGCGCGCCTACGACACCGCGCCCGGGTCATACCGGGCGGCGCAGAAGAGCTCGGCGTAGCGCCCGCCGCGCCCGCTCGGCCCGGCGTGCCTCGTACGCGATGGGGAAGTACCGCAACCGTTCCGGCAGCAGCGGCAGCACCCGCCCCACCACGGCACCCAGCAACCGCAGGGCCCGTTCGTCGCGGGACGTCCACGTCAGGCCCAGCTTCTCCCTGGCCGCCGCGGGCAGCGTGCCGATCGTGACGAAGTGCTGGACGCGGCCGGGCACGTCCATCGCCACCCGCCACAGCGGGCGGAGCACGGCGGGCAGGTCGACCGGCGGCGGGGTGTGGCGGGTCGACTCCAGGAACTCGTACGCGGTCGGGTGGGCGACCAGCGTCTCGTCGACCATGTCGGCGAAGTACTCGAGGTAGGCGTCGTAGGTCGGCGGGATCTCCTTCTCCGCCACGTGCAGGTTCCGCGCCAGCTGCACGATCTCCGCGTAGAACTCCTCCTCCTCGGCCCGCGTCAGCGGCCGCTTCGAGAAGTACTTCGCGCCGACCGTGTAGGCGTACGGCGCGGTCAGGATGATCCACGCCCACGGGCCGGACGCCAGCGCCGTGTACCGCGTGCCGTCCACGGTGGACGTCAGTGGCGCGTGCAGAGCCCGGAGGCGGTCGCCTTCGCGCAGCGCCTCCTCGCCGCCGTACACCCACGTCATCACCGACGCGATGGACCGCTGGGCGCGCCCGATCGCGTCCGTGCGGAACACCGAGTGCTCACCGACGACCGCGCCGACCGCCGGGTGCATCACCTGCAACGCGAACGCCGCGCCGGTGGTCAGGGAGAACGTGACGAGCCCGGTCTCGTCCCACAGGCGCGTGCCCGGGCTGATCGGCTGCCGCATGACCCAGCTCCCTTCTGGTGAAGGACGTCACCAGATAACATAGGTTCGCATGAAGACCTACGGTGGCGCCAGCCCCGACGAGCGAAAGACCAGGCGGCGCGCCGCGTTGCGCGAGGCCGCGCTCGACCTGCTCGCCGAGGGCGGCTGGGAACGCGTCACCGTCCGCGGGGTCTGCGCCCGCGCCAAGCTCAACGACCGCTACTTCTACGAGAGCTTCCGCGACCCGGCGGCGCTGCTGCTCGCCGTCCGCGAACAGGTGACGGCACACGCGTTCGCGGTGGTCGCCAAGGCGATCGCGGACACCGCACCCGACCCGGACGTGCGGGTCCGCGCGGTGATCGTGGCACTCGTCGACTTCTTCACCGAGGACCCGCGGCGCGGCCACCTGCTGGTCCAGTCGCAGGCCACCGACGAGCTGCGGGCCGCACGCCAGACCTCCGTCCGCGCCATGGCACGCGTGGTCGCCGACCAGGGCGCCGCGATGCTCGGCGCGCAGGCCCCGCCGGAACCGGACCGCGAGCTGGCCGCGCTCACGCTCGTCCACGGCACGCTGGAACTGTTCGCCTCCTGGCTGCGCGGCGAACTGGACATCACCCGCACGCACCTCGTCGACTTCCTCGTCGCCATGGTCCGCACGACCGAGGACCTCGCCGCGGCGTTGCGGCGGCAACGCGGATGACCTCCGGGCATTAGGCTCCTGCCGTGAGAACCGGCAGTCGCGCGCGATGAACGACCCCGCGAGAGAGTTCGACGTCGTGGGGGTCACCACGTCGACGATCGCCGACATCCTGGTGGCGAACCGACCGTGACCCAGCCGACGGACCCCGACCTCGAAGAGCTGCTCCGGTTCATCCGCGACGCCCGCGGTTTCGACTTCACCGGCTACAAGCGCAGCTCGCTCACCCGGCGCATCCGCAAGCGGATGGCCGACATCGGCGTCGCGGAGTACCCCGACTACCAGGACCTGCTCGAGGCGAGCGCGGCCGAGTTCGGCGCGTTGTTCAACACCATCCTGATCAACGTCACCGGCTTCTTCCGCGACGAGGAGAGCTGGGCCCACCTGCGCGACACCGTGCTGCCGGAGCTGCTGCTCGGACTGGACGCCGACGAGGAGATCCGTGTGTGGAGCGCGGGCTGCTCGTCCGGCGAGGAGGCGTACACGCTCGCGATCGTGCTCGCCGAGGTGCTCGGCGTCGAGCAGTGCGTGCGGCGCGTGAAGATCTACAGCACCGACGTGGACGACGAGGCGCTGCGGCGGGCGCGGCTCGGCACGTACCCGTCGAAGGCCGTGGAGAACCTGCCCGCCGGACTGGTGGAGAAGTACTTCGAACCGCAGGGTGACGCGGTCTCGTTCCGTACCGACCTGCGCAGGCGGGTCATCTTCGGCCGCCACGACATCACGAGGGACGCGCCGATCTCGCGGCTGCACCTGCTGGTGTGCCGCAACACGCTCATGTACTTCAACGTCGAGGCGCAGCAGGCGATCGTCGACCGCTTCACGTTCGCCATGAACGACCGCGCGTGCCTGTTCCTCGGCAAGGCGGAGATGCTGCTGGCCGACGGCAACCGGTTCGAGGTGGTGAGCATGCGGCACCGCATGTTCCGCCGCCGGGGCGGCACGGTGCCGCGGCCGCTGTCCCCGAGCCGTCCCGTGCGCACGATCGCGGTCCCGGAGGACGGCGACCGGCAGCGGAACGTCCGCGACCTGGTGCTGGACACCGCGCCGAACGCGATCGTGGCGGTGGACATGGCGGGCGTCCTCATCCAGGTCAACGGCCAGGCGCGGGCCTTGCTGGGAATGGGGCCCTCGGACGTCGGCAGGCCGTTCCGGGACCTGGAGATCTCCTACCGGCCGCTCGAACTGCGGTCCCTCATCGAGCAGGCGCACGACACCCGCCGCCCGGTGCGCGTCAACGCCGTCGAGCGCCGGATCGCCGCCGACGAGGTCCAGTACCTCGACATCGTGGTGCAGCCGCTGATCGCGATCGACGGCGAGTTGCTCGGCGCGGGCATCGCGTTCATCGACAACACCTTGTTCACCCAGCTGCAGCAGGAGGTCAAGCGCAGCCGCGAGGAGCTGGAGACCACGAACGAGGAACTCCAGTCAACCAACGAGGAACTCGAGACCACCAACGAGGAACTCCAGTCCAGCATCGAGGAACTGGAGACCACGAACGAGGAACTGCAGTCCACCAACGAGGAACTCGAGACCACCAACGAGGAACTCCAGTCCGGCAACGAGGAACTGGAGACCATGAACGAGGAGATGCGGATCCGCGGCGACGAGCTCGGCGAGGCACGCACGTTCCTCGAGGGCGTGCTGTCGAGCGTCGCGGCCGGGGTGGTGGTGCTGGACGCGCACCTGCGGGTGCGCAGCTGGAACCGGGGCGCCGAGGAACTGTGGGGGCTGCGTGCCGCCGAGGTCGACAACGAGGACTTCTTCAAGCTCGACTTCGGGTTGCCGACCGCCGGGCTGGCCACCCTGATCCGTGACTGCGTCGCAGGCCGGAGCCGGACGGGACCGGTGGACGTGGCCGCGGTGAACCGACGTGGCCGCGCCTTCACGTGCTCGCTGACCTGCAACCCGTTGAACAGTGCGGACGGCGGCGTCGTCCTGCTGATGGAGCCGGCCGATCAAGGCTGAACGCGAGTACGATGTGCCGGGTGCCTGAACCGCACTCCGGTGTGTCGTATACCGCCAGGGCGAGTCGGCGCGCGAGCCGCGAGAAGGATCGTGCACAGCGTGCCGCTCAGGTCGCCGCCCGCCACGAACAGCTTGCGGTGCGGGCAAGTCCGACGTTGCGCGGGTTGCACCTGGACATGGCCGAGATGCACCGCGCGATCGAACGCAGGCACCTGGCCGCCGCCGAGATGAACGCCCACCACGCCGCCCGGCTGGCGGCGTGGCACGGTACGTCGGCGGAGCCGCGCTTCATCACGGCCGTCGCCTCGGCGCTCGGTGTCGAGCACGTCGGGGTCAGCCTCCTCCTCGGCAACCGGGAAGAAGCCGTGAACGTGGGGTCCGACGGCGTCGCGACCGCGGCCCAGGAGGTGGAGTTCACCCTCGGCGAGGGGCCGGTCCACGACGTCGCCGAGGCCAGGGCCGCCGTCGCGGTGGACGAGACGGCGCTGCCGTCGCGGTGGCCGGAGTTCGCGTCCCAGGTGGCCGAGTTCGGGGTCCACGCGGTCGCGGCGGCGCCACTGCGGACCGCCACCGGTTGTCTGGGCGTGCTCACCGTGTTCGACCCGCCCGCGGAGTCGGCACGGTCGGCGGCGATGCTGGCCACGGTCGCCGACGCGTTGGTGCACTCGTCGCTCCTCGCGCCGGACAGCGCCGACCCGCTCGACCTCCCGGTGCTCGTGGGTGCCAACCACCATGCGGTCGTGCACCAGGCCAGTGGCATAGTCGCCGAACAACTCGGCTGCCGCGCCGAGGACGCGCTCGTCGTACTGCGCGCCAGAGCGTTCGCGATGGACGAGCCACTCGCCGCGATCGCGGCCGAGGTCGTGCACAGGGGTTTGAGATTGGACAGATGAACGAGCGCAGCCGGAGGTTGGTGGACCTCACCGAGATCCTCGTGAGCGGACTGGACGAGCCCGCCCAGCGGCAACGCCTCACCGTGATGTGCGCCGAACTGCTCGACGTGCAGGCCGCCGCCCTGCTGGCGCTCGACCTCGACGGCGCACCCGCCATGGCGGGCGCGTCCGAGGAGACGGCCGAACTGCTGACCCGTTTCGAACTGGCCTACGAGCAGGGCCCCGGCATCGACGTGCTGCGGACCGGTGCGCGGGTGGAGTGCGCCGACCTCAGCGCGGCCCGGCTGCGGTGGCCGAGGTTCGCCCCGGTCGCGCTGGACGCGGGCGTCGCCGCCGCGGTCGGACTGCCGTGCGTGCTGTGCGACGACGTCGTCGGCGCGCTGACCCTGTACACGGCGACGCCGGGACACGTGGCGGCGGACGACGACGTGGTGAGCCGGGGGCTGGTCAACACGATGTCGCTCGGGGTGACCGCCCACCGCAGCCGTGAGCTGGCGGCACGTGCCACGCAGCTGCAGGGCGCGCTCGACACCCGGGTGGTGATCGAGCAGGCCAAGGGGATGCTCGCCGAGCGGGAGTCCATCACCGTCGACGAGGCGTTCACGCTGCTGCGCAACCACTCGCGCGGCACCGGCACGAAGCTGCGCGAGGTGGCCCAGGACGTGGTCAAGGGCGTGCTGCGGCTGCCCCGCCAGAAGTGACGGGGCAGCCGGCCGGCGACTCGGACGTGCTCGGTTCGTCCGCTGGGTGGCGTGGTGACTCACCCCCGTCGCCGGCCGGCACCTCCCGCCCCCAGGCGCTGCTGGCCCGCGGCCAGCAGCCGGATGTCCCGGATGGCCTGGTCGAGCCGGGTGATGGCCTGTTCGAGACGGGCTCGCACGAGCCCGTCGGTGTCACTGAGCGCGACATTCACGTCGAGAGCGACACGCGAGAGTCGTTCGCTGATCAACCCGGCCTGGACGACGAGTACGTCGCCCGCCTCGTGATCGTCCCAGCCCATGCGGGGTCCCTCGACGGTGTGGTGCGGCGCGCCGGGTCCTGGGCGGCAGGTTCGAGACGTTCGCACTGTAACTCCGCCCCGGACACGCTGTGTATCCGCCAAACGGTCGACACAGGTCAGAGGACCGCCTGCCACAGCGCGATGAGCGCGAACGCGCCGAACACGACCGCGGCACCGCGCTGGATGACGTGCGCGGGCACCTTGGCCCGCAGCTTGCGGCCCACCAGCAGCGCCAGCACGGTCACGCTCATCAACGCGAGGAAGGTGCCGAGGCCGACCGCGATCGGGCTCGCGTAGCGCGCCGCCACCCCGATGGCCGTGACCTGCGACGCGTCGCCCCATTCGGTGAGGAACAGGGTGCCGAACGAGATCATCGCCGCGCGCACGAACGTCGTCGCGTCCCGGTTCACCGGACCGGCGCCGTCGGCGTCGTCGCTGTCGCTCTCGCGGCTCTCCCGCCACAGCAGGAACGCCCCGACCCCGAACAGCAGCGCGATCGCCGCGGCCACCACCCGGTCCGGCAGCAGGGTGATCGCACTGCCCAGCGCGACCGCGATGACCGCCTGCAACGCGAACGCCAGCCCGGCACCCAGCAGCACCGGCTTGCCGCGGAAGCGACTGGACAGCACGAGCGTCAGCGCCGTGGTCTTGTCGGGCAGCTCGAGCAGGAAGACGGCGCCGTACGCCGATACGAAAGCGAGGAGCCAGTGGCCCATGTGGACGGAATTCCCTCCGCGTCGGGCCCGGACGGAGGCAGCATGACTCCGGCCGGGCATGCTTCTACCCGGCCGGAGGTCTCGTTCGCCCGCTCGTGAGCGGGTGAGGCACCGGACCCGTGAAACGAGTCAGTATGTCGATGCACTCGCCGAGCGGACGCGAACGCCCGCCGCGGGAACTACTCCCCTCTGGCGCCAACCAGTGTACGCGTGCCGCCTGACGTGCGGGTATGGCGGTCGTCACGGGACCTACGTCCCAGGCGGACAGGACCCGGAGACCTGCCGGAACGCCGGTTCCGGCAGGCAATGTGGCAGGCGTGGAAGTACTCGATCTCGCCCGGTGGCAGTTCGGTATCACGACCGTCTACCACTTCCTGATGGTGCCGCTGACGATCGGCCTCTCGCTGCTCGTCGCCGGCATGCAGACGGCGTGGGTGCGTACCGGCAACCCGCGCTACCTGGCCATGACGAAGTTCTGGGGCAAGCTCCTGATGATCAACTTCGCCATGGGGGTGGTGACCGGGATCGTCCAGGAGTTCCAGTTCGGCATGGCGTGGAGCGAGTACTCGCGTTTCGTCGGGGACGTGTTCGGGGCGCCGCTCGCCATGGAGGGGCTCGTCGCGTTCTTCGTCGAGTCGACGTTCCTCGGGCTGTGGATGTTCGGCTGGGACCGGCTGCCCAAGCGCGTCCACCTGGCGTGCGTGTGGGCGTTCTCGCTGGCCACGGTCGCCTCCGCCTACTTCATCCTCGCCGCCAACTCGTGGATGCAGCACCCGGTCGGCGTCGAGATGGTCGACGGGCGGCCGCGGCTCACGTCGATCTGGGCGGTGCTGACGAACTCGACCGTCCTCGCGGCGTTCCCGCACGCGATCTTCGGCGCCTTCGCGGTCGCGGCCACGTTCCTCGTCGGCATCGCGGCATGGCGGTTGTGGCGGTCCCGCGAGGACGAGGGCACGTGGCGGACGTCGGTGCGCCTCGGCGCGTGGGTCGGGGTCGTCGCGTTCGCGGGGCTCGCGGTCAGCGGTGACCTGCAGTCGAAGCTGATGTTCGAGCAGCAGCCGATGAAGATGGCGTCGGCGGAGGCCCTGTGCCACACCGAACAGCCGGCCGGGTTCTCGGTCTTCGCGATCGGCGACGTGTCGAACCCGGACTGCGAGAACGTCAAGTCGATCACCGTGCCCGCGCTGCTGTCCTTCCTGGCGCACGGCGACTTCGACGCCGAGGTGACCGGGGTCGAGGACCTCGTCACGCGGTACCAGGAGCGCTACGGCACGCACTACCCGGTCGACCCGCGGCTCGGTGAGCTGTCCGGGCAGCCGATCGACTACGTGCCGAACCTGCCGGTGACGTACTGGAGCTTCCGGTTCATGATCGGCCTCGGCGCCATCGGCACCGCGGCGGGCCTGGCCGTGCTGTGGCTGACGCGGCGCGGGCGCGTGCCGACGAGCCGCTGGTTCCCCCGGTTCGCCCTCGCGAGCATCGCGCTGCCGTTCGTCGCCAACAGCTTCGGCTGGATCTTCACCGAGATGGGGCGCCAGCCGTTCGTCGTCGTGCCCAATCCGTCCGGTGTGGACGGTGTGTGGATGTTCACCGCGCGGGCCGTGTCCGGGCTGACCGTCGGCGAGGTCCTGACGTCGCTGATCGCGCTGACGCTCACCTACGGCGTGCTCGCGGTGGTGGAGGTCGTGCTGATGCGCCGCTACGTGCGGGCGGGCATCGAGCAACCGGAGCCCGGGGACAAGTCCGACGACAACCTGACCTTCGCGTACTGAGGAGCGTGCCGTGGAGACCTTCTGGTTCGTCGCGATCGCCGTGCTGTGGTTCGGCTACCTGTTCCTGGAGGGGTTCGACTTCGGCGTCGGCATGCTGCTGCGCCTGCTCGGCCGCACCGAACCCGAGCGGCGCGCGATGCTCACGACGATCGGCCCGGTCTGGGACGGCAACGAGGTGTGGCTGATCGTCGCCGCCGGTGCCACGTTCGCCGCGTTCCCCGGCTGGTACGCGGGCCTGTTCAGCGCGGCCTACCTGCCGATGTTGTTGCTACTGCTGGCGTTGATCGGCCGCGGCGTCGCCCTCGAGTGGCGCGGCAAGGTCGACACCGACCGGTGGCGCGCCGTGTGGGACGCGGTGATCACCGGCGGCTCGCTCGTCGCGACGCTCGGCGTCGGCCTCGTGCTGTCGTGGAACGTGCTGGGGCTGCCGCTCGACGAGAACGGCAACCGCGTCGGGTCCGCGTTCGCCGCGGTGCGTTGGGACACGGCGCTCGGCGCGCTCGCGTTGACCGGGTTCGCGCTGGTCCACGGCGCGGTGTTCGTCGCGCTCAAGACCGACGGGCCGCTGCGGCACCGTGCCCGGAGGCTGGCGCTCCGGCTGCTGCCCGTCGCGTTGACGCCGCTGATGGCGCTCGCCGTCACGGTGCAGTTGCGGTCGGACACGGAGTGGACGTGGCTCGTCGTGTTCGCGGTGCTGGTCGCGGCGGTGTGCGCGTGGCTGTTCCTGGACGGGAACCGTGAGGGTCGGGCGTTCGCGGCACTCGGCGTGACGCTGGGCGCGGGCGTGCTGGCGTTGTTCGGCGCGCTGTACCCGAACGTGCTTCCGTCCACTGTGGACCCGGCGTACTCGCTGAGCGTCGCCGAGGCCGCGTCGAGCCCGTACACGTTGACCGTGATGACGTGGGTCGCCGGGTTCGGCGCGCCCGCGGTCCTGGTCTACCAGGGCTGGACGTACTGGGTGTTCCGCAAGCGGGTGACGACATGAGGCCGTTGACCAGGCTTTCTCGCGCGGCCCGGCGGGCGCTCGTCGGCTGCGCGGTGCTGGCCGGGATGAGCGGTGCCGCGCTGGTGGTGCAGGCGTGGGCGCTGGCGTCGGTGATCACCGGTGCGGGCGGGCTCGCCGTGCTGGCGGGCGCGGTGGTGGCGCGGGCGTTGCTGGTGTGGGTGACGCAGGTGGTCGCGGCCCGCGCGGCGGCGGGCGCGAAGGAGGAACTGCGGGCGCGGCTGCTGGACCGCGCGCTCGCGTTGGGTCCGGAGTGGACGGTGCCGCGCGGGTCGGCGCTGACCGTGCTCGCGACGCGCGGACTCGACGCGCTCGACGACTACTTCACCGTGTACCTGCCCGCGCTGGTGAACGCGGCGGTCCTACCACTGGGCGTCGGCGCGGTGCTGCTGGCGGCGGACTGGGTGTCGGCGCTGACGGTCGGCCTGACGTTGCCGCTCGTGCCGTTGTTCGCGGCGCTGGTCGGGCTGCGCACGAAGGACCGCGTGGCCGAGGCGTCGGCGACGGAGCAGCGGGTGGCACACCACCTGCGTGAGCTCGTGCGGGCGCGGCCGGTGCTGACCGCGTTCCGGCGCGTCGACGCACAGGCGACGACGATCCGGCGGCTGTCGGAGTCGCAGCGCCGTTCGACGATGGCGACGCTGCGGGTGGCGTTCGCGTCCGCGCTGGTGCTGGAACTGGTGGCCACGCTGTCGGTGGCGCTGGTGGCCGTGCTGATCGGGATCCGGTTGATCAGCGGCGACCTGTCGCTCGCGGTGGGGTTGTTCGTACTGGTCCTGGCACCGGAGTGCTACCTGCCGCTGCGGCAGGCCGGCGCGGCGCACCACGCGAGCGAGGCGGGCATGCAGGCGGTGCGGGAGATCGCGGACCTGCCCGCGCCACCGGAGTTCGGCACCGCGGCACCGGTGGGTCCTCTGACGGTCACCGACCTGCGGGTCCGCAGGCGGGACGGCTTCGCACCGGACGGGGTGACGTTCACGGCCCGGCCTGGGGAGGTCGTGCACCTGGACACGCCGAGCGCATCGGGCAAGTCGACGACGTTCGCGGCCATCCTCGGGTTCGTGGCACCCTCGTCCGGCTCGGTCCGGGTCGGCGCACACGAGCTGTCCGACGTGGACATCGAGGCCTGGCGGCGGCGGGTGGCGTGGGTGCCGCAGACGCCGCGGTTCGCGGGCGGGACCGTGCGGGCCGAGGTCGGTGACCTGGCGGACCAGCTCAACCTGACACACGTGCTCGACCGTCCGATCGCGGAACTGTCCACAGGGGAACGCCAGCGGGTGGCGGTGGCACGGGCACTGCGCCGCGGCGCGGACGTGCTCCTGCTCGACGAGCCGACCGCCCACCAGGACCCGGCCAACGCGGCACGCGTCCACGAGGCGATCGCGGCGTCGGGCGCGGCCGTGGTGCTCGCGAGCCACCGCGCGGCGGACGGGGTGGCGGACCCCGCCCCCGCCCGCGTCGCGAACACGGTGACCCGCTCGGACATCAGGCGGGTCCCGCTGCGGACGTTGGTCACGCCGAGGTTGCTGGCGGGCGCGGCGCTGGGCGCGGCGGCGTTGCTGGCGGGGGTGGCGTTGACGGCGACGTCGGCGTGGCTGATCGCGAAGGCCGCGACACAGCCGCCGATCCTGTTGCTCGGTGTCGCGGTGGTGGGGGTGCGCGCGTTCGGCCTGGCGCGGGCGGGGTTGCGGTACGCGGAACGCCTGGTCACGCACGACGCGGCCTTCCGGATGGCGGCCGAGCGCCGGGTGCGGCTGTGGCGGACCGCGGACTACCGGCGGCTCACCACCGACGTGGACACCGCGCGGGACCTGACCCCTCGTGTGCTGCTGCCACCGCTGGTGGCGGCGGTCGTGTGCGTGGCGGCCGTGGCCGTGCAGTCGGCGATCCTGCCGGCGGCCGGTCTCGTGCTCGTCATCGCGGTCGCGGCGGCCGGCCTGGGTGCACCGGCCGTCGCGCTCGCGGTCGACCGGCACGCGACCCGCGCGCTCGCGGACGGCCGTCGCCGGGTCGCGGACCGGGTGCTGGCACTGCTGGAGGCGGCTCCGGACCTGATCGCGTTCGGCACGCATGTCGCGCACCGAGCCGAGGTGGCGCGGGAGGACGCGGCGCTGGCCCGCGAGGCCCGGCGGCAGGCGTTGAGCGCGGGCGCGGCCGCGGCGTTGATCACGCTGTGCCTGGGGCTGGCGAGCGTGGCGGCGCTGGGCTTGGCGAGCGGGGTGGACCCGCTGCTGGTGCCGGTGCTGGCACTGGTCCCGCTGGCGCTGGCGGAGGCGCTGACCCCGCTGCCGCCAGCCGTCCAGCACGTGGCGCCGCTGCGTGCCGCGCTGGCGGAGCGCGGCCCTCGGCCCCCCGAAATCCAGCGTACCGACGAGCACCGACAGAACCGGGCCGTCGCGCTGCGGGGTGTGGACATCCGGTGGCCCGGAGCGGACGCGCCCACCGTGCGTGGCGTCGACCTCGACGTCCGACCCGGGACGCACGTCGCCGTCGTCGGGCCGTCCGGGGTCGGCAAGTCGACACTCGTCGCGTTCCTGGCCGGGTTGCTCCCCGCCGAGCGGGGGACCGCGACCCTGCCGACCACCGCCTGGGTGCCGCAGGAGCCGCACCTCGTCGCGACCACCCTGCGCGAGAACCTCCGCCTCGCCGACCCGCACGCGACCGACGAGCGGCTCCGCGACGCGCTCCGGCAGGCCGAACTGCCCGCCTGGGTCGACCGCCTCGACGACGACCCCACCACCGCCTCCGGCGGCGAGGCCCAGCGGATCGCGCTCGCCCGCGCCCTGCTCGCCGACGCCGACCTGCTCCTCCTCGACGAGCCCACCGCCCACCTCGACGCGCCGACCGCCGCCCGCGTCCTCGCCAACCTGAAGGGCCGCACCGTCGTGCACGTCACCCACCGGCCCGAGGAGGCGGCCGCCGCCGACGCCGTTCTGGAACTAACCTGACGTGCGTATGGAACCCGCACTTGCCGCGCAGGCGCTCGGCGCCTCCACCGAGATCGCGACGGCAGCACTGTCCGGTGAGGACCCGGACGCGGTGCTGCGTCTCGTCGTGCGGCACGCCGCCGAACTGGCCAAGGCGGACCTCGGGCTCGTCATGACCCGCGGCGAGGACGGCGCCCTCACCGTCGAGGCCGCCCACGGCAGCCCCGGCCCCACCTTCACCGACCCCGTCGGCCTCGTCCTGTCGCCGCGCAGCTCCGCCGCCCGCACCGCCCGCAGCGGTGTCGCCATCGTGGTCGACGACGTCGCCGCCGATCCGCGTACCGCCCCGTTCGTGCCCCGTGAGCTGCGGAACTTCGGACCGTTCGCGGCCGCGCCGTTCGGCACCGCGCAGCGGCGGCTCGGGGCGCTCACCGTCTACCGCAACCGCGGTGCGCAGCCGTTCGCCGAGACCGCCGTCGAGATGCTCACCGCGTTCGCCGCACAGGCCGGGCTCGTGCTCGTGCTCGCCGAAGGCGCCAACGCCCGCGCCCGGCTGACCCTCTACCAGGAACGCGAGCGCATCGCCCGCGACCTGCACGACGTGCTCGTCCAGCGCCTGTACGCGGCGGGCATGCAGCTCGACCTGCTCGCCCGCCGCCCGAGCCGCAAGCTGGCACGCAAGGACGCCCAGCGGCTCGCCGACGCCATCGACCAGCTCGACGCGTCCATCGCCGACGTCCGGGCCGTGGTCCGCGCGCTGCGCAACCCCGACCCCGAGGAGCACGCGACCGACCTCGCCGAGTCGGCACGCACCGAGGTCGCGATCGCCGGTGAGCTGCTCGGGTTCCAGCCCGTCCTGGAGATCGACGGCGACCTCGCCGACGTGCCCGCCGCGCTCGCCGACCACGCCAGGGCCGCGCTGCGCGAGACGCTGTCCAACGTGGTCCGCCACTCCGGCGCGCACCACGTGTCCGTCCACATCGGACGAGGCGACGCGCTGCGCCTGGTCGTCGCCGACGACGGGTGCGGCATCCCCGAGGGCGTCACCCACCGCGGGCTGGGGCACCTCGAGGAACGCGCGCGGCAGGCGGGCGGCCGCTCCGACATCCGCTCCTCACCCAAGGGCACGACCGTGACCTGGACCGTGCCGCTGGGGTAGGGCTACCCCCACCTCGCATCCGCCGGGTCGCACCAGTGTCCCGGGCGCGCCGAACCGCGATCCTTCTCTTGTGCGACAAGAGAAGGAGAACACCGTGGACGTGGTGCGGCTCACCGAAGTGCGGAAGACCTACGGCGGCCGCCGCAACGCGGTGACCGCCCTCGACGGCGTCACCATCGGTTTCCCCAAGGCGACGTTCACGGCCGTCATGGGCCCGTCCGGGTCCGGCAAGAGCACGTTCCTGCACTGCGCCGCCGGGCTCGACCGCCCGACCAGCGGTTCCGTGCTGCTCGAGGACGAGGAGCTGTCGAAGCTCTCCGAGGTCGAGCTGACCAGGCTGCGCCGCGAGCGCGTCGGGTTCGTCTTCCAGGCGTTCAACCTGCTGCCCGCGTTCTCCGTGCAGGACAACGTGACGCTGCCGCTGCGCCTCGCGGGCAGGCGGGTCAAGAACGACGCCGTCGACCGGGTACTGGCGCAGGTCGGCCTCAGCGAACGCCGCAAGCACCTGCCCGGCGAGCTGTCCGGCGGCCAGCAGCAGCGCGTCGCGATCGCCCGCGCCCTCATCACGCGCCCGGCCGTCATGTTCGCCGACGAACCCACCGGCGCGCTCGACACCCGCACCGCCCGCGAGGTGCTGAACCTGCTGCGCGCGTCCGTCGACCAGGCCGGTCAGACCGTCGTCATGGTGACCCACGACCCCGTCGCCGCCTCGTACGCCGACCGGGTCGTGTTCCTCGCCGACGGCAAGCTCGTCGGCGAGCTGCACCGCCCGACCGCCGAGGCCGTCGCCGAGCGCATGACCCACCTCGGTGCGTGGGGCGAGCAGCCCGCGGGGGTGCGGTGATGCTGCGGATCGCGTTGCGGACACTGCGGTTCCGCAAGGGCGCGTTCGTCGCGACGTTCCTCGCGATGACGTTCGGTGCGGTGCTGGTCCTCGCGTGCGCCGGGCTGATGGAGACGGGCATACGGGGTGACATCCCGGCGCGGCGGCTCGCGGCCGCGCCGCTCGTCGTGACCGGCAGCCAGACGTGGACGCTGCCGAAGGAGAACCCGGCCGACCCGGAGGAGGACAGCGAGGCCGCGTACCTGCCGGAACGTGTGCGGTTGTCCGACGAACTGGTCGACGAGGTGTCGCGGGTGCCGGGGGTGGCGGCCGCGGTGGGGGAGACGTCGGTGCCGGTGCTGGCCGGGCAGCGGCGGCTCGACGCGTACGGGTGGGCGTCGGCGGCGCTGACGCCGGTGTCGCTGACGTCGGGGGAGGCGCCCGCGACGGGGGAGGTCGTGCTCGGCCAGGGGGCGGGCGCGGCGGTCGGTGACCGGGTCGAGCTGGTCGTGCGGGGGAGCGCGGAGACGTTCACGGTGTCGGGTCTCGTGCCCGGTCAGGCCGTGTACTTCGCCGACGACCAGGTCGCCGACCTCGCCGGTCATCCCGGCGGCGTGGACCTGATCGGCGTGCTCACCGCACCCGGCGCCGACGTCGGCGCGGTCGCCGACGCCATCGCCGGGCTGCTGCCCGGCCAGAACGCGACGCTGCTGTCCGGCGACGACCGCGGGTTCGCCGAGTTCGCCGGCTCGGAGAAGGCGAGCGAGAACCTGATCGTCCTGTCCGCGGTGTTCGGCGGGCTCGCCACCATGGTCATGCTGTTCGTGGTGTCCACGACGCTGGGCCTGTCGGTCCAGCAGCGGCAGCGCGAACTCGCCCTGCTGCGGGCGGTCGGCACCACGCCGGGGCAGCTGCGGCGCATGGTGGTCGGCGAGGCGCTGTTCATGGCGGTGTTCGCGGCCGGGCTCGGCCTGCTGCTCGGCGGCGTGTTCGGCGAGTGGCTGTTCGAACGCCTGGCGGACAACGGGATCGTGCCGACCGCGATGACCCACTCGTCCGGCTGGATCCCGATGGTCGTCGCGTCCGGCGCGGTGCTGGTCGGGTCGTTCCTCGGCGCGCTCATCGCCGGGCGCAAGGCGGCGCGGACCCGGCCGACCGAGGCGCTCGCCGACGCGGCGATCCAGCGGAAGTGGCTGTCCCCGATCCGGGTCATCCTGGCGGTGCTCGCGTTCGGCGGCGGGGTCGCGCTGTTCATCGTGACCGTCGCGGTGATGACCGGGCCCATCGCGGCCAGCACGGCGGGTCCGTCGGTGATGCTGTGGGCGATCGCGCTCGCGCTGGTCGCGCCGGGCGTCACGAAGCTGTTCCTGGCGGTCCTGCGCTGGCCGGTGCGGGCGTTCGCGGGCACCGCGGGCTACCTGGCGACGCTGTCGACGAAGACCCGGTCGGTGCGGGTGGCCGCCGTCGTCACACCGATCATGCTGGCCACCGGTATCGCGACCGCCAACATCTACCTGCAGACCACGACGGTCGCGGTCGCCAACGAGGCGTTCGCCGACAACCTGCGGGCCGACCTGGTGGTGACGTCGCCGACCGGCATCACCACCGGCGTGCTGGCCGAGGTCGGCGCGGTGCCCGGCGTCACCGCCGCGGCGGAGTTCGCGACCAGCACCGTGTTCGTCGCGGAGCCGTACGACTCGTCGCTGTCCGAGGACGGCTGGGCCGTCCAGGGCGTCACCGCCGAGACAGCCGCCGAGACGACCGCGGTCAAGCCCAGCGAAGGCACGCTCGCCGACCTCACCGGTGACACGGTCGTGCTGCCGGAACAGCACGCGGCCACGCTCGGCAAGGGCGTCGGCGACACCATCACCGTCCTCATGGGCGACCGTGCCGAGGTGCCGGTGGAGATCGTCGCGCTGTACCCGGCGCACGAGGGCTTCGAGACGCTGCTCATGCCCGCGTCGCTGGTTGCCGCGCACACGACCGACGGTCTGCCCAAGCAGATCATGATCCGCACCGACGACCCGGCCGCGGTGACCGCGGCACTCCGGCCGGTGCTGGCCGGGCACCCGGGCCTGGCGCTGGTGGACCGCGACGCGCTCCTGTCCGGGTACGCGCAGGACCAGGAACTCGGCGCGTGGATCAACTACCTGATGGCGGGCATGATCATCGCCTACACCGCGATCTCCGTGGTGAACAGCCTGGTCATGGCCACCGGCGCCCGGCGCCGCGAGTTCGGCCTGCAGCGGCTGACCGGCTCCACCCGCGGCCAGGTGCTGCGCATGATGACGGTCGAGGCAGGCATGGCGACGGTCATCGGCGTCGGGCTCGGCACGCTGGTCGCAGGCATGACGCTCATGCCGTTCACGCTGGTCACGGACGGCACGATCCTGCCGAAGGGCCCGATCGTGATCTACCTGGGCGTCGTCGGCGCGGCCGCGCTGCTCACCTTCGGCTCGACCCTCCTGTCCACCTGGGCAGGGCTGCGGACCCGGCCCGCGGAGGCGGCTGTCGCACCCGCCTGACGCGGCCGAAGCACCGCGGGCGGTCCCATCCGGGGCCGCCCGCGGTCGCGTTACCGTGCGACGTGGACTTCCTCGACGCGACCAGGCGTTCCTACGACGCCACCGCCGACGACTACGCCGAGTGGATCCGCGACGAACTGGCCGCCAAGCCGTTCGACCGTGCCGTGCTCGGGGTGTTCGCCGAACTCGTGCGCGGCCCCGTCGCCGACGTCGGCTGCGGCACCGGCCGCATCACCGCGCACCTCGCCGGCCTCGGCGTCGACGTGTCCGGAGTGGACCTGTCACCGCGCATGCTCGCCGCCGCCCGCCGCACGTACCCGCACCTGAGTTTCGCCGAAGCCTCGATGACCGCGTTGCCGATCGAGGACGGCGCCCTCGGCGGCGTGGTGGCCTGGTACTCCACCATCCACGTCCCCGGCACGCACCTCCCCGCCGCGCTGGCGGAGTTCCACCGCGTCCTGCGCCCCGGCGGCCTCCTGCAGCTGGCGTTCCAGTCCGGCACCGGCACCGAGCACCGCACGAGGGCAGGTCGCCACGACGTCGAGCTGACGTTCCACCACCGCACCTCCGAGAAGATGGCGGACCTGTTGCGGGACAGTGGCTTCACCGTCCG
The DNA here is from genome assembly GCF_044466355.1 of Actinophytocola sp. NPDC049390. NCBI lineage: Bacteria > Bacillati > Actinomycetota > Actinomycetes > Pseudonocardiales > Pseudonocardiaceae > Actinophytocola > Actinophytocola sp. NPDC049390. The sequence continues at coordinate 131,747 of NZ_JBITMQ010000004.1, forward strand.
GGCACAGCTCGTCCGCGCCCCGGACACCGACGGGCCGTACCCGGAGGAAACTCCCCAGGCCTACCTGCTGGCCTGCGCGCACGACTGACGTGGGGAGCGGCGATCAGCGCTGCGGACGGCGGGCGAACCACGCCACCGCCTGCGTGCGCCGCTCCATGCCGAGCTTCGCGAGCACCGACGTCACGTAGTTCTTGACTGTCTTCTCGGCCAGGAACAGCCGCTCCGCGATCTCCCGGTTCGACAGGCCCTCGCCCATCAGCTCCAGCACCGCCCGCTCCCGCTCGGTGAGCGCGGACAGCTCGTCGGCCGCCGCCTCACGGCGCATGCGGTCCAGCACGCGGGCCGTCGTCACCGGGTCGAGCAGCGACCGTCCGGCCGCGACCTCACGCACCGCGTCCACCAGGTCCTGACCGCGCACCTGCTTCAGCAGGTACCCGGACGCGCCGGCCATGATCGCCTCCATCAGGGCCCGCTCGTCGTCGAACGCGGTCAGCACCAGGCACCGCGGCGGCGGTTCCAGCTGCCGCAGCGTCCGGCACAGCGCCACCCCGTCACCGTCCGGCAGCCGCACGTCGACCACCACCACGTCCGGCAGCGTCGCGCCGACACGCACCAGCGCCTCCTCGACACCCCCGGCCTCGGTCACCACCTCGATGCCGGGCTCACCGTCGAGCAGGTCACGCAGCCCGCGGCGCACCACCTCGTGGTCGTCGACGAGCGCCACCCTCACGGCCATGCCGCCAGACTATGCCGCCGCTCACTGGGTGGCCGCCCCCAGCACCGCCCGCAGCTTCCCGATGGCCCACCGGTTGCCGTCCAACTGGACCTCGTCGTCGCCCGCGCGCCGCCACACCCACCGCAGCACCGCGCCCGGCTCCCCGAGGACCGCCGCCTCCGCGTCGGACTCGCCCCGCTCGACCGTCACCGCGTCCGGGCCGAGCTGCACCTGCCATCCCGCGCCCTCGGTCGCGACCTGCACGGTCCGGCCGTCGCAGTCGGCGAGGTACTCGGCGATCTCCTCCGGGTCCTCCTCCGACGCGTAGGCGAGGAAACGCACCAGCAGCTCGTCGATGCCGTCCACCGCGAGGTCGGCCGGGACCGGGTCGTGCTCCACGCCGGCCGCCAGCTCCGCGTCCAGCCGGTGGATCACGGTCTCCTGCGCCATGCGACGCAACCAGAACCCGACGGTCTGGTCGTGGACGTACCAGGTCAGCGACCGGTCGGTGACGTCGCGCGCGGTGAGCTCGCCGACGAGCCGCCGGTAGGAGTCGTCGAGCGCGGCCAGCGGCTCCGGTAACTCCGGCGGCCACGGTGTCGGCCAGCTGCCCTGCCGCATGGTCTCCGTCTTGTGCAGGTACACCTCGGCCACGTGCCGCGCGAGGTCGGCGCCGGTCCAGCCGGGGCAGGACGGCACCGGCGCGTCCATGGCGCCCTCGACCACGTCACGCAGGCGCGTGAAGTCGGCCGCCAGGCACTCCAGGAATCTGTCCTTGTCCACGGCTGACACCCAACCACGGACCACCGACGAAAGCTCAGAGTTTGCGGAGCCGGACGCGGCTGGTCCGGTGGTCGGCGTCCTTGCGCAGCACCAGCGACGCCCTCGGCCGCGTCGGCAGGATGTTCCGCACCAGGTTCGGCTCGTTGATCGTCTTCCACAGCCGCGCGGCCTCGGCACGTGCCTCGTCGTCGGTCAGCCCGGCGTAGTGGTGGAAGTGCGAGTCCGGGTCGGAGAACGCCGTGTCCCGCAGCGTGAGGAACCGCTCGACGTACCAGCGGGCGATGTCCTCGGTGTGCGCGTCCACGTAGATCGAGAAGTCGAACAGGTCCGCGACCGTGAGCCCCTGCCCGGGCAGCAGCACGTTCAGGCCCTCGATGATCAGGATGTCCGGTTTGCGCACGACCTGCGTCTCGTCGGGCACGATGTCGTACGCGAGGTGCGAGTAGACGGGCGCGTGCACCTCGGGCGACCCCGACTTCACGTCCGACACGAACCGCAGCAGGCTGCGCCGGTCGTAGCTCTCCGGGAAGCCCTTGCGGCTCATCATGCCGCGCCGGATCAGGTCCGCCTTCGGCCACAGGAACCCGTCGGTCGTGACCAGGTCCACGTGCGGGTGGTCGGGCCAGCGGGCCAGCAGCGTGCGCAGCAGCCGCGCGGTGGTCGACTTGCCGACCGCGACGCTGCCCGCGATCCCGATCACGAACGGCACCTTCTGCGCCGTCTCGCCGAGGAACGACGTGGTGTCGGCGTACAGGCGCTGGTGGGCGGCCACCCGCAGGCTGATCAGGCGGGACAGCGGCAGGTAGACGTCGACGACCTCGTCCAGGTCGACGGGGTCGCCCAGGCCGCGCAGACGCACCAGTTCGTCCAGGGTGAGGGTCAGCGGCGTGGCACGCCTCAGCTCTCGCCACTGCTCGCGACGCAGCTCCACGTAAGGACTGAGGTCGCGGGTCTTCACCGCCACGTCAACAAACGTTAGGTGTTCCTGGCCCTGTGGGCACTGTGACGCAGTACACGCCGCCGTCGCTCACCCCGGCGCAGCGGTGCACGTCGGCGCCTGACGAGGCCAGGAAACGCATGCCGTGAATCCCGGAACGGGGCCTCGGCGACATTTCGGTACGTGCCGAACTCGAACTGACCATGGAATTGCCATAACTGCATGAGTCGCCCGGCGAAAAGGGAGCCGCGAGGGCTCCCTTTTCTCAGCAGTTGACCAATTCGGGGCTCTGGTTCAGCAACTGCGCGCGCGGGCTGGTGAACTCGGCGTACGCGCCGTGCGCCGCCGGGTCGAACAGCGCCAGCCGGTGGCAGTTCTGGAACGCGAGGCGCACGTTGAAGTGCCGCTCCACCGCCGCCCGCATCGCGTCACTGCCCACCAGTCGCAGGAGTTGACCACGGGACTGCTCGTCCGGTGGCTCCGTCTGGTTGTCGGCGAAGGGACCGCCGGTGGTCGAGAGGCGCTCGGCGACGTCGGTGACCACCGACCACGCGTAGGGCAGCGAATCACGGATGCAGGCGATGAAATCGTCGTCCGACACCGGACCCTGCTGGGCTTTCTCCAACAGGTCGGCGGGCACCGTTAACGACATTCGACCTCCTTGATGGGAAATTGCGGTCGACATCCACTTAACCCGCAGTGACCGTATTTGGCGAGCCACCCAAAGTGTGAACTTGCGACCGGCATTTCGTCACCGTCAGGCACCGGGCGCGATTGACCGGAGCAGCGGCCGGTACAACTCCACGGCCACCCCGGGCAGACCGCCCAGTTTCTCGTGCACCAGCCGCGACACGTCCGCCCAGTCCAGCCCGCCGTTGCCCACTCCGAGTGCGGGTACCGCGACCGAGTCAAGCCCCCGCTCGCGGATCACGCACACGAGACCGTCCAGCCCCGCCTCGACGTCCCCGAGACGCGACTTCGCCCGCCAGTGCTTCTTGGTGGGGAAGTTGACGATCACCCGCCCGTCGTCCTCGCACACGAGCATCCGCCCGGGTACCACCTCCCCGGCGGCACAGGCCTCCCGGTAGGCGGCGAAGTTGGCGGGGAACCGCCGCTTGAACTCCAGCGCGATCCCCTTGCCCATGACCCCGACACAGTTCACCGCGTTGACCAGCGCGGCAGCGCCGGAGTCGAGAAGATCCCCGTCCAGTTCGTCGATCATGCGCGCAATGTGCCACGACGCACCGACAGTGCGGACCAGCTCACCGACCCTGTCCGCGTGGGGCGAACACCTCGTCCCACGCGGCCATCACCTGCCGGGCGCACACCTCGGGCGGCACGCCGCCGATCCCGGTGCCCAGGCCCGGCATGGCGATGGTCGACACCACCGAGCGCACCGGGCGGTCGTCCTCCAGCCGCCCGTCGCGCCACGTCCGGAACACCGCGCGGGCCGCGAGGTAGGGGTGCACGGTGTCCTGTGGCAGGCGCTCGCCCGGCTCCCGCATCGTCGGCGCGCTGATCAGCCACGCGGGCGCCGCCACGTCGGTCGGCACGATCACCGCCTGGCCGACCGGCAGCTCCCCGCCGTGGTAGGCGAGCACGGCGCTGCGCACGTGCTGTTCGATCGCCGGGAACGCGTGGGCGTACACCGAGTCGATGCCGCCGCGCATCCACCCGTACGAGTTAGCTGGGCTGACCACCGCGTCCGCGGGCACGTCGAGTGTCGAGCCGCGGTAGGTGTACACCTCGCGCCGACCGTCCGCCGCCGCCTCCCACGCCACTGCCAGGGCGTCTTCGACGGCGCACAGTACGAGCCGAAGCGGTTCCCTCGTCCCGGTCCCCGCTTGCGAAGCCTTTTCGGCGGCGGTCACCGTTTCAGCATGGCATCTCAGGGGGACCGGGCGTAACCGGCAAGCGGTAACTACGTCCCCCTGTCAGGTTAAGTCTCGGTGCACCCGATCGGGCGTGCTGGCGACGCAGAGCAACCGGGTTAGGGTGGCCTCGTGCCGAGCATCGCGTACTTCGGACCGCAGGGGACCTTCTCCGAGCAGGCCGCGCTCGCGGCCGGCCGCCCGGACCACACGCTCGTGCCGGAGGCGACCGTCCCGGAGGCGCTCGCCGCGGTCCGGCACGGCCACGCCGACCTCGCGTGCGTGCCGGTGGAGAACTCGGTCGAGGGCGCGGTGTCCGCCACCATGGACGCCCTTGCCGTCGACGAACCGCTGGTGGCGATCGCCGAGGTGCTGCTGCCGGTCGCGTTCTCCCTGCTCGCACGGCCCGGCACGGACCTCGCCGACATCAGGTCCGTCGCCAGCCACCCGCACGCGCTCGCGCAGGTCCAGGGCTGGCTCGGCAAGCACCTCAGCCAGGCGACCCAGCTCGCGTCCACCTCGACGGCCGCCGCGGCGGTCGGCGTGCTCGACGGCCAGTGCGACGCCGCCATCACCGCGCCGGTCGCGGCCGACCACTACGACCTCGAGGTGCTGGAGACCGGCATCGCCGACGTCGACGACGCGGTCACCCGCTTCCTGCTGTTGCAGAGGCCCGGCGCGCTGCCCGCCCCGACCGGCTCGGACCGCACGTCGATCGTGGCCGTCGCCGCCTACCAGCGCACCGGCGTGCTCGCCGAGATGCTCACCGAGCTGGCGCTGCGCGGCATCAACCTGAGCCGCATCGAGTCCCGTCCCATGAAGGGCCGCCTCGGCGAGTACCGCTTCTACCTGGACTTCGACGGGCACGTGGCCGAGCAGCGGGTCGCCGACGCGCTCGCCGCGCTGCACCGCCGCTGCCACGAGGTCCGCTTCCTCGGCTCCTACCCGAAGGCCGACGGCACGCCGACCCTCGCGGGTGCGGACAACACAGACGCCGACTACGCGGCCGCCACCGGCTGGGTGACCGGCGTGCGCGAGGGCCGCACCGGATAGGCCTGTCCCCCCCCACGTCACAAACCGGGCGAAATTGTCGGTGCCGCGGTCTACAGTCCGCCCCGTCACACGACGAATGGGGGAGGCGCATGCCAACCGACGCCGCCGTCCGGGCGGAAGCGCTGGTGAAGACCTTCGGGTCCACCCGCGCGCTCGACGGTATCGACCTGGAGATACCCACCGGCACCGTCCTCGGTCTGCTCGGGCCGAACGGTGCGGGCAAGACGACCGCGGTCCGGATCCTCACGACCCTGTTACGCCCCGACTCCGGTCGTGCCTGGGTGGCGGGGCACGACGTGCTGGCCGAACCCAACAAGGTGCGCAAGGCGATCGGGCTCTCCGGCCAGTACGCGGCCGTCGACGAGAACCTGACCGGCTTCGAGAACCTGTACATGGTCGGCCGGCTCTACGGCATGAACAAGCCGGACGCGCGCGCCCGCGCCGACGAGCTGATCAGCCGGTTCCGGCTCACCGACGCGGCGGCCCGGCCGTCGAAGACCTACTCCGGCGGCATGCGCAGGCGCCTCGACCTGGCGGGCGCGCTCGTGGCCGCGCCGCAGGTGGTGCTGCTCGACGAGCCGACGACGGGCCTCGACCCGCGTGGACGGCTCGACACGTGGGAGGTCATCGGCGAGCTGGTGTCCGACGGCACGACCGTGCTGCTGACCACGCAGTACCTGGAGGAAGCCGACCAGCTGGCCGACACGATCCTCGTGATCGACCACGGCAAGGTCATCGCGAGCGGCACGGCCGACCAGCTGAAGGCCGAGGTCGGTGGCGAACGCCTGGCGATCGTGGTCGCCGAGGACGCCGAGGTGGACGTCGCGAGCCGCGTGCTCGCCGAGGTCGGCTCGGCGGAACCGACCGTCGACCGGCACGGCAGGCGGTTGCAGGTGCACGTCGACGCCGGCTCGAAGTCGCTGGTGGAGGCGTTGCGACGACTGGACGTCGAGGGCGTGACCGTGCTCGACGTCGGGCTGCACCGCCCGACGCTCGACGACGTGTTCCTGTCGCTCACCGGCCACCTGACGGAGGAGTCATGACCGTCCTGACCCAGGGGCTGCGCGACGGCGGCATCGTCGCGTGGCGCAACCTGCTGAACGTCCGCCGCAACGCCGACTGGCTGTTCGCCGCGGTCGTGCAACCGATCATGTTCGTGCTGCTGTTCGCGTACGTGTTCGGTGGCGCGCTCGGCGGCGAGCAGTACCGCGAGTTCCTGATCGCGGGCATCTTCGTGCAGACGATCTCGTTCAACTCGGCGTTCACGGTGATCGGCCTGTGCAACGACCTGCAGAAGGGCATCATCGACCGGTTCCGCTCGCTGCCCATGTCGCGGCTCGCGGTGCTGCTGGGCAGGACGACGTCCGACCTCGTGGTGTCGTCGATGGCGCTGCTGATCATGTCGCTGTGCGGGCTGCTCGTCGGCTGGCGGGTGCGCGGCAGCTTCCTCGACGCGGTGCTCGCGTACCTGCTGCTGTTGCTGTTCGGCTTCGCGATGTCGTGGATCGGCGCGCTGATCGGGTTGTCGGCGCCGAGTGTGGAGGTGGCGCAGAGCGCGGGGTTGATGTGGCTGTTCCCGCTCTCGTTCATCTCGTCGGCGTTCGTCGGCGCGGGCACGATGCCCGGGCCGTTGCGGGTGATCGCCGAGTGGAACCCGTTCACGGCGGTGATCCAGTCGGTGCGCGACCTGTTCGGCAACCAGGCGCCACCGAACATGGTGCCGCCGCCGGGCTGGCCCGCGGACAACGCGGTGCTCTACGCGCTGCTGTCGTCGCTCGCGATCCTGGCGGTGTTCATCCCGCTGTCGGTCGCGAAGTACCGGAGGGTGGCGAGCAAGTAGGCACCCTCGGCAGCTGGAAGCCGAAGTGTTTCTCGTACGCCGCGAGGATCTCGTCCTCGGCGAGCGTGGTCTCGGTCCGCACACCGTGGACGGTCTCGATGAGACGGTCACCGCGGATGGTGACGCGTCCCGACCCGGTCGCGCGTGAGCACCGGGGCCCGGAGCGGAAGTGCGAACCGGGCGAGTTCGCGTGCCACCAGGCGGGGCGTGCGAAGTCGGTGATCCGGCGCGCCCTCGGCTCGGCGCGGTACGCGGGGACGCCGTCGTGGAGCACGTCGACGTCCCCGCCGGGTGCGTCGAGGACGAGGAACGAACCGGCGGGGTCCTGCTGTGCCTCCGGCCAGTCGAGGCGCAGCGGGTGGACCGCGTGCGCGCCGAACCCGACGTCGACGAGGTACCGCTCGTCGAGTTCGACGAGGAGCGCGAGGTGGTCGAACGCGGGCGTGAGCGTGCCGTCGTCACCGAACACGGAGGCGGCGAGCAGGCGCACGTCGTACCCGAGCGCGGCCAGCAGCGCGGCGAACGCCCCGTTGAGCTCGTAGCAGAACCCGCCACGCCGCCGCCGGACGATCTTGTCGACGAGCGCGTCCTCGTCGAGCGCGACCGGCTCCCCGAGCACGATCGACAGGTTCTCGAACGGCACGGTCTCGACGTGGCGCCGGTGCAGGTCCCTCAGGGCGGCGGCGTCCGGCGCGTCGGGGCGCCGCGCCCCGATCCTGGCGAGGTAGCGGTCCGCGGTGGCGAGGTCCATGGGTACACGGTGACCGCTCCACCTAGGTCGAGGTCAAGCAGAAAACTTTCCTCCATCAGACCAGTTTCACCGAAATACTTGACGGATCCCTGCTGCTCGGCGCTAATGGATATTGCTGGATCAACGAGGGATTCGTAACAACCGGGAAACGGTGAGAGGTGCTCCGGATGACCTGATGACCCGTCGGCGCTGCCGGGTCGACCTGCCGTAGCGCCATGTCGTCGTTCCTGGGGTTGGACGGCATGACGGCAGGAGGTGCAGGGCATCATGAACACGTTTCTGATCGCGTTGGGGTGCGTAGTCGTTCTGGTTTTCGTCACGAGGTTCGTGGCGGCGAAGCGGCGCACCCGTGAGCTGGACAGGGATTTCTCCGTCGAGCTGGCGTGCGGCCGCTCCCGGGCTCTGCTGACGGCCGCGACCGCCGCCCGGGGCGTGCTGTGGGAGGTCGAGTTCACCGACAACGGCCTGCGCACCAAGCACATCCGCGCTCGCAACGTCGTCCATGTGTCGATTTCCGAACTGCCGGACCGCACCGGCCGCTGCGTCGCCAAGGTGTGGACCCGCTACGCGCTGACCGACGCGGCGATCATTCAACGTCCTCGCTCGTACACCGACACCCGTCGCAAGCGCGACAGGATCATTCGCGCGTTGACGGCCCATGCGAGCACCCGTGCTCGCGACGCGCGGATTCACTGACCGGGGCCGGGGTGCCCGTGCGTGGGGGTGGTGTCCTCGCCGGACGGGCCTCCTCGCCGGAGGGGGCTGATCTCGGGGAGGGGGCCTTCCGAGTTGGTCTCGGGGGGTGGTGGATCTTCACGCTGTGTGATGGTGGGCTGTTTCTTCTTACCCACTGAGGGGTAGTTCTGGTGGGAAGCAACCCAAAGCGCGGCCGAACGTCTCTTCTTGTAGAAGTCAGAAGAGCGTCCAGTGGTGTCGGGGCCAGGTGGAGGCGATGACCATGCTGCGAACCAGGATCAGCGCAGGCGTAATCATCAGCGGTGCGATGTTGCTGCTGACCGCCTGCAACACCGGTGGGACGGACGGTTCGGGGAGTCCGGACGTGCCGACGATCAACGACAGTGCGACCTCCCAGCCGGCGGAGCCACCGCCGACCACCAGTTCGAACCCGCCGAGCCCGCCGCGTACGTCGCAGGCCGTGCAGCCGCCGGTGTCCTCCGGGCAGGACGGGGTGACCAACGATGCCGAGTGCAAGGTCGCGGACCTCAAGCTGAGCCTTCGCGACGGGGACGCTGCCGCGGGCACCTTCTACCGCAGTCTCGTGTTCACCAACAAGGGCAGCCGCACCTGCACCATCCAGGGCTTCGCCGGCGTCTCGTACGTCGCGGGGGACGACGGGCACCAGGTCGGGCCCGCGGCCTACCGGGTCGGCAGGAAGGGGCCGGCCGTCACGTTGAAGCCGGGGGACAGCGCGTCGGCGGCTGTCGGGTTCGTGCAGGTGCGCAACTACGACCCCGCCGAGTGCAAGCCGACCGACGTGCGTGGCCTGCGGGTCTACCCGCCGCACGAGTACGACTCCATGTTCGTGCCCAGTCCGGGCACCGGCTGCGCGGGTGACCCGCCCGGCAACCAGCTGACCGTCGCCACGGTCAAGCCCGGTACGGGCGGTGGCGCCTAGCCCTCGTCGGCCATCAGGCCGGTGCGCCACGCCCACGCGGCCACCTCGACGCGGTTGCGGGCCCCGATCTTGGCCTGCACCGCGGCGAGGTGTGTCTTCACCGTCGACAGCGACAGGTACAGCTCCGTCCCGATCTCCGTGTTGGTGAGGCCGCGGGCCGCCGCCTTCACCACGTCGAGCTCCCGTTCGGTCAGCGGCTCGGTCGTCGTCTCCCTGGGGGCCGTCGCGTTCGCCGTGGAGAAGTGTTTGAGCAGCCGGACGGTGATCTGCGGGGACACCAGCGCGTCGCCGCGGTCGGCCGCTCGGACCGCTTCCAGCAGCAGCGCCGGGCCCGCGTCCTTGAGCAGGAAACCGTTGGCGCCGTTGGAAAGCGCGGTGTGCACGTACTCGTCCAGGTCGAACGTCGTGACCACCACGACCTTCAGCGGGTCGGCCACCCCCGGGCCCGCCAGCGCCTTCGTCACCTCCAGGCCGTCCATGCCCGGCATGCGGATGTCCAGCAGGCACACGTCCGGCCGCAGCTCCCGCGCGCGCCGCACCGCCGACACCCCGTCGGCGACGTCGGCCACCACCTCGATGTCGTCCTGGGTTTCCAGGATCATCCGGAAACCCGCGCGCACCATCTCCTGATCGTCCGCGATCAGTACCCGGATCACAGTCCCTCTTTCCGCAGCGGCAGCCACGCCTCGACGCTCCAGCCGACGTAACCGCTCGGCCCCGCGTCGAACCGGCCCCCGAGCAGCTCTACCCGCTCACGCATGCCGACCAGACCGTAGCCGCCCGACCCGCCCGCCGGGTTCACAGGGCGTCGCGAGCCGTCGTCCGTCACCCTGATGTGGAGGGTGTCGCTCGGTGTCTGTGCCACCAGCACGTGCACGGCGCTCGCGTCCGGGGCGTGCTTGCCGACGTTCGTCAGCGACTCCTGCACCAGCCGCAGCACCGACCGGCCGACCTCGTGCGGCAGCTCGTCCGGCAGGTCCACCGCCAGCTCCACCGGCGGACCCGGGAAGTTCTCGGCGAGACCGGCCAGGTCGCCCGCGAGGTCGGTCGTGGCCTGTTCCGCCATGTCCGTGTTGCCCGCGGTCCACGCCGCCGTGCCGTCCCGCAGGCTGCCGACGAGCGTGCGCATCGCCGTGAGCGCCTCGGTCCCGCTGCGTTCGATCTTCTCCAGTGCGGGCACCGCGACCGCCGGGTTCTTCTCCGCGACCATCAGCGCGGCCTGCGCCTGGACCACGATGCCGGTGACGTGGTGGGCGACCACGTCGTGCAGCTCCCGCGCCAGCGCCATCCGCTCGCCCTGCTGCGCGGACGTCACCGCCGCCCGCACGGTCTGGTTCCGCTCCCGGTCGCGTGCCCGGAAGTACACGCCCGCCGCGATGGACACGAGCAGCAGGAACAGCAGGACGAGTGAGAAGTTGGCGTCGGTGACGGTGTCGGGGTCCCGCATGGCCATCGCGAGCCCGTTCGCCGCGGCCAGGCCCGCCGTCGCCGTCGCCGCCTGCCTGGTCGGCGTGTAGCGGACGACGTAGGCGACCAGCGCCATGCTCGCGGCCAGGCCGGTGAAGGACATCGGCAGGTCGTTGCCGCGCGTGTACATCACCGAGACCATGCCGCTGAACAACAGGACACCCGCCGCGAGCCACGTGTTCCGCAGCGGGTACTTCGGGCCGAAGAACGCGCACACGCCCGCGACCGCCGAACCGCCCAGCGTGAACACCACGTCGATGCCGCCCTGCGACAGCTCGAGGAGGGCGAGCACGCTCAGTGCCGCGCCGAGCGGCCACTGCTTGCGGACCAGCTCGCCCATCTCGGAGACGACCCGCTGCCTGGCGCTGCGCCGCAGGTACAGGCCGGTGCCGACGGCCGCGGCCAGCAGGACGAACCCGATGAACAACGACGCCAGCATCTCGGACGGGGAGATGATCTCGACGAGCCCGCCCGAGTAGCCGCCGCAGTAGTAGTCCGCGCAGTACGGCGTCCGCAGGAGGATCGACGCCAGGCAGGACACCACCAGTGCCGTCGTGCAGGCGAACGCCGCCACCGGCGCCGCCCGCCACACCACCAGCACGACGAGCACGGTCCCGGCGATCAGCTCCGTGAGCATGATGTTGGACAGCGCGATCGACGGCGGGTGCACCCCGAAGCCGCGCATCATCAGCGACGAGACGGTCAGTGTGACCGCCCCGATGATCGACGCGCTCGCGGGCCGGTTCACCCCGAGCCACGCACACCCGGCGAAGATCGCGGCGCCGGGCAGCGCCAGCAGCGACCGGAGGCTCAGCGAGTAGCCGGTGGCGATCATGGCGAAGTCGAGCACCAGGGCGACGCCCAGCAATGTGGCCAGCCAGCGATGCGGCACCGGTTGCGGTGTCATGCGGCCCAACGTAAGGCAGCGGCGCGTCTCCCGCCTCGGCCGGTCGGCGGGCCGGGGTCGGCCGATCGGCCAGTGGTCGGCGCCGCGGCGGTGACCGGTCGGCCGGTGGGCCGCGACTGTTCGACCGATCCGCGGGCGGGGTCTCCGGAGAGAAGCTGTGACCAGCGAGTTCACCGGAGGAGGAAGAAAATGCTGCAGGCGGTTCTGGTCTGGGTCGGGGCGGTACTGGCGCTCGGGCTGTTGCTCGTGATGGCGCTCGGACCGGTCATCGTGGAGGTTGACTCGTGGTGGTACGAGCGGCGGCACAACCGGAAGGTCCGCAAGGCGGCCGCCCGCAACGCCGAGGCACGTGCGGCACAGCGGGTCCCGCAGCCGGTCGCCTAGCCGGCGTCGAGGACGGCGCGGACTAGGCCGGGGAAGCGCCTGTCCAGTTCGTCGAGGCGCAGCGTGTTCATGCGCTGCCTGCCGTCGTCGTACTGGCGGAGGATGCCCGCCTTGCGCAGGGTCCGGAAGTGGTGGCTGAGCGTCGAGGCGGCGACCGGCAGGCCGAACGTGCCGCAGGGGCGGTCGCCGTCGGTCATGAGCAGGCGGACGATCTGCCGCCGCGTCGGGTCGGCCAGTGCCTTGAGCACCTCGTCGACCTCGACGGTCGCGACGTCCGGGTGCGAGACCGGCGCCCATCGCCCGATCGGCATACCTGAACGACCTCTCAGTTCTCTTCGATACTTAACGAAAACTCTACCCGGACTCCGGTCTATTCGACACACATCGAAAACACCGGAGGTTCGACATGAAAGTCCCCTTCGTCCTGGCGGTTGTGGCGGCAGCGATCGGTCTCTCGGCGACCCCCGCGGCGGCTGCGGACGAGCCGGCGCACCCCGCTCCGCTCGGCCCGCAACGACCGTACGAACCCGACGTGCCCGGCCCGGAGAACCTCGAGGACGGCACGGTGACCGTCGACCGGCGCGGTGACGGCGTCGCCCTCACCTTCGACACCCGGCGCTGGACCGCGACCGGCGAGAAGCCCGCCGCGCCACGCGAGTTCGTGTTCCTGTTCGACAACTCGATCCGGTTCAACCCGTTCGCGTTCCCGACGTGCGGCAGGGCGCAGCTCGCCGCGCAGGCCTGCCCGCCCGGCTCGAAGGTCGGCGGCGGCCGCGCGGAGTTCTACCCGGCCGGCAGCGCGGAGGTGATCGTCTACAACACGACGTTCGCGAACGGCATGCGTGGCGTGCTGATCACGATCCCGGCCGCGGGCACCGTGCTCGACAACTACCTCGAGCCGGTCGTCGGCGACTACCAGCGCCGCTACACCTGGGGCTTCCACGAGCACATCCCGGTCAGCGACATCCCGCCGGGGGAACGCGGCTCGACCACCGACTTCGTCGTCACCTTCGGCGCCACCTGGCAGGGCGAGGACTTCGTCACCTCGTACGCGCGGCCGGGCAGCGAGCTGAACTTCGGGGTCTGGAGCCACTACGTGACCGGCCAGAAGGTGCTGACCGAGGGGCAGGCGGTCCGTCCGTGACACCGCCTCGGTGGTGCGGGCAGCCCCCTGCGGCCGCCCGCACCACCGAAGTCGTCTACCGGGCGACCGTCTTGCGCAGGCGGTTGAGCGCCCGGTGCTGTGCGACGCGGACCGCGTCGGGGGTGGTGCCGACGGCGTCCGCGGTCTCCTGCGCGGACATGCCCATCACGACACGCATCACGATGATCTCCCGCTGTCGCGGCAGGAGCGTGCGCAGGAGGTCGCCCGTCTGCTCGACGAGCTCGCGGCGCAGTGCGATCTGCTCCGGGCCCTCGTCGACGAGCGCGGTGTCCGGGGTCTCCGCGGTCGGCAGCGACCGGTCCCGCGCGGCGGCGCGGTGGACGTCGGCCACCTTGTGCGCCGCGACCCCGAACACGAACGACAGGAAGGGGCGGCCGAGGTGCCGGTAGGTGGGCAGGGCGCGGAAGACCGCGATGCACACCTCCTGCGCCACGTCGTCCGCGGAGCTGATCGGACGTACCCGGCCCAGCTTCGTGCGGCAGTACCGCACCATGATCGGTCGCAGGTATGCGAGCAGCTCGGTTGTCGCCGCGGTGTCCCCCGCGGACGCGGCGGCGGCCACGCCGTCCAGGTTCCCCCTGGTCACCGGGCGTGACCACGCCGGGGTCATCACCGGCGCGGTCACGCCCGCCAGCTCGGCTTCGAGCTGCGAGAGGTCAACGTCTGGCTCTGCCGTGCACAACATCGCGTGCCTCCTGTGCCCCCCGGCTGTTGTGTTCACTCAAGAGAGCACGAACAGGCGGCACAAATACGTCGGCAGCGAAATGAAATCCCCGGAGAACCAAACCGTTGCCCAATCGGGCAGTGTGCTCGTACGGCACGTGTGCCCGCGGTTACCGCCTGCTGACGAGGACGTCCACGCGCACCAGGTGGTGGTCCGACGCGTCGTTCAGACGGGACAGCTCGTCGGTCGGCCAGTAGACCGCCGAGTGCACCGGCCACAGGCCCCGCGACGGCAGCACGTAGTCGGCACGCAGGTTGCCGGGCGCGTTGTCGTTGAAGTCCGCGGTGTCGTGGTACGGGTCCGACCGGTGGGTCAGGTTCGCGCCGCCCTGGGTCTGCGCGGCGAGCACACCGCCCTCGCTGCCCGGGCGCGGGTCGATCACGCGGCGTGCGTTCAGCAGCTGCTGGATCGAGCCCGGCACGCTGTCACCGTCGAGCGGGTCGGAGTTCTGGTCGCCCGCGACCACGAACTTCTGGCTCGGGTTCAGCCCGCCCCGGCGTCCCTCGTCGTCGTAGATGTAGCGGCCCTTGCCCGGCGTCACGTAGTCCGCCCAGAAGCGGATCTCGTCGTGGTTGCGGGTGCCGTTGCGGTCCTCGGCGCCGTCGAACGTGGGCGGCGTCGGGTGCGAGACGAGGAAGTGCACGGTCTCGCGACCGACCCGCACCGGCACGTCCCAGTGCGACTTCGACGACAGGCGCAGCACGTCGAGGACCTCGGGGGAGTACCAGTCCTTCGCCGCCGGGGTCGCCGGGTCGTCCGGCAGCATGGCGTTCGGCATGTCCTTCCACAGGAAGTTCTGGAAGGTGCGGGCGTGCCTGGTGTCGATCGGGTACTTCGACAGCACCAGCATCCCGTACTGGCCCTCGAACAGGCCGAAGCCGTGCGCGTCGTTGCCGGTGTTCGTGCTGCCGTTGCGGTCGAGGTCGAAGCCGGTCAGCACACCGGTGTTGGACGGCGCGATGAACGCGTACGGGTAGTCGATGGCCCGGGCGCCGTTCTGGCCCCGCTCCAGGTAGTTGTCCCGGAACAGGTCGACGGCCGCGGGCGCGTAGTCGAACTCGTTGATCAACAGCACGTCCGGCCGGTTGCGCTGGATGACCTCGGCGACCTCGCGCGCCTGCGCGTTGTCCGGTGTCGACAGGTCGGCGACCAACTGGCCGGCCGCGCCGCGGTTGAGCGAGGCGTTGAACGTGGCGAAACGGACGGTCTCGGTGCCCGTCGCCTGGGCGCTGGGGGCGGCGAGCACGCCTGCGGCGAGTGCCACCACGGGTAAGAGCAGAAGACGCATGGGCCACCCTGACACGCCCACGTGAACGGTGTCGCGGGGATACGGTGAACGGGTGGCGGATTCTCCGGAGGCGGTGGTCAGGACACCCAAGAGCGAAGCGACACGCACGCTGATCGTCGAGACGGCGCTGCGGTTGTTCCAGGAGAACGGCTACGACAGGACGACCATGCGGGCCATCGCCAAGGAGGCGGGGGTGTCGGTCGGCAACGCGTACTACTACTTCTCGTCGAAGGAGCAGCTGGTCCAGGGCTTCTACGACCGGATCACGCAGCTCCACGAAGAGGCCTGTGTCGACGTCCTGAACAGCGAGAAGGACTTCGCCAAACGTTTGCGCGCGGTGCTGGTGGCGTGGCTCGAGGTGGCCGCGCCCTACCACGAGTTCGGCAGGCAGTTCTTCGTGAACGCGGCCGACCCGGACAGCCCTCTCAGCCCGTTCTCCACCGAGTCGAGCCCCGCGCGGGACGCCCAGATCGCGTTGTTCCGGCGCGTGCTGGAGGGGTCGACGGCGAAGGTCGACCCGGATCTGCGGCCTGAGCTGCCCGAACTGCTCTGGCTGTACGAGATGGGGGTCGTGCTGTTCTGGGTGCACGACCGGTCGCCGGACCGCCGTCGCACCCGGATGCTCGTGGACCGCACGGTGCCGCTGCTCGACCGCGTGATCGGGCTGTCCCGGCTGCGGCTGTTGCGTCCGGTGACCAGGGAGATCGTGCAACTCATCGGCGAGCTGACGCGCCCGGACGCTTGACACGGGTCGACTTGCGGTCCAGCCTGACTGTTACGGGAAGTAACACGTACTTGTCGGGAGGATCGCGATGGCGCGAGCGCTGCAACCCAAGGACCGGGACGTCACCGCGGAGCGGCTGCTCTACTCGTCCATGCGGAACTCCTACGACCCGGACGTGGACGTCGACTGGGACGCGCCACTGGTCGACGGTCTCGGGTTCATGCCGGAGGAACGGGTCTCGCTGTACGGCACGCACCTGTGGGAGCGCCTGACGCCGGAGCAGCGGCTGGAGCTGTCGAAACACGAGATCGGCAGCATCACCAGTGTCGGGCTGTGGACCGAGATCGTGCTGATGCAGCTGCTCGCGCGGTACGCGGCCGACCTCGACCCGCGCAGCCCGCACACGCACTACGCGCTGACCGAGATCGGCGACGAGACCCGGCACGCGATCATGTTCGGCAAGGGCATCGCCCGGCTCGGCCTGCCCGCGTACGGCCCGCCGCGCGTGGTGCGGGTGCCCGCGAAGGTGTTCGGCGCGGTCATCGGCGGGCCCGCCATGTTCGCGTCCGTGCTGGTGGTCGAGGAGACGACCGACCGGCTGCAGCGGTCCATGCTCGACGACGACCGCATCCAGCCGATGATCCGCATGATCAACCGGATCCACGTGGTCGAGGAGGCCCGGCACGTCCGGTACGCGCGGGAGGAGCTCGTGCGTGGCCTGACGAAGCTCTCACGTCCGGCGTTGGAGCTGCACCGCCTGGTCACGGCGGTCGTCGCGGCGACCGTGATGGACATCCTGGTGCACCCCGGTGCGTACGCGGCGGTCGGACTCGACCCGCGCGAGGCTCGCAAGGTGGCGCTGGCCAACCCGCACCACCACGAGTCACGGCGGTGGATGGCGGAGAAGATCGTGGCGTTCCTGGACGAGGTCGGCATGATCGGCGGGCCGTCCAAGGCCATCTGGAAACACGCTCATCTCATTTAATCGCTGGTTGCCTTCTCTACTCTGGAATACATGGCAGCAACGACGATTCCAGGAAAGCACGTCGACATTCGCATGTGGACTCGGCCGGAGACGGTCGAGGAACAGGCGATGCGACAGCTCCAGAACATCGCCGCGCTGCCGTGGACCTTCAAGCACGTCGCGGTCATGCCGGACGTGCACTACGGGAAGGGCGCCACGGTCGGCTCGGTGATCGCGATGCGCGACGCCGTGTCCCCGGCCGCGGTGGGCGTGGACATCGGCTGCGGCATGACCGCGGTGCACACGTCCCTGCGTGCCGAGGACCTGCCGGACGACCTGCGGCGCCTGCGGTCGGCGCTGGAGCGTGCGGTCCCGGTCGGTTTCGGCCAGCACCGCGCGACGGCGTTCGACGAGCGGGACGCGTCCGACTGGGACCCGTTCTGGCGTGCGTTCGACGACCTCACGCCGGACGTGAAGGCGAACTCGGCCAAGGCACTGCACCAGATGGGCACGCTCGGCGGGGGCAACCACTTCATCGAGATCTGCCTCGACACCGTCGGGGACGTCTGGGTGATGCTGCACTCGGGTAGCCGTGGCATCGGGAACCTGCTGGCGCAGCACCACATCGAGGTCGCGCGGGGGCTCGCGCACAACGAGTCGCTGCCGGACCCGGACCTGGCCGTGTTCCTCGCGAACACGCCGGAGATGAAGGCGTACCGGCACGACCTGTTCTGGGCGCAGGACTACGCGCGCCGCAACCGTTCCGTGATGCTGCGGTTGATTTGCGACGTGCTGCGCACGCAGTTCCCGCAGGTCGGCTTCGACGAGCCGATCTCGGCCCACCACAACTACGTCGCCGAGGAGACCCACTTCGGCGAGGAGGTGCTGGTGACCCGCAAGGGCGCGATCCGGGCCGGCCGTGGTGACATGGGCATCATCCCGGGTTCGATGGGCACGGGTTCCTACATCGTGCGCGGCCTCGGCAACCCGGACTCGTTCGAGTCGGCGTCGCACGGCGCGGGCCGGAAGATGTCCAGGAACAAGGCGCGGAAGCAGTTCACGGCCGAGGACCTGGCGGCCCAGACGGCGGGCGTCGAGTGCCGCAAGGACACCGGCGTCGTGGACGAGATCCCGGCCGCGTACAAGGACATCGACGAGGTGCTCCGCAACCAGGACGACCTCGTCGAGATCGTCGCGAAGCTGAAGCAGGTCGTCTGCGTGAAGGGCTGAGCCTCAGCCCGGGCGCAGTGCGAGCGGAGCGGGGGGGGGGGGCGCGGGGGGGCCCCCCCCCCCCCCCCCCCCCCCCCCCCCCCCCCCCCCCCCCCCCGCGCCCCCGCCCCCCCAACCCCCCACTCCCTCCCCTCCCGCGGCCCCCCGCCCCGGGGGGCGGGGGGGGGGGGGGGGGCCCCCCCCGCGGGGGGGGGGGGGGGGGGGGGGGGGGGGGCCCCGGGGGCCCCCCCCCCCCGCCCGGAACGCCTGCAACAGGTACGCGACCAGCCGGCGGGACGCGGCCACGGCGGCCTCGGGGGTGTCGGCCGTGATGCCCGCGTTGGCGTGGAGGACCAGGGCGACGTCGGCGAGGTCGAAGTCGGCGCGCAACCCGCCGCTCGCCTTGGCCCGCCGCACCACCTCGGCGATCCGCTCCTCGGCACGGTTCCGGACGCGCTCGAAGTCGATCGCGTCCGGGAAGGCGGTCAGGAACGCGGCGCTGAAACCGCGGTCGGCCACCTGCATGGCGCACACCCGCTCGATCGCCGAGCAGAACCCGCGCCACGGATCGGGGTCGGCGAGCGCGTCGTCGACGACGGACAGGCAGTGCGTGAGCTGGTCGCCGAACACCTCGGTGATCAGCGCCTCCCGGGTCGGGAAGCGCCGGTAGAGGGTGGCCACCCCAACCCGGGCCCGCCGTGCGATCGCGGCCATCGGCACGTCGAGCCCATGCACGGCGAACGCCTCCCGCGCCGCATCGAGGATCCGGTCACGGTTCGCCCGGGCATCGGCCCGCAACTGAGTCGGTCCACCGGACATGCTTCTCACATTAGCCGTAAGTGGAGTCCCTCGTCCGGTTGTGGCGTTGACGTGGGCATGAACGAGATGCGTGCTGCGCTGTACGACAGGTACGGACCCCCCGACGTGCTGTACGAGGGGAGGCTTCCGCGCCCGGTGCCCGCTCCGGGCGAGGTGCTGGTCCGGGTCCGTGCGTCGAGCGTGAACGGTGGCGAGCTGTCGGGCCGCGCGGGCAGGCTCCGGCTGCTGACGGACGTGCTGCAGCGCGGATTCCCGAAGGCCGTCGGCATCGACTTCACGGGTGAAATCGCCGAGGTCGGCGCAGGCGTGACCACGTACCGGCCCGGCGACCGCGTGTGGGGCGCGTTGCCGAGGAGGTTCGGCAGCACGGCGGAGTTCGTGGCGGTGCCCCCGCGCCAGCTCGCGCCGGCGCCGAAGAACGTGGACCTCGTACAGGCCGCTGCCCTGCCGGTGGGCACGACCGCGATCACCGCACTGCGCGACAAGGCGAGGCTCCAACCGGGGGAGCGCCTGCTCATACGTGGCGGCAGCGGTGGTGTGGGCAGTGTCGCCGTGCAACTGGGGCGGGCCTACGGCGCTCATGTCACCGCGCTGGCCAACGCCCGGCATCGGGACGCCGTGCTCGACCTGGGCGCGGACGAGGTGCTCGACTACCGGACCGCGAACCCTGCGGCCCTGGGCCGGTTCGACGTGGTACTGGACACGGTGGGCACGGAGTTTCCCGTCTACCGCAACCTGTTGACCCGGTCGGGCCGCATGGTCGCCATCGCGTTCGACCTCGATCACGTGGCGGCGTCCTTGGCGTACCTGGTGGGTTCCACGGTCTTCGGCCGTCAACGGATCCGTTTCTTCAGCGGCAACCCACGTGCCGACCTGTTCGCGGAACTCACCCGCCTGACCGACAGCGGCGCGATCCGACCGGTGGTGGACACGGTGTTCCCGCTGACCAAGATCGCGGAAGCCCACCGCACCCTCGAGGCGGGCGGCGTACTGGGCAAGCTCCTCATCGAGATCTAGGGCGTGCCTGTCAGCGAAAGAATCTCCGAGCGTTGTTCAGAATCGTTGATCTTGTAGACAGTGCAACAGCCCCGCCTGGTGAAGACCGTTTTCCTTCCACAGAACACGATCGACCAGGGCGGGGCTGTTGCGGTACGAGTCTACGACGGGTCTTGATCAGGCTCAGATCCAGGAGCCGGTCGCCACCCCTGCCCGACGTGCTGCGCGGCCGAGTGGTGATCGTGGACGGCTACCAGGTGGTCGGGGAGCACCCGGTGCTCGCCGGATTCTCGCCTGGTGAACAGATACCGCTCGACGACAGCTCACCGACGCGGGCGCACGCGTGGTTCCAGGGTTACGCCGGTGATGGTCGTACGGTGATCGCCAACGTGACCCCGTCGGCCGGTGGCACGCTCGGTGCCGGGATCGGTGTGCAGCAGCGTGCGAACAACCGGCACACGATCGTGCCGATCGGCAACCGCCGCGCCGACCCGTCACCCACGAAGCCAACTACTCCGGCAAACGCCACACCGCGGGCCTCAGCGTCCAGACCCTGTCCGACCTCAACGACCAGCTCCTCGCCCACACCGACACGATCGGGACCTGGGCTACCAAGGCACCACCGTGATCCGACTACGCCGCAAACGCCCTGGCCACGCCGACCACGACCCGGCCACCCAGGTCTGGAACCGCAGCATCGCCTGAATCCGGGTCGCGGTCGAACGGGCCATCGCCCACTGGAAGAACTGGAAAATCCTCGTCACCGGCTACCGCGGACGACTCACCGAACTCCCCAACCTCATCCGCATCATCACCACCCTCGAGTACTACCGACTCGGCTGGTGATCGGCACCTCTCTGTGTCAAGCGGCTGGCGACAGAGAGGTAACCCGGTCTCGGAGCATGGTGCGGTAGACGGTGTCGGCCAGGCGGCGTTGAGGCAGCGCAGGGCTTCTTTGTGACTCTTACCGGCTGCGCGTTTCCGCTGGTAGTAGGTGCGGCCACGGGTGTCGTAGCGGATCTGGGTGATCGCCATGACGTGGAGGGCGTAGTTGAGTTGGCGGTCACCGGCACGGGAGAGTCGATGCCGGACGACGTCTCCGGACGACACCTCGATAGGCGCTACTCCGCAGAATGAGGCAAACGCTGCCGGGGAGCGGAATCGGTGGATCGGGCCGGTGCGGGCCAGGATCTTCGCGGCAAGCAGGTCACCCACGCCGACCAGAGCGGTGAGACTGGTTGCGGACCCGGCGACTGCTGTGGCGATCGACTCGGTGGCCGCCGTGACGCGCCGATCGAGCCGACGCAGTTCGGTCAGCAGTTCGACGGCGAGTTGGCGCAACGTGCGGCGCAGCGGGTCTCGGGGGCGGCTGCGCCGCAGCGCCTCGGTTGCGGTGTCGGCGCTGAGGCCGCGAGGCAGCCCGGACGGGACGAGCTTGACCAGCAGGGCGTGGAGCCGGTTGATCGTCTGGGTGCGGGGGCGGACCAGGTCGTCGCGGTGCTCGGTCAACGCCCGCAGTGCGGCGATCTGCTCATCGATTTCCACGGTGCGCAATGACGCACCCGACCAGGCGGCCACGCCCACCGAGAGGGCGTCGACCTCATCGGTCTTGCGGCCATGTCCGGTGGAGAGCAAACGGACGCGGCGGGCGAGCTTGGTCGGTACTTCGGTGACCGCGATCCTGTCGGCCAACAGGCGATCGGTCAACGGTGCACCCAACCCGACGGCACCCTCAATCGCCCACCGCGCCTGGGACCAACGGGCCGCGAAACGCCGCAATTGGCGGTACCCGGCGCGGTTGACCTCAACCCGGACCGATGCCACCGCCACCAACTCGGCATCGACAGCCACGGCAGTCCAAGACGCCTTGTGCGGATCGACCGCGATGATGACCCGATCCGAGGTAGGCGAATTCTTCGATGCAGACGCCAATGTGGAGACTCCTCAACCAGTTGGGTGACAAGGGGTTCCGGTGAGGAGGGCAGACCAACTTCGGGCGATGCAGACCTCTCTCGAGCCACTCCTACCGGAGCGGCCACGGCCGGGACGCATGCCGATCGACGGTCAGCCTCCAAGGGCGACAGGTGTTTCCCGAGCGACCCCAACCGCGGCCTGGATGATCATGGCTGCAGACCACGGTCATCTGCCCAAGATCCAACAAGTTGGTGTTTCCGGCGCTGTTGATCAGATCATCTTCCGTCGGATCACCGCCGCGTACTTGCTGCCCCATTTCTCCTCGAGTTCGTTCAGGGCGGCGAGGGCGGGACGTGAGCCGCAACGTGTTCCGAATCAGGTGAACGATGCAGGTTTGAACAATGGTCTGCGGCCACACGTTCGCCACAACCTCCAGCAGGCCCTTGAGGCCGTCGCAGACGAGGAAGAACACCTCACGCACGCCGCGGCTCTTGGGATCGATCAGTACGCTCATCCAGAACTTCGCGCCTTCGCCGCCACAGGCCCAGGACGGCCTTGTGACCGTCGACGGTGACACCTCAATCTCGCCCGCGGCGTCCGAGACGACGGTTTTCGCCCGGCTGCCGTTCCGCACAGTCGTCGACTCACGCTCAGGTTCGGCCCGGCTCTTCTCGTGACCGAGGCGCTCGGTCTTGGTGAACAACTTCAACAAGCCGACCTGGCCCGTCAACGCCGACCCTGCGCCTTGGCCTCGGCCACCATCGCCGCCACCGCGGCTTGCTCCGGCGACAGCTCTCACGTCGGCTTCCGATCACTCTTGCGTGGACTCACAAGATCCGAGGTCATCACTCACAGTGCCCATCCCCGCCAGACCCCTCGGCCCGGCGTGTCGGGACACCGATCTTGGAACAGTGGCTTGTCACGCAACCTTGGTTGGGTAATGGGTCCAGGTTCGGATGGGTGAGTCGGTAGCGAACCCGGTCTTGGGTTGGGCGCGGGCGTTGCGCCAGCGGATGTAGCCCTCGGTCGCGGCGTTCTGTTCGCCGTGGCTGCGGTGGTCGGGTGCCGTTGAGGGCGAAGTAGCGCAGGGCAGCGAACTCGGCTTCGATCCAGTTCAACCAGGACCCGTAGGTCGGCAGGAACACCAACTCGACGTCGTTGGTGGCGCACCAAGCACGGACCTTGGGGTGGCGGTGCGGGGAGAAGTTGTCGCAGGTGATGTAGAGCTTCTCGCCGGGCCATCGGCGGCGGAGGACTTTGAGCAGGTCGAGGAACTCGCGGTGCCGTTTGCGGTCCCGGATCCGGTAGTAGATCTTGCCGGTGGCCAGGTCCAGGGCGGCGAGCATGTGCATCACGCCGTGGTGGCGGTTGTAGGTCGCCCGCTGGCGCGCGGGCTTGCCGACCGGTCGCCAGGCTTTGCCCTTGCGGGGCTGGAGGTTCAGCGGTCCGAACTCGTCCACGCAGACCACCCGCCCATCGCGGGGTGGGTGGTCGTAGAGGTCGAGGATGCGGTGCATCTTGGCGATGAAGTCTGGGTCGGTGGAGGCCTTCCAGGTCGTGGTGGTCTGCCATGAGACACCGCCGGCGCGCAGGATCCGCCGCAACGTCTCCCTGCTGATCGCGGCGACTGTGCCGCGGGCGATCAGGTGCTCGCGCAGTTTGCCTTCGGGCGTCCCCCGTTCCATTTTGGGTCCAGCGCGTCGAACCCCCGCTCGTTGAACGCGTGGATCACATCCCGCACATACTCTGCGCTGACCTGCAACAACGACGTGATGTCCCGCACCGTCTGGCCCTGGCCGGACATCATCACCACGATCGCCCGCCGCATCCGGACCGGATCCTTGGCGGTCCTGGTCACCCGCTGCAGCTTGCGGCCTTCCTCCATCGACAGTGTCCGGACGAACACCTCGGGTCGACGAGCCACAACCACCTCCCGCACTTGATCGACAGGGAGACAACCTGACCCACCACCACCAAGATCAATAACCGGGTCAACCTATCGAGACAAGCCACAGTCCTCAGCCGAGCCGTGTGCGGGTGCGGTTGGGGGCGCACCCGCACACGGCCTGCGTTGGTTCTCCTTCTGTTTCAGCGTTTCCAGAACGGTCGGCGGGCGCGGGGGGTGTCGCCCGTGGTGAGCGACCGCAGAATGGCGATCGTCTTCTGCCAGCGGCGGTCCACTTCGGACGGGTCGGCTGTCGGGGTCGCGAGTTCCGTCGACAGTGTGCCCAGGGTGGTGCGAGCTTCCCTGGGTTCCTTGTTCTGCTGCCACACCGCCAGCTGGACACGGATGCGCTCGGACAGCGCGGTCAGCAGACCCGCTCGTAGCCACACGTCCTGGCCTTCGTTGTGCAGGAGCCGTGTCAGCTCGTCCTGCACGAACGTCGCCAGCGCGGTGGCGTCGCCCGGGAGAGTGGGCGGGGGTGTCGGCCTCTTGCCACGCTTGCGTGGCAAGCCGATCCGCGGCGAACCCGGGTGGGCGGGCACGCCTGGTGCCGGTGCCGGGAAGCCGCTGGGCGCCGGTGGTGGCGGACCGCCGTAGCCGCCCTGCGCGCCGTGGTCAGCCTGCATCCCGTAGTTCCCGCCGAAGGCCGGTGCTGCTCGGGTTGCCTCGGCGGCGCTGAAGCGTGCGGCCGCGCCGAACGTCGGCATGCCCCCTCGTGGTGCGGCCGCCGCCGGCGCGGTGGCCGCCCAGGGGCTTTCCCAGCCGCTCGGGTGATCCACGGGTTGTGTCACCCGGCGGGTGGCGCCACCCTCGTTCACCACGCGTTGGTCGACCGCGACGAACGCCGTGAACCGGGACAGCACGCCGAACTTCAGGGAGGTCTCGACGATGCGGTCCTCCAGCGACGTCTGCCCGGTGACGTACTTGTCCTCCAGGTCGCGGACGATCGCCCGTGCCCACAGGTTCGCCAATGCGGGGTTGTCGCTGTGGGTCGCGGTGAGGCTGGTGCGCAGGCCGGGTTGGCCGGTCACCGTCACCGCACCCTGCGGCGAGCCCGTGTAGCGGCCCATCACCACCACCGGAGCGCCCGGGAAGACGTCCGGGAACGGTGTGGGGGCGAGCGTGGCCGCGTCCAGCGTCAGGCCGTCGCCCGCGACGTGCAGATCCGTCACCAGCGGCGTGCCGATCCTGCGGTGGATGTTGTGCATGGCCTCGTCGAGACGGTCTTCGGACTCCACCAGCTCGCAGCGACCCCGCGTGCCCGCCAGGCGCCGCAGGAAGCCTTCGTTCACCGCCCTGTCGATGCCCACCGTGTGCACGCGAACGCCAGCCAGCTTCGGCGACAGCTCGGACAGGATCCGGTCCTCGTTGCCGATCTGGCCGTCCGTGACCAGCACCAGCACGCGTTCCCGGTCGGTCTCCTCACCCAGGAGATCGGCTGCTTTGCGCAGTGGCGACAACATCTCCGTGCCGCCACGCGCGTCGAGGGTCGCGAGAAACTCCACCGCACGGAAACGGTTGCGGTCGCTCGCTTCCACGAGACCGTCCGGCAGGCCGGGTGGGGTGTCGATCTGGTAGTCGAAACCCATCACCGCGAACCGGTCGGCACCGCCGAGCGTGTCGATGATCCGCGCCGCCGCACGGCGGGCGGCGACCATCTTCCAGCCACTCATGGAGCCGGAACGGTCCAGCACGAGCACGACGTCGCGGTCGCGCCGCGCCGGTTCCCCGGTCGGGGGCAGGACCGTCAGCGCGAACGTGCCGGCCTGCTCGTCCTCGTCCGGGAGAACCGTGAGCGCGGTGCTGATCGCCGACTCGTCGCCGATCTTCAGGCGGAGCAGGAAGTCGCGGTCGGCACGTTCACCCGGGTGGAGGCTGATCCGCATGCCGTTGTCGGTGTCGTCGGTCGTGGTCGCGTGCAGGCTGGAGCGGACGGCCGCCAGCGGGAGGCCCGCCGTGTCGACGTCCACGGACAGCGACAGGTCGACCGGGTTCGGGAAGCCGGGGAGCAGCACCGGCGGCGAGATGCGGGACGCGTCGGGGACCTCGTCGGTGTCCAGGGCGGTGCCGTCGCCCACCTGCTCGCCGTCGACCGGGCGGCCCGGGATGTACTTCGGCGCCACCACCAGCGGGAACCGGTACGTCGCCTCGCCGTCCTCATAGGCCAGCGCACCCGCCAGCGTCAGGTGCACGGTCACCCGCTCGCCGGGCATGATGTTGCCGACGCGCATGGTGAACACGCCGGGCCGCTCCTCCTCGGCGATCGACGCGCGCTTGCCCTCCTGGATGGCCTGGTCGTAGGTGGCGCGTGCCTCACCGCGTTCCTTCAGGACGCCCTCGACCACCCGGCCGTCGGCCTCCATCCGCATCGCCGTGACGGCCGCCCGCGGCGGCAGCGGGAAGACGTAGGTGGCCTCGAGCGGCTCGTCGTACGTGTTGTGGAAGCCCTGGGTCAGCTCCGTCCGCGACGCGAGGCCGGTGATCCTGGCGCGGACGTCGATCGACTCCAGCGGCAGGTTGCCGTGCTTGGTGCGCAGGCAGCCGAGCCCGTCGTCGTCGGTCGGCCGGGCGGTCACCTCCGCCTGGTCGATCAACTCGATGTCGGTGCTCATCGACGTTCCTTTCGTGGGGTCAGGCCGAGGCGGTCGATCGCGTCGAGCAGCGGCGCGGCGGCCGCGCTCAGCTCCGCGATCTCGGCTTCGCCGAGGTTTCCGGTGGCGCCGTCGATCAGCACGGTGACACTGTCACCGATGCGGAGGGCGGGCACGACGTTCGTGACAGTGTTGTTCGTGACGGTGTCGGACACGGCCGCCTCGACCATGCGCAGCAGCCCCTCCGCCTCCGCGCGGACCTCCCGCGGCGGGTGCACGACGTCTATCGTCAAGCGGGGTTCGACCTCGGCCAGCTCGGCGAGCCTGGCGTCGGAGACGCCGAGCAGCCGTTCCTGGACCTCGGCCAGCGCCAGGCCCTTGGCCTGCAGCTTCTTGATGGCGGCCAGCTGCATCGCGTGCCGCTCGCCGTACAGCGCGACCCGTCCGCGCGTCGCCAGCGGACGGTCGACGAGCCCGATGGTCGTGTACCACCGGATGGTGCGCCCGTTGGGCAGCTCACGGACCCGGCCGCTCCGCTGCCCGCCGTAGTCATCGGCCAACAGGTCGGCGACACGTTCCGAAAGCTGTTCGAGGGTGTACAGCTCGTCGCTCATACCGCAATGTTGACAGTGTTCGGTGACAGTGTCAAGCTGACAGTGTCGGTTTCACGCCGGAACCGGCGTCAACCCCAGCCGAGCTCGTGCAGACGAGCGTCGTCGATACCGAAATGGTGGGCAATCTCGTGTACGACCGTGATCGCGACCTCCTCGACCACGTCCTGCTCGTCCCGGCAGATGTCGAGGATCGCCTCGCGGTAGATGGTGATCGTGTCCGGCAGCACGCCGCCGTACTGGGACGTGCGCTCGGTCAGCGCCACGCCGTGGTACAGCCCGAGGAGCGTCGGGTTCTCGGGGTTGCGGTCCTCGACGAGGATCACCACGTTGTCCATGGCCCGGGCGAGCTCGGCGGGGACGAGGTCGAGCGCGTCGCCGACCAGTTCCTCGAACCGCAGTCGGGTCATGGCGAACGCCACGTCAGCCGCCCGACTTCGGGGCGCTCGACGCCGGGGTGTTCGGTGCCGACGAGTTCAAGGGCTGGGCCTTCACGCTGCCGCGCACCGGCTTCAGCGTCTGGTTCGGCTCGAGCGCGCCGACCTTGCAGTCGACCTTCCGCGATCCCGCCGCCCAGCTCTCGGCCTTCAGCGTGTCCGAGTACAGCGAGAGCCCGAGCGCGGTCAGGTCCTTGCCACCGGTGTACTTCGCCGCCAGCGGGGGGCAGAGGTCCACGGTCTTCTGGAGCTGTTGCGCCTCGGACGGGTACGCGCCGGGGAACGTCTTCGACAGGTCGATGCTGCCGACGACCTCGTACGAGTGCTGGGTGGAGCAGTCGACCGGGTCGCCGACCTCCTTCTTGTTCACCAGGGCGAAGCATGTTCCCGGGTCGTGCACGTTCGACTGGTCCTGAGTCTTCGCGCTACCCGTCGTGGGCAGCAGGCGCTTGCCGGACGGGGTCACCCGCTGCAGGCCACAGCGCAGCTTGCGGTCACCGTCGCGCCACTGTTGGGCGTTGGGCTTCAGCGCCCCGACCGTGTACTTGCCGAACGGGTCGAGCTTGCCGCCGAGGTACTTGGTGCCCACCGTCGTGCACCTCTCCGTCACGACCTGCTGCCAGCCCGCGTCGTTCGGCGGCGGCGCGCTCGCGGGGTAGTCCTTGCCGATGTCGACGTTCTCCGTCACCTCGAAGGTGTGCGGCTTCGAGCACGAGACCCGGCGCATGTTCTGCGGCGCGTCGTTCGGCCAGTCCAGGCAGGTGCCACTGGGCGAGTCGAACGCGGCGGCCGCCTCCTCGGCGACCGTGTCCGCCGCGCTGTTCACCGACACCGGCCACGAGAACAACATGCTCATGCTGAGCACCGCCAGCGCCCCCACGAAGGCGCCCGCCATCACCAACCGTGTTTTGAGCGTGCTCCTCCGGGAGCTCGACAACCCGACGCGTGCAGACATCGCGTCCATGATGCCAGCGTCACGCACCGTGGTAGGGGCCGAATCGACTTGCGAGCCGAAACGGGGCGGCGGATACGCTCCGGGCTGTGATCGACCTGAGGACGTTGCGTGAGGACCCTGAGTCGGTGCGTGCGTCGCAGCGCGCCCGAGGTGAGGACGAGGCGGTGGTCGACGCGCTGGTGACCGCGGACGAACGGCGCCGTGCCGCGGTCGCCGCCGCCGACACGCTGCGTGCCGAGCAGAAACAGCTGGGCAAGCAGGTCGGCCGTGCGCGTGGCGAGGAACGTGACGCACTTCTCGCCAGGGGCAAGCAGCTGGCGGCGGACGTGCGTGCGGCGGAAGCCGCGCAGTCCGCGGCGGAGGAGGAGCTCGCGAAGCTGCACGTGGCCGTGCCGAACGTGGTGCACCCGGACGCGCCGGCCGGCGGCGAGGACGACTACGTGGTGGTCAAGGAGGTCGGCACACCACCCGCGTTCGACTTCGAGCCCGCCGACCACCTCGACCTCGGGGTGCGGCTGGGCGCGCTGGACGTCGAGCGCGGTGCGAAGGTGTCCGGGTCGCGGTTCTACTTCCTGACCGGCATCGGCGCGCAGCTGCAGCTCGCCTTGCTGAACCTGGCCGCGGCCCAGGCGACCGCGAACGGGTTCACGCTGATGATCCCGCCGGTGCTCGTGCGACCGGAGATCATGGCGGGAACGGGGTTCCTCGGTGCGCACGCGAGCGAGGTGTACCGCCTCGCGGACGACGACCTGTACCTGGTGGGAACGTCGGAGGTGCCGCTGGCGGGCTACCACTCGGACGAGATCCTCGACCTGTCGGCGGGCCCGAAGCGGTACGCGGGCTGGTCGTCGTGCTTCCGGCGGGAAGCGGGGACCTACGGCAGGGACACGCGCGGGATCATCCGCGTCCACCAGTTCGACAAGGTCGAGATGTTCGTCTACTGCCGCCCGGAGGAGGCGGAGGCCGAACACGCGAGGCTGCTGGCGTGGGAGGAGGAGATGCTGGCGAAGATCGAGGTCCCGTACCGCGTGATCGACGTGGCGGGCGGCGACCTCGGCACGAGCGCGGCCAGGAAGTTCGACTGCGAGGCGTGGGTGCCCACACAGGGTCGCCACCGCGAGCTGACGTCCACGTCGAACTGCACGACGTTCCAGGCACGCAGGCTCGCGATCCGTTACCGCGACGAGAACGGCCGCCCACAGGTCGCGGCCACACTGAACGGCACGCTGGCCACGACGAGGTGGATCGTGGCGATGCTGGAGAACCACCAGCGGGCCGACGGCTCGGTCCGCGTACCGGAGGCGCTGCGCCCGTACCTGGGCCGCGACACCCTCACCCCGGCGTGACGGCGAGGTGACGGGTTCGTGCCCGCACCGGGTGGTTCTCGCGGCGTGGCCGGTCAGTCGCGCAGGCCCATCGCCTCGGCGATCATGGGTTTCAGGCTGCGGCTGAACTCCAGGTTCATGTGGTCGCCGTCGAAGTACACGGCCACGTTGCCCACCACCGCGTAGCAGCGGTTCCTGTCGCAGAAGTAGTCGCTCAGGTCGATCAGCTCGACGCGGGGGACGCGGGTCTTCCTCGCCACCTCGGTCAGCGGGTCCGCCGGGTGCGCCACCTCGCGGTCCACGGCGCACACCAGCGGGTCGTCCGGGTTCAGCGTCACGCAGTCGCGGGCCCGGACCTTCCCGTTCAACGGCGGGTCGGCCAGCACGAACACCCGCGCCCCCGCGTCCGTCCACCTCCGCCAGTACGGTTCCAGCCCGTCCCGGTACTGCTCGGTCTGGGATCGGCCGCTGCCGTCGTCCGCGATCTCCTCCCGGGCGTAGAAGGACGTGAAGACCGCCTCCGGCCGGTCGTCCGCCACCACGTCCGCGACGTCCGAGGACCAGTTCGTGCAGGCCTTCCTGGTGCCCTCCGAGGCCTCGGTGCGGAAGCCGTGGAACTCGATCCCGGCGAAGGGACATCCACCCAGCAGGGAGAGCTTCAGGACCCACCTGTTCTCCTTCGCGAGGTCGAACAGGGGGCCCTGCCACTGCTGGGCGTGGGAGTCGCCCACCAGCCAGACGACCGGGGCCTTGGTGTTGCCGCGGCTGAAGTCGCAGACCGACGTCGTCCGCTTGTCGCCGACCTTGTGCTCGTCCGTCGCGCGGCACTCCGCCGGCCTGTTGTAGTACTGGTTCGCGGGGCCCATGTCGACGACCTCCGCCGGGCCGAAGCGGTCCTTGCACTTCACGCCACCGGCCAGCGCCGGGCCGCCGTGGCACGGGGTTTCCTCCACGACCTCGGCCTTGCGCTGGGCGGCCGCCACCTCGCGGTCGTAGGCGCCGTTCAGGAGGTGCGCCGCCACCGCCACCACCGCGACGCCCGCGACCATGGCCGTGAACGTGAGCCTCGTGCTGCGGGCCAGCGGGCCGAACGACAGGCCGCGGTCCTCCACCAACACCTTCGACAGGTACGCCAGGACGAGCGACACCGCCAGCACGGCCAGTAGCCACGGGGTGGTCATCTCGCCCGCGTCCAGCACGTCGCCCAGCACGAACGGGGCCAGCAGGATCAGCGGCCAGTGCCACAGGTACAGCGAGTAGCTGACGTTCCCGACGAACTGCACCGGCCACGAACCCGTCACCGGGGAGTGCCACTGCCTGCCGGGACGCAGCCCGGACATGATCACCAGCGCGGTGCCCGCCACGGGCAGCAGGGCGTGGTAGCCGGGGAACGGGGTGTGGTGGTCGTAGAGCACCGCAGAGGCCACGATCATGGCGAAGCCCGCGAACGACGTGATCCCGGCAGCGGCCTTCGGCAGCACGAGGCGGTGTGCCAGCAGCGCGACCAGCGCACCCGCCGCGAACTCCCACGCCCGGCCCTGCGTCACGAAGTACGCCTCGTTCGGCGAGGCGTCCGTGTAGTGGACGCCGAACGCCAGCGACGCGGCGCCGACCACCGCGATGCCGACGACCTGCGCACGCCGTCGCCGCACCAGGAACAGCGCCAGCAGCAACAGCGGCCACACCAGGTAGAACTGCTCCTCGACCGACAGCGACCAGTAGTGCTGCACCAGGCTCGCCTGCGCGTTGGCCGCCGAGTAATCCACCGACTGCGTCGCCAGCAGCCAGTTCTCCCAGTACATGGCGCTCGCGGCGGCCTCGTGCGCGGTCGCCGCCCAGCGCGGGTAGGGCAGCAGGAGGTACGCCGCCGCGACCGACAGCCCCAGCACCAGCAGCGCGGCGGGCAGCAGGCGGCGGATGCGCCGCGCGTAGAAGCGGCCGAGCCGCACCCGGCCCGTGGTGCCGATCTCCTTGCCCAGGTGGGAGCTGATCAGGAAGCCGGAGATCACGAAGAACACGTCCACGCCGACGTAACCGCCGGTCAGCCAGTCCGCGGACAGGTGGTTGACCACCACGGCGAGCACGGCGACGGCCCGCAGCGCCTGGATGTCCGGACGGAACCCCGGTCGGGACGACGCGCGAGGCCGCGCGCCGCCTTCCCGGCGGTGTTCGGTAACGGTGCCCATACCCCTCAGACCTGGTCGGCGACGTGTTTCGCGATCTCGAGCGCGCACGTCGCGCCAGGGGACGGGGCGTTCAGCACGTGCACCTGGTGCGCGGCGGACTCGATGACGAAGTCCTGGACCAGTGTGCCGTCCGGCAGCAACGCCTGCGCACGGACACCCGCACCCGCCCGCACCAGGTCCTCCCTGCCGACCGCGGGCACCAGCCGCGCCAGGCTCGTGGCGAACCGGCGACGGGACAGCGAGCGGGCGACCTCCGCGACCGCGGTGCGCGGGTACCGGCGCGCGAGCTTCCAGATGCCGGGGAACCGCGCCACCTCCGCGAGGTCGGCCACCGACACGTCCCGCCAGCGGTACCCCTCCCTGCGCAGCGCCAGCACCGCGTTCGGGCCCGCGTGGACGCTGCCGTCGAGCATGCGGGTCAGGTGCACGCCCAGGAACGGCAGCGTCGGGTCGGGCACCGGGTAGATCAGGCCGCGGACCAGGTGCGCCGCCTCGGGCCGCAGCGTGAAGTACTCGCCGCGGAACGGCACGATCCGCACGTCCGGGTTCAGCCCCGCCAGCCGGGCTACGCGGTCGGCGTGCAGACCCGCGCAGTTAACGAGCGCGTCCGCCCGCAGCACCTCGCTGCCGGTCGCGATCTCCACGCCGCCGCCCCGGCCGGGCCGGATCCCCAGCGCGGCAGTGGAAAGTCGCAGGTCAGCGCCTGCTTCCGTGAGCAGCCGGACCAGCGCGGCGCACACGGCGGGGAAGTCGATGATCCCCGTGCTCTCCACGCGGAGCGCGGCGAGGCAGGCCACCTCGGGCTCCAGTTCGTGGGCCTGCGCGGGCTCGATGAGTTTCGCGGGCACCCCGTTCGCGTCGGCGCGGGCGGCAAGGGCGTGCAGGCCGGGCAGCTCGTCCTCGCGGGTGGCGACCACGAGCTTGCCGCAGACCTCGACGGGCACGCCCTGCTCGCGGGCGAAGGCCACGATGGACCGGTTCCCGGCCACCGACATCCGCGCCTTGAAGGAGCCGGGCGCGTAGTAGAGGCCCGCGTGGACGACGTTGGAGTTGTGCCCGGTCTGGTGGCCTGCCCAGTGGTCCTCCTTCTCGAGGACGGTCACCCGGTCGCCACGCGAGGTCAGCTCCCGCGCGGTCGCCAGGCCGAGGATGCCGCCGCCGACCACCACCACATGTCGCACGGTGCTGAAGCGTAGGTGACGCCGGGCGTCAGGGGCGGGTTCTCTACCGTGGTCGTGTGCTCGGCGTGCGCAAGCGGCTCGGTCCCGCCATCAACATGGGTGGTGGCCTTCTGCTGGTCGGCGCCGCCGGGTACGTGTTCGTCGCGCTGGCCGGGCACACGATGCCACCCGCCGACGCGGCCGCGCTCGCCAGCCTGTACCTCGTGGTCAACATCGTCGGGCCCGGCGTGTTCTCCGCGCTCGAACAGGAGACCAGCCGCTCGGTGAGCGCCGAGGCCGCGGCGGGCCGGGGGCCGGGCACGGTCGCGCGGCACGCCTGGCTGCTGGCCTGCGGGCTGATGGTCGTGCTGCTGGTGCTGCTCGGTGCGGTGTCCCCGGTGCTGACCGACAGGGCGTTCGGCGGCCGGTGGGGGCTCTTCGCCGCCGTCGTGGTGAGCGTGTTCGCGGCGGCCGCCGTGCACCTGGTCCGCGGGTTGCTCGGCGGGTTGCAGCGGTTCACCGGCTACTCGGCGACCCTGGCCGGGGAGGGCGTGGCGAGGATCGTCCCGTGTGTGCTGATCGCCTGGTTCGCAACGCCGGACGCCACCACGTTCGCGCTGGTCTTCGCCGCCGGGCAGGTGCTGGGCGCGGTCATCGGCCTGCTCTGGCTGCGGCCGAAGCCTGCCCTGCCCGCCGAGGTGACCGCGGCCGCCCCGGTCACCGTGGGCGGGATGGGCCGGTCGGTGTCGCTGCTGGTCGGCGGCACGTTGCTGATGCTCGTCGTGATGAACGTCGGCCCGGTCGTCGTCACGTCCCGGATGACCTGGGACGCGGCCGCGGCGGCCTCGTTCGTCTCCGCGTTCGTGCTCGCCCGCATCCCGTTGTTCCTGTTCGCGCCGGTGCAGGCGATGCTGCTGCCGTCGCTGACCAGGGCAGCGGTCGCCGCCGACTTCGCCGCCGTGCGGGCCAGGCTGCGCCTGATCGTCCTCGCGGTGCTCGCGATCGGCCTGCCCGCCGTGCTGGCCTCGTTCACCATCGGCCCGTGGGCGGTGCAGGTGCTGTTCGGCGCGGAGGTCCGGCTGCCCGGCACGGTCGTGGGGCTGCTCGGCGTGAGCACCGTCGGCATGATGGCCGCGCTGGTGCTCCAGCCGGGGCTGATCGCCCTCGGCGCGCACAAGTCGGTCACCGCCGCGTGGCTCGCCGGGACGGTGGTGCTGGCCGGCCTGCTCGCCCTGCCCGGCGACCCGATCCGGGCCGGGGTGATCGCGCAGCTGGTCAGCGCGGCCGTCGTCGTCGCGGTCATGGTCCGTGCGGTGTCGACCTCGTTGCGGCGTGGGAAAGCCGATCCCGCCCCCGCCGGTGACACGGTGGTGACCGGCTAACGTAGTGGCCCGTGTCCACGGACAGGCCTGGCCCGCCGATCATCATCGTTCCGGCGTGGAACGAGCAGCAGACGGTGGGTGACACGGTCCGGGAGATCCGCGCCGCCACCCCCGACCTCCCCGTACTGGTGGTGAGCGACGGGTCGACGGACCGCACCGCCGAGGTCGCCCGAGAGGCCGGGGCGCTCGTGCTGGAGCTGCCGTTCAACCTCGGCGTCGGCGGTGCGATGCGGGCCGGGTTCCGTTACGCGGTCCGCCACGGCCACACCGCGGCCGTGCAGGTGGACGCCGACGGCCAGCACGACCCGGCCGAGGTGCCGCTGCTGCTGGCGAAGCTGACCGAGGCGGACGTCGTGATCGGCGCCCGCTTCTCCACTCCCGACGACGAGTACCGGGTGCGCGGGCCGCGCAGGTGGGCGATGGTCGTGCTGTCGAAGGTGCTGTCGCGGCTGGCGAAGACCCGGCTGACCGACGTCACGTCCGGGTTCAAGGCGAGTGGTGGCCGTGCGCTGGCGGTGTTCGCCGAGCACTACCCGGTGGAGTACCTGGGGGACACGGTCGAGTCGCTGGTGATCGCGTTGCGGGCGGGCTGCCGGGTCACGCAGGTGCCCGCGCACATGCGCCCGCGCCGCGGTGGCAACCCGAGCCACCGCCCGGTCAAGTCCATGATCTATCTCTTCCGCGCCGGGTTCGCCCTGCTGCTCGCGCTGATCCGCAGGTGGGAGACGGCCGACGCGCCGGAGCCCGTGCGGCAAGGAGGTGTCCCGTGAGCACGTACCTGGTGGCACTGGTCGGCAGCCTGCTGGTGCTGGCGGGCATCGTGGAGCTGCTGCGCAGGCGCCAGCTCGGCGAGAAGTACGCCGTGCTGTGGCTCGTCGTCGGTGTGTTCCTGCTGGTGTTCACCGCCATCCCGGGCCTCGCGATCTGGCTCGCGCGTGCGCTGGGCGTCGCGGTGCCCACGAACCTGTTGTTCTTCGTGGGCATCCTGTTCCTGGTCGGCGTGGTGCTGCACCTGTCGTGGGAGGTGTCCCGGTTGGAGAACGAGACCCGCAAGCTCGCCGAGGACCAGGCGATCCTGCGCCTGGAGGTCGAGCGGATGCGGGAGGAACGCGAGCAGTCGTGAGCACCGTCGACATCATGATGCCGTTCTACGGAGACGCCGCGATGATGCGCGCGTCGGTGCGGAGCGTGCTGGAGCAGGACGACCCGCGCTGGCGGCTGACCGTCGTGGACGACAACCCCGCCGACGACCCCGCCGTCGCGGAGTGGTTCGCCGGACTCGGCGACGACCGCGTCCGGTACCTGCGAAACCCGGAGAACCTCGGGCTGACCGGCAACTTCAACCGGTGCCTCGAACTGGTCGAGCACGAGCTGGCCGTGCTGATCGGCTGCGACGACCTCATGCTGCCGAACTACGTCGGTGTCGTGCGGGGCGTGCACGTCGACCACCCGGACGCGGGCATCATCCAGCCGGGTGTGCGGGTGATCGACAGCGCGGGCGACGAGACGAAAACGCTCGTCGACGAGGCCAAGCGCCTTCTCTACACGCCGAGGTTCGACCGGCGCCTGACACTCGCGGGCGAGGAGCTGGCGGTCAGCCTGCTGCGTGGTGACTGGCTGTACTTCCCCGCGATCTGCTGGCGCTCCTCGGCGCTCAAGGAGCTGCGGTTCCGCTCCGACCTGCGGGTGATCCAGGACCTGGCGCTGCTGATGGAGCTGGTGGTGCGCGGCGAGCGGCTGGTCGCGGACCGGACCGTGTGCTTCTCCTACCGCAGGCACGACGCGAGCGAGTCGTCGTCGACCGCCTTCGACGGGTCGCGGTTCACCGAGGCGGGCGCGTTCTTCGCGGACGTGGCCGAGACGATGGCCGCCCACGGCTGGCACCGCGCCGCCCGGGTCGCGCGGCTGCACCTGTCGTCGCGGATCTTCGCGCTGACCAACCTGCCGCAGGCGCTGCGGGCGCGGAACGGGGTCAGGCCGCTGGTCCGGCACGCCTTCGGCCGGTGATCAGCCGGTCGTGCCGCGCTCGCCACAAGCGGTGATGCGGTACAGCTTGTTGGCGCCGTCGCTGTCGACCAGCTCGAAGCCCGGTGCCGGACCGGGGTCGGCCAGGCCGCGGTAGTAGCGCCAGTACCCGTCGTACTTGCGGAACGCGGCGGCGCCGACCAGCAGGTAGTCCGCGCCGAGGTGCCGGACCGCCTCGCACACCACCGGCTCGGTGGTGGCCTCGTTCAGGTGCGCCGCGATGATCCGCTGTTCCCTGCTGTGCTCGGTGCGGAAGTGCGGGAAGAGCACCTCGCGGTCGGCCAGCGCCCACAGCATCGCGCTGCCGTTGAACGGGTTGCCCGCGACCACCGCGTCCTCGGGGATCTCCTCGGCGACCCGCTGGTAGAACCGCGCCATGTCCGTGGTCACGAGCTTGCTGCTGTCGGACACGACGTAACCCGCGGCGACCCGTTTCTGCCGGTCGCCGGGGTAGAGCCCGGCGGTGACGACCAGCAGCAGCACGGTCAGGCCGACAGCGACGGTCGTGCCCGGCACCCGGCGCAGACGCGTCGGCGACTCGCTGATCCTGGCCGCCAGCAACAGGATGCCGCCGACCGCGAGCGGGACCGCGGTGATCGGCACCATGGCGGCGAGGCGGTGCGAGTCGTTGTACCAGAAACCGGTGAACATCCTGGTGTCCGGCCGGTTGATCGACGCGGCGAGCACGTAGAGGAACGCGGTGGCCGCGTGGCCGGCGACGACCAGCCAGAGCACCCTGTACCGCCGCGCGGCGACGATGCCCGCGATGACGACCGCGGACAGGATCCACAGCGCGTCGCGCTGGTTGGTGGCGTTCAACGCGACGTCACCCACCGCGTTGGCGGGGGTCTCGTACGGCGGCCAGTAGGTCTGCCGGACGTCGGCGAACGCGGGGGTCGTGGCCGCCCAGTACCAGCCGGCCGCGAACACCAGCACGAACGCCGCGAACTCGGCGACACCGCGCCACGTGCGGCCGTCGCGGTGCAGCCGCCAGCCGCGCGCGCCGATGGCGGCGGCGATCGGGATCAGCGACAGGACGCCGACGGAGAACAGCACGTTGGGGTGCGTCAGCCCGGTCGCGACGAGCACCACCGGCAGCGTCAGCCAGGCACGGCCGCGGCCGACGGCGTCGTCCTTCGTCCAGCCGGTGATCGTGAAGACGAGTGCGAGCACGGCCGGTGCCATCGCCATGCCGAGGAGGTTCGGCCACAGGACGCCGAACCCGAGCAGGTCCCACGGGAACGCGGCGAACCCCATGCTCAGCACACCGGTGACGGCGAGCGCGGCGGTGTTGCGGCCGAACAGCTGGCGGACGAGCAGGAGGCAGGACAGCGGCCACAGCACGATCGCGGCCACCACGCTCACGAGGTTCGCGGCCACGGGGACGCCCGCGCCGGTCGTCATGACGAGCAGCGAGCCGAGGTCGTGCCACGCGGCGGGGTAGAACACGCTGGGCACGTCCGGGTTGCCGAACGTGGCGATGGTCAGCGACGACGCCTGGTGCGAGTCCAGGATGTAGGCGAGGGCGTTGTAGTGGAACAGCGCGTCGTAGGTCTGTGACAGCGCGTCCGGGGCGGGGATCGACCGGACGATCGTGAACGCGCCGAGCGCGAGGGCCGGCGCCAGCCCGGCGAACCCGGCGATCGTGACGGGCCGGGGGTCCGCGTCGGCCGCGAAGATCGCTCTTCGGCGCAACGGGATGGCGACCGCGGCGACGACCGCGATGGCCACCGCGCACACGATGAGCACAATCCCGGGCGACCAGCCGACGCCGATCATCTCGACCAGGATGGCGGTGCCCCCGACCAACGCGATGCTGGTGACGGGTGCGATCGCCCACGCGGCGATGCCGCGCAACCCCGTCAGGTAGCTGATCGCCGCACCGGGCAAGAGCAGCCACGCGACCGTGACCAGGGCGTACGGCACGGCTTCGAACCAGTTCATCGCGGTGCGACCTCTATTTCCTCGCTGGGGATCCAGCCCTCGGGCGCCGCCGATTCTAGGAAGGCACCACCCCGTGCCCCTCAGGACGTTCGGCAGAGCGCCGCGGTTCGCATGAACCTTTCCCGCACTTTTGCACTTGGATCACGTTCGGGTGAAACGCCGTAACGCATTGGGGCGATAGGGGGCACGAATGGATGAAATCGGCCCTGTGGTCGATGCATGAATGGGGGCGTCCATGGCGAAGACGCTGCGCGGTGTCACGTTGTTCTCCGTCCTGGCGGCGGTCGCGGCCACGCTGACCGTGCTTCCCGCCACCCCCGCCGCGGCGGCCACCCTGCCGAGGGACTTCGTGCTCCGCGACATCGCCACCGGCCTCGCCGGCATCTCCGCGGGCGGTCTCGGCGACGGGCTCACCGACTTCGCCTACCTGCCGGACGAGAGCATCATGGCGGTGGGCAAGTACGGCAAGGTCATGCACGTGCCCCGCTCGGGCGCCCCGCACCAGATCGCGATGATCCCGACCAACGGCACCGGCGACCTCGGCCTCGCGGGCTTCGCCATCGCACCCGACTACGCGACGAGCAGGACCGTCTACACGGCACGCGCCGTGCACAAGACCGGCCCGGGCACCGGCGCGAACGGTGTGCTGCGGGTCAGCCGGTGGACCGTCACCACCGACCAGGCGGGCACACCGACCGGGCTGACCGGCGAGCAGATAGTCGTCGAGACGTTCGCGGACGCCACGATCCACGGCATCTCCGGCCTCGTCGCGGCGTCCGACGGCACCCTGTGGGTGACCATCGGCGACAGCGCCAAGATCGGTTCGCCGCTGGGCCTGCGCTCGCAGAACCTCGACGGCCTGCACGGCAAGGTGCTCCA
Organism: Actinophytocola sp. NPDC049390; assembly: GCF_044466355.1. Taxonomy (NCBI): domain Bacteria; kingdom Bacillati; phylum Actinomycetota; class Actinomycetes; order Pseudonocardiales; family Pseudonocardiaceae; genus Actinophytocola; species Actinophytocola sp. NPDC049390. Next base: position 171,334 of record NZ_JBITMQ010000004.1, read on the forward strand.
TGTCCACCCGGACGGCACCGGCGTGCCGTCCAACCCGTACTACAACCCGGCCGATCCCGGCAGCGTCCGCAGCCAGATCTACGCGAGCGGGTTCCGCAGCCCGTTCCGGCTCTCCCTCGACCCGGTCTCCGGTCAGCCGGTGGTCGGCGACGTCGGCAACGGCACGTACGAGGAGATCAACTTCATCAAGTCCGGCAACAACTACGGCTGGCCGTGCTGGGAGGGCGGGGTCAAGACCGGGTTGAACTCGGCCCCGGAGTGCGCGGGCGTCACCACGGCGATGCCCATGCACGCCTACCGGCACAGCACGTCGCCGTACGGCATCAACGCGAGCGTCACCGGCGGCGTCGTCTACACGGGACAGTCCTATCCGGAGCAGTACCGGGGCGCCTACTTCTTCGGCGACTACTCCGACCGCCTGCTGTGGTCCCTGAAGTTCGACGAGAAGGGCGTGGTGACGAGGGCGGCCGAGGCGGGCGGTCTCGGCGTCGAGATCGGCGCGCCGGTCAAGTTCGCCACCGTGCCCACCGGCGGCGACATCGTCTACGCCGACATCCACTCCGGGAAGCTGCGCAGGCTCGTGTACTCGCCGGGCAACGTGGCGCCGGCACCCGAGATCACCGCGACGGTCGACGCGGCCACCCGCACGGTCGCCTTCGACGCGAGCAGGTCGACCGACCCCAACGGCGACCCGCTCACCTACACGTGGGCCTTCGGCGACGGGGGGACCGGCACGGGCGAACGCGTCAGCCACACCTACGCGGCGGGGGAGAGCTTCGAGGTCACGCTGACCGCGAGCGACGGCACCGCGACCGGTGCCACGACCAGGACCGTGTACCCGGGCAACCACCCGCCGACGCTCACCGTGCAGGCGCCGGACCCGTCGCGGACCTTCGCCGTCGGCGACCTCGTCCAGGCGCAGGGCACGGCGACGGACCCCGAGGACGGGGCGCTGACCGTGGTGTGGGCGATCCAGATCGTGCACTGCTCCTCACCCGCCGAGTGCCACCAGCACCCGGGCGCCCGCCAGGAAGGGCCGAACTTCGGCATGGAGTTCGAGGGGCATCCCGGTGACAGCAGGCTCGAGGTCACCGCCGTCGCCACCGACTCGAAGGGCGCGGCGACCGAGCGGACGTTCGTCGTGCACCCGAAGCAACGGCGCGTGACGCTGCGCAGCACCGCGGCCGCCGACTTCACCATCAACGAGGAGCACACCAGTTCCGGGCTGTTCACCGTCGGCACCCCGCTGACGATCGTCGCACCCGAACTCGCGCAGGACGGCTTCTCGACGTTCAGCCAGTGGGCGGAAGGCCGGACAGAGCGGGTGCGCGAGGTGACGTTGCCCGACGCGGACCAGGTGTACGAGGTCATCTACTTCTCGCCGATCGACCGCCGGTACAACACCGACGCGGCGATCAGGACGATCCTCGGCACCCCCACCGGGCCGGAGCAGGGGGACGCGAACGTGCGCTGGCGGACCTACACCAGGGGCCGCATGTACTGGTCGCCGTCGACCGGCGCGCACGCCGTGAACGGCGCGATCCTGTCCAAGTTCCTCTCCGTCGGCGGGCACCTGGTGCTGGGACTGCCGACCACCGACGAGACCGCGGGCAGGGACGGCGGGCGGTACAACCTGTTCAGCGGGAACCGGGGCGTCTACTGGCACCCGAACACGGGCGCGCACTTCGTCGTCGGCGCGATCCACACGCGGTACCGGGCGCTCGGCGCGGAGGCGTACCTCGGCTACCCGACCACCGACGAGGGCGACACCGCGAGCAGGACCGGCCGCTACAACCACTTCCAGCGCGGCACGATCCTGTGGTCGTCCGCCACGGGCGCGTTCGCCGTGAAGGGCGCGATCCGGGCCAGGTACGCCGCACTGGGCTACGAGCGGTCCTACCTCGGCTACCCGAGGTCGAACGAGTACTCCGTGACCGGCGGACGTCGCAACGACTTCCAGCACGGCTACATCTTCTGGAACCGCACCACCGGCCAGGTAACCGACCGCCGGTACTGACCATCGAAGGGGTAATTCGTTGGGGCGTAAGAGAAACACAGTACTGATCGGGGTGGCGGCAGTCATCCTGCTCGGCTCGCAGGGCACCGCTTCGGCCGAGCCCGCCGCACCCGTGGAACACGCACCGGTCGCGGCGAGCACGGACGGCATGACCCCCATGACGATCGCCGACGCTCGGAAGAGCTTCCGGCAGGAGGCCGCCACGACGGCCGCGCCGCGGGCGAGGACCGCCTCCGTCGCACCGACAGCGGTCGGTTCCGGCGGTTCGGCGTTCACGTCGATGACGCCGACCCGGGTGCTGGACACCCGCAACGGCACTGGAGTCCCGGCGGGTGCGGTGCCAGGCGGCGGGGTCATCACGGTCGACCTGTCTTCGCGGGTGCCCGCGAACGCGACCGCCGTCGTGCTGAACGTGACCGGTGTGCAGCCGACACTGTCCACTGTGATCACCGTGTGGCCGTCCGGGGAGACGCGGCCGACCACGTCGACGCTCAACCTGCGCGCCAAGGAGATCCGCGCCAACGCGGCCACGGTCGCGCTCGGCCCGGACCGGAAGATCCAGCTGCGCAACAACTCCGGCAGCGTCCACCTCGTGGCCGACCTCGCCGGGTACTACGCGCCAGCGACCGGTTCGCGGTTCACCTCGATGGCGCCGACCCGCGTGCTCGACACCCGCGTGTCGGGCGGGGCAATCGGTCCAGGGCAGACGCGGACCATCAACCTGTCCACGCGGGTGCCCGCGACGGCGACGGCCGTCACGTTCAACCTCACCGGTGCGAGCGCGACGCTGAGCACCTTCGTCACGGCGTACCCGGCGGGACAGTCGCGGCCGCTCGCGTCGAGCCTGAACCTGGTGCCGGGGCAGATCACCCCGAACCTGGTGACGGTCGCGCTGGGCACCAACCGCAGCGTCACGCTGCACAACAACTCCGGCAACACGCACCTGGTGGCCGACCTCGCCGGCTACTACGCCACGGACCGGGGCAACCCCTTCTACCAGATGTCCCCGTTCCGGGTGTACGACACGAGGTACGGCGAGCCCCTGTACCAGGGCGAAACCGCCATCTTCGAGTTCACGACCGAGGTGCCGCCGTCGGCGACGTCGCTCGTGTTCAACCTGACCGGCACCGCCCCGTCCGCCTCGACGTTCGTCACGGCGTACCCGGGTGGTGGCAGCAGGCCCAACGCGTCGAACATCAACCTCGCCAAGGGACAGACCGCGGCCAACATGGCGGTGGTGGCGTTCGGCCCCGGCCGTGAGATCTGGATGTACAACAACACCGGTGTCGTCGACGTGATCGTCGACGTGGCGGGCTACTTCGCGCCGCCACCCGCCGCGTGCACGACCGACTGCGTCCACTCGTGGGGCAACAACTCCGACGCCCAGCTGGGTGTCGGCACGACCGGCGGCTACTCCGGCGAGCCCGGCAGGGTCGACGGCAACAGCGGGTTCACCGCCGTCAGCGGTGGGATCTACAACGGCTACGGTCTGCGCGGCGACGGGACCGTGTGGTCGTGGGGCTCGAACAGCCTGCAGCAGCTCGGCAACGGCACCCAGTGGGGCCTGTCGAGCGTGCCCGTGCGGGTCGGGTCGCTGACGAACATCCGCCAGATCTCGGCGGGCGGGTACAGCACCTACGCGGTCGACAACAACAACAAGCTGTGGGCGTGGGGCTACAACGGCAACGGCGAGCTCGGCGACGGCACCGTGAACCAGCGCAACGCGCCGGTGGCGGTGAACATCCCGAGTGACGTCCAGCAGGTCGCGGCGGGGCACCTCACGGCGTACGCGCTGCGGGCGAACGGCACCGTGTGGGCGTGGGGCGCCAACGGCGGCTCGCTGGGCAACGGCGCGTACGGCACCGGGTGCAACACCATGCCGGTCGGCCCGGGATGTCGTGCGGTGACACCGATCCAGGTGCCCGGCCTGAGCGGTGTCGTCTCGATCGCCACCAGCTACAACGCGGCGTTCGCGGTGAAGTCGGACGGCACGGTGTGGACGTGGGGCTTCAACGCCGAGGGTGAGCTGGGCATCGGCACCGCCGGTGGTCCGGCCTGCTACAACGACCACCTCGCCACGAACTGCATGGAGATGTCGCCGGTCCAGATCCCGGGCCTCACCGGGGTCAGCGAGATCGTGACCGGTGGCACGACGGCGACGTACGCGCTGATGGCCGACGGCACCGTGCAGTCGTGGGGCTTCAACGCCTCGGGTCAGCTCGGCAACGGCACGACCGGTGGCGAGTGCATGGACGCCACGCAGCCCAACTGCGTGCGCACCACGCCGGGGCCGGTCACCGGCCTGACCGACGTGGTCGACGTCGCCGCGGGTGACGCGTTCGCCATGGCACGCCGCTCCGACGGTTCCCTGTGGACCTGGGGCGTGCACGACCGTGGCCAGCTCGGCGGTGCCTGGTCCCCGACCGACGTGCCGACGCAGGTGCCCGGCGTGACCGGAACACAGGCGATCGGCGCGGGCCTGTCGACCGGCTACGCGGTTATCTGACGCGACAACAGCTGAAAGGCGCGCCCGGCGACGGGCGCGCCTTTCCACGTTTCTGGGGTGGTTCAGCAGGCCGTGATGCGGTACAGCCGCGCCCGGAGCCCCTCGTGGTCCACCTCGTCGACGCCCGGGTTGGTGAACAGCGAGTCCAGCCCGTCGAACTGGACGTTCCGGTCGTGCACCTGCCTGCCCTCGAAGTCCAGGACCCAGTACGCGCGCAGGTCGCGGACGATCGAGCACACCTCCGGGTCGTCCTCGACCTCGTCGAGGTTGTCCATCACGTACTTGACGTCCGGCGGGATGGTGCCGCCGACGTGCGGCGTGAGCATCCGCCTGCCGGAGAACGCGTACGCGAGCGCGGTGCCGGTGAACGGGTTGCCGATGATCGACTCGCCGTCCGGGATCGTGTCGTCGAGGCGTTCCATCAGCGCAAGCTCGTCGGTCGCGACCACGATCGAGTCGTCGTGCAGCGAGTACGTCGACTGCCCGCGCGCCACCTCGTAGTTCACCGAGCTGTACTGGCCGGCGACCGCCATCACCGCGGCCACGACGAACGCCACCGCGGCGGCGACGGGATTGGCCGCGGGCGTGCTGCGCACCCGCTCGAACGACGGCTTGCGCGCGGCCAGCCAGTCGACCGCGACGGTGTACAGCCACACGGCGGCGACCGTGGAGACCACCACGGTGATCACCGGCAGCTGCCCGGCGAGCCGGAACGGGTCGTTGTACCAGACCCCGGTGATGAAGTTGCGCAACCTGCCGCCGGGCGCCGCCGCGACGACCACGTACAGCCCGGCGGCGATCACGTACATGCCGAGCAGCCACCAGGTGATCTGCCGCCGCATGACCAGCCCGATCGCGACCAGCGTCAGCAGCAGCACGATCCACGTGGGGCCCTGGAAGGAGAACCCGGCCGCGATCACCTTGCCGATCGCCTGCGGGATGGTCTCGATGGGCGGCCACCAGCCGCCGTTGGCGCTCGGCCGCGCGCGCATCCAGATCACGATGCCGACGGCGACGTAACCCACCATGAGCACGACGCCGGCCCAGTACCGCAGCTCGGCCGCCTTGCCGATGGCCTTGACGCGGCGGCGGTACCGCACGAGCGTCACGACGAGAATGGGGATCGCGAGCAGCAGGAGCACCAGGAGCGTGCTCGGATGGGCGAGCGCGATGCCGGGCACCGCCAGCGCGAGCATCAGCATGGCGAGCCAGCGGGGCGTGCCGCCGCGCACGCCGACGCCGGTGGCCATCGCGACCAGCGCCAGCCCCGCCGGCAGCAGCGCGATGGACATGAAGAACGGGTACAGCACCCCGAAGTCGACCATCAGGTACGGGAACGCGCCGAACACCGACGACAGCGCGCCGGCGAACAGCACCGCCACCGGGCGCATGCCGGTCACGCGCGTGGTGAGGAAGATGGCGCCGATCGGCCAGACCAGCGCGCCGAACACCAGGGTCACCGCGTTCACGGCCTCGGGCAGCGAAGCGCCGGTGAGCTGCGCGACGAGGCTGACCAGGTCGTGCCACGCGGCGGGGTACATGGACGGCCGGGCGCCGTTGCTGTACATCCCGCCGAGCGTGAGGCTCGACGCGGAACCGCTTTCGAGAATGAAGCGGACCGCGTTCAGGTGGAAGATGTTGTCGTAGGTCTGCGAGAAGTTCCCCGGCGCGCCGATCATCTTCGTGAGGCCGCGCGTGATGACCACCGCGGGGATCAGCAGGGCGCCGAGGTGCACCAGCAACTGCCACCGGCTCCGCACCGGCTTGCGCTGGTGGTGCTTGCGGTGCCCGGGAAGGAGCGGACGCAGTAGCAGCCCGACGCCCGCGAGGACGACCGCTGCCACGGCCACGAGCAGTACGTTCCACCGCAGGCCGACCATGTTCGCGAAGACGGCCACGACCGCCACGATGCTGATCGACACCGGCGCGGCGACCCCGACGGCGACGAGCCCGGTGACCCGCCAGCAGCGCGCCACCAGGTAGCCGGGCAGGAAGACGACAGCGGCGGTGACGATCACGGCTGGGGCCAGCTGCCACCAACTCATGTGTGTCTGCTCCTTAGCACGCTCACGGGACCAGGACTCCAGCCCGGAGCCGCGCGCAGATTAGCAATCGTCCTTACCAGCCCGGACGCTCGGTACGAGAAGCCCGGGAACGGTGCGGTACCACCGTCCGGACCGGTACGGCCGGGAATGCGAAAGAAAGAGCACTCGCCATTAGGACAATGGGGTGGGTGCCTGTTCTCACTATCTGGGGCGCCGCGCGTTCTCCGTGATCCAGGCGGCTGCCCGCCGACCGCTGTTCGCCATGGAGGCGTTCTCGTGGACCCACTTCACGAGGCGCTCGCCCTCCGGCCGGTCGCCCTCCAGCATCGCGATCATCTGTTCCGCGACCGACTCCGGCGTGTAGTCGGCGACGAGCCCGAGCCCGTTGTCCCTGATCAGAGTCGCGCTGGCGCCCACACCGGCGAAGATCGACGGTGTGCCGCACGCGGCCGCGGCGTAGAGCTTGGTGGCGATGGCGAAGTCGTAGCCACGGTCGGGCACGATGCTCGCCAGCGCGCCGACCGCGCCGCTGATCCAGCGCCGCACCTCGGCGGGGGGCACCACGCCACCGAACGTCACGGCGTCCGGCGCGAGCTCCGCGGCGAGCTCGCGCAGCATCGGTTCCTCGTTGCCCTGCCCGAAGAACCAGAGCCGTGCCTTCGGGTACTTGTCCAGGACGATGGCCATGGCGCGCACGAAGACACCGGCACCGAGCAGGTCCGACATGGTGCCGGTGTAGACGAAGTACGGGACGTCCGGTGCGGGTGTGTCGTCCGTCGGGTGGAACAGGTCGGTGTCCACGCCGTGGGGCACGACCTCGACGTCGCGGGCACCGAGGTCGCGGGCTCGCCCGGCGACCTGTTCCGACACCGCGACCACGCCGCGTGCGCGCCGCATCGCGAACCGCTCGAAGGCACGCATCACGCCCGCGACGAGTTTCGGGGCCCCGATGGCGACGAGCGCGTCCGACCAGACATCCGCCGCGTAGTAGTACAGCGGCTTGCGCCGCACCAGGCAGACCAGCGCGGCGAGGGCACCCGTGGTCGGCGGCGGCTCGGACACCACCACGTCCGCCGACCGGAACAGCAGCCGGGGCACCATCGGGAAGTCGTAGCTCGCGTACTGGACGTAGCCGCGGACGTTGCCGCCCGCGTCGCGCAGCACGGGCCACCGCACGACCCGGTAGTCCGGGAACTCCTGGGTGCCCGCGTTCGCCGGTGGCTTGGTCGTGAGCACCGTGACCTGGTGGCCCGCCGCGGCCAGGCCGTCGGCCAGGGCCTTGAGCCGGAACGCGGCCGCGGCCACCTCCGGGGCGAACAACCGGGTCACGATGACGACCTTCATGCGAGGACCGCCGCCGAGCTGGTGAGCAGCTGCTCCGCCGTGCGCAGCGTGTTCTGCCCCTCCTGCAGCGTCACGATCTCCATGGCGTGGCCGAGCACCGCGTCGCGGAACTTCTCGTGCTCCACGCGCAGCGGCTCCCGCTTCTGGATCGCGAACCGGGTCACGTCGCCCTCGGACACGCCGCGGAAGTTCGCGACCGAGTCCCACTCGGTGTTGACCACGCCGTTGGCGTAGAAGGTGAGGTCGGCGGTCAGGGTGTCCGCGACGAACGCGCCCTTCTCGCCGGTCACGACGGTGAGCCGCTCCTTCATCGGGGACAGCCAGTTCACCAGGTGGTTGGTGACGGTCCCGTTGGCGAGCCGGCCGGTGGCGGCCACCAGGTCCTCGTGCGGGCGGCCGGACCGCAGCGCGACCTGCGCGGAGACGGTCAGGTATTCCGACTGCGCGAGCCACGCGGTCAGGTCGATGTCGTGGGTCGCGAGGTCCTTGACCACGCCGACGTCCGCGATGCGCGCCGGGAACGGGCCCTGGCGGCGGGTGGCGATCTGGTAGATGTCGCCGAGGTCGCCGTTCGCCATCCTGGTGCGCAGCGACTGCAGTGCCGGGTTGTACCGCTCGATGTGCCCGACCGCGCCGACCACACCACCGTCCGCGAAGGCCTTCACCAGGCGCTCACCGGCCTCCACGCTGTGCGCGATCGGCTTCTCGATCAGCGTGTGCACCCCGGCCTCGGCCAGCGCGAGACCGACTTCCTCGTGCATGCCGGTGGGCACCGCGACCACGGCGGTGTCGATACCGGCCCTGATCAGCTCGTGCACGTCGTGCAGCACGGGCAGGCCGCCCGCCACGCCGTGCGGGTCGCCGGTGGCGTCCGCGACCGCGACCAGTTCCAGCCCGTCGACCTCGCGGACGACACGGGCGTGGTGGCGGCCCATCATGCCGAGGCCGATGAGGCCAACGCGAAGATCGGTCATCTCAGGCACCTGCCTTGGCGAGGGTGTTCACCGCGTGCACGATCCGGTCCCGGTCCTCGTCGTCCAGCGACGGGTGCACCGGCAGCGAGACGACGGTCTTCGCCGCACGCTCGGTGTTCGGCAGCTCCTCGGTGCGCCGGAAGGACTCCAGGCGGTGGTTCGGGATGGGGTAGTAGACGCCGGACCCGATCTGGTGTTCTTCCCTGAGCGCCGCGACGAAGCCGTCGCGGTCGTCGGCCACCGTGATCGTGTACTGGTGGTAGACGTGCACGGCGCCGTCCGCGACGGCGGGCACGCCCACGCCGGACATGTGCGTGTCGAAGTGCCGCGCGTTGGCCTGGCGCTGCTCGGTCCAGCCGCCGACCTTCGTCAGCTGCACACGGCCGATGGCGGCGTGCAGGTTGGTCATGCGGGCGTTGAAGCCGACGATCTCGTTCTCGTACTGCTTGAGCATGCCCTGGTTGCGCAGGAGCCGGAGCGTGCGCTCGCGGTCGGCGTCACCGGTGGAGATCATGCCGCCCTCACCGGACGTCATGTTCTTGGTCGGGTAGAGGCTGAACATCGCGAAGGCGCCGAACGTGCCGACCTTCTTGCCGCCGAGGCTCGCGCCGTGGGCCTGCGCGGCGTCCTCGTAGACGGCGAGGCCGTGCTCGTCGGCGATCGCCTGGAGCGCGGACATGTTCGCGGGGTGGCCGTACAGGTGCACCGGCATGATGCCCTTGGTGCGCTCGGTGACCTTGCTCGCCACACTCGCCGGGTCGAGGCAGTAGTGCTCGAGCTCGATGTCGGCGAACACCGGGGTGGCACCGGTCAGCGCGACCGAGTTGGCGGTGGCCGCGAAGGTGAACGACGGCACGATGACCTCGTCACCGGGTCCGACGCCCGCGGCCACGAGGCCCAGGTGCAGGCCGGCCGTGCCCGAGTTGACCGCGACCACGGGGCGGCCGTCGAGCAGCTCGGCGCCGAACTCCTTCTCGAACTCGGCGACCTCGGCACCCTGTGCCAGCATGCCGGACCGGAGCACAGCGTCGACCGCCGCCCGCTCCTCGTCGCCGATGATCGGCTTGGCGGCCGGAATGAACTCCTTGCTCACGACTCTCCCGTTGTCGGTCCGCGGAACGGTCGAAGCCACTGTATTTGGCGACGGATTCGATCTGTCGCCAGGGGGTTTCCATCTGGTATGTGGAGCCGGCCAGGCCGATAGGGCGGCGGGCCGCCGATCCCGTTAGGCTGCCGAGCCATGTCCGAAGGTACGGGGCGGCCGCGCATCCTGTGTGTCTCGTTCTCCGACATCAACCGCGACGCACGGGTGCTGCGCCAGATCGAGGTCCTCGCCGAGCTGGGCGACGTGACCACCGCCGCCTACGGTGCGAAGCCGCCGGGGGCCGCCGACCACCTCGAGGTGGACGAACGCCTGCCGTCCCTGCCGCAGACGCCCGCTGGGGTGGCGTTGCTCGCACTGCGCCGCTTCGACGACGTCGAGCTGGCCGCGCCCGCGCTGCGTGACCTGATCCGCGTGGTCGGTGACCGGACGTTCGACCTGGTGGTGGCCAACGAGGCGCGCGCCATGGCCGTCTCCCACCACGTCGCGAAGGGTGCGCCCGTGCTCGCGGACATGCACGAGTGGGCGCCGGAAGAGCGTGCGCACGTGCGGGTCTGGCGGCTGCTGGTCAAGCCGTTCATGACGCACCAGTGCGCCAAGTACCTGCCGAAGATGGCCGGTGGTCTCGTGGTGAACGACTCCATCGGCAAGCTCTACCGCGAGCGGTTCGGCGTGGACCTGCGCACGGTCCGCAACACCGGCGCCTACCGCGACAAGCAGCCGACCGAGGTGCTGGACGGGCGCATCCGCCTGGTGCACAGCGGTGGCGCGGTTCCCGGCCGCAACATCGAGACGCTCATCGAGGCCGTCCGCGCGCTGCCGGAGAAGTTCACCCTCGACCTGTACCTGGTGCCGGCCCGCGACGACGGGAAGTACCTCGACACCATCCGCGCGTCGATCGTGGACGAGCCGCGGATCACGCTGCACCCGCCGGTGCGGCCGGACGAGCTGGTGGACACGCTGAACGCGTATGACGTCGGCATCTTCAGCCTGCCGCCGCTCACCCCGAACCACCGGTTCATGCTGCCCAACAAGATCTTCGACTTCGTGCAGGCACGGCTGGCCGTGGTGTTCAGCACGTCGCCGGAGACCGACCGGCTGATCGACGAGCACGAGATGGGCGCCATCGCCCCCGGGTTCGACGCCGCGGCCATGCGCGACACGCTGGCCGGGCTCACCGAGGAGAAGGTCCGCGAGTACAAGCAGAACGCCCACACGGCGGCGAAGGTGCTGAACTCGGCCGAGGACTCCGCGGTGGTCCGCGAGGTCGTCGGCGAGCTGCTGGGGACGCGGTGACCGTGCCCGCGAGAGAACCGGCACAGCCGTCGGTTCTGCACGTCAACGACGCCGCGTTCACCGCGCGGCGCATGATCGGCGAGGCGGTCCGGCGCGGCTACGAGTGGCACTTCATGCCCAAGGCCGCGCCCGCGCAGGAGTGGCGCGGCATCGCGGGCACGGCGCGGCGCGCGGCGATCGGCGGTGTGTGGGTGGCGCGGTTGCGCGTGCGGGCGCTTCGCCACGACGTCGTCCACGTCCACTCCGCGTCCACGCTCGCCCACTCCCGGCTCGGTGCGCCGCGGTACGTACTGCACTGCCATGGCACCGACGTGCGGACCACGCAGTACGACCCCGCACGGCAGGCGGGCATCCGAGGTGGCCTGCGCGACGCCGAGGCCGTGTTCTTCTCCACTCCCGACCTCGCCGAGCACGTGCTGCCGCACCGCGCCGACGCCGTGTACCTGCCGGTACCGATCGACGTGTCCGCGGTCGCGCAGTGGTCGCCGGCCGACGGCCGCCCCCAGGTCGTGTTCGCCTCGCGGTGGACACGGGACAAGGACAGCTCGGATCCGGACGCGAGCCAGGTCGCGGTGGCCAGGGCGGTCGTGGCCGCGGTCGGGGACATCGCCGACGTGGTCGGCCTGGACTGGGGTGACCAGGCCGCCGACGCCGCGGCCGCCGGCGTGCACCTGGTGCCACGCGGTGACCACGCGGCCTACCTGGCGCTGCTGTCCGGCGCGCACGTGGTGATCGGGCAGACGGCCGGGATTCTCGCGGCGAGCGAACTGGAGGCTCTCGCGGCGGGTGCGCCGCTGGTGACGCCCGTCCCGCTGCCGCTCTACGACGACGTCCACCCGCCGGTCTACGGCGGCAGCGTCGCCGAGGCGGCCGACGCGGTGCGCGCGCTGCTGACCGGCGGTGAGAAGCACGACCCGGACGCGGCCCGCGCGTGGGTGCGGGACGTCCACGGTGTCGAGCAGGCCGTCGACACCGTCGCCCGCGTCCACCGCGACGTGGTGGCGGCCCGCCGGTGACCGTGGTCGACGAGAAGCAGGGCCCCCTGCACCGGATGCTGCGCCCGGTCCGCCTGGACCGGCCTGTCAGCACGTCGCTCGCCCGCGGTGGCGTCTACAGCACGGCCGGGCTGATCGCGCAGGGCCTCCTGCGGTTCGCCACATCGCTCCTGGTGGGGCACCTCGCAGGCAAGACCGTTCTCGGTGAGGTCGCGTCCGCGATCGCCATGTCGCTCACGCTCGCGCTCCTCTGGCCGACCACGACCGGCAGCGCGGCCTCGATGTTCCTGGCACGGGCCCGCGGTGCCGACAAGCCGGAGGAACTGCGGTCCACGGCCGCTCACCTGCGGATGCGCACCATGCAGACCGGGCTGCTGCTCGGCGCGGTCGCCATCCCGCTGTGGGTGCTGGTCGACGGCGGCTCGTGGCAGGGCGCGCTCAGCGTGGCCGCCCTGACCATCGCCTACTCCGGCTACAGCTTCACCCGCGGTGTCCAGTTCGGTGCCGGACAGGTGCTCCGGGCGACCATGTGGGACCTCACGAGCGTGGTCCTGGGCCTCGGCTGCCTCGTGATCCTGCTGCTCGCCGGGGTGCGCAGTACCGCGCTGGTGATACCGCTCGTCATCACGTACGGCCTCTACACGCTGGCCGGCTGGCCGTACGGCGCCGGGGGCAGGGCGGGCCGTGCGCGGCGACGCGAGCTGGACGGCTTCGTGGTGCTGGGGGCCATCGGGTCGCTCGCCAGCACCGGGTTCCTGCAGCTGTCGCAGGTGACGGCGAAGCTGGCGGCCGGTGACGCGGAGGCCGGTCAGTACGCGTCGGCCATCGCACTGGCCACCCCGGCCTCGCTGCTGGCGGCGTCGCTGACGCTGGTGCTGTTGCCGTCGCTGTCGGAGGCGTTCGGGCGCGGTGACATGGCGGCCTTCCGTGCGCGGACGAACACGGCCACCCGCGGCCTGGCGGTCACCATGGTCGCGATCTTCTGCTCGATCATGGTGTGCAGCAGGCTGATCGTCAGCGTCGTGTGGGGCTCGGAGTTCGCGGGCGCGCAGAAGCTGCTGCCTGTGCTCGTGATGGCCGTGCTCGCCACGAACCTGTGCGTGGCGTCGGTGAACGCGCTGAACACCCGGTCGCGGCGGGGCATGCTGATCAACACGGCGTCGAGCCTCGTCGGCATGACCGTCGGCGTGGTCGTGTGGCTGGTCCTCGCGCCCCGCCTCGGTACGTACGGCGTGGCGATCGGCTACCTGTGCGGCACGGTGACCATCGCGGCGGTGCCCATCACGTGGGTGTGGCGCAAGGACGGCCACCGGTGGAGCCTCGTGTTCGTCAAGGTGGCGCTGGGTGTGGCCGTCGCGACCGGGATGGTCGTCGCCCAGCACGTTGCCGGGCTGCCGCTCTACCTCGACCCCGTGTTCGCGCTCGGCTTCCTCGCGATCTGGTGGCTCCTCAACCGGGCCGACGTCGCCAGGCTGCCGATCCCGGGCCTGCGCCGCTGACAACGAAAAAGGCCCGCCGAGCGGCGGGCCTTTCCGGTTCGTGAGCGTCAGAGGTCCTTCTTCTTGTAGAGGAAGAACGACGACTGCAGGTTCACGTCCGACGGCGGGTCGACACGGCGGTCGAGCACCCATTCAGGACGGTTCTCCTCGACCCACTTGGTGAAGTCGCGGTGCCGCTCGTGGGAGACCTGCTCGTCGTCCACCGTGGCGTTGCTGCAGATGATCACGTAGCGCTCGGCGCTCTCGAAGACCCGCGTCATGTAGTTCTCGAAGAGGGCGTCCTCCACCAGGTGGAAGATGACCTCCATCGACAGCGCGAGGTCGCCGCGCAGCCAGCCGGCCGGGTCGGCCAGCGCCGACGGGTCGTAGGCGATGAAGCTCTTCGTCGGGTCGTCGCGGAAGCGCTCCATGCACAGGCGCACCGCGGTGGCCGACGGGTCGAGACCCAGGTAGCGGGGGTACTTGGCGAGCCCCAGCTGGTTGCCGTCGCCGCAGCCGAGGTCGACGACCGAGGTCACGCCCAACTCGGCGACCCAGTCGTTGACGATCTCCGCCTTCCACTCGGCCTCGCGCCCGTAGGAACCGGCACCGGAGGTACCGCCCTTGGCGTAGCGGTCCTCCCAGTACGTGGTGGTCCCCTTGAAGGTGCGTTTGCGCACCTGGAGCACCAGCGGGTTCTTGCTCAACGTGCTCAGAACGGAACGAAGGCTGCTCACGACGGGGAACCCTAGTGCAGACGCCAGAAGATCATCCCTCGGCGTCGGGCGTCAGCACTCCGTCACGCTCGGTGTACGTGGCGCCGGTCAGCGGGCACACCCAGTGCTCGCCCTCCTGCCGCAGCGGCGCACCGGCCTTGCCGACCCAGCCGATCCGCCGGGCTGGCACCCCGACCACCAGCGCGAACGCGGCCACGTCCTTCGTCACGACGGCACCGGCCGCCACGGTCGCCCACGCACCGACCGTCACCGGCGCTACGCACACCGCGCGGGCCCCGATGGCGGCGCCCTCCTCGACGGTGACGCCGACCGCGTCCCAGTCAGACGCGCTCTTGAGGCTGCCGTCCGGGTTGACCGCACGCGGGTAGGTGTCGTTGGTGAACACCACGGCCGGGCCGACGAACACACCGTCCGCCAGCCGCGCGGGCTCGTACACCTGCGCGAAGTTCTGGATCTTGCAGTTGTCGCCCATCCGCACGCCGGTGCCGATGTAGGCGCCCCTGGCGACGATGCAGTTGGCGCCGAGCGTGGCGTCCTCCCGCACCTGCGCCAGGTGCCAGACCTTCGTGCCCTCGCCGAGCTTCGCGCTGTCCGCGACGTCGGCGCTGTCCGCGACGAACGCCATGGCTCAGGCCTTCCCGATGACGCGGTAGGTGACGCCCGGCCAGGCGTCCGCGGAACTCACCCGGCGGCCGTCGACGAACGTCGTGACGCCGGGCAGGTCGGCGGGGGTCAGCGTCCTGTACTCGGCGTGGTCGGCCTGCACGACGGCGGCGTCGACCTTCTCGCCGAGGTGGTAGGCCTCGAAGCCGAGCTTGGCCAGCTCCTCGTCGGTGTACATCGGGTCGTGCACCAGCACGGTCGCGCCCCGGTCCTTCAGCGCCCGCACGGTCGCGAAGACTCCGGAGAACGCGGTCTCCTTCACCCCGCCGCGGTAGGCGGCGCCGAGGACGGCCACCCGCTGGCCGGACAGGTCGCCGTGCGCGCCCTCCAGCAGGCCGACCGTGTAGTCCGGCATGCCCGCGTTGGCCTCGCGGGCCGCGCGGACGACCGTGGCCTCCGGGTCGTTCCACAGGTACAGCCGCGGGTACACCGGGATGCAGTGCCCGCCGACGGCGATGCCCGGCCGGTGGATGTGGCTGTACGGCTGGGAGTTGGACGCCTCGATCACCTGGTAGATGTCGATGCCCGCGGTGGCGGCGAACCGGGCGAACTGGTTCGCGAGGCCGATGTTCACGTCGCGGTACGTCGTCTCCGCCAGCTTCGCCAGCTCGCTCGCCTCGGCGGAGCCCAGGTCCCACACGCCGTTGCCGCGCTCGAGGTCGGGCCGGTCGTCGAAGTCGAGGACGGCCTCGTAGAACTCGCGGGCCCTGGCGGCACCCGCCTCGGACAGGCCACCGACCAGCTTCGGGTACTTCCGCAGGTCGGCGAACACGCGGCCGGTGAGCACGCGCTCGGGGGAGAACACGAGGTGGAAGTCGGTGCCCTCGGTCAGCCCGGAGCCCTCCTCCAGCATCGGCTTCCAGCGGTTGCGGGTGGTGCCGACGGGCAGCGTGGTCTCGTAGGAGACGAGCGTGCCCTTCGTGAGGTGGCGGGCCAGCTCCCTGGTGGCCGCGTCCATCCAGCCGAAGTCCGGCCGGGCCTCGTCGTCGACGAACAGCGGCACGACGAGCACGACGGCGTCGGCGCCGGGCACCGCGTCGCCGTAGTCGGTGGTGGCGCGCAGCGCGCCGGAGGGGACCAGCTCCGAGAGCCTGTCCTGCAGCTCCGCTTCACCCGGGAACGGCTCGACGGCCTTGTTCACCAGGTCCACCACATCGGCGTTCACGTCGACACCGACGACCTCATGGCCCTTCGACGCGAACTGCACGGCGAGCGGCAGCCCGATCTTCCCGAGCGCGATGACAGCAATCTTCACCGAGACAGTCCCTTTTCGTGGATTCGCGGAGCTCGCGGAGCGAACATCCGGCACAGTCGCGAATGCTGTTGCAGCCTAACCTCACCCTGTGCTGTCGCTTCCCGGCCCGCCGGTAGTCTGGTTCGCGCGATCTGGCGGGCATCGGGAGGCGACGTGGCGGACCAGCGTGACGTGTGGCTGGTGGTACCCGTGTACAACGAGGGCCCCGTCGTCGCCGAGGTCATCAACGAGGCCCTGCGGGTGTTCCCGAACATCGTGTGCGTCGACGACGGCAGCAAGGACAACTCCGCGGAGCAGATCCGCCGCACCGGCGCGCATCTCGTGCGGCACCCGGTGAACCTGGGCCAGGGCGCGGCGATCCAGACCGGCGTCGAGTACGCCAGGGCCCAGCCAGGCGCCGCGTACTTCGCCACCTTCGACTCCGACGGCCAGCACCTCGTCTCCGACGTGGAGCGGATGGTGCAGCGCCTGCGTGACGAGCCGCTGGACATCCTGGTCGGCACCCGGTTCCACGGGAGCACCGAGCACATCCCGTTCCTCAAGCGGCTGGTGCTCAAGACCGTCGTCGCGCTGTCGCCGCGGCTGCGCAAGCTGCACCTGTCCGACGCGCACAACGGCCTTCGCGTGTTCAACAAGAAGGTCGCGGGCGACATGAACATCACGCTCAACGGCATGGGCCACGCGTCGCAGATCGTGGAGATGATCGTGCGTGAGCGCTGGCGGGTCGCGGAGGAGCGGGTGACCATCCAGTACACCGAGTACTCCATGGCCAAGGGCCAGTCCCTGATCAACGGCGTGAACATCATGTTCGACACCGTGCTGCGCACGAACGCCAGGAGGTGACGTGATGATCCAGTTCCTGCTCATCCTGGCCGTGCTCATCCTGCTGGTGACGTTCCTGCGGCACCACGGCACCACCCTCGCCGGCGCCGGTGTGAAGATCGGCTTCGCGTTGTTCATGTTGTTCGGCGTGCTGGCCGTGCTGCTGCCCGCGGAGGTCAGCCGCCTCGCCCAGGTGATCGGCGTCGGCCGTGGCACGGACCTCGTGCTGTACGGGATGGTGGTCGCCTTCGGGTTCGCCACCATCAACACCTACCTGCGGTTCAAGGAGCTGGAGCTGCGCTACGCGCGGCTCGCCAGGGCGATCGCCCTCCGCAGCGCGGAACCCCCGTCGCCCCACCCCACCGAGACCGGGGACGCCGACCAGCAGGTGTCCTGACGGTCAGAGCTGCTTGCGGAAGTAGTCGACCGTCCTGCGGATGCCCTCGTCGAGACTGACGTCCGGGCGCCACCCGAGCTCGGCCGTCGCGGCCTGCGCGTCGAGCGCGGAGGCACGCAGGTCACCGAGGCGGGCGGGGGCGAACACGGGCTTGTCGTCCGCGTTCGCCGCGCGGGCGACAAGCGTGTGCAGCTCACGGTCGCTGGTCTGCACACCGGTGCCGATGTTGTACCGCTTCCCGCCGCCGACCTCGCCGGACGCCGCCACGAACGCGGCCACCACGTCACCGACGTACACGTAGTCGCGGGTGTTGCCGCCGTCGCCGAACAGCGTCGTCGGGCGGCCGGTCAGCAGGGCGTTCGCGAAGATGGCGACGACACCGGCCTCGCCGTGCGGGTTCTGGCGGGGGCCGTACACGTTCGCGGGCGCCAGGTGGGTGCAGTCGAGGCCGTACAGCTCGCGGTAGGTGTTCAGGTACACCTCCGCGGCGATCTTGCTCGCGGCGTACGGGGCCTTCGGGTTCAACGCGGCGGTCTCGGCGACCGGCAGGTCCTCCGGCGTGCCGTAGATGGAGCCACCGGACGACGCCAGAACGACCTTGCGCACACCGGCCCCGCGGGCCGCCTCGGCCACCGCGATGGTGCCGAGCACGTTGCGGTTCGCGTCGTCGAACGGGTCGGCGACGCTGCTGCGAACGTCGATCTGGGCGGCGAGGTGGAACACGACCTCGGGGGCGGCCTCGGCGACGACGTCGGCCAGCGCGGGGTCGGTGATGCTCAGCTCACGCACCGTGAGCCTGCCGGTGTCGGCGGCGTCGGCCAGGTTCGCGGGGGTGCCGCGGGAGAGGTCGTCCACGACGGTCACGTCATGCCCGTCGGCGATCAGCCGGTCTACCAGGGTCGACCCAATGAAGCCGGCGCCGCCGGTGACGAGTGCGCGCACGGCGTCTCTCCTTCAGGAAGATCTTGGACGCCACATCATATCCGGCGGCCGGGCGCCACCGTCGTGACCTCAAGGTGATCGAATCGTGGTGGCAGGTACGCTGGCTCACCGACAGCCGCCGTGCCCCCTGTGGAGGTCTGGACTCGTATGCCCGGTAGCAGCCCGACAACCGGAGAAGCCGCCGCGACGGTCCAGCCGTCGGAACGGGCGGCGGCGGAACCCAGTCCGGCGGTTCGGGAACCGAGCAGCCGCCTCGTCGCCCAGCGCGGGTTGTTCCGCGGTCCCGACCCGGTGTGCCCGGACGACCTGTACCTCCAGGTCGAGCACGGCAGCGCGGTGCGGGAGCGGCAGCGGCTGCTCGTGCACGCCGGCTCCTCGGTCACCACCGACACCTACTTCGGCCGCTTCCCGGCGAGCTACTGGCAGCGCTGGACCGTCGTCGACCAGGTCGACGTCGAGCTGACACTGACCGGTTCGGGCCGCGTGTCGCTGGTCGCGTCCGACCCCGCCGGGGAGACCCGGGTGGTCGCCGCCCAGGAGCTGACCGGGCTGCGGAGCGAGTCGGTGACGCTGACCGTCGCGCTCGACAAGTTCGTCGACGGCGGCTTCCTGTGGGTCGAGATCACCACCGGTGACGACGAGTTGGACGTGGAGCGGCTGCGGTGGACCGTCGCCGCGCCCGAGCGGCTCCGCCAGACCTCCGTCGTGATCTGCACGTTCAACCGCGCGGACGACTGCACGAAGACGCTCCAGTCGCTGGGCCGCGACCCCGAGAGCCTCGCCGTCCTCGACGCGATCTACGTGGTCGACCAGGGCACGGACACGGTCTCCTCCCGGGACGCGTTCCCGGAGATCCAGCGGACGCTCGGCAACCGGCTCCGCTACCTCCAGCAGCCCAACCTCGGCGGCGCCGGCGGCTTCGGCCGCGGCATGTACGAGGTCACCGAGCGGGGCGCCGACGGCGCGAACGTGCTGCTCATGGACGACGACGTGCTGTGCGAGCCGGAGATCGCGATCCGGCTGAGCGCGTTCGCGAACCGCACCACGGAGCCCACGCTGGTCGGCGGCCAGATGCTGCGGCTGCTGCACCCGACGGTCCTGCTGGCGGGCGCCGAGTACGCCGACTTCGCGCAGCTCACCCCCGGCAAGGTCGTGCGGGGCGCGCTGGACGACGTCGACCTGCTCGCCGAGGAGGTCGACGACGACGGCGTGCCGACCGGCATGGTCAACCGCGGTGACCGCCGGGTCGACGCCGACTACAACGCCTGGTGGTCGTGCCTGATCCCGGCCGAGGTCGTCGCGGAGATCGGCCTGCCGCTGCCGTTGTTCTTCCAGTGGGACGACGTCGAGTACGGCTACCGGGCCCGGCACAACGGCTTCGCCACCGTGACCCTGCCGGGCGCGGGCCTGTGGCACGCGGACTTCGACTGGAAGGACGCGGACAAGTGGAACGAGTACTTCGCCGTCCGTAACGCCCTGATCGTGTCCACGCTGCACTCCGAGACCGACCCCAAGCAGTCCGCGCGGGTCCTGGTCGCGCGGATCACCCGCAACCTGCTGTCGATGGAGTACGGCCTCGCCGCCACCCTGATCAAGGCCGTCGAGGACTTCCTCCGGGGCCCGGAGTTCCTGCACGACGGCGGCCAGGCCGCGGCGAAGGAGATTCGCCGGATGCGTGCCGAGTACCCGGACACGGTCATGCACCCGGCGGGGGACGTGCCGGGCCTGAAGTCCGGCTCCGTGTCGATGGTGCAGGCGGGCCCGAAGCCCAGCAAGACCCGCCTGGTGATGCTGAAGCGCCTGATCTACCTGGCCATGGGCCGCACCGTGCACCAGCTCGGCGCGGTGAACCGCAAGGACGCCACCTGGTGGCACCTCTCGCAGTTCGACACGGCCATCGTCACCGACGGTTCCCAGGAGGGCGTGCGCCTGCGCAAGCGGGACCGGGAGATGACCATCAAGCTCGCCAAGGACGCGGCACGGGTCGTGCGCCGGCTGATGAACGAGCTCCCGCGCCTGCGTGCGGAGTACCGGGCCGCGGTGCCGGAGCTGGTCAGCCGGGACAACTGGCGTCGCCTTTACGACCTGTGAGTGGGACTGTCTATGGCCAACCCGGAATCGACCGAGGGCGAGGACTACACGGCTCGGCTCAAGCGACTGGAGCTGCCGCTGTGGAAGCGGGTGCTGGACGTCCAAGCGCCCTACCGGTGGAACGTCCGTCGCCTGTTCGGTGACCGCGAGGTGCTGGACGTCGGGTGCGGCATCGGCCGCTGCCTGGCCCACCTGGCACCGCGCGGCGTCGGTGTCGACCACAACAGGTCCTCGGTCGAGACGTGCCGTGAACGCGGTCTGACCGCGTTCACCACGGACGAGTTCGCCGCCACCGAGTACGCGACGCCGGGCCGGTTCCGCGGCCTGCTGGCCGCTCACCTGGTGGAGCACATGCCGAGGCCGGAGGCGGTCAAGATCCTCTCGGGCTACGTCGACTACCTGTCGGACGACGCGCGTCTGGTGCTGATCTGCCCGCAGGAGCGTGGTTACGCCAGCGACACCACGCACGTGGAGTTCACGGACTTCGACGCGCTCGGCGACGTGGCCCACCAGCTGGGCTTCAAGGAAACCCGCAGGCAGTCCTTCCCCCTTCCCCGTTTCGCCGGCAAGGCGTTCACCTACAACGAGTTCGTGCTGGTCGCCGACCGCGTGAACTAGCCATGTACCGAGGAGCAAGAACCGTGGCCGAGCAGGCGACCCCCGAGACCGACCGCGTGCTGCAGCGGGTGATCCTGCCCCGCGACCGCGATCCGCTCGACGTCCGACCGCTGTACCTCGACGAGCCCGAGAACGTGCACAGCCACGTCTCGTCCCGGCGCGAGGTGGTGATCCCGCCGTCGGCCAGGGTCTCGTTCGCGTCGTACTTCAACGCCTTCCCGGCGAGCTACTGGAAGCGCTGGACGACGGTCACCGACGTGACCCTGAAGGTGCGGATGAAGGGCGCGGGCCGGATCGAGCTGTACCGCTCGAAGCCGAACGGCGACATCGTCCACCTGACCGGTGCGCCCGTGCACGCCGAGCAGGACTGGGAGACCTTCGAGTTCCGCACCAGCCTCAAGCCGTTCGAGGACGGCGGCTGGCTGTGGTTCGACGTGTTCACCGAGAACGTCGAGCTGACCGTGTCCGAGGCGGTGTGGCTGTCCGACCAGCCGATCCCGATGAAGAGGCTCGCGGTCGGCACCACCACGTTCAACCGCCTCGACGACTGCGTCGTGTCGCTGCTGGCGCTGGCCGAGGACCCCGCGGTGCTCGACGTGATCGCCAAGGTCTTCGTCGCCGACCAGGGCCCGAAGAAGATCCGCGAGCACGAGCGGTACGAGGAGGTCAAGGCCGCGCTCGGCGAGCGCCTCTCGATCATCGAGCAGGGCAACCTCGGCGGTTCCGGCGGCTTCACCCGCGCGCTGTTCGAGTCGATCGAGCACACCAAGCCGGGCACGGTCGACCAGATCCTGCTGATGGACGACGACATCGCGCTCGAGCCGGACTCGATCCTGCGCTCCAACATGTTCGCCCGCGCGGCGGCCAAGCCGGTCATCGTCGGCAGCCAGATGCTGAACCTGCAGGCCAAGTCCCGTCTGCACACGATGGGCGAGGTCGTCGACCTGGCGTCGTGCGTGTGGCGGGCCGCGCCGGGCGCCATCACCGACCACGACTTCGGCACCGGCTCGCTGCGCGAGACCCGTGCGCTGCACAAGCGCATCGACGCCACCTACAACGGCTGGTGGATGTGCCTGTTCCCGCGTGAGGTCGTGGAGAAGGTCGGCCTGCCGCTGCCGCTGTTCATCAAGTGCGACGACGCGGAGTACTCGCTGCGCGCGCTGGCGCACGACATGCCGACGGTGACCCTGCCGGGCTCCGCGGTGTGGCACGAGCCGTGGACCGACAAGAACGACACCAAGGACTGGACGGTCTACTTCCACCTGCGCAACCGGCTGATCATGGCCGCGCTGCACAGCCCGTACGACATGCGCAAGACCCTGCTCAAGCAGGGCGCGCGGTCCGCGGTCCGGCGGCTGCTGTCGATGGAGTACTCGACCGCGGCGCTGGAGCTGAAGGCGCTCGAGGACTTCATGGCGGGCCCCGACCGGCTGTTCGACAAGCTCGGCACCGCGCTGCCCGAGGTCCAGGCCGTCCGCAAGCAGTACACCGACGCGCAGTTCCTGCCGTCCGCGCGGGAGTTCCCGCCGCCGAGCTTCGACATGGTGAAGGCGGAGCAGATGCTGCACCCGCCGGTCAACCCGGCGAAGATCGCGCTGCGGGCGGGCAAGGCGCTGGTCCACAACCTGCGCTCGCCGAACCCGGAGGCCGCGGACCGGCCGCAGGTCAACCTGCCCGCGAACAGCGCGCTGTGGTTCCTGCTCGGCAACCTGGACAGCGCGACCGTGTCCAACGCGGACGGCAGCGGGGTGGCGTTCCGCCGCCGCGACCCGAAGGTGTTCCGCGAGCTGGCGGTGCGCACCACGCAGACCTACCGGCGCCTGATCGCCGAATGGCCCGCGCTGGTCGAGCAGTACAAGGCCGCTCTGCCGGAGCTGACCTCGACGGTGTCGTGGCGGAAGGCCTTCGAGGACTGACCCCGGGCATGAGAAAGGCCGCCGGGTACCAGCCCCGGCGGCCTTTCAAATCGCAACTTGGCGAGATCAGACGGCGCGCACGCCGGTGGCCTGCGGGCCCTTCTGGCCCTGGCCGATCTCGAACTCCACGCGCTGGTTCTCGTCCAGGCTGCGGAAGCCGCTGCCCTGAATCTCCGAGTAGTGCACGAAGACGTCAGCGCTGCCGTCGTCCGGCGCGATGAAGCCGAAGCCCTTCTCGGAGTTGAACCACTTCACAGTTCCCTGTGCCACTACATATCTCCTGATACTGCTATGCAAGCCGCCGCGGTCGCGACAACCCTTGGCCGTTCAGACGGCGACTCGCCCCTCAGGAGCCAACTCGCGCGCCCGCAATCGTTCGCGAGCGTGATCGAACACGAACTCATTACGACCATGGACAGTGAACCACAGGAAGTGGAGAGAACGCACTAGAAGGGTTGCGGCTCTTCACTCCCTGGGAGACGCTCGTAGGGTGAGCGAGCTCGCTAGTGACCAGCCCCGATCGATTGCACTGAACCTGGACGACGCAGGCGTCTCCGTGGACCTCCCCAAGCCCTCTCACCAGGAGGATCAGGTCTACGGCGTGCCGTACCGGCCCGTCGAGTTCCGCGACGACGATCTGCCGACGGCCCTCGAACGTTCCGCCGCGTGGCTTCGGCGCACACAGGAATGGCTGGGCGAACCGGTGGACGTCATCGCCATCCACCTGGACTACGACGACAGTGGCGATTCCCCGTACTACGACGTGAAGCTCCTCTGCAACGAGGAAGACCTCGCTGGCGCACCGATCGCGCTGCGCGCCGCCAAGCAGCCCAAGTAAACCCGTTTCCCCTGGTCAGCCGCGCGGAGTCGCGTGGCTGACCAGGCTCGCGCCGCGTGCCCACACGTCCGGCCAGCCGCCGCGCCACGACACGACCGCGATCGCGGAGGTCTTCAGCTCCACCGGTTCGCCGGTCAGCACGCCGACCAGCTCGGACAGGCCCGGGTTGTGGCCCACCAGCGCGACCGTGCCCAGGTCGTCGGGCACCTCGTCCACCACGGACATCAGGTCCTGGTGACTGGCCGCGTACACCCGTTCGTCGTACCGCACCTCGCCCGTGGCCAGCCCGGAACGGGTGAACGTCTCCCGAGCCCGAACCGCCGTCGAGCAGAGCACGAGGTCGACGGCGCCGACGTGCTCGGCCACCCACTGACCGATCAGGGGCGCCTCCCGCCGCCCGCGCGGGTTCAACGGCCGCTGGTCGTCGGCCACGTCGTGACTCCAGTCCGACTTGGCGTGCCGGATGACGACCAGTGTCCTGTTCATGAGTTCATTAGAACCGGTCTTCTCGCGCTTTGTGCAACGTCCCGGCCGGGAGGCGGACTAGTACCAGCGTTCCAGGACCTGCGCCACGCCGTCCTCCGCGTTGGGGGCCGTGACCTCGTCGGCGACGGCCAGGAGGTCGTCGTGTGCGTTGGCCATGGCGACGCCGTGCCCGGCCCAGCTCAGCATCGGCACGTCGTTGGGCATGTCACCGAACGCGACCACCCGCTCCCGGTCGACGCCCAGCGCCTCGCACACCCACTCGAGGCCGGACGCCTTCGTCACGCCACGCTCGGAGATCTCGATCAGCCCGCTGTTCGACGAGTAGGTGACCTCGAGTGCCATGTCGGCGAGCACGGCCTCGACGACCCGCGCCATCTGGCCGCTGGTCATCCCCGGGTGCCGCACAAGCAGCTTCGTCGCCGGCTTGCCGATCACCTCGGCGCGCGGAGCCAGGTCCGGTGAGTCGGTCTCGCCGTTCGGGTTGCCCCACGGGTTGCGGAACCCGTGCTCGATCGCGAACGGCTCCGGCTGGTGGCGCCCGACCACGGTCCGTTCCGCCGCGATCCGGATGTCCGGCAGCGCCGCATCGACCGCCCGGACGATGTCCCGCAGCCGCAGCGGCGACAGGTCCCGCACGTGCAGCACCTCGTCGGCGCCGATGTCGTAGACCGACGCGCCGTTCGCGCACACCGCGTACCCGGACAGCCCCGCGGCCCGCGCCACCCTCGGGATCCAGCGCGGCGGCCGTCCGCTGACCAGCACGAACGGGGTACCGGACGCGAGGACACGCGAGATCACCCGCGCGGTGCGGTCGGTGACGTGCTCGGTCGGGTCGAGGAGGGTGCCGTCCACGTCGGAGGCGATGAGATCGGGTCGGTGCACAACCCCATCCTCCCTGGCCCGAATGGACTACGGTGCGTTTCGTGAGCTACCCACCACAGGGTTATGGACCACAGGGGTATCAGCCGTACGGGCCGCCCCCGCCTGGTTACGGTCCGTACGGGTACGGGCCGCCGAGCCCCGCGCTGGGCTACGTCACCGCGGTCGCGTTCGTGGTGCTCGGTCTGCTCTCGCTCATGCTGGCCATCAACGGGTGGGACGGCACCAGCGACAACGGCACGCTCCTGCTCGCGCTGGCCGGGGCCGCCTTCACCGAGGACGTGACCGGCAACGTCGACTTCGCGATCTCCGCGACGATGTCCGTCGCCTGCACGGCGCTGCTGTTCGGGCTGGTGATGTTCTCGCGGATGGAGTGGGTGCGCTGGGTCCTCGCCGTGGTGGGCGGCCTGGTGACGGTGTACTACCTGTACGCGGTCATCTGGATCCTCTCCGAGGATCTCGCCGAGTACGTCGCCATGGCCCTCGTGTCCTGGGTCCTGTGGCTCGCGGCGACCGTGGTCGCGGTGCTCCCGGCGACCGGCCGCGCCATGCGCGAACGCGCCGGTCCGCCGCCGGGCCCGGGTTATCCGCAGGCGTACTGACGGGGTCCTCGGCTACGGTGCACGGCGTGCGTGTCGGCATCGTGATCCTGCCCGAGTACCGCTGGCTGTTCGCCGAGCAGAGGTGGCGCGCGGCCGAGGCCTACGGCTTCGACCACGCGTGGACCTACGACCACGTCGGGTGGCGGTCGCTGGTCGACGGACCGTGGTTCGACGCCGTGCCGACTCTGACCGCCGCGGCCATGGCGACCAGCCGGATCCGGCTCGGCACGCTGGTCGCGTCGCCGAACTTCCGGCATCCGGTGCCGTTCGCCCGCGGCCTGCTCTCGCTCGACGACGTCTCCGCGGGCAGGCTGGTCGTCGGCCTCGGCGCGGGCACCATCTCGGGCTACGACAACGTGGTGATGGGCGGTGACAGCCTCGAAGGGCTGCCGCCGAGGCAGCGCGTCGACCGGTACGGCGAGTTCGTCGAGCAGCTCGACTCGCTGCTGACCGCCGAACGCACGTCGATCAGCGGCGAGTACTACACGTCGGTGGACGCCCGGTCCGCGCCCGGCTGCGTGCAGCGGCCGCGTGCCCCGTTCGTGCTGGCGGGCAACGGCCCGCGTTCGATGCGGATCGCCACCCGGTTCGGCCAGGGCTGGATCACCACGGGCAAGGGCGGCGACGACATCGAGGCGTGGTGGACGGGGGTCGCCGAACTGGCGGCGCGGTTCACCGACATCCCGGGCAGCGAGGGCATGGACCGCTACCTGAGCCTCGATTCGGCGCCGGTGCTCTCCCTGTCGAGCGTGGAGTACTTCCGCGAGGCCGCGGGGCGCGCCGCCGAGCTGGGCTTCACCGACATCGTCACGCACTGGCCGCGTGAGGAGGGCGTCTACGCGGCCCGCGTGAGCACGTTGGAGGCGGTCGTCTCCACCGTGCTGCCGGAACTGCGGGCCGCGGCCGGCTGAAGATCTTCTCGAAAGTGACCCAGCGCACGGGAACGTCTGGAGGCCCCACGGCGTCTCTACTAACGAGGCGAATGCCGGAGCTAGGGGAAACGCCAGGGGATGAAGGCCCTCGTACCAGGGGAGGTACGGGGGTCTTCGACATTTCTGGGTACCCGGTCGCCATGGACACCGTGCACGCACTGCTCGACAAGGCCGGCACGACCTACGCGGAACAGGCCGGCATCAAGCTCGCCGACAAGCCGTCCCCGCTCTACCGCCTGTTGGTGCTGAGCACGCTGCTCTCCACCCGCATCAAGGCGGACATCGCCGTCGCCGCGGCGAAGGAGCTGAAGGGCTACGGCACGCCGCGCAAGATGCTCGACGCGACCTGGCAGGACCGGGTCGACGCGCTCGGCCGCGCCCACTACGTCCGGTACGACGAGTCGACCGCGACCGCGCTCGGCGACGGCGCCCGGCTGCTGCTCGACGAGTACGGCGGCGACCTGCGGCGCGTCCGCGGCGACGACGTGGCGAAGCACCTGCGGCGGTTCCCGAGGATGGGGCCGGTCGGCGTCGACATCTTCTGCCGCGAGGCGCAGGTCGTGTGGCCCGAGCTGCGGCCCTACCTGGACCGCAAGACCCTCGACGGGGCGAAGAAGATCGGCTTGCCCGCCGACCAGGACGAGCTCGCCGGGATGGTCGGCGAGAACGACGTGCCGAAGCTCGCCGCCGCCCTGGTGCGGGTCAGCCTGGACAAGAAGCTCGCCGACGCCGTCAGGGGTGACCGATAGTCGGCATGTCGTGCCACGCAGGTAGCCTGAGTCGCCGTGAGCGCCCCAGCAGACAACTCTGACAACTACTCCGGCTACGACCTCGTCATCGTCGGCTCCGGGTTCTTCGGGCTGACGGTCGCCGAGCGGGTCGCGACACAGCTGAACAAGCGGGTCCTCGTGCTGGAGCGCAGGTCGCACATCGGCGGCAACGCGTACTCCGAGCCGGAGCCCGAGACGGGCATCGAGGTGCACAAGTACGGCGCGCACCTCTTCCACACCTCGAACAAGCGCGTGTGGGACTACGTGAACCAGTTCACCGAGTTCACGAACTACCAGCACCGCGTGTTCGCCCGCGTCAAGGACCAGGTCTACTCGTTCCCGATGAACCTGGGCCTCATCAACCAGTTCTTCGGCAGGTCGCACACCCCGGACGAGGCGCGTGAGCTGATCGCCAAGCAGGCGTCCGAGTACCGCACCGAGGACGCGCAGAACCTCGAGGAGAAGGCCATCTCGCTGGTCGGCCGGCCCCTCTACGAGGCGTTCATCAAGGGCTACACCGCCAAGCAGTGGGAGAACGACCCCAAGGAGCTCGGCGCCAACATCATCACGCGCCTCCCGGTCCGCTACACGTTCGACAACCGGTACTTCAACGACACCTACGAGGGTCTGCCGGTCAACGGCTACACCGCGTGGCTCGAGAAGATGGCCGAGCACGAGAACATCGAGGTCCGGCTGAACGTCGACTACTTCGACGTGCGCGACCGGATCCCGGCGGGCACCCCGACGGTCTACACGGGCCCGCTCGACCGGTACTTCGACTACTCGGCGGGCAGGTTCACCTGGCGGACCGTCGACTTCGAGTCCGAGGTCGTGCCGACGGGTGACTTCCAGGGCACCTCGGTCGTCAACTACAACGACGAAGAGGTCCCCTACACCCGGATCATCGAGTTCCGGCACTTCCACCCGGAGCGCAAGCACTACCCGGCCGACAAGACGGTCGTGTTCCGGGAGTTCTCGCGCTTCGCGAAGGACGACGACGAGCCGTACTACCCGATCAACACCCCCGAGAACCGCGAGAAGCTGGAGCAGTACCGCGAGCTGGCCAAGAAGGAGGCCAAGGAGCGGAACGTGATCTTCGGCGGTCGTCTCGGCACGTACAAGTACCTCGACATGCACATGGCCATCGGGTCGGCGCTGTCGGTGTTCGACAACAAGGTGGCGCCGCACCTTTCCGAGGGCGCGCCGCTCGACGGTTCCCTGGACGGCTGATGACCACCACCGCTCCGGCCCGGCAGCGTGCTGCCGAACCCGGCACCCCGCCCCCCGAGCCGGAGCGTTCGGCCGAGGTCCGGGCCCTCGCCGCGGTCCAGCGCACGATCGGCGGGAAGCCGGTCGTGCGCGCCGCGCGTGGCCTGTCGCTGTTCGGCGAGCACGCCGCGGGCTGGTTCGCGGTCGGCCTGGTCGGTGCGGCGGTCGACCGCGACCGCCGCAAGGACTGGCTGACGGGCGCCGCGGGCGTGGTCGCCGCGCACGCCGCGTCGATCGCGGTCAAGCGGGTCGTGCGCAGGCAGCGGCCGATCGACGAGTCGGTCGAGGTGCTGGTCAAGACGCCGTCGTCGCTGTCGTTCCCGTCGTCGCACGCGACGTCCACGACGGCCGCGGCGGTCGTGTACTCGGGCCTGACCGGGCGGAACCTGGTGCCCGCGCTGGTGCCGCCGATGCTGGTGTCACGGCTGGTGCTGGGCGTGCACTACCCGAGCGACGTGCTGGCGGGCGCGACGCTGGGCGCGGTCGTCGGCGGGGTGGTCCGCCGCGTGCTCCGGAAGCGCGCCAGATGAGTAGCACGGCGGAGGACGCGCAGGTGCGCTCCGCCGACGCCCCCCGCGGCGGGCTCGTGCGGGGCGTGATCCGCACGGCCCGGCCGCGCCAGTGGGTGAAGAACGTCCTGGTGCTGGCGGCGCCGTTCGCCGCGTACGCCGCGAACCCGGTGTTCCGGATGGACGTGGTCGTCGACGCCGCGATCGCGTTCGTGGCGTTCTGCCTGGTCGCGTCGGCCGTGTACCTGGTGAACGACGCGATCGACGTCGAGGCCGACCGCGCCCACCCGACCAAGCGCAACCGCCCGATCGCGGCGGGTATCGTGCCGGTGCGGGTGGCGTACGGGCTCGCGGTGTTCCTGTTCCTGGCGTCGTTCGCGGTGTCGCTGGTGTCGAGCTGGCGGCTCCTGGTCGTGATCGGCGTCTACGCGGCCGTGCAGATCGGCTACTGCCTCGGGCTCAAGCACCAGCCGGTGATCGACCTGTGCATCGTCGCGTCGGGCTTCCTGCTGCGCGCCATCGCGGGCGGCGCCGCGGCCGGGCTGCCGTTGTCGCAGTGGTTCCTGCTGGTCACGGCGTTCGGTTCGCTGTTCATGGTGGCCGGCAAGAGGTACGCGGAGATCGTTCTGTACGAGCGCACGGGGGCCAAGATCCGCGCGTCCCTGTCCAAGTACTCGGCGAGCTACCTGCGCTTCGTGTGGGCCACGTCCGCGGCCATCATGATCATGACGTACGCGCTGTGGGCGTTCGAGATCCGCCAGCGCACCGGCACCAACTCGGTGTGGGCGGTCATCTCGATCGTCCCGATGGTGGTCGCGGTCCTGCGCTACGCGGTCGACGTGGACGGCGGCAACGCGGGTGAGCCGGAGGAGATCGCGCTGCGGGACCGGGTGCTGCAGGTCCTCGGCGCGTCGTGGGTCGTGTGCGTGGCCCTGTCCGCGTTCCTGTAACCCGCTACCGGCATCGGTGGTCAGGCCACGCCCGGTGTCACCACCGGCATACCCGCCAGCAGGGCGGCGTCCCGCAGGCGTTTGTCGTAGGTGACGAACGAGGTCAGCAGGTCGCCGACCGAGAACGCGGCCGCCAGGTGCAGCGCGTCGAGCGTGCGCAGCGTCGGTGGGCCGATGGTCTCGGCGACGTCCACGAGCCAGCCGTCCACCGGGATGACCGGGAGGTCGGCGAGCAGCAGTTGGGCTGCTGCCACGCTGTCCGGCACCATGCGGCGGCACACGCGCAGCAACTCGACGCGGCCGATCACGCTGGTCGCGAGCGGCACCTCCTGGAGCAGCAGCCAGTGCTCCAACGCGCCGGACTCCGCCTCTTCGATGACCAGCTTGACCAGCGCGGACGTGTCGAGATAGATCACCGCCGCTCCGTGCGCATGTCGTCGATGACCTCGCCGCTCGCCGGGCTGCCCGGCGGTGGCAGCACGCGGCGGGGCAGCCGGACGCTGCCGCTGCCGCTGCGCGGAGGCAGCAGCTTGCCCTCGGCGATGAGCCGTTCCACGCCGTCGCCGCTCGGCCTGGGCACGATCATCGCGATCGTCCTTCCGTTCTTGGTGACCTCGACCGTGGCGCCGAGTTCCACCTTCTCCAGTACGTCCTTGAGGTTGTCCCGCAGTTCCCGAATGCCGACCCGTGCCAAGTCCCCGTTGGGCATGTAAGAAGTGTACGCAGTTGCGTACAATGTGTCCATGCGTTCGCGATCACGAACGTTCCTGGCCGAAGTGGACGATCCGCTGCCTCGTGCCGGGCACTGGGCCATCATGTGGGGCACGCGAAATCTGTCGGGAGGCGTGCATGACGGCTGAGTTCGATCAGCTCGTGGCCGAGTTCGAGGCGTTCCAGGCCCGGATCCACAACGTGGACGACCGGTTCGAGCAACTCGCGGGGATGAGTTCGGAGCTGGCGTCTCTGGAGGTCAGCTCGTCGTCGCCGGACCGGTCGGTCACCGTGGTCGCCGGGCCGGGCGGGTCGGTGCTGGACATCAGGCTGACCGAGGACGCGCTGCGGCTCGGTGCGCAGCGGCTCGGCGCGACGATCATGTCGACCCTCCAGGACGCGCTCGCCGACGCCGCCAGGCAGCAGGCGGGGATCGTGCAGGAGTACGCCGGGGACGAGGCACCGGTGCTCGACCAGGTGCTGGAGACGCAGGCCGAGGTCCTGGGCGTGCCCGTCGAGGAGCTGCGGGAGAAGGTGCGTCCGCGCGGCGACGAGAACAGCGACGACGGCGACGACGGCGACGACGGCGACGACGGCGAGCCGCCGGTGCTGCGTGACAGCTTCTCGGTCCGGAGTGGAACCGATCACTCGTCGGGCGACTCCTACCTGCGCAACCTGTCCGACGACGAAGAGGACTGAGATGGCGGACGGCTTCAACGTCAACCTCGACGGCATCGACAAGTACGCGGGCAAGCTGAGCGGCGACAAGGCCCTCGTCTCCGAGGTGCAGGGGCTGGTGTCGCAGTCCGACGTCGGCGACGAGTCGTGGGGCATCGTCGGGCTCTTCGTGAAGTCCACCTACTCGGGCATGCTCGGCGACCTGAACAACCTGCTCGGCGACATGTCCGAGGGCCTGCAGGGCGGCGCGGACAAGATGACCGACACCGCGGCCGACTACCGCGCGGTCGAGGAGGCCGTAGCCGCGATCTTCAACGAGGGCGCCGCGGCGCTGGGAGGCAACTGACATGGGTGGCGAGAAGACCACCGGCCAGCTCTCCGGCATCACGATCAGCGAGGAGATGGGCTACGGCGAGAAGGTCGCGCGCGGGCTGCCCGTGGTGGGCGGCGCGGTCAGCGCGGGCATCGCCATGAGCGCGGGCGACTGGCGCGGCACGACGGTCGGCGCCGCCTCGTTCATCCAGTCCTGCAAGGACGCCGCCACCGGCATCGCCACCGACCCGCTCGGCTGGCTGATCGGGCAGGGCCTGAACTTCCTCATCACGGTCGTCCAGCCGCTGCAGGACCTGATCCACATGGTCAGCGGCGACGGGCCGGCCCTGATGAACGCGGCGTCGAACTTCAACGCGATCGCCAAGGGCCTCGCCGAGTACGGCGAGAAGTTCGTCTCCGACGTCGGCGAGTCGCTCAAGGAGTGGGGCGGCACTGCGAAGGACGCCGCCCAGAAGCGCATGGAGCGGTTCGCCACGGGCATCGGCGGCACCGCGGGCCAGTCCGGGGACATCGCGCAGCTGCTGCAGATCTCCAGCATGATCATGACGGTCATCGAGGAGTTCATCAAGGCGCTGCTCACCGAGTTCGTCGAGTGGCTGATCCTGATCTGGATCCCGGCGCTCGCGGCGGCGGCCCCGACGTTCGGCGGCTCGGTCGCGGCGGCGTGGACCGGCACGTTCGCCAAGGGCACGCACACGACCGTGAAGGCGACCAAGCAGGTCAGCAAGCTGCAGAAGATCCTCAACATGCTCAAGCAGCTGCTCGACAAGCTGAAGACGCTCATGGCCAAGACCAAGGACTTCTTCAAGCAGGCAGGTACCGCGAGCAAGGCGTTCGGCCAGACCGCGCGCATGCAGGCGAAGCTGGGCGCCCGTGAGCGCGGGGGCAAGCTGCTCGACGACCTCGACGCGGTGAAGACGTTCCCGCAGCGCCTCGGCGAGAAGGGCCTCGACAGCCTCAAGGGCCAGTACACCGACCGCGGCAAGATCGCCCGCAACGCCAACAACGGCTACAAGGCGGGCGAGTACGGCAACACCGGCTCCGACCAGTCGGTCGAGGAGACCTCCGAGGACCTCACCATCTAGTGGACCTGATCGCGACGTGGGACTGGCGGGCGTGGAGCCTGCTGGTCCTGTTCGTCGTGGTCGTGGGCGCCTTCGTGGCCCGGTGGCTGTCCGGCCTCGCGTTCCGGTACCTGCTGGTCGGCGGCCTGGCCCGGCGACACGGCTGGCAGGTCGACCTGCCAGGTGGCGACGGCGGGCGTGCCGCGTTCGACGATCGGGAGCGGCGGCGGCGCAGGCGGGCGTGGGCGTTGCTGCGCAAGGGCCGGATCAGCGAGGGCTACCGGACCGGCGTGTTCGGCAGGACACAGGCCGGGGCGTGGCACACCGAGATCACCGTGACCGGCGTGTGGCGCGGCCGGCGGTTCGTCGCGTCGCAGCTGCGGCGGTACGAGCTGTCCAGCGGCAACGAAGGGGTGCACCGGAAGACCCGGCGACGGGCGACACTGCGCCTGACCTGCACGTTCCCCGTCCAGGAGGTGCCAAGGTGGCGGCGTCGCCGGGTCACCGCCGACGGTGGCGGGTTGTCCGTCGAGCTGGGGCCCTGGCTGCGGCGCGGCAGTCTGCTCGCCGCGCTCGACCACCTGAGCACGCTCGCGGACGGGCGCTAGCGTCAGATCGGCAGGCGGCGGAAGATCGGGCGCGGGACGTGCCGCAGGATCGAGAACAGCACGCGCAGCGGCGCGGGCGCCCACACCAGTTCCCTGCGCTTGGTCACGGCGTTCACGACCACGTCGGCCACCTGGTCCGCGGTCGCCGACAGCGGGGCGGGCTTCATGCCCTCGGTCATCCTGGTGCGCACGAACCCGGGGCGGACCACGGTGACCGTGATGCCGTCGCCGCGTAGCGCCTCGCCCAGCCCCAGGTAGAAGCCGTCCATGCCGGCCTTCGTCGAGCCGTACACGAAGTTCGACCGGCGCACCCGCTCGCCCGCGACCGACGACAGCGCGACGATCCGGCCGTGCCCCTGCCCGCGCAGGCGCTCCGCGAGCAGCACGCCGACCGACACCGGCGCGGTGTAGTTGACCTGCGCCAGCTCGATCGCGCGCGCGTGGTCCTGCCACGCCTGCTCCGCGTCGCCGAGCAGGCCGAACGCGACGACGGTGACGTCGATGTCGCCGTCGCCGAACGCCTTGTCGAGCACGGCGGCGTGCGACGCGGTGTCCAGCGCGTCGAACTCCACGGTGGACACCGTGGCGCCGGCGGCACGCAGCTCGTCGGCGGCCTTGTCGAGGCGCTCGGACGGCCGGGCGGCGAGCACGACGCGCAGCGGACGGCGCTGGGCGTACTTCTTCGCGACCGCGAGGCCGATCTCCGAGGTGCCGCCCAGGAGCAGCAACGACTGGGGGTTCCCCACGGCATCGATCACAGCAAACCCAACCTTCTCGACATGTCCGAAGCGAACTTTCCTTGCGGGTCGACAGAAGCGCGGATCTTGCGCCACTCGTCGAGCCGCGGGTAACCACGTGCGATCACCTCGGGCGTGGCGCGGGACTCCTTCGCCAGGTAGTGCCGGCCGCCCGCGGCGAGCACCAGCTCGTCCAGTTCCTCGCAGAACTCGTGCACGCCACCACCGACCGGCAGGTCGACGCACAACGTCCAGCCCTCCATGGGGAAGGACAGCGGCGCGCGGTTGCCCTCGCCGAAGCGCTTGAGCACGTTCAGCGCGGAGACCTGGCCGGTCTCGGTCATACGCCGGACGGTGTGCCGGATGACGTCCTCCGCGCCGAACGGGACCACGTACTGGTACTGCAGGAAGCCGTGCGGCCCGTAGCCGCGGTTCCACTCGCCGACGATGTCGAGCGGGTGCAGGAACTGCGTGATGTTCTGGACCGCGCCCAGCTTCGTCGGCGACTTGCGGTACCACAGCTCGCTGAAGATCCGCCCGGTCAGCTTGTTGAGCAGGCCGGGTGGGAACACGTCGGGGACGGTCAGCAGCTGCGGTGCGTCGAACTTGAGTGGGTGGCGCCGGAGCCGCTTCGGCAGGTCCTCGACCGTCGCGTGGTTGGCGCGGGTGAGGATGCCGCGGCCCAGGTGCGGCCCGGTGGTGACGGCGTCGAACCAGGAAACGGACTCGACGTATTTCTCGTCGTCGACGCTCTGGCGGGCCATCAGCTCGTCGAGGCCGCCGAGCTGCTCGGTGTCGACGACGAAGTACGCGGTCTCGACGTGGTTGAGGTGCAGGGTCGCCTTCAGCACGATGCCCGTGAGGCCCATGCCGCCGACGGTGGCCCAGAACAGGTCGTCGTCGGGGGTGAGGGTGGCGATCTCGCCGTCGGCGGTGAGCAGGTCGAGCGACCGCACGTGGTCACCGAAACTGCCCTCGACGTGGTGCGCCTTGCCGTGGATGTCGCTGCCGATCGCCCCGCCGACGGTGACCTGCCGGGTGCCGGGCAGCACGGGGAGCCACAGGCCGAACGGCAGCAGCGTCCGCATCAGCGTGTCGAGCGAGACGCCCGCGTCGACCTCGACGGTGCCCGCGTCGGCGTCCACGCGATGGATGCGGTCGAGCGCGGTCATGTCGACGACGGTCCCGCCCCCGTTCTGCGCCGGGTCCCCGTAGCTGCGGCCGAGCCCGCGGGCGATCACCCCACGCGGCCCGGCGTTCTTCACGGCGTCCGCGATGGCGGCGAGGTCGACGGTCCGGACGACCCGCGCGCTCGTGGGGGCGGTCCGGCCCCAGCCGGTGAGCTTCTGTGGCTTCACCGCACCGAGGGTAACCGGGTCGTCGGGGGCTCCTACACTGGCTCCGTGACCGCCGTCGACACCCCGCCGCGCCTGGTGAGCCAGCTCGCGCGGTTCGTGCTGATCGGCGGTTTCTGCGCGCTCGTGGACTACGGCGTGTACCAGGGGCTGCTGGCGCTGGAGCTGTGGGTCCACCTCGCGAAGGCGCTGAGCTTCGTCGCCGGGACGACGACGGCGTTCTTCCTGAACCGGCGGTTCACGTTCGCCGCGGGGCGCGGCGGCATCGGGCAGGCGGGCGGGTTCGCGCTCCTGTACACGGTGACGTTCTTCGTGAACGTGGGCGTGAACGCGCTGATGCTGCAGGTGCTGCCCGAGGGCGGCTGGCGCATCACGGCGGCGTGGGTCGTGGCCCAGGGCCTGGCCACGGTGATCAACTTCGTGATGCTGCGCACCGTGGTGTTCCGGACCCGCTGAGCCGGTGGACGTCCGCGATTTCCGGCGTCTGTGTCACCGGGCTGCCGAACGCACCGGTGGCGAGGTGGCCGGGTTCCGCATGGCCGAGAGTGTCACCCCCAACTTCCACCAGGGGTTCATCGCGTACCGGGGACGGACGGTTGCCGTGGTCCGCGGCCGGGAAATGCCGGTGATGGCGATCGCCGAGCCGCGGGTGGCCGGGAACGGTGGTGTCGAGGGCGCCGGGCCGCTGACCTTCGTCGAGGCTCCCGAACTGGCGGTTTGCCTGGCAGAGCTGTCCGGGTGCCGAGTGCTCACCGTGGTCGAGCTGAACGGTCCCTTCGACGCCGTGGCGTGGCCACGTGTCTCGGCGGGCGATGTCGCGTACTGGCGCCCGGGCACGCTCGGCGAAGCGCTCTTCAACTACTGGGACTGAGCCGCTCAAAGACTGATCGCGGCCTCCGGCCCCCGAAGGGCGCTTGCCGGCGTTGGACGCCGTGAACGCGCCTGCTCTGGCCCCGTGGCGCTAGTTCGCGAAGCCGTGTTTTCTGGCGTGGTCGCTGCCGTAGACCTTCGTCATGGGCGGCAGCACGTCCAGGTGTGCGGTCACCACGTGCGAGAAGTTCACCGTCACCGTCGAGCCGTTCGCCAGTTTCGGGCGGCCGACCGCCGCGCTGCCGAGCAGGTCGGGCAGCTTCTCCTCCAGCTCGCGGGCGCCGTCCTCCGACAGTTCGAACACGATCGGCTCGCCGCCGCCCGTGACGTGCAGTACCAGTGCGCGTTTCGAGTCACTCATGCGTAAAGACCAGCAGGACCGCCACGCACCGGCAACCTGGGTTCACCGACAGCAAATCCGCTAGAAGCGGAAGAAGCGCTCCTTGCGACCCTGGCGCACCAGCTTCAGCCACTGCAGGAACGCCTTCGGGTCCTTCTTCGTCCCGATGAAGTACAGGCCGAACCGGAGGATCTCCAGCATGCCGATCTTCCGCAGGCCCGGCTGCGACAGCAGGTAGCCGCGGTTGCGGTACGTGTAGTACCGCTTCACGTCGCTCGCCGGGTCCTGCGCGTGCAGGCGCCCGCCGAGCATCGGCTTGAACTCGTCCGAGCCGTCCGGGTGGAGGTAGGCCACCCGCAGGCACGTGCCGAACGACAGCCCGGACCGCACGAGCCTGCGGTGGACCTCGACCTCGTCGCCGCGGAAGAACAGGCGGTAGTCGGGGACACCGATGACGTCCAGCGTGGACGCCCGGAACAGGGCGCCGTTGAACAGCGACGCGATGCCCGGCAGGAAGTCCGTGCCCAGCTCCGCAGCGCTGCGCTTCCACGTCAGGCCGCGGCGCAGCGGGAACGCGAGCCGGTCGGGGGTCTCGATGTTCGTCACCACCGGCGAGATCTCCGCCAGGTCCCGCTTCTCGGCCTCGCCGAGCAGGACCTCGAGCACGTGCTCGTCCGCGGGCCTGCCGTCGTCGTCGGCGCACCAGATCCACTCAGCACCCATGGCCAGCGCGTGCAGCATGCCCAGCGCGAACCCGCCGGCCCCGCCCAGGTTGCGGTGCGACTCGAGGTAGGTCGACGGCACGGGGCAGCTCTCGACGATGTCCCGCGCGGACTCGTCCGGGCCGTTGTCGACGACGACGAGGTGGTCGGGCGGTCTGGTCTGCGCGCCGATCATCTTCAACGAGTCGGCGAGCAGCTCACGCCGGTGGCGGGTGACGACCACCGCCACCACCGCGTTCTTGGGCAACCGCCCGGCGGTTTCCATCAGACCTCGCTGGTTTTCGTCGTGAGTGCGGGCTCGACACCCAGCCGGGCACGGGCTTCCGCGCTCATGCTCTCGAACGGGTCCTTGCCCTTGT
This sequence comes from Actinophytocola sp. NPDC049390, assembly GCF_044466355.1. Taxonomy (NCBI): domain Bacteria; kingdom Bacillati; phylum Actinomycetota; class Actinomycetes; order Pseudonocardiales; family Pseudonocardiaceae; genus Actinophytocola; species Actinophytocola sp. NPDC049390. The sequence continues at coordinate 209,544 of NZ_JBITMQ010000004.1, forward strand.
AGGCGGTGATGACCTCGCGCAGCGAGCCGTGCTGCTTCATGTGACCCTCGTCCATCCAGATGGCCGTGTTACACAGCTCGAACAATAGGTCGTCCTGGTGCGAGGCGAACACCAACAGGCCGGAACGCTTCACGAGATCCACCAGCCGGGTACGTGCCTTCGCGAGGAACGCCGCGTCGACCGCGCCGATGCCCTCGTCCAGCAGCAGGATCTCCGGGTCGATCGACGTGACCACGCCGAGCGCGAGACGGACGCGCATACCGGTCGAGTACGTCCGCAGCGGCATCTGCAGGTAGTCGCCGAGCTCGGTGAACTCCGCGATGTCGTCGACCCGCTTCTCCATCTGCTTGCGGGTCATGCCGAGGAACAGCCCGCGGATCATGATGTTCTCGAGGCCGGAGATCTCCGGGTCCATGCCGACGCCGAGGTCGAACACCGGCGCGATCTTGCCGACGATTCTCGACGACCCTCTCGTCGGTTCGTAGATGCCCGCCAGCAGGCGCAGCAGCGTCGACTTGCCCGCGCCGTTGTGGCCGACGAGCGCGACGCGGTCGCCTTCCTTGAGCGACAGCGTGATGTCGTGCAGTGCCTCGATGATCGGCACCTTCTGCTCGGTGCCGATCTTGCCGCCCACCTTGCCGAGGACGGCCTTCTTCAGGGAACGAGTCTTCGCGTCGAAGATCGGGAAGTCGACGGAGGCGTTCCAGACGTCGATGCTGACCATGTCGTTTATCGCCTCACTCAGACCCAGTAGGAGACCCGCGCGCGGTAGTTGCGCATGGCCACGAACGCCAGCGCCCACCCCACAACGGTAAACCCGCCGACGATCGCCCAGTGGTGCCAGCTCTGCGTGTTGCCGACGAGCGGGGCACGCAGGATCTGGACGTAGTGGTACAGCGGGTTCAGCTCCGCCACCAGCGCACGGTTGCTCGCCCCGTCGCCGAACTGCCTGGTGAGCAGGTCGGTGGTCCACACGATCGGCGTCATGAAGAAGATCAGCTGCACCAGGCTGTTGATGACTGGCGGGATGTCCCGGTAACGCGTCGAGATGATGCCGAACAGGATCGTGACCCAGCCACCGTTGACGGCCAGCAGGACGAACGCCGGGATCGCGAGCAGGATCGCCCAGGTGATGCCGGGCTCGACGATCCCGCTGCCCTCGGTGATCTCGTACGGGTGGTCCAGGCTCGTCCAGAAGATCGCCACGACGACGAAGTACACGGCCAGGTTGTGGGCGAACATCAGTGTGAGCCGCCACACCGTGCGCAGCGCGTACACCGTGAGCGGGGCGGGCAGGTGCTTGATCAGGCCTTCGTTGCGGATGAAGGTTTCCGTGCCCTCGAGCAGGCAACCACTCATGAAGTTCCAGACGATGAACCCGACCGTGATGTAGGGCAGGAACGTCTGGATCTGGTTGCCGAACAGCTGGGAGTAGAGCAGGCCGAGACCGATCGCGGTGACGGCCATCGACAACGTGATCCACAGTGGTCCGATGACGGACCTGCGGTAGCGCTGTTTGATGTCCTGCCACCCGAGGTGTCCCCACAGCTCACGCTGCTTGAAGCCCTCGACGATGTCCTCCCACGCACGCGACCAGCTACGGGTCGACGGAGGTGGTGGGGGCGCCTGCTCCTGCTCGGCAGTGCTCGTTACTGACACGGCTGTCGAGCGTACCGGCGGCCACCGTGCGTGCCGCAGGGGCTGCGCGCGGCGAAGGTTCGTTGCCACAAAGAGACCGTGCGCGGAGATGAAGATCGTTCGCCTGCTGGTAACTTTTGCCCTCATGGTCGACGTCGTCCCTGTGCGGAGCGTCATGCGCGCTCTCATTGACGTCTATGCCGAGCACCCCGAGCCACGGACCGTCGCTGTCGTCGGCAACATGCCGCTGTCGCCGGACGAGGAGCGGGCCAAGGCCATCGACGCCAGTGACCTGGTCTTCCGGGTCAACGGGTTCGTCACGGACGAGCCCGGTGCGCCCCCCACCGTGGGCAGCCGCACGCACGTTGTCGTGTTCAACCGCGCACTGCGTGCCACCAAGTACGTGTTCGAGAACTACCGCAAGCGGCTCTACCTCATGGTGGAGCCGGGCAGGCTGCACTGGGAGCCGGACAACCTGCCCGGCTGGTGGCCGGAGGACCTCGGGCTCGTGCCGGTCAACAACGCCGAGGTCACGCTGCCGCTGTCGGACGCGCTCGGCCTGCCGACCCGCAGCGAGGGCACGTGGGCGACCACCGGGACGATGGCGGCGTGGATAGCGCGGACCTGCTATCCGAACGCTGACCTCCTGCTGACTGGGTACTCGTTCATCGATGACCCGAACCAGACGCACTGGATGCACGCGGCCGGTGACTCCTGCGTCGTCGGGCCCGAGCACCAGATCGCAGCCGAGGGACGGCTGCTCGATTCGTGGACCAAGACCGGCCGCACCAGGCTGCTTCGCTGAGGGAAACACATTGCCGATCAACAGCTCCCGGGGACTCCGCAACCTGTTCGGAGCCCGCCGGATCATCTCCGACCGCATCAAGCGGCTGGTCAACTACCGCATCGACGAGCACCTGCGCGAGCTCTACGCCACCGTCGACCGGCTCGCGAGAGACCACTCCGATGTCGTCGAGGACATGCGCAGACGCCTCGCCGACCTCGAACGCCGCTACAACAAGATGGACAAGCTCCAGCACTGGACGGCCAACGAGCTGGAGCGCGTGATCCCGCAGGTCGCCGCGCAGGAGTCCCAGCTGGAGTCGCTGTGCGAGAAGATCGCGGCGGTGCCGGTCGGTGACCAGCCGCAGATCGACGAGTCCCGCTCGCTGATCGACGAGATCCGCCGCGAGCACAGCCAGATCAAGGTGCGCCTCACCGCGGTCGCGCAGTACGAGGACCGGCTCCGGAAGCTCGAAGATCGCGCGGAGTAACCGTTAGGGCCACGCCATCACGTTCCGTTGCCATTATTCACAGTTTAACGTTCAAGTGGCAATTGTTGACTGGTTGTCTTCATCAGTCAACTCTGTCGCTGGTTACTCCATTCGTGGACCCTGAACCGTGTATACAGGCGCGGAGGTCGGGGTCATGGTGGATGTCCAGTGGTGGTTATCGGCTTACGACAACCGAGTGCACGCGTTCGGCAACGAGGAAGCCGGACGCGACTTCGGTGAGGCGCTCTGCGAGCACTGCGTGCCGAACAACAAGCTCTCCTGCACCGACGACGGCGAACGGTGCCTGGCGTGCTTGCTGATCTTCGGCGACCTGCTCGCGGACACGTACGGAGACGCGGCCTGGCGGGCCTCCTGACCGGCACCAGTACCTTGGGGCCATGCGTGAAGTCAGGATCGGCAAGCACACGGTCGGGCCGGACCACCGGCCGTTCGTCATCGCCGAGATGTCCGGGAACCACAACGGCGACCTGGACCGCGCGATGGCGATCGTCGACGAGGTGGCGCGTTCCGGCGCGCAGGCGCTGAAGCTCCAGACCTACCGCGCCGACACGATCACGATCGACGTCGACGGACCTGCCTTCCGCGTCTCCGACGACCACTCGCTGTGGGGTGGCGAGAACCTCTACTCCCTGTACGAGAAGGCGCACACGCCGTGGGAGTGGCACGCCCCGATCTTCGAACGCGCGGCCTCGCTGGGGTTGACCGTCTTCTCGAGCCCGTTCGACCCCACCGCCATCGACCTGCTCGAGTCCCTCGACGCCCCCGCCTACAAGATCGCGTCCGCCGAGATCGTCGACCTGCCGCTGATCGAGCTGGCCGCGAAGACCGGCAAGCCGCTGATCATCTCCACGGGCACGGCGAACGTCGCCGAGATCCACGCCGCCGTCGAGACCGCCCGCCGCGCGGGCAACGACCAACTGATCGTGCTCGGCTGCACGGCGTCCTACCCGGCCGACCCGGCCGACAGCAACCTGCGGGGCATCCCGCTCATCCGCGACACCTTCGACGTCGTGCCCGGCCTGTCCGACCACACGATGGGCATCGGCGTGCCGGTGGCCGCGGTGGCCCTGGGCGCCTGCGCGATCGAGAAGCACGTGACCCTCAAACGCGCGGACGGTGGCGTCGACAGCGAGTTCTCCCTCGAACCCGTCGAGCTGGCGGCGCTGGTGACCGAGACGGAGCGGGCGTGGCAGGCGCTCGGCGTCACCCGCATCGGGCCGAAGGACAGCGAGCGGGAGACCGCCCGCCTCCGGCGGTCGCTGTGGGTGGTCGCGGATGTCGCCGAGGGTGACGCGGTGACGTCCGCGAACGTCCGCTCGATCCGCCCGTCGGGCGGGCTGCCACCCGCGGCGTTGCCGACCGTGCTTGGCCGCCGCTTCCGCGCCTCGGCGGCCAAGGGCACCCCGCTCACGTGGGACCTGGTGTAGGTCACCAGCTGAAGGTGTCCACGCACCACCTGTCGTCGACCTCGCGGCCGCCGACGAGCCCGGTGATCGGGCCGCGTTCCTCCTCGTAGCCCTCGAACTGGCCGTCGATGGTGCTATCGGTGACGAGTAGCGCGTCCGGGTCGATGAGCGAGAGCGGCACGGCCTTGCTGTCGTCGAGCAGCCGCTGGACGGACGTCTGGCCGCCGTCGATCTCGCCGCAGGACAGGTCGCGGATCTTGCCGAGGTCGCGTTCGTACACCGCGTCGAGGAAGGCGTTGAGGTAGCCGGCCGGATCGGCTGTGGGGTCCGCTGTGGGTTCGTCGCCGGGTTCGTCGCCGGGTTCGCTCCGCTCGGGCTCGCCCGCCTTGGGGGCCTGCTCCGTGCCGTCCTCCTCCGTGGCGGCGCCAGTATCGCCGCTGTCGCCGGAGTCTTCGCTGCTCGCCGAAGAGTCATTGTCGTCGCCGAGGAAGAAACCGGGGTTGACGAAACCGAGGATCCCGAGCCCGATCAGCGCGGCGATCACCACCACGAGCACGGGGGCGACGACGTTGCGCCTGCCGGAGGGGTACTGGTTGGGCGGATAGTTCATGGCGTCTCCCGTTCTTGTGGTTCCCGGGTCGGACGCACGCGGTGATGTTACGGATTCATCAGATTTGTCACGGCAAGTTGTCCACAGGCGTCGGACGCGCAAGCGCTTGCCAACACACACGTTGTCCACAGGGTGTGTCGTTGTCCACAGAGTTATCCACAGGCGAGTTGGGCGAGGCGTTCACGGGCGTAGTGCGGCTCGACCAGCCATCCGTTGGCCGCTTCCCACGCGTTGACCGCGGCGTGCGCGGCCGGCGGCAGCCCGATGCCCGGGATGTCCGCGAGGTCCAGCCACGGGTGGTCGACGCGGGCCTCGTCCCAGTCGAGGAACCCGATCCGGTCGCCGTCGACGCGGATGTTCGCGGCGCACGGGTCGCCGTGGACCACCGTCGACGGGCCGTCCAGCGCCCGCCACGCCGACCGGCACGCGTCGACGGCCTCGGCCGGCATGGCCGTCAGGTCGACGTCGCCGCCGCGGTCGGTGGTGAGCAGCTCGCGGGTGCCCGGGAAGTCGGGCCGGGGCGGCCAGCCCGCCGTCAGCTCGTGCAGCCGGCGCAGCTCGGCCACCACCGGAGCCCAGTCGGTCGGCTCGTTGCCGGGTAGCCAGCGCTGCACGACCACGCCGCCCACATGCGCGCGGCCGTCCGCGCGGACCACCTCGGGCACGACGAAGCCGTGAGCCGCGAGGTGGTCCAGCAGCGCCAGCTCCCACTCCAGCGACAGGATCGACCGCGCGGACCGGCGCGCCACCAGGTCGCCCTCGAGCCGGAACACCTCGTTGCGGTGCCCGCCGAGCCGCTCGAGAACCGCGGGCGAGCCCCACGGGGTGAGGTCCACGCCGCTCAGCCGAACTTCCGCACCAGCTCGATCACCCGGTCCACGTCGTCGTCCGACAGGTCCGGGAACAGCGGCAGCGACAGTTCCTCCTCGTAGAACCGCTCCGCGTTCGGGCACAGGCCGCGCTGGTAGCCGAGGTCCGCGAACACCGGGTGCCAGTAGACCGGGACGTAGTTCACCTGCACGCCGACGCCGTGCGCGCGCAGGTGGTCGAACAGCGCGCGCCGCCGCCCGTCGAGCACCCGCAACGGGTACAGGTGCCACATCGGGTCCGCGCCCGGCAGCGTCACCGGCGTCCGCACACCGTCCACATCGGACAAGCCGGCGGTGTAGCGGGCGTGGATCTCCGTGCGCCGCTCCTTGAAGTGCGCCAGGCGCTTCAGCTGGCTGGAACCCAGGGCGCACAACACGTCCGGCAGCCGGTAGTTCAGGCCGAACTCGTGCACCTCCTGGTGCCAGCCGCCCTCGTCGGGGAACCGCATGCGGGCCTTGTCGCGCACCAGCCCGTGGTTGCGGAACTGCGCCGCCCGCCGCGCGAGGTCCGGGTTCGGCGTCGCGACCGCGCCACCCTCGGCCGTCGTCAGGTTCTTGGTGGGGAAGAAGGAGAACGTCGTCAGGTCCGCCAGTGAGCCGACCGGCCGCCGCTGCCACGCGCCGCCGATCGAGTGCGCCGCGTCCTCCAGGAGCAGCGCGCCGCTGTCGTGCGCGACCTTGCACAGGTCGTCCACCGGCGCCGGGTGTCCCGCGTAGTCGACGGCCGACACCACGCGGGTCCTCGACGTCATCGCGGCCGCGGCCGCCTCCGGCAGCAGGTTCCCGGTCTCCGGCGACACGTCCGCGAACACGACCTTCGCGCCCTGCTGGATCGCGGTCGCGGCGGTCGCCACGAACGTCATCGGCGCGCACACGACCTCGTCGCCGGGGCCGATGCCCGCCGCCGCGTACGCCACGTGCAGTGCCGCGGTCCCCGAGGTCACCGACACCGTCGGCACCCCGCCTGCCAGCGCGGACAGGTCCTCCTCGAACCGGCGCACGGCCGGGCCGGTGGTCAGCCAGTCACCACGCAGGACCTCCGCGACCGCCGCGATGTCCTCCTCGACGATCGACTGACGCCCGTAAGGCAGCAGGTCACCCATACTGCGCCACCAACGTCCGCAGGTCGTCGTCGGTGAGCCACAGGTCGTTGGTGTCCGACCGGTACGCGAAGCCCTCCGGCACCGGCTTGCCCTCGGCGGGCGGCTCGTAGCCCCAGCCGGCGATGTGCGGCATCACGATGTACCGGTCGTCGAGCAGCAGCGTCCGGCGCGAGTCGTCCGGCGCGATCATCTCCTCGTGCAGCTTCTCACCGGGACGGATGCCGACCTCGGTCATCGGGCTGCTCGGCGCGATCACCCGCGCCAGGTCGACCAGCCGCATGCTCGGGATGCGCGGCACGTACAGCTCACCGCCGTGCATCTGGTCGAACGAGTTGACCACGAACTCGACGGCCTGCGACAGCGTGATCCAGAAGCGGGTCATGCGCAGGTCCGTGATCGGCAACGGCTCACCGCGCTCGGCGAGCGACCTGAAGAACGGGATGACCGAGCCGCGCGAGCCCATCACGTTGCCGTACCGCACCACGGAGAACCGGGTCGGGTGACCGGCCGCGTAGTGGTTGGCGGAGATGAACAGCCGGTCCGCGCACAGCTTCGTGGCGCCGTACAGGTTGATCGGGCTGGACGCCTTGTCGGTCGACAGCGCCACGACCTTCTTGATGCCGCAGTCGATGGCCGCCTCGATCACGTTCTGCGAGCCGGTGATGTTGGTCTGCACGAACTCGAACGGGTTGTACTCGGCCGTGTCGACCTGCTTGAGCGCGGCGGCGTGCACCACGTAGTCCACGTCGTGCATGGCGCGCTCGATGCGGCGCCGGTCCCGCACGTCGCCGATGAACCAGCGCAGCCGGGGGTCGTCGCCGAACATCTGGCGTGCCTCGTACTGCTTCAGCTCGTCGCGGGAGAGGATCACCAGGCGGCGGGGGTCCAGGTGCTTCAGGGCGTAGTCGATGAACGCCTTGCCGAAGGACCCCGTCCCGCCCGTGAGCAGGATGCCCGCCCCTTCGAGCAGCGCCATGGTCTTACCTCCGCGGTCCAGATCGTTGCCAGTGCGCCATCATGGCACCCGTGCGAGTGAACGCGGTCATCCAGGCACGGTTGTCCTCCACCCGGCTGCCCGGCAAGGTGCTGCGGCCGCTCGGAGGCAGGAGCGTCCTGGGCTGGGTGGTCCGCGCCGCGCGGGAGACGCACAACCTGGACGCCGTGATCCTCGCGACCTCCGACGACCCGTCGGACGACCCGGTCGCCGAGGAGGCCGCCCGCCTCGGCGCCGCGGTCGTGCGCGGCCCGCTGGACGACGTGCTGGCCAGGTACACCAAAGCCGTTCACGAGCACCCGTGCGACGCCGTGGTCCGGCTCACCGCCGACTGCCCGCTGCACGATCCGGCCCTGATAGCGCAGGTCGTGGGCATGTGGCGGGCCGACCCGACCCTGGACCACGTGTCGAACGTGCTCGTCCGCCGCTACCCGCGCGGCCTCGACGCGGAGCTGGTGCGCGTGCCGGTGCTGATGGAGCAGGACCGGGTGGCCGCGGGCGCGCACCGCGAGCACGTCACGTCGAACATCTACACGCAGCCGACGGTCTACCGGTGCGGTGGCGTCGTGCCCGGTGCGGACCACTCCGACCTGCGCGTGACGCTGGACACCGAGGAGGACGCGAAGCTCCTCGACGGGGTGGTCGCGGCGCTGGGCGACGGGGTGCCGGCCTGGGGCGACGTGGTGGCGCTGCTGCGGTCCCGGCCCGACCTGGTCGCGCTGAACGCGGACGTCGAGCAGAAGGCCCTATGACGTCGTTGCTGCTGCGTGCCGACGCGGCACCGGCCACGGGCGTCGGGCACCTGTCCCGCTGCGTGGCACTCGCGACCGCGGCCCGAGCCCGTGGGTGGGACGTGGCGTTGTGCGGGACGTTCACGGCGGGGCAGTGGCTGATCGGCGACCTGCCGGTGGTGCCCGCGCTCACGCCGGCGGACGCGGTCGTCGTCGACCACTACGGCATCGGCGAGTTCACGTTCGACGGTCTCGTGGTGTCCATGGAGGACGCCGAGTTCGGCCGGCGGCGGGCCGACATCGTGGTGGACGCGAACCTGTTCGAGGTGCCGCGGCCGGACGACGGGTCGCCGGTGGTGCTGCGCGGGCCCGCGTACGCGCCGCTGCGGGCGGAGATCCGCGCGGCACGGCGAGCGCGAGGTGGGGGCTCGGTGCCGCCGAAGGTCGTGGTGGTGATGGGTGGTGGCGCGGCCCCGTCGTCCGTCGCGGCGGCGTTGACCGCGTTGCGGGACACAGGGGTGCCCGCCGAGGTGGTGGCGATCTCGGCCGCCCCGGTGCCCGGGTTCGACGTGACGCCCCCGACGCCGTCGTTGCCGTCGTTGTTCGCGTCGGCGGACCTGGTGGTGAGCGCGGCCGGCGTGACGTTGCTGGAGCTGTGCTGCATCGGGGTGCCGACGGCGCTGGTGCGGATCGCCGACAACCAGGCGCCGGGGTATGCGGCGGCCGTCGAACGGGGCCTGGCGGCCGGTCTGGGCACGGACCCGCGCGCGCACGTGCCCGCGCTGCGTGACCTGCTGACGGACGCGTCGCTGCGGCACGCGCTGGCGGACCGGGCGAGGACGACCGTCGACGGCGGGGGAGCGGACCGGATCCTGGACGCGACGGGTTTCGACCCGACGGTGCGCCCGGCCACCGAGGCCGACGCGGAGCTGCTGCTGTCGTGGCGCAACGACCCGGAGACCCGCCGCTGGTCACGCACCACGGACCCGGTCCCCGCGGCGGAGCACAGGGCGTGGCTCGCCGGGACTCTGGCGTCACCCGACTGCCGGCTGTTCGTGGCCGACCACGGCGGTCGTCCGGTCGGCACGGTCCGCTTCGACCGGGACGGCGACACGTGGGAGGTCAGCCTCACGGTGGCCCCGTCGGCCCGCGGCCGCGGCCTGGCGGCGCCGATGCTGCTGGCGGCGGAGCGGGCGCTGGGACCGGCGGTGATCCGCGCGAACGTGCACCACTCGAACGCCGCGTCACTGGCCGTGTTCCGCCGGGCCGGGTACCGCCGCAGCGTCGGCGGCGAGTGGCGGTGGCTGGCGAAATCTCCCTCTCCGGAGTGAGCCGCCTCGGCCCCTGGCGTGATCCGCGGCGGTGGCTTCCGGCGCGAAGCTGGACCACATGCCGCAACTGTCCGAAGTGGAAAACCGGCTGCACGAGGTGCTCGGGGAGTTCCCCGACGCCACGCACCTGATCGACGCGGGCGGCAAGCGCATGCGCCCGCTGCTGACGCTGCTGGGTGCGGAGTTCGGCCCGTGCCAGGAGAACGTGGTCGACGCGGCGGTGCTCGCCGAGCTGATCCACGTCGGCACGCTGCACCACGACGACGTGATGGACAACGCCCCCGTCCGCCACGGCGTCCCGACCGCGAACGCGTTGTGGGGCAACAACCGCGCGGTGCTGCTGGGTGACCTGATGCTGGCGCGTGCCGCGGAGCTGGGTGCGGCGCTCGGCATGGCCGCGCTGCGCCTGCAGACCACGACGCTCGCCCGGCTGGTCCGGGGCCAGCTGATGGAGACCGTCAGGCCCAACACGGCCGACCCGATGGCGTTCTGCCTGGAGGTGATGGCCGACAAGTCGGCGTCGCTGATCGCGATGGCCGTCGAGCTGGGGGCGCGCGTGGCCTCGGCGCCGGCATCGGTGTGCGCGGCGCTGCACACCTACGGGGAGCACCTGGGGATCGCGTTCCAGCTGGTGGACGACGTACTGGACATCGTCGGTGGGGACTCGGGCAAGACGCCGGGGACCGACCTGCGTGCGGGGGTGGTGACCGTGCCCGTGCTCCACGCACTGGCCGCCGGGGACGCGGCCGCGGAGCGGTTGCGGGTGCTGCTGGTCGCGGGCGCGGTCACCGATCCCGACCTGCACGCGGAGGCGTTGCGGTTGCTGCTCGACGGGCCTGGGCCGTCGTTGACGCTCGCCGACGCCCGCCGGCACGCGGGGTTGGCCCGGGCGGCGTTGTCGTCGCTGGCGCCCATTCCGGCTCGTGCGGCTTTGGACGGTCTGTGCGATGCGGTGCTGGAGCGGGTTGTGTGACTTGTGGTTGCCGGTGCGTTGGGGTGGTGTCCTCGCCGGACGGGCTGATCTCGGGGAGGGGCCTCACGATTCTTGCTTGTTGAGATTTGGCGAGGATGGGTCTGCCGTCTTTGTGGGCTGCGCCCGGCTTGTGTACGGGGCTGGGGGCCGCTTCGCGGCGGGGCAGCGCCTTTCGTGACACTCAAGTGGGTGTGACGTGGTCCTCGACCAGTCCATATGGGACGCGCCACGGTCGGTGGGGCGTGCGACCATGCCGCCATGCCAGCACGTTTCAAGGACATCTGCCTCGACGCGGGTGATCACCACGCGCTCGCCGACTGGTGGTGCGTGGCCATGGGCTACGTGCGCAAGGACGAGCACGAGCCACCGGAGGGTGGCTGGGTGCGACCGCACGACTGGCCGGTGCCGATCGTCGACCCCAAGGGTGAGGGGCCGTTGTTCTGGATCGTCCCGGTGCCCGAGAAGAAGACCGCCAAGAACCGGATGCACCTCGACATCTACGGGGACCTCCAGGAGTTGCTGGCGATGGGGGCGACGGTGGTGCGCGGGCGGGACGACGAGATCGGGTGGGACGTGCTCGCCGATCCCGAGGGCAACGAGTTCTGCGTGTTCACCCCACGTTGACCGCGCTCGAGATCGTCGTCATCGTCGCGGCCGGGTTGTTCGCCGGGGGGATCAACTCCGTGGTCGGGTCGGGGACGCTCGTCACCTTTCCCGTGCTGCTGGCGCTCGGGTACCCGCCGGTCGTGGCGAACGTCTCCAACGGCCTCGGGCTCGTGCCCGGGTCGGTCGGCGGTGCGGTCGGGTACCGGCGTGAGCTGAAGGGGCAGACCACACGGCTCCTGCGGTTCGGCGCCGTCACCGGTCTCGGGGCGGTTGTTGGGGCGTTGTTGCTGCTCACTCTGCCACCGGGGGCGTTCGAGGCGGTCGTTCCCGTGCTGATCGTCCTCGCGCTCGTGCTGGTCGTGTTGCAGCCGTTCATCGCGCGCAAGCTCGCCGAGCGGTCGCCCGACCGGCATCCGCACGGCGGCGTGCCGCTGCTGGTCGGGGTGTTCCTCGTCGGGATCTACGGTGGCTACTTCGGGGCCGCGCAGGGCGTGGTCCTGTTGGCGCTCATGGGGATCCTCCTCGACGACTCGTTGCAGCGGCTCAACGGCGTCAAGAACGTCACCACCGCGATCGCGAACCTGGTGTCCGGTGTGGTCTTCGTGTTCGTGGCCGACGTGGACTGGGGCGTGGTCGGGCTGCTCGCGGGCGGTTCGGTCGTCGGTGGGCTGATCGGGGCACGGATCGGCCGTCGCCTTAGGCCGTTCTGGTTACGTGCGGCCATCGTGGTGGTCGGCACGGTGGCGATCGTGCAGTTGCTCATGCCGTGATTACTCCATTCGGATGGTTTCGTTGACTGATGTTCACCTCGACGTGATTGGGTATCGGAATGTCTCCAGCCACCCGCACAGAGCCTGTTGAGCTGACTGACGGTCGTGCGCTGCGCATGACCTTCGCGGAGCCACATCGCGTCGTCAGAGGCGGTGTCGTGGTCCTGCACGAGGAACGCGGGATGACCGATGCCATGCGTGCCCTGATCACGGGTCTCGCGGCGGAAGGCTGGCTGACGGTCGCGCCGCACATCTACCACGGCGACTCGACCGAAGTGGACGACGTCACGGCACAGGACCGGATCAGCGAGCTGTCCGGCGAGTCCGTGCTCGCGGACACCGACATCGCCTTCGGGTGGCTCGCGCAGCACGGCATCGACGCCGACCGGATCGGGGTCGTCGGGTTCGAGCTGGGTGGCGCCGTCTCGCTGGTGGTGGCCGCGAGCCGGGCGATCGGCGCGGCCGTGTCCGTCGGCGGTGGCGGGATCCTCAACCCGCTCTCGCCCGGCCTGCCCGCGCTCGTGGACGCCGCGCCGACGCTGCGCTGCCCGTGGCTCGGCCTGTACGGGGACAAGGTCGCCGACGAGGTCGCGTTGCTGCGGGACGCGGCCCGGCGTTCCGAGACGGCCAACGACGTCGTGCTGTACCCGGCCGCCGACCACCGGTTCGACATCTACCCGGACACGGCCGTCGAGGCGTGGCAGCGGGTCCTCAACTGGTTCGACGCCCACCTGCGCTAGTAATGGCACGTGCCCGCGACCTCGTTGTCCCACCTGGAGTTCGACCTCCTGTGGGAGCACCTCGGCTTCACCGAGCAGCCCTACCCGCTGGCCGTCCGCTCGTTCGGCGAGACCGCCGACGAGCGCGCCGCCCTGCGTGACCAGGTGCGACAGTCCCTGCGCGACAGGGGACTCCACGACGGCGCCGAGGTAGCGCCCGCGCTGGAGGAACAGCTCGCCGTGCTGGGCAGGCACACGTTCAGCGTCGACGGGCGGCTGTCGGTCGGCGAGCCGCTGCGGGTGCTCGCCGCGTCGGACGGCGCCCGCGGGGTGCTCGCCGCCCAGTCCGACGACGAGGTCCGGCTCGCCTGGGTGCGGGAGGCGCGGCTCGTGCCCGCGGTGATCGCGCTGGTGCCGGACCGCGCACCGGGACCGGGCGGGACGGCGCGGCTGCCGAAGGACGTGTTCGACGCGGCCGTCGACGAGTTCGCCGTCAGCGGCTACGTCGGGATGGAGCGGGTGCTCGCGAACGGCGGTGTCACCGGCCGCGACCTGCGTGCCGTGGTGACGTTGCTGGAGTCACCGCGTGCCGGTGGCGGTCAGGTCGCCGCGAACAGCGTCGACGCGGTCGGCCGTCGCACGAGGACGCCGGTGCTGAACTGGTTCGACACCGAACCCGGCCGGTACCTCGTGCACAGCGAGGTGACCGGGGACCGGGTCGAGTGGCTGACGATCGCGCCGGCGGACACCGCCAGGATTGAGCAGCGGCTCTCGGAGATGGCGGCTTCGCTGAACCACCCGTGACCGACGTGCCGACGCGTTACTGTGACACCTGCAGCCGATCCGTCATTGGGAGTGCCGTATGACCGAGCCGAGGGCCTTCCCGGGCGCGGCCGCCGGTGCGCTGGTACCGGTCGCCGACAAGGTCGACAAGACGAAGGAACAGGCGCTCGCCGGTTCGCTGACCATCGACATCGACGCCGCGAGGGCGATCCTCGCGCAGCTGAAGCGCCTGCGGGCACGCGCGGGCGAGCTGGTCAGGGACGGCGTCGAGCTGGACATCCCGCTGCGGTTCGGCGACAACTGGGTCGGGCAGATCATGTCGGAGCGCCTGCGCACGGTCGCCGTCGACCGTGACGGCGGGGTCACCCCGGTGCTCCGGGAGTTCCACCGGTTGCTCGACGCCCTCGCGGTCACGGTCGAGCTCGCGGCGGGCCTCTACGAGGCGACCGAGGAACGCGCGATCGACGACCTGCGGCGCGCCGCCCGCCAGTTCGGCGTGACGATCGAGGAGTGACCATGGACCAGGGCATCACGATCGGGGGCTGCTACCCGCCGTTCTGGCCGCGGCCGCCGCTGCCACCGGTCGAGGAGCCGGTGCCGGAGTCACTCGACGAGCAGGTCGAGTGGATGACGTGGTCGCATCCCGAGCTCTACCGGATGGTCCACCAGGGCATCGACACCACCGGTGCGATGGCGGTGTCCGCGACCTGGGCGCGGATGGGCCAGGAGCTGTCCGAGATCGGTGACGAGCTGCAGCGGCTGCTGTTCGCGACCGCCGACGCGTGGCAGGGTGACGCGGCGGAGCTGGCCAAGGAGAGCGTCGCCGGGCTCGCAGAATGGTCCGGCGACACCGGCACCCGTGCGACCGAGGTCTCCGGGTGCGTCACCATCCAGGTCGACAACGTCACCACCGCCCGCAACGACATGCCGCCACCGCCGTACCCGATCCTGTACCCGGCGGAGCTCCCCTCCCAGGTGACCGCGTTCACCACCGGTGACTTCCAGCTGGCGAAGCCGCTCGTGGGCGACCCGCTGATCTACGTGACGCGGGAACGCGAGCTGCACGAGCAGGCCGCGCGGACCATGGAGCGGTTCCAGGCGAACTCGCGGGACGTGTACGCGACACTGCCGCAGTTCGCGCCGCCGTCACTGCGCAACGTGCCGTACCGCCCGCCGCAGGAACCGCCGCCCCCGCCGCAACCACCGCAGCCGCCGGTCCCGACGCCCACCCCGGTGCCACGCGGCCCGGGTGGCGGTCCCGCGTCCGGTGGGCGCGGCACCCCGGGTGGTCCGTCCGGCACGGCGGCCCGCAACCCGACCGCGCCGCTCGCACCGGGTGCCGGCACGGGCGGCGCGGAACCCGCGGCCCGGCCCGCGGCCGCGTCGTCGGCACCGGCCAGACCGGGCGCTGCGGCGCCGGGCATGGCGGGCATGCCGATGGGCGGTGGCGCCGGTGGCCGGGGCGGCGAGGACACCGAACGCAAGAGCAACCCGTACGTCGAGGAGGACCCCGACATCTGGGGTGCCCACGACGAGCGCGTCGTGCCGCCGGTGATCGGGGAGGTCAACCGCCGTGCGTGACCCGGCGTCCGGGTGGATCCAGCTGAACGTGGTCGAGCTGTACCTGTTGTGGACCGCGATGGACCTCGGCCCGACCCCCGAGGTGCTCGACGTGCTGCACGTCGGCCGCACCAAGGCGCGTCGAGCCGAGCTGGTCGACGAGGCGTCCGGTGCGCTCGCCGACCGCGATCTCGGCAGCGTCGAGGCACCGGCTCGCGACCTGGCGGGGATGCTGCGGTCGCTGGGCACCCCGTCCACCTCGCTCGACATGCGGGTCTACGGCACCGGTGCGCCGCTGTTCGCGTTCGCCGCGACCGGTCCGTCCGGCGCCGCGGTCGCCGCACGGGTCGGTGACGAGGTCCGGCTGGGGGCGGTCCGCGCGACCGCGCTCGCGTCGTCGCTGCTCGGCTCGCTGTCCTACCTGCCCGCGGGCACCAACCGCCCGGCGAACGTGAGCGTCGCCGACTACGAGGCCGCGTGCGAGGAAGGCGCGGCCGAGGGCGTCTCCGGGTTCACCCGCGCACTGCACGCGGCGGGTGTCCGCGGGGACGAGGTCACCTCGTTGACCCAGGCGCTGACGACCCGCACCGGCGGCGGCCAGCTCGGCGCCACCGGCCGTGCGCGCGCGTTCAGCCTGGTCAACTGGCTGGACACGCCCGAAGGCCGGTACGCGCTGCGTCGCAACGGCGCCTGGATCACCCTCACCCCCGCCGACACCGGCCGGTTGACCGCGATGGCCGAGGAGATGCTCGCCGACGTGCGGTGATCAGCGGTTGGCGAGACCGTCGATCCGCAGCGTCGTGGACTCGTCCCGGTGGGTCCCGGTGCTGCCGACGTGCTTGTCGCTGATCTCCGTGCCGTTCTTGAGCACGTGGTAGAGCGCCATGCCGTGACCGCGGCCGAGGTCGTAGTCCGTCTTGAGCCATTCGAGGACCACGCCTGCCTTGGTGGTCGCGTCGTAGCCGCGCTGCGCGGCCTCGGCCAGCAGCTCCGCGGGGGTCTTGCCGGTCTTCTTCTCGATGCCGTCGAGGTAGGCCTGGAAGGACATGTCGTGTCTCCTCTGTCGTCGTCGACGGCAGTCTACGACAACTTTTCCTGTCCGGACAACTTTATTTTTCGGTAGTCGCCGCGACGGGTAGTTCGCTCCAGGTACGCGGGTTCGCCCTCACCAGGGCCGCGGCCAACGGCTGCCGAAAGAGCAGGTGCCGGAACGACTGCAGGCCATCCCCGAAGACCTCGGGGGAGGCGATGACGGCGGACGTGGTCGCGAGCGCTTCGGCGCGGATCGGGGCCTCTCCCTCCAGGATGGGCAGCCACTTCCATCGCCCGCATCCCGGGCAGTGCGCGCCGGTGGACTCGCCGTTCAACTCCTCATGTCGCGCCGTGACCGCCACGGACAGCTGTGCCGGGTCGTACCAGGCCTCGTCGGTTACGGACGGGATCAGTTGCATGACCCCGGTTCCGCCGCTCCTGGGCTTGTGGACCTCGCGCAGCTTGACCGCGAAGCGCCCGGAGATCTCGCGGGCCACGTCGGCCGCCAGGCAGACGACGTCGAAGCGCCAGTTGGGCATCCACACGCTCGCCGAAGGGAACTTGCTGCCCTGAATCGTGAGCGGGCCGCTCTGGGGCCGCAGCGGGGTGCCGCACGAACGACACCAACCATCGGGGCCGTACATGGGATCCAGGCCGTAGGACTCCTCGGGCCACGGCCACCCCGGTGTGAAACGACAGAACAGAGCGACCCACCCGTCGTCGGACATGGTCGCCATTATGAGTGCCCTTGGTGCGATTCGAACGCACACTGGACGGGTCCTGAACCCGTTGCCTCTGCCGTTGGGCTACAAGGGCGTGCGGTTCCGGGGATTCGAACCCCGACTGGACTGGCCCTCAGCCAGCTGCCTCTGCCGTTGGGCTAGAACCGCGTGACGCGTACGGGGCTCGAACCCGTGTTTCCGGCTTGAGAGGCCGGCGTCCTACCACTGGACGAACGCGCCGTCGGGTGCCCGCGAGTCGAACGCGGTGTCTCCTGATCCCAAGTCAGGTGGGTTGCCGTCTCCCTCGCACCCGCTGCAAAACCCACTCCCGCACCGCTGTGCAGTGCGCCGATCCCAGCCCCTGCCAGGGATCGACGTGGCACAGCAGCGTGGGCGTGCCTGCCCGCAGCCGCGCGCCGTGGCCCGGGTTGAGCCACGCCCGCAGACCGCGGTACCGCCGCGCGTCCCGGCCCGTGTGCCAGCCGCCGGACGGCGTCCTGCGGTAGGTCACGTAGCCCTCCGGTCGGAGCGGGCCGCGCATCACCTCCTCCTTCCTTCTTCACGCGAGCACCCCTGGCAGGATTTGAACCTGCGACCTCGCCGTTCGTAGCGGCGCGCTCTTTCCAGGCTGAGCTACAGGGGTTTGAAAAAGTCCGGCCGAATTCCGTGGAAATGGCACGGCAAATAAAAGAGCCGCCCGTTCCGGATTTCCGGAGGGCGGCTCCCGCGTGGGCCTACAGGTAGGTCACGATAGGGAGCCTGGTGGCTGAAGTCGCAGCTCAAGCGGTCGTTCGAGGAGCAGCAGGCAGCTGCGGAGGATCCGCTGCGGTCGCCGCTCTACCCGAGTCATGACTACTCCTCTAATCGGTGGTGACACAATGATCGCCGATGGCCGGGTTCGCGTCAACGATTTATTGGAAATCGGCGCTCGGCCCTGCCGAATGCGCTGATTGACGTCCTCGTTACAGTGGCACGAGCGCCACCGACCGACGGGACGGATGATCATGCCGCGGCTAGCTTTCGAGGAGCCGAAGGGCGGTCCGGCGACGGAGTCCGCCAAGCACCGCCGCGAGATCAAGCGCGACAACGTCGTGGTGGTGCTGAAGGCGGCGACCTTCGCGTTGATCATCGCGCTCGTCGGGGCCGGCATCCTGCTCGCGACCGCGGGTGGCGAGGAGCCGAGGGCGGAGGCGCCCTCGGTGCCCGAGATCGAGGCGAGCCACACGCCGTCCGTCACGGGCACCGCGCCGCCGGTGGCGGAGATCCTCGTCCCCGAGGTCCGCAGCGAGACCACCGAGATGAGCGTCCCGCCCACCACGACCACCACCAAGCCGACCCGGCCGGGTAACCGGCCGCCGGACCGGGACGACCAGGCCGTCGTGCTCGGTCGCCCGTGCGACACGCCCGGGGCATACGCGTTCACGGAGCGCTACGAGCCCGCCGTGTGTGTGCAACGTCGCGGCGGCAAGGCGGTCTGGCGTCCACTCTTCGGATAGGTTCAGACCAATCCGGTGTGTAACCGGTCGGCCGCGAAAAGCCACACATTCTCGTGTTTGTCACCCGTTCGGCCTAATTGATGTGGGCGCAGCGCACATTTGACAGCGCATACGTTGCCGGTTTTCCGTTATCGCTTCTCAGTGGGAAGAAAGTAACCGAAAACGTTATTTGACTCGCTGACCCGTGGTGTTTACCGTTCCCCGCGGGGTCCGGGGGTGCGTGTTGCGGCGCCCGATCAAGAGCAGAGGGAACGCCGGAAGGAAAGCGGACCGCGGTGAAGAAGACGTCCATCCGGCGCAGCCGGGCCGTGTCCATCCGGACGCGCGTGCTCACGCTCGCACTGGTGCCGTGCATCGTATTCCTGCTCGCCGGTGTCGCGGGCGCCGGGTATCTGATCTATGACGCGGCGCAGACGCGCAATTACTTCCAGTTAGCCAGCGAAGCACAACGCCAGTCGCTGCCATTGATCGTTTCATTGCAGGAAGAACGCCGCCTCACACTGCGCCGCCTCGCGAGTTTCGGCACCTTCCAGTCGGACCTGATCAAACAGCGCGGCCGCACCGACGCGCTCGCCGGCGCCGCCACCTCGAGCCTCGCCGAGCTGTCGGAGTTCGCGCCGGACTCCGTGACGCGCGCGGTCACCCGGTTCACCGAGCTGATGGGCGAGCTGCCCACGATGCGTGCCCGCGTCGACGGCGGCCAGGTGTCGGTCTCCGAGTCGTTCTCCCTCTACAACGAGATCATCGACCAGTTCATCGACGGCACGAAGGGCCTCGCGCAGTTCGCGCCCGACGCCGAGATCTCGTACCTGCAGCTGGTCGTGGCGCCACTGCTCACCAGCGCGGACCTCATGCAGCGCTCGGACGCCCTCGCCGCGGCGAACCTGGTCGGTGGCGGCCTCACCAACTCCGACTTCGCCGTCTACCAGGGACAGGTCAGCTCGTACCACCTGCAGCTCGAGTCGACCATCCCGCTCTCCGAGCCGGACGTGCAG
Source organism: Actinophytocola sp. NPDC049390 (assembly GCF_044466355.1). NCBI lineage: Bacteria > Bacillati > Actinomycetota > Actinomycetes > Pseudonocardiales > Pseudonocardiaceae > Actinophytocola > Actinophytocola sp. NPDC049390. The sequence continues at coordinate 229,177 of NZ_JBITMQ010000004.1, forward strand.
GCGCAGTACCGGAAGCTGACCGGCTCCCCGTCGTGGCTGCGCCTGATGTCGGTCGAGGAGGTGCTGCTCCGCGGCGACATCAACCTCCCGATCAGCGAGGACCTGTGGCGCTCCGCCGCCAGCGAGGTCGGCGACACGCTGATGACCATGGTGCAGGCGCAGAGCAGGCACACCAACGACCTCGCGCTGTCGAAGGTCAACACCACGCTCGCCCAGTCGATCATCGCCGGTGTGCTGGTGCTCGCGCTCGTGGTCGCGGTGTTCCTGTTCGCGCTGCGGCTGTCACGCAGGCTCATCGAGCGGCTCGTCCGCCTGCGGTCGGAGACCCTCGACCTCGCCGAGAAGGGCCTGCCCGAGCTGGTCGAGAAGGTGCGGACCGGCACCGACGTGAGCGTCGACGACGAGATCAGGCTGCGGGACTACGGCCGGGACGAGATCGGTGAGGTCGCCGACGCGTTCAACAAGGCGCAGCAGACCGCGGTCGCCGCGGCCGTGCAGGAGGCGAAGACCCGCGAGGGCACCAACAAGGTGTTCCTCAACATCGCCCACCGCAGCCAGGTGATCGTGCACCGCCAGCTGAAGACGCTGGACGAGGCCGAGCGCCAGCAGGAGGACCCCGAGCAGCTGGAGCTGCTGTTCCAGCTCGACCACCTGACCACCCGCCAGCGCCGCAACGCCGAGAACCTGATCATCCTCGGTGGCGGCCAGCCGGGCCGGCGCTGGCGCAACCCGGTCAGCCTGGCTGAGATCGTGCGCGGCGCCGCCGCCGAGACCGAGGACTTCGCGCGGGTCAAGACGGCGAAGCTGCCCGCGCTCACCGTGATCGGCCCGGTCGTCGGCGACCTCGTGCACCTGCTCGCGGAGCTGATCGACAACGCCACCACGTTCTCCCCGCCCGCCGCGCGGGTGGACGTGCGCGGCAACGTCGTCGGCCGCGGCGTGGTCCTCGAGATCGAGGACCAGGGTCTCGGTATCGAACCGGCCCGCGCGGACGATCTCAACGACATGCTGGCCAACCCGCCGGACTTCGGCATCATGGCGCTCTCCAGCGAGCCGCGCCTCGGGCTGTTCGTGGTCGCCCGCCTCGCCGCGCGCCACGGGATCTCGGTCGCGTTGCGGGAGTCGGCGTACGGCGGCACGCGGGCCATCGTGTTCGTGCGCAACGAACTGCTCGGCCCCGACTCGTCCGCACCGCGTGACGAGAAGCCGGCCGAACCGCAGGAGCGGCCGGCCGAGCAGAAGACCGAGACGAACCTCCGCCCGCTCGACCTGCCCGCCACCAACGGCGAGCCCGCGGCGAACGGCGCGACGGTCCGCCTGACCATCCCGGGTGCGGTCAGCCTGCCCGACCTGCCGCCGCTGCCGGTGGTGGAGCCGAGACCGGGCGAGGACCTGTTCCGCCCGCAGAAGCCGGTGGACGCCGAGCACGAACCGAGCCAGCCGCTGCGGTCGCCGAGACACGCCGAGCCGGAGACCAGCGAGCCATCGCAGAACGGCGCGCCGACCGGCGGGCCGACCACCGGCCGCCCGCCGCTGCCCAAGCGGAACGCCCACACCGAGCACGAATCGAGCCAGCCGGTCCAGCGCGAGCCCCGGCACGTCGAGCGGAACGGCGCCGTGTCCGACCGGCCGCGGCCCGTCGAGCTGCGCAAGGTCGCGCCGGAGATCAACCGGCCCGCGCCGAGGGACGGCGACACCCGTGCCCAGGCACAACCCCAGGCGCCGGACGTGGTGCAGGGCATGGCGCCGGGCAGGCCGCCCCTGCCGCAGCGCCGTCGGCAGCAGAACCTGGTGCCCCAGCTGCGTGAGGACACGCCGCCCGCCTGGCCGCAGCAGTCGGCGGGCGAGACGGAGCACAATCGGGAGGAGACTCCGGAACAGGCGCGCAGCCGGTTGGCGGCGTTCCAGGCGGGCACGCGGCGAGGTCGGGACGAGCCGCTGCCCGGGGAGATGACGAACGGGAACGACAGTGTGGGGAGCGCACGAAATGGCCAACACCGCGGTGAATGAGCTCGACTGGTTGCTCGACGAGCTGGTCAAGCGAGTAGCGGGCGTGGACCGTGCCGTCGTGCTCTCGGCGGACGGCCTGCTGATCGGCCGGTCCAGCAACCTGTCGACCGGCGACGCCGAGCACCTGTCCGCGGTCGCGTCGGCGTTCCAGAGCCTGGCCCGCGGCACCGGCCGCCACTTCGGCGGCGGTCAGGTGCGGCAGACGCTGGTCGAGATGGACCACGCGTTCCTGTTCGTGACCGCGGCCGGTCACGGCGCCTGCCTGGCGCTGCTCGCGGCGGAGAACGCGGACGTCGGCATGATCGCCTACGAGATGAACATGATGGTCAAGCGCGTCGGCGCGGTGCTCACCGCCAAGCCGCGGGAGTTCATGGAGCGTCCGGTGCCATGACCACGGGGGACGAGGAGTGGTTCGACGAGGCGGCCGGGCCTCTGGTCCGGCCCTATGCGATGACCGGTGGGCGTACCCGGTCGGACACCCTCGGTCTCGACCTGATCACGCTCGTCGTCGCGATGCACACCGCCGACGATGCCGACGTGGAGCCGGAGTACGCGGGCATCCTGTCCGCCTGCCAGTACCCGACCTCGGTGGTCGAGGTGGCCGCGAAGGTGGACCTGCCACTGCAGGTGGTCAAGGTGCTGTTGAGCGACCTCATCACACAACGGCTCATCATGTTCCGCTCGCCCGTCGCCCCCGGTGCCGAGCCCCCAAGCCAACACGTTCTGCAGGCGGTCCTCGATGGCATACGAAAACTCTGACCGGACGGCGAGAGCCACCAAGATCGTGATCGCCGGCGGCTTCGGCGTCGGCAAGACGACGATGGTCGGCTCGGTCAGCGAGATCGCGCCACTGCGCACCGAGGAACTCATTACCGAGGCCTCGGAGGGCGTGGACGACCTGTCGGGCGTCGAGCAGAAGCGCACCACGACGGTCGCGCTGGACTTCGGCCGCATCACGATCAGCCCCGAGCTGATCCTCTACCTGTTCGGCACCCCGGGCCAGGACCGCTTCTGGTTCATGTGGGACGAACTGGCCCGCGGCGCCATCGGCGCGGTGGTGCTGGCGGACACCCGCCGCCTGGACTCCTGCTTCGGCGCGGTCGACTTCTTCGAACGACGAGGGCTGCCGTTCGTGGTCGGCGTCAACTGCTTCGACGGCGCGTACCGCTACGGCACAGAAGAGGTCCGCCAGGCCCTCGACCTGGACAACCACGTCCCGGTCCTCCTGTGCGACGCCCGCGAACGCGAGTCAACCAAACAGGTCCTGATCGCACTGCTGCAACACGCGATGGCAGAAGCCCGCATGGCAGGCACGGCCAGCTGAACCACCCGATCCGGAAAAGGCGCGCTGAAGTCCCAAACCGGGCGCCGGGCGCTAGCCCACACAAGACGACCTGCCTGCCATCCCGGAGACTTACTGGTCGGAATCGGAAGTTCTTCGGGGGCTGAGGCGCGTTCGGGGTTGGCTGGCCGCGTGACCCGGTTCGGTGTCTCGAAAGTGCCCTTCGGGACACCGGGCATGTCTCGAAAATGCCCTTCGAGACGTTCAATGACCCCATGGCGCCCTTCGAGACATCAGCCACGTCCCGAGGGGCACCTTCGAGACATCGGCGCCGGACCCGCCACGCCGACGTCGCCGCCAACCCCCGAAAGACTTCCGAAACCGACCACTTACCCGTCCGGCGAGGACACCTCCACAACGGGGAAAACGATCAAGGTAGAAGCACCAAAAGTCCGCTGACCAGCGGAAACGCTGCACCCAGTACGTAACCTCAACCCCCACCCATTCCCGGGGGCCACCCGCCATGCCAGCCTACCGGCAACCACCGACAAAACCCGGGCGCGGCGGGAAACTGTGGACAACCCACCCACCTGTGGACAAACGAGTGCCGCAGGACGTGCACGCCCCGCGGCACTCCGAGTCAGGTCACTTGCCGAAGCGGTCCTTCGCGTTCCGCATCGCGTCCGAAGCCTTGTCGCGGAGCTCGTCGACCTGGCCGGACGAACCCTCGGCCTGCTGCTGGTCGTCCTGCTGCTCGTTCTGCTGCTTGCCGAACTTGTCCTTGGCCTGGCCCATGAGTCCCTGGGCCTTCTCCTTCGCCTCGTCGAACTTGCTCATGCCGGGCTCCTTCCCTGCGTGGGGTCGATCCGCGCACGGGCTGCCCGGCCTGCTAGCTGGGAAAACCTCGGCTCACCGGATCGTGTTCGGCCGCCGCGACATGACACGCGCCGTAGCCTTCCGCGCGGGTGACGACCCGCCCGCGAGTGATGCGGAGGGCCACTTCCGTGGCGTCGCTTACCGCGGGCACACCCAGGGCGGCGGCCAGCTTGCCGGTGCCGTCGCACACGACGCGTAGCTTCGGCCACGCGTACTCCGGGAACGCCTGCCGCAGGCACCCCGCCAGCTCGGCCACCGCCATCCGCGCCAGCGGGATCAGCTCGCGCGGCGCGCCCGACACCAGCACCGCCGTGACCGTGGCGTCGGCCGGCGCGGCCCGCACCGCGTGCTCCGCGGCCGCCGCCCGGTGCAGGCCCAGCACCGCGACGACGCCGTCTTCCGCGAGCGACACCTCCGCGCCCCGCACCGAATCCCACGCGACGGGCGGTGACCACGGCTCGTCGACCGTCCGCGCCGGTGTCGTGAACGGCAGTGCCTGCCACTCGTCGTCCACGTCGAGGTACGCGAGCTGCGCGCACGCCGCCACCACGTTGAACGGCTCCACGAACCCCGGCGCGGCGGCCGCCAGCCTGCTCGCACCCTGCAACATCGTCAGCACGGTCTCGGCGACCCGCACCAGCCGCCCGTCCGGCCGCAGCCTCTCCAGCGCCAGTCCGAGCAGCACGGCGTCGAGTGCCATCAGCTGCGCGTACGGCTGCCGGGTCAGCTCCTCGGCCACGACCTCCGACAACGCGTCCCTGTCGAGCGCCACCTCCCCGGTCGCGGGCAGCCGCGCGAGCCACGCCCTCGCCAGCGCGGCGAGCGCGTCACCCGTCGTTCGGCCGGGTTGCGCGACCGTCGACGGCGCCCGCTCGGCCAGGTCCGCGAGCACGGCGAAGTACAGCGCGCGCTTGCCGGGGAAGTTGGAGTACACCGCGCCGCGGGTCAGGTCGGCCCGTTCGGCGATGAGGTCGATCTTCGCGTCCCGGTACCCGCGCTCGGCGAACTCCTCCCGCGCGGCGGTCAGGACGAGCGCGCGGTTGCGCTCCTGTGACTCCGCTCTGGAGAGGCGGCTCATGGTTGACAAGATACGCTGATCATTCAGATGATGAGATCATATGATCTGAACATATGGAGTGTGCATGTACGAGATCGACCTCAGCGACCCCGCGGTCATCACCGACCCGTTCACCGCCTACAACCGCGCCCGCGAGGCGGGGCCGGTGGCGCGGCTGAACGTGCCCGGCATGCCGATGTGGGCCCTGACCGGGCACGACGACGCCCGCGCGATGCTCACCGACCCGCGGTTCGCGATCCGGGCGGCGAGCTTCGTCGGCATCCCGGGCGTGCCCGACAGCTACGGGACCTACCTGCGGACGATGTCCGAGATGGACGGCCCGGACCACCTGCGGCTACGGCGCCTCGCCGCGCCCGGGTTCACGGCACGCCGCGCGCAGGACTTCCGGCCCGTCGTCGAACCGATCGTCGACAAGCTCCTCGCGAGCCTGCCGTCCGAGCCCGACCTGCTCCGCGACTTCGCGCGGCCGTTGCCGATGCTCGTCATCTGTGAGCTCGTGGGCATCCCGGAGCCGGACCGCGCCGCGTGGGTCGAGTGGGGCGCGATCGTCGCGTCCGGTGACGGCGCGCGGTTCGGCGAGGCGATCCCCGGCATCATCGAGGGCGCGAAGGCGCTGGTCGCGGCACGGCCGGAGACCGGTGTGGTCGCCGACCTCGTCCGCCAGGAGGACCGGCTGACCGACACGGAACTGGTGTCGCTCGTGTGGCACATCGTGCTCGCGGGCCAGACCCCGGCGAACCTGATCGCGAACGCGGTGGCCGACCTGTGGACCCGGCCCGAGGACCTGGCGGCGCTGCGCGCCGAGCCCGCGCTGTGGCCGGGTGCGGTGGAGGAGCTGATGCGCTGGTGCGGACCGCAGCTGCTGACCGTGCCGAGGTTCGCGGCCGAGGACGTCGACCTGCACGGTGTCCGCGTCGCGGCGGGCGAGATGGTGACCGTCGCGATCGCCGCCGCCAACCGCGACCCGCGTGTGTTCGCCGACCCGGACCGCTTCGACCTCCGGCGCGGCGCGGCGACGCAGATCGGGTTCGGGCACGGGCCCCACTTCTGCCTCGGTGCGGCGCACGCGCGGGTGCAGACGGAGGTGGCGTTGGCCGCGCTCGTGTCCCGCGGACTCACGCTCGCGGGTGAACCGGTGCGGGCGATGGACCCCGGCACGTGGCGTCTCGATGAGCTGCCGGTGCGCATGGGCGTGTGAGCACCGCGGTTTCCGGGTAAGTCGGCCTCCAACCAAACACAGGAGGTCGGACCCCATGATCCTGCGCCGGATCGCGCGTCCGATGCTGGCGGCCGTTTTCGTGTCCGGCGGCATCAACACGCTGCGCAACCCCAAACCCCGCGTCGAAACCGCCGGGCCCGCCGTCGACAAGGTCGCGAACCGGGTCCGGGGCAGGATCCCGGACCGGGCCATGGACCGGGTGCCGGACAAGGTCGTCGACAAGGTCCCCACCGACACGGAGTCACTGGTCAAGATCAACGCGGCCGCACAGGTCGGGGCCGGGATCATGCTCGGCATCGGCAGGTTCCCCCGGCTCGCCGCGCTGGTGCTGGCCGGCAGCACGGTGCCGACGACGCTCGCCGGCCATGCCTTCTGGGAGAAGAGCGACCCGGCGGAGCGGGCTCACCAGCAGGTCCAGTTCCTCAAGAACATGGGTCTGGTCGGCGGTCTCCTCCTCGCGGCGGCCGACACCGGCGGCAAGCCGTCCGCCGCGTGGCGGGCCAAGCACGCGGCCCGCTCCGCCGCGGCCACCGTGCAGGGCACGGTCAGCTCGGTGCTGCCCGGATGACAGCTCAGGTTCGTGGGGGCGGGGGCAGCTGCCAGCGGCGGGTGATGGCCAGGACGCGCAGCACCGTGCCCACCGCGGCGCCCGCGATCGCGGCCGGGACCTGGGGGAGACCCAGCTCCACGGCCACGACGAACACCAGCGCGGACAGCATGGCGACGGAGACGTAGACGTCCTTGCGCACCAGCACGGCCCGCTCACCGGCGAGCACGTCACGCAGGATGCCGCCGCAGGTCGCGGTGAGGATGCCCATCACGACGGCGACCGGCGCCACCACGCCCTCGTCCCGTGCGATCAGGGCGCCGACGACCGCGAACGCGCTGATCCCCAGCGCGTCCAGGAACAGCAGTGTCTGCCTGCGCCGGGGCCCGGCGCCGACGAACCACATCAGCGTCGCGGCGCCCACGCAGACGTAGAGGTAGCCCGGCGCCTGCAGCCAGAAGACGGGCCGGTCGAGCGCGAGGTCGCGCAGCGTGCCGCCACCGATGCCGGCCACCGTGCCGAGCAGGGCCGCCGACACCAGGTCGAGCCGCCGGTCCCGGGCACGGACCGTGCTGCCCATCGCGAACGTCGCGACACCGACGTAGTCCAGAACCGCGGTCAACACCACGTCCGGCAGTCTCACATGGACGGTGCGGGCCGGAAGCATCCCCACCACCCCGTTCGCGCGTCACCAGTACCGAAGCGGTGTCGATACCGTGCTTCGGTGCGGACGGAGGTCGGGCGATGACGGACAGGATGCTGACGGGGCTGGTGTCGGACGAGGCCGCGGCGGCATACGACCGGTTGCACGAGGCCGTGCACCTGCCGGTCGGCGCCGGTCCCGGCCGGTTCGACCCCGACGACAGCCCGGCGCGGGAGCTGCTCGACGCGGGCCTGATCACGTTCGCGGGCCACGGCGACGGCCGCCGCGCCCGCGCGGTGCACCCGTCGATCGCGCTGCGCAGGCTGCTCGACCGGCAGCACCGGCACCTGACCGTGCTGCAGTCCGGCCTGGCCGAGACGTGGCAGCGCTTCGCCGCGCTGGTGTCCCCGGTCAGCGGCCTGACCGACGGCGACCTGGACGGCGAGGACGTCCGCGCCGTGCGCGACCGCGCCGAGATGGCCCGGCTCGCGGCGGGGCTGTACCGGTCACCGCGCAGGTTGCTGCGTGCCACGTTCACCGCCCGCTCCGGCAACGAACCGACGACCGAGGGCCTGCTGCTGCCCCCTCCCGACTCGATCGCGGCGGGTGTGGAGTTCCGCATGCTGTACGACGCGCAGCACGCGGCGGACAACTGGGGTTCCTACAGCATCGAACAGTCCGTGCTGGCCGGCGAGCAGGCGCGGGTGCGTCAGACGGTGCCGCTGAAGATGATGCACGTCGACGACACGGTCGCCCTCGTCACCATCGACCACAGGGGTGCCCGCGGTGCGCTGCACATCGAGTCCCCGGCCCTGCTGAAACTGCTGGCGGAGTGGTTCGACGCGATGTGGTCCGCGCCGGACACGACCCCGATCGGCGGCAAGGTGCCGGACGAGCTGACGCCCGCCCGGCAGAAGGTGCTGACCCTGCTCGCGTCCGGGCTGACCGACGAGTCGATCGCCAACCACACGGGGACGGCCGTCCGCACGGTGCGCAGGCACGTGAGCGCGATCCTGGAGATCCTGCAGGTGGACAGCCGGTTCGCGGCGGGCGTGGCCGCGGTACGCCGCGGCTGGCTATAGCCGGGCGCACCGAGCCGGACTCGCGGGATGGCCGAAAGGGGACATTGACCGCAAGAGCACTCGTGGTGGTGACGCCGTGACCCGATGCTTGCTCCGTGATCGCGGAGGGAGTCAGGATGCGCGGCGTCACCGATTCCGGGTGAGGCTCGGGGCTGCTACTGGTCGCGGCGCCTCCGGCGGGTGAACAGGAGCAGCCCCAGGCCCAGCGCCAGCACCACCACGCCCGCGATGACCATCTCCGTCACCGCCGTCACCGCCGTCACGCCGGTCCGCCCTGCGGCACGGGTGTCACCGGCGCCGTGACCTGGGCGGTCACCGTGTCCGTCGCGTCGAGCGTGGTCCGGCACGTCGTCGACTCGCCCGGTGTCAGGATCGCCGGGAGGCAGTCCATTGTGGACACCTCGTGTAGCGTGACCGGGCGGGTGTTGGGCGCCGTGACCGCGTACGTCACCGTGGGCGCACCGTCCACACCGGACTCGCCGTCGGAGCCGCCCACGCCCGGTGCGCCGTCCGCGTACTCGAAGACCTGTGGTGACGGCGCCGCCGACGCCGTGCCGGCGGAAGTGACGCTGACCACACCGGCGGCGAGCAGCGTCACGAGGGCAGCGGAAACCCTGCGAATCATTGACACACCCAATATGTCCCGAGACCGCTGGTGCCCGAGTCCGACCCCCGACAGTCAGTGACGACGGTGGCCAGCGGTGTGCCGTGCCGTGCGACGTGGACGATCTTGCCACGGTCGTCAAATTCCGAACCGTGTCTTGACAGCGACCGTCCGTTCCGATTGTGTGCTCAGGCCAGGTCGGACTGTAATGCGAATCACCCACGCCGGAAGTCAGGGCGGACAGTAATGGGCAGTGGGGCCCAGGAGACGCGCGAGCGCGACTCCACGAGATGGCGCATCGACAACTGGAACCTGCGGACGAAGGTGGCGGCGGTCCTGCTGCTGCCCGCAATCATCGCGCTCGTGCTCGGTGCGGTCCGCGTGCAGTCGCGACTGGACGAGGCGAACCGGCTGAGCACGATCCGCGACCAGATGGCGGTGCTCGGCGAATCGTTGCGGCTGGCGGATCTCGTCGTCGACGAGATGGTCACCGCGGTGATCAACGACCGGGGTGACCGCCCGCGCCTGCGCACGCAGCGAGCGGCCGTCGACCGGCAGGTGGTCACCGTGCGCGAGGCCGTGGACTTCGCGCGGCTGCCCGCACAGGTCGACCGGACGCTGTCCGACGCGCTCGGCCGGCTCGCCGCGGTGCGCGTCCAGACCAGCAACGACGTCGGTGACCCCGTCACGGACCTCGCCGCCTACCAGGAGGTCGTCAACGGCCTCACCGAACTGGTGCCCGGCGTGGTCGAGGTGGCGCGGAGCGGCGACCTCGACGATCTGTCCACTTCGGTCCGGTCGCTGTTGCTGCTGCGCTCGTCGCTCGCCGCCGAGGAGGCGCTGATCCGGCACACGACCGCGCCCGGCAACCGCGCGATCGCCGCAGCGGCACAACAGTCGGCCGCCGAGGAACGCGTGCTCGGCGAGCAACTGCAGCTCGACCTGCCCGACCGCGCCGCCGCCGACTTCGCCGCCGCGACCGACACCGCGGCCGCCCGCCGCGCCACGCTGCGGCAGGCCGTCGTCGACCCGCGTGCGGTGGACCTGCGGGACCTGCTGCCGAACCTGCGCACCGAGACCGATCGTGTCCGCGAGCTGTCACGGACACTCGTCACCTCGCTCGGTGACACGGTCGCCGCCCGCACCAGCGAGGCCCGTTCCGCCGCCCTGCGGGACGCCGCCATCGTGATCGCCGCGCTGCTCACCGCGCTCGCCGTCGCACTGGTCGTCGCGCGATCGCTGCTGTCGCCGGTCCGGCGGCTGCGGGAGGCAGCGTTGCGCGCCGCCCGCGAACAGCTGCCGAAGACCGTCGAGCGCGTGCGTGCCGGTGAACAGGTCGACTGGACGTCCGTGCAGGCCGTGCCGGTGCGTGGCACCGAGGAGATCGGCCAGCTGGCGCGGGCGTTCGACGACATGCACGCGCAGGCCGTCCGCCTCGCCGGTGAACAGGCCGAGCTGCGCAGGCAGGTCAGCGAGATGTTCATGACGCTGTCCCGCCGCAGCCAGACGCTCGTCGAGTCGCAGCTCGAGGTGATCGAGAACCTGGAGAACGACGAGCAGGACCCGCGCAGGCTCGCCGGGTTGTTCCGGCTCGACCACCTCGCGACCCGCCTGCGCCGCAACGGGGAGAACCTGCAGGTGCTCGCGGGCGGCACCCCCGCGCGCCGCGACACGTCACCGGTCACGGTCGTGGAGCTGTTGCGCGCGGCCACGTCCGAGATCGACGACTACCAGCGCATCACGCTCGCGCACGCCCCGACCGGCTCGGTCCGCGCGTCCGCGGCGGCCGACGTCGTGCACATCCTTTCCGAGCTGCTGGAGAACGCGACCCGCTTCTCGCCGCCGGACCGCAAGGTCGTCCTGTCCGCCGACCGCGGCGCCGACGGCGGCCTGCTGTTCGAGGTCGTCGACGCCGGTCTCGGCATGGCGGCCGACGACATCGCCGCCGCGAACGAACGGCTCGCGGCGACCGACGCCGTCGACCCGGAGACCACCCGCCGCATGGGGCTGTACGTGGTGAGCCGCCTCGCCGCCCGCCACGGCGTGCTGGTCCGGCTGCGGCCCACGTTCGAACGCGCGAACCACGCCGGGATCACCGCCAGCATCCACGTGCCGGGCACGCTGGTCATCGCGGGCACCACACCGGAGAGCATGGCCGCCGCCACCCTCACCGTCGCGGTCCCGGCGCGCAAGGAGATCGCCGCCGCCGCGCCTCCCGAGCTCGCGCCGGAACCCGCCACCTCGAGCTGGTTCGTCGAGGAGACCGTGCCGGAGGAGCCGCCGTCGAACCAGTGGCTCACCCCGGCCGTGCCGGTGCGCGAGCCCGTACCGCAACAACCCGCCACCACGGCGAACGGCCTCCCCGTCCGCACGCCCGGTGCGCGCGCACTGCCCGCCGAACGCCCCAAAACCGCTCCGCGGACCGGCTTCCGGGACCCCGAGGCGATCAGGAGCAACCTCTCCCGGCACTACGACGGCGTGCTCGCCGCGCGCCGTGCCCGTGAGCAGCCCGGGTCGGCGGGATGAACACGGGGCCGAACAAGGATGGGAAAGCACACGAGATGAGTGAAGGCACGACTGCCACCGAGCAGTCGCTCGGCTGGCTGGTTTCCGCGTTCACACAGGAGGTGCCCGGCGTCGCGCACGCGGTGCTGGTGTCCGCGGACGGCCTGCTCGTCGCGGCGAGCGACGCGCTGCCACGGGACCGGGCCGACCAGCTGTCCGCGCTCACCGCGGGGCTCACGAGCCTGACGGTCGGCGCCGCGGACCTGTTCACCGCGGGCCGCGTCGTCCAGTCGGTGATCGAGATGGAGGGCGGGTTCCTGCTGCTGATGAGCGTCGGCGACGGCTCGCACCTCGCGGTGATCGCCGCCGCCGGGTGCGACATCGGGCTCGTCGGGTACGAGATGACGCTGCTCGTCGACCGGGTCGGGCGGATGGTCGACACGCCCGTGCGCGGAGCGCCGGAACAGGGCTGACACGGGTGGGCAGAACCGACGACGGGGAACGGCCGTCGCCAGCGCTCGCGCGGCCGTACTCGTGGACCGAGGGGCGAACCGAGCCGACGGTCGAGATCGCGGTCGAGGCACGGGTGGTGACCACCGCGGCGGGCCGTGACCTGCCGCCGAGGCTGACCAGTGCCGCGTGGACGATCACGCAGCTGTGCCTGCGTCCCCGGTCGGTGGCCGAGCTGGCCGCGTACCTCGCGGTGCCGCTCGGGGTGGTGAAGGTGCTGGTCGCCGACCTGCTTGCCGAGGGGATGGTGCACGTCGAGGCCACCCTCGCCCGCGACGCGGACGACGCGCAGCGGCGCGAGCTGATCGAGAGGGTCCTGAGTGGACTACGGGCGAAGTGAACGGATCACGTCGGCGAAGATCGTGGTGGCCGGCGGTTTCGGGGTCGGGAAGACCACGTTCGTCGGTGCGATGTCGGAGATCACCCCGTTGCGCACCGAGGCGTTGATGACCAGCGCGAGCGTCGGCGTCGACGAGCTGTCGGTGACCCCGAACAAGCTCGCCACCACCGTCGCCATGGACTTCGGCAGGCTGACACTCGCGAGCGATCTCGTGCTGTACGTGTTCGGCACCCCGGGCCAGCGGCGGTTCTGGTTCATGTGGGACGACATCGTGCAGGGCGCGGTCGCCGCGGTGGTGCTGGTGGACACGCGGCGGCTCGCGGACGGGTTCTCCGCCATCGACTACTTCGAGTCGCGCGGCATGCCGTTCCTGGTGGCGGTCAACGAGTTCGACGGCGCCCGCCGCTTCACCACCGACGAGGTGCGCGAGGCGCTGCGGATCGCGCCGGACATCCGGATCGTCACCTGCGACGCCCGTGACGGGAAGTCGGCCACGGGCGTGCTGATCGCCGCGAGCGAGCACGCACTGTCCACTCTGGACGCGCGGCGGCCGGTCCGCCGGTACTGAGAGGTCTGCCATGGTCAACCACTTCGAGATGGGTGTCTGGCTGCTGTTCCTCGCGTACGTCACGTCGTTCACCGGCGCGACGATCGGCCTGGCGTGCACCGTGCGGTCCCGCGCCGCGACGACACCGGCGGTGCGTGTCGCGTGGCTCGTGCTCGCGTCGCTGTCGATCGGCGGGGTCGGCGTGTGGCTGATGCACTTCATCGCGCTGCTCGGGTTCGGCACCCCGGGCAACCCGATCCGGTACGACGTCGGCAGGACGCTGCTGTCGGCGGTGCTCGCGGTGTCGGCCGTGTTCGGGGGCCTGGCGCTGCTGGGGCAGCGGTTCGTGCCGTGGCGGCTCGCGGTCGCCGGGGCGGTCACCGGGCTCGCGGTGGTCCTCATGCACTACACCGGCATGTGGGCGGTGAACGTGCGCGGAACCGTGGACTACCAGCCGGGTCTCGTGGTGCTGTCGGTGATCGTCGCCTTGCTGGCCGCGACCGCCGCGCTGTGGTTCGCCGTGACGGTGGACCGGTTGCCGATGCGGCTGGCCGCGGGCGCGGTCCTCGCGCTGGCGTCGACGGGCATGCACTACACGGGCATGGCGGCGATGACCGTGCGGTTGGACGCGGCGGCACCGGATCCGCGCGGCGTCGAGGTGTTCAGCTTCCTGTTCCCCGTGTTCGTGCTCGCGGCCGCGGCGCTGGCGCTGCCGATCGTCGCGCTGCTGACCGTCAACCCCGACAACGATTCCCCGAGTGTGACGCGATCGGGTGTAACTGTCGCCATACAGGAGCGATGAGAAAACGAAGAGATCTTTCGGTCCCCAGGGGGAGTTCCATGCGGCGTTTGCTCGGTGCGGTTCTGGCTGCGGTGGTGTCGGCGGGGGCGGTGGTGGCGCTCGCGCCCGCCGCGAACGCCGAGGAGCGGGAGTACCCGGTCGTCGGCGGTGAGGTCCGCGACAACGTCGACAGGACGCACAGCCCGCGGATGGCGCAGGAGTTCGACCGCGCGGCGCCCAGGACGATGTCCGCCGCCGCCGACTACGTGCGCGGCATCGACGTGTCGAGGTGGCAGCACCCGAACGAAGGGCCGATCGACTGGTCGCAGGTGGCGGGCAGCGGCGTCCGGTTCGTCGGGATCAAGGCCACCGAGGGCCACTACTACCAGAACAAGTTCTACGCGGGTGACATGAGCGGCGCCCAGGGCGCCGGTATGTACTCGTTCGCGTACCACTTCGCGACGCCGAACGACTCGAGCGGTCTCGTGCAGGCCGACTACTTCCTGAACTTCGCGAACTTCACGCCCAACGGCAAGACGCTGCGGCCCGCGGTCGACCTCGAGTGGAACCCGTACACGTCCACGAACGACTGCTACGACAAGACCCCCGCGCAGCTCGTCGCCTGGATCCAGGAGTTCGTCAACCGCGTCAAGCAGCGCACCGGCCTCGAGCCGATCATCTACACGGCCGCCTCGTGGTGGCAGGAGTGCGTCGGCAACAGCACCGCGTTCGGGGCGCACCCGCTGTGGGTGGCGTCGTGGACGGAAACCCCGGCGCTGCCCGCGGGCTGGTCCAACTGGGACCTGTGGCAGTACAGCGACAAGACCAGCGTCCCCGGCATCACCGGCGACGTCGACGGCAACTACGTCCGCGGCGGTGAGGCCGCGTTGTCCGCGCTGGCGGCGAAGGCGTCCGACCCGGCCGGCTACACCTCGATCGCCCCGACCCGAGTCCTCGACACCCGGAGCGCGATCGGCGTGCCCACCACCACTCCCGTCGGCACCCGCCAGACGGTCACGCTGGACCTGTCGGCCCGCATCCCGGCCACCGCGACGGCCGCGGTCCTCAACGTCACGGCGATCGCGGGTTCCACCACGTTCGTCACCGTGTGGCCCGCCGGTTCCACCAAGCCGATCTCGTCGAACCTCAACCTGGCCGCCGGCGAGGTCCGCCCGAACCTGGTGACCGTGCAGCTCAACGCGGACCGCAGGGTGTCGCTGTACAACAACTACGGCAACACGCACCTGATCGCCGACCTCGCGGGCTGGTACGACACCTCGGGCACCGGCCTCTACACCGCCCTCGCGCCGCAACGCGCGCTGGACACCAGGACGTCCACGGGACCGGTCGGCACCCGCGCCAAGATCACGCTGGACCTGTCGTCGCGCGTCCCCGAGACCGCGACCGCGGTGACGCTGAACCTGACCGGCGTCGGCGCGACGGACTCCACGTTCGTCTCCGCGTACCCGACCGGCACCACGCGGCCCAGCGCGTCGAACCTGAACCTGGCGAACGCGAACGCGACGTCCAACCTGGTCACCGTGCAGCTCGGCACGAACCGGTCGATCGACCTGTACAACCACTACGGCCAGGTCCACCTGATCGCCGACCTGGCCGGCTACTACAGCACCGGCACGGGCGCGAAGTTCGTCGCGCTGTCCCCGATGCGGGTCATCGACACCCGCGTCAACCGCGTCACCTGGGCCGCGGTGAGCGGCGGCGGCGCCGCGTTCACGCTGAACATGGCGGGCCCGATCCCGTCGGGCGCGACAGCGGCGGTGATGAACGTGACGGGCGTCCAGCCGACGCTCGCCACGTACCTCGCCACCTACCCGAAGACCAGCAGCACGCCGACCCGCCCGAGCACGTCGAACGTCCAGCTCGCGAAGGGGCAGATCCTGCCGAACCTCGTGTCGGTGGCGCTGGGCCCCAACCGTGACGTGTGGATGTTCAACAACTCGGGCTCGATCCACGTGATCGCCGACCTGGCGGGCTACTTCGCCCCGTAGGCGCACAATGGAGGCATGACGGAAGAGGGCGGCGAGTCGGTCTGCTGGCTCAACCGCGTGTGCCCGGAGTGTGGCGCGCTCGCCGATGACGAGCCGCCCACTCCGTGCCCGCGTTGCGGCGAGACCATTCCGGCGCCGGAGGACTGACACTCGTTCACGGCGCGGCCAGGTCGTTCACCTGGGACGTCGTGTCGACCGGCGCGACGTCGGGTGAGCCGCCGACCCCCAGGTAGATCCCGAGCGCGACGCCGAGCACGAAAGACACCGCCACCAGCCGCAGCATTCCCGACAGCGAGACGAGGATTCTCATCGGTTCCTCCACGAATTCGTTGGCAGTTCGAGAATGCGCGCGGCGAGAACACGTGGGTACCCGTTTCCCGTTGCCGGAGAAGAAAGAGACGGGAAACGGTGCGGCTACCCCCACGGGCCGCACCGCGGTCAGGACAGCGCGCCGAGCCAGCACTCGGCGGCGGGCCGCTGTCCCGGTTCGGCCGCGCGGGTGGCGAGCACGGACAGCGCGGGCCTGAGCCGGGTACGCGGCAGCGGCTTCGCGCGCACCTCCTCCGGTGTCACGCGGTGGTCGCCGAACAGGAGCCGCAGCGTCAGCAGCGCGACCTTGTACCGGTCGGTGTCCAGCGTGACCTCGCGCGGACCGGCCGGGTCCACCCAGCCCGCCGTGTCCGCAGGCCGCACCGCGGGCGGCCGCCCGGCGAGCCGGAAGCCGTCGCAGTCGATGGCGAACACGCCGGGACCGTCGCGCAGCGTCCACAGCAGGTTCCGCATCGACACGTCGCCGACCATGACGTCGTGGCGGTGCAGCTCGGCGAACAGCTCGAGGTAGCCGACGGCGATGCGCCGCCGCTCCTCCTCGGTCGGCAGCGCCAGGTCCGCCCACATCGCGCGTTTCGGGTACAGCAGGTACTGCAGCTCCAGCAGCCGCCGCCTGCCCGCGATCGTCGTGGTGAACCGGGCGGGCGCCTCCGGCATCAGCAGCCCGACGCACCGGCCGCGGTCGAACACCCGGCCGCTCGGCCACGCCGTCCGCGTCGCGACCGACTGTCGCGCGGGCAGGTCGATGAGCCGCCCCAGCTCGCCCGACAGCACGGTCACCTCGCGGTGGTACAGCTTGAGGAGCGTCCCCGCCGGCCTGCTCAGCCGGAACACCGTGCCCTGCCCGCCTTCCGCGATCCGGTCCGCCGCCACGAGGTCGGCGAGTTGTGCGTCCCCTACCGGGCCCACACCACAACCGCCGTCCGGTCCTCGTCGAACGCGCGGAGGTCGAACTGCAGGTGGTGCAGGAAGGCGACCGGGCCGGGCGGCCGCGCCCACGCCTGCGCCAGGTACGTGCCGACCGGCGACTCCCGCACGGGGATGCCGACCCCGGCGGACGTGACCGCCAGCGCCTCACCCGGACGCAGGACCCCGCGCACCCCGTCGGCGGGGCCACGTGGCGTCGGCAGGCACTCGGTGCCGCCGCCGCGTTTGCCGAACAACGGCACGAACACCCCGTCGGTCAGCATCAGCGCCGGGCTGTCGCCGACCCGCACCGCCCGGTACCGGTGCCCCTGCCCGGTCCAGCCCAACTCGACGGCGGCGACGGTCAGCGTCGTCCGCCTCGTCTCCGGTGCCGGGCCCGCCTCCCGGACCGCCCGGTCGGCGGCACGCAGCGCGCCGACCATGTCCACGACGTCGAGGTCCGCGCCGGGCAGTGCCCACGTCAGGTAGTTGATCGCGTGCCGGACCGCGAGGTGCGCGCCGCGGTGGGCGTGGCTGGCATCGCCGACGCCGTCCGCGACCGCGACGAGCACGAACCGGCCGCCCAGCTCCGCGACGCCCATGGCGTCCTGCCGGACGTGCCCGTTGACCCGGTGCCTGGCGCCGCGGCTGGACGCGGCACGCACCTCGAGCGTGCCGACCCGGGCCGCGTCGGCGACCGTGTCCGGCACGTCGGTCACCCCGTCCAGCCGCCACGGCTCGCCCGTGGTCCGTGACGGCTGGCCGAGCTCACGTGGGCGGAAGACACCCACGTCGCCCCAGACGCGGTCGTCGGTCATCACAGCGCATCGATCCTCAGCGCGGTGAAGCCCGTCACCTGCGTCGGGACCCGCAGCAGCAGGTCGCTGTCGCCCGCGGTGCGCACGACCGAGGTGGTGAGCGCCAGCGCGAACCCGTGCAGCGCGGCCGCCGGGCTGACCCCGCCGTGGCTCATGAACGCCTGGAACGTGCCGATGCGGCCGATGGTCGCGGCGTCCGCGTCGCCGATCCCGAACGCGATGATGTTCGGCCGCGCCGCCCAGTCCGGGTCGACGAGCCGCTCGTACGCCGACGGCCACACCGCGGGGTCGGTGGGATGCCCGTCGGACAGGAAGAACACGGCGGGCCGGTACACCTGGTGCGCGTCGGCCTTGAGCGCGGCGACGTCCTCCTCGATGGTCTCGCGCAGCACCGTGAACGCGGCGCCGAAGTTCGTGCCGGTCTGCGTGGCCAGCCCGACGAGGCGCACCACGTCGCTCGGCCTGCACAGCGGCTGTAACACTTCCGCGCTTCCCGCGAACCCGATGAGACAGAACCTTGTCTTGTCGGCCACCACGGGGTCGGAACCGACGGCGGTGTGCAGTTGCGCCAACCCGTCGTTCAACGCGTCGAGGTGGTCGGCCATCGAATACGACTGGTCGCACACAACGTAAAAAGGCAGTATCTGTTCCGGCATTCTCGCCCTCCTGGAGGGAGAGGATGACGCGCGGACCCGCACCAGATCTGGATCAGAGATGGACTTTCGGCTGTTCGGCCCGTTCGAGGTGTGGCACGACGGCGCCTCGGTGGACCCAGGTGACCTGCAGCAGCGCTACGTACTGGTGATCCTCCTGCTCAACGCCAACCGGGCGGTGACGAGGGACTACCTGCAGGAGTACGTGTGGCGGGGCCAGGAGCAGCCCCGTTCGGACCTGATCACGAGCTACATCGCGCGACTGAGGAAGGTCTTCAGGAACACGCCCGAGGTGGTGATCGACAAAACCCCGACGGGCTACCTGTTGCGGGTCGACCCGGACCTGATCGACCTGAACCGGTTCCGCCGCCTCCGCGAGGAGGCGAGCCGGAGCAACGACGTCACGAAGTTCCACGAGGCACTGGACCTGTGGCGCGGCCGGTTCCTGTCCGACATGGACGTCGACCGGGTCGGCGGCCCGACGGTCGGTCCGTCCGAGGAGGAACGCGTCGACGCGCTGGTCGACCTGGCCGAACTGGAGCTGGCTGCCGGTCAGCACCGCCGGATCCGCGACCGCCTGCGCCCCGTGTGGGAGGAGGACCGCGCCCAGCAGCGGCTCGCGGCCGTGCTCATGCGCGCGCTCGTCCAGGCCGGTGACCACGTGCGCGCGGTCGAGGTGTACCACCAGACCCGCGACGCCCTCGACGAGTACGGCATGGAGGTGTCCCGCGAGCTGCGGGAGATCATGCGCCGTGCCCAGTACGGCGACCGGCTCAGCTCGCTGCCGATGCGCCAGCCGAAGTTCACCGGCCGCGGCGACGAACTGGCGGTCGTGGACTCGGTCGCAAGGTCCGCCGCGGAGGGCGGCCAGTCGGTGCTGTGGATCTCCGGCATGCCCGGCGTCGGCAAGACCGCGCTGGCGATCAACGCCGCCCACCGCCTCGCCGACGTGTTCCCCGACGGCCGCCTGTTCGTCGACCTCACCGGCTTCACCCCGAACGTCGCCCCCGCCACCCCCGGCTCCGCACTCGCCCGGCTGCTCACCGACCTCGGCGTGCCACCGGAGGCCATCCCGGAGTCCACAGCGGCCCGCGCCGACCTGTACCGGACCTCCGTCGACGGCACCCGCACCCTGGTCGTCCTCGACAACGCCGCGTCCGAGGCACAGGTCGAACCGCTGCTCGGCGCCGCCCTCACCCTGGTCACCAGCCGGGAACAGGGCCTGCTGACGGCGACCGACCACATCCGCCTCGAACCCCTGCCCCCGCACGAGGCCGTCGAGCTGTTCCGCAAGCTGGTCCACGCCGACCGCGTGCACGGCCACGTCGACCAGGTCCGCGAGGTCGTCGCGCTGTGCGGGCACGTGCCGCTGCTGGTCCACCTGGTCGCCGCCCAGTTCAACCGGCACACGCGGTGGCCGCTGTCCCACCTGCTCGGCCTGCTCCGCGAGGTGCCCGCGGTCAGCCCGGACACCACGTTCCCGCAGGCCGCGGCCATCGCCTGCACGGTGTCGTACGACCAGCTCACCGAGGAACAACAGACGCTGTTCCGGGTTTTCGCCCTCGCCCCCGGCGCTGACCTGTCCGCACCGGGGGCGGCCGCGCTGATGGGCGTGCGGCGGGCCCGTGGCCTGCTCGAGGACCTGCACCGCATGAGCCTGCTGGAGGAGTCCGCCCCGGAACGCTTCCACATGCTCGACCCGCTCCGCGACTACGTCCTCGCCGCGCACCCGCCACCGGACCCGGTCGCCGCGGTGGACCGCCTGCTCGACTTCTACCTGGCCACCACGGCCACCGCTATCGACACCCTGTTCCCGTACGACCGCGCACGCCAACCCGCGGTCACCGTGACCAGCCCGATCGCTCTCTCGTTCCCCGCCGCCGACGCGGCCAGGGAATGGCTCGACAACGAGCGGCACAACCTCGTCGCGGTCGTGTACCACGCGGCGGATCACGGCAGGCCTGAGCACACGTGGCAACTCGCAGTGCTGCTTTGGCGGTACTTCTACGTCCGCGGCTACCTGCGCGACTGGACGGAGACCCTCCAGTGCGCCGCGAAGGTGCTCGACGGTTCGGCCAACCGCACAGGTCGAGCCCACGTGTTGCTGAGACTGGCGAACGCGCGCTGGCGTTCCGGTGCGCTTGCCGAGGCCAGGGAACTCGCCGAGCAGTCGCTGCCGTTGTGGGTGGAACTAGGCGACGTGAGCGGGGAGGCGGCCACCCTGGTCGTGATCGCGTCCACCGCCAACAAGCTCGGCGACTTCAGCGCAGCCGCCACATACCACGCCGCCGCATTGGAACGGTTCGAACAGATCGGTGACCGGAGCGGTCAGGCGCACACCCTCGACCTCCTCGGGGTCGTGAACGAGCTTCGCGGCGACCTGGCCGCCGCCGAGAACAACCACTTGGAAGCCATCGCTCTGTTGCGCGACCTCGACCACCGACAGGGCCTCGCGCACTCGCTCGACAACCTGGGTTGCGTGCGACAGAGGCTGGGGAGACTCGACGAGGCGTACGCCGACCACCTGGCGGCCCGTGAGCTGGCGATCGAGCTGGGCGACCGCGCGTGCGAGGCGTACGCGCTCAACAACCTCGGCAACGTCCACCGCCTGGCAGGCAGGCTCGACGAGGCCATCTCCTGCCAACAACAGGCCCGTAAGGTCGCGGACTCCGTGGTCGACCCGAACCTGCGCACCCAGCTGTACCTCGATCGCGGTGATACGGCGCGCGTGAGCGGTGACGACAAGGCGGCGCTACACGCTTACCGGGCCGCGCTCGACCTCTCCGCGGGTATGGGGGAGCGAGCGCAGTGTGCACGGGCCAAACACCGCATCGCGCTGGTCCTGCACGAAACCGGACGCCACCACCCTGCTCCGTGGCACGACGCTCTCACCGATTACACCGAACTGGGCCTCCCGGAAGCCAATGAGATCCGGGAGGAACTGGACGAGCTGACGTGCGCCTGCTCAGCGCAGCAACGGTAGGAGCTCGTTCTGTAGGTCGAGGACCTGGGGGAGGCTGCGCCAGCGGTTCAGCGTCCGGTACAGCTCGCGCAGGTCGAGCCGGATCGTGGCCGAGTCGACCACCGCGACGTCGGCGAGCACGTCACGTGCGACGGCGCACGCCTGTTCTGGCGAGCCGTTCACGGCGTGTGCGAGCGTGCACCGCACCCCGAACCGTGCGCGGGCCCGCCGAGCCGACGACGGCACCTCTGTCAGGTGCTGTTCGAGCAGTTCGGCCGACTCGCCGGGCCTGCCGAGGTCGTACAACGACCAACCGCGGACCAGACCCAGGTCGTCGGGCACCGATGCGGGTCCCAGGACCGGACCGGGACTCGGCTCCCTGGTGGCGAGCAGTTCCGCCGCCCTGTCCAGCGCCTTCTCGTACGCACCGACATCCCCCGCCAGCGCGTGCCCCTGCGCCTCGCACCGTGCGGCGAGACCGAGTATGCGCGGACCGGCGAGATGATCACGCTGAGCCAGTTTTGCCAGCTCGATCGTGCGTACCGGGTTGTGCTGGTACAGCGCCACCTCCGCGTGCCGAAACAACGCGAAGCTCGCCAGGTGCGGGTCGCGTTCTCCCGCGAGAGTCACGGCGCGGTCCGTCCACCGCAAGGCGTCGGCTTCCTCGCCGGCCTCCTGGCTCATCCAGCCGGCGTATTCGGCCGCCCGCGCGGCGAGCACCAGCAGATCCGATCGCATCGGCTCGGGGTTGTCGACCGCGAGGGTGCGCAAGGTGTGCAGGTGCGCGATGACCTGCCCGAGCACCAGCGCCGGGCTGGTCATGGTGCCCAACACGTGGTGGTCGTCGAAGGACTTGCGCAGCAACGCGAACGTACGGTCGTCGATCGCGGGCCGACGACCTCGGCCCGGCGCGTAGCCCAGGTCCGCGCCGGCGCCCGCGTGGACCTGGGCTCGTGGTCGTTCCGTGAACCGCAACGTCCCGGCTTCGTCCAGTTCGAGCACCCACACCTCGTCCGGGGGCGGCGCCTCGGTCCGGGTGGGTTCGGGTGACACCGCCGCAGCGAGGGTGCCACCCGTACCCAGCGCCTCGTCACACAACCGGGCGAACATCCGGCCTGCCCGAGCGCGTCCGTTCTCGACCTTGCTGACCTGACTCTTGCTGTATTTGATCCGCCTGGCCAACTCTCCGAGAGACATGCCGCTCGCCATGCGGGAATTCCGCAACAATTCGCCGAACTCGACCACCGATGCCCCTCCCAGCGTCCCCCTCGCCGAGTACACCACCGTCGCGAATCGAGCGCAATGTCGGGAATGCGCCAGGGCTCTCGCCTGGCGCCGGATCCCGTCAGTTGTTCCAGTCGTGTCCCTCGGTCGTCGCGGTGGTGGTGGGCGGCGGGGGCGGGGGGTCCTCGCCGGCGGACGCCGAGGTGGCGCCCAGGAGCGGGACCGCGACGGTGATCGCCGCGGTGCTCGCGAGCAGTGCGATCCGCGTCGTGAAAACGGCAGAGCGAGACCTCGACATGATTCCTCCTGGTGTTTGTCAAGAGCGCCTGACCGGCGCCTGACATGAGAATTCATGAGCGAACTCGGGGCGACAATGTATTGCCTGTTTCCAGGTGTAAGAGGAAACGGGAAACGCTTTATCGGAATTGGCTCATGGGAGGTGCCGGTGCCTTGGGGACGGGGCGAGGAGGGCGTACCGGTTCGCCGGGGTGGCGGGTTCCTCGTCCAGGTAAATCCACGCCGGCTCCCTGAACGCCTTGTGCCGGATGTTGACGACCGTCCTGTGGAAGGACGCCGAGGCGAGACCCGGGTAGCCGTGCGCTACCACGTCTCGGTACAGCGAGTCGCTGACCGCCAGCGCGAAGGTCGCGGTGGGGGTACGCCTCAACGCGGTGCGCAACGAGGTCGAGTCCAGGAGTCGGTGCACGGCGATCGCCGCGTGTCCCACCCAGCCGTTGATGCCGGGCTTCAGCAGTCCCCGGTGCATGGCGACTCGAAGACGCAGGCGGAAATGTCTGCTCGACCTCTCGTTCGTGCGCCGCATGGCGACCGACAGCCCTGTCACGAAGGCCGGTATCGCCGATGACTCGTCCAGTCCCGGCGGTAGCACCAGGAACTGGCCGTCACCCGACCGGTCGATGGAGACGTCCGCCGCGGACAGGCCGGCTCGGTTGCGCGCGTACCGCAGCGCGTGGACGAACCTTTCCTGTGCGTGTTCCGCGTCGGGATTTCCGAACCTGCTGTACTTCTCGACGTCGATGGCAATGCACAAACGCACGGCGGGGTGGACTGCGGCTCTTCTCTTTCGGTGATGTTCGGTCATGAATCAATGCTCATGCCCGAGAATGGCCGATTTCGTTCATTGACCGGAAACTACGGAACCTGACAGGCCATGGCGCGCCGCGGACGTATGCTTTACGCAACTTGCCGGATCCTGACACGAGGGTGGAGCAGCATCGTGAGTGGCGTCCAGGTGCCGGGGCCTGATGAGTTGCCGCCGGGCCCGTTGCGGACGCTGACGGAGGCACTGCACGAGCTCTACCGCGCGGCAGGAGAACCCGGATTGAGGACGATCGCACACGCCGTGGCGGACGACGACCGGTTCCGGGACTCGGTCAGCCACCAGAAGGTGCGAGAGCTTCTGCACGGGATCGGCTCACCCAGGTGGTCCAAGCTCGAACCGGTGGTCCGCGTTCTTGCTGAACGCAGCACGCCGCGGCGTGACCCGGACGAAGAAACGAAACGGTTCAAACACCTCTGGAACTCCGTGGCGTCACACGATGACGACGGAGAGCCCCCGGCGGCTGGCGGGGGCATCAGGATACGTTCGGCCTTCGTCCTTGGTGGTATCACCGGCGAGACGAGTTACCCAGACTTCGAACGAACGGAACTGGAACAGTTCTGCCAGCGGTTGGGTGTGGCACTGGCCAAGGCTGCGGTGGATCTTGTCATTTGTTCTCCGATTCCCGATTCCGCCGACTTTCACGCCTTGCGTGGATATGTCGAGACCGGCGAGAACGGAACGGTGCACATGCACCGACCACACCACCCGGAGGTCGAACAGTATTACGCGCAACTCCATGACGTTCTCGGAGCGGCTGCGGTCAACCGGATCAAGAACTGGTTCTATCCGGGGCCGGCGACCGATGACCGTGACTCCGTGGCACAAGCGTGGGTGTTGTGCCAGTTGATGGCCATGGAACAGGCCGACGTCATCATCGCCGTGGGCGGCAAACCGGGTAAGACGGCGAGCACGATCCTGCACCTGGCAGAGGCGCGCCAGCAGCCTGTTGTGCCTTTCTCATTCCTCGGTGGCGCCGCCGCGCAGGCGTTCCAACGGAGAGACTGGCGGACCAGTTATCCGTGGCTTGATTCGAGTCTTCTCACAGACAAGCACGCCGTCCGTGATGCCGTCACCATTGCCAACCAGATGGTGATGGCGCAGGTGCGTGGGACCGGCCAGCCAAAGGGGCGCCCACACAGCATTTTCATCAGTCGTGCCAGGCCGGACCGGGACTACGCTCGGGCGTTGGATCACTATCTGACCGCGAACGGCCTCGCGGTGCTGTTCGGCGAGCGAGCGTTGCCGCCGGATCGAACGGTCGAGGCGGCGATCGAGGACGCGGTGCGCGGAGCGGACCTGTTCATCGTGCTCTGGAGCCGTTCGTATGCGGCCAGCAGATATTGCTACGACGAGATCGATCTCGCCTTGCGGCAGCACCGCGCGGGTGAGTTGCAGTTGTTGATCATAAACCTGGATGGCTCCGACATCGTGCCCCCCGGGGCGCGAGGGCTGGCATCCCTGCAGGCCAGGACGCCGGAGGACGTCGTCGCTGCGGTGCGTGATGTGCTGAACAGGTAGCTGGAGCCGATGACCGTTCCGCCCGTGGCAGGTTGGACCCGAACCTAGAGGAGGCCTCGCACCTGGGCGGTCAACACGGCGAACGTGCTGCCGGCGTGGGGAAGATCACCGGCGAGGACCATCTCGACAACCTGTTCGACGGGCAACCAGTGCAACACGAGGTCGGCTTCCCCAGGCTCGAGCCTGCGTTCCCCTCCGCTGGTAAGTCCCATGGCCAGGAAGGCGTGGTCCCGGTGGTTCGTCAACGAGTCGGCACAGTTGATGGATCCGAGTGCACGCCAGTCATCGGCGCGGATGCCTGTTTCCTCGGCGAGTTCCCGCTTCGCCGCAGCCCGCGGTGTCCCGTCGAACGTGTCGACACGGCCCGCGGGCAACCGCCACTGCGGCTCCCCGTGCACACAGATCCACTGCCGCGTGACCGCGACCAGCCGTCGATCGTCCACAGCGAGGATGGTCACCGCAGGCTGTGCGACCACGCTGTCGTAGTACCCCCGCGAACCGTCCGGGCGCAGCATGTCGTCTCGCCGCACCTGAAACCACGGTGAAGCGAAAAGCACCTCGGAGGCCAGGGGAGTCCAACCTGGTCCGCCCCATTCAACCAGCACGAGCCCAGTCAACCACGATGGAAAGGGGCCTCCGCCTTCCTGACCAGGTCGCGAGACGAAGATCGACCACTATCTGTCCACAATGGCGACGTAATCGACTCTGACCAGGCAATCCACGTCCAATACATGTCCAGTCCGTGTCCATTCGCGACACTTCCCGGTATGCCTGCCAGCCTTGCCGGCCGCTACTGGCTCCTGCACCCCGTGTGGGGTGACCGGTACGGCATGACGCACATCGCCGCAGGTCCCGACGGCACCCCGGCGTCGGTTCGGGTGCTCTCGCCCGACCCGCCCGCGGTCCGCCGCGCCGACGTCGACCTGCTCACCGGCCTCCGGCACCCGAACCTGGCGACGGTGCGGGACGTCCTCGTCGACGGCCGCGTCGCGATCGCCGCCGACGCCGTGCTCGGCAGGACGCTGCGCCGCGCCCGCCTGACGGCCGACGAGCTGCCACGGGTGGCCGCCGATGTCGCCGCCGCGCTGGCCGCACTGCACGCCCGCGGGGTGTGCCACGGCACCATAGGACCGTCGACGGTCATGGTCGACCGCGACGGTGGCGCCGTGCTGGCCGACGTGGCCGTCGGGCACCTGCTCCGCCTGCCCACCGCCCCGGCCGACGACCACCAGGCGCTGGCCGACCTGCTGGCGGCCGTCTGGCGGAACACACACGGCCGGTGGCGCCGCCCACCGGCGGCGTTGCGGGATGTGTGGGCTGACACCATGGCAAGGGCCCGCGATATGGGATAGGAACGGGCCATGAGCGACGAAATGGCCACGCTGTTGTGGCGTCCGGACCCAGGCCGCGTCGAGGAGAGCAGGATCGCGGGGTTCCGCAGGTGGCTGGCGGCGGAGCGGGGCGTCGAGGTGGCCGACTACCAGGCGCTGTGGGAGTGGTCCACGGGCGATCTGGAGGCGTTCTGGGGCGCGCTGACGGAGTACCTGGGGGTGCGTTTCCACACGCCGCCCGAGCGGGTGCTGGCGTCGGCCGACATGCCGGGCGCCCAGTGGTTCCCCGGCGCGACGCTCAACTACGCCGAACACGCCCTGTCCACCGGCGCCGACGACGACCTGGCGGTGGTCTTCGAGCGTGAGGACGGGGTGTCGGAGCGGCTCACGTACGGCGAGCTGCGTGCCGAGGTGGCCGCGGTGCGCGCGGCCCTGGTCGACCTGGGCGTCAAGCAGGGTGACCGGGTGGTCGCGCTGGCCCCGAACGCGCCCCGGACGCTGGTGGCGTTCCTCGCCGCGGCGTCCCTGGGGGCCACGTGGTCGTCCTGCTCACCGGACTTCGGGGTCAGGGCCGTCGCCGACCGGTTCACCCAGATCGAGCCGGTCGTCCTGTTCGCGGTCGACGGCTACAAGTACAACGGCCGCGCGTTCGACGTCCGCCCGACGATCGCCAAGCTCCAGGCCGAGATCCCCAGCCTGCGCGCCACGGTCCTCATCGACTACCTGTCGTCCGAGGCCGCGGCCCCGGACACGATCCCGTGGCGCCGGTTCGTCCGCCCCGGCGCCGACTTGGCCTTCGACCCCGTGCCCTTCGACCACCCGCTGTGGATCCTGTACTCGAGCGGCACCACGGGCCTGCCGAAGGGCATCGTCCAGGGCCACGGCGGCATCGTCGCCGAGCACCTGAAGCAGCTGGCCCTGCACGCCGACTTCGGCCCCGGTGACCGCTTCTTCTGGTTCACCACCACGGGCTGGATGATGTGGAACTACCTGGTCTCCGGCCTGCTGGTGGGCGCGACGGTGGTCATGTACGACGGCAGCCCCGGACACCCGGACCTGAACACCCTGTGGAGCCTCGCCGCCAGGCACAAGGTCACCTATTTCGGCACGTCAGCCCCGTACATCCAGTCGTGCCTGAAGCAGCACCTGAAGCCCGCGGCCACCCAGGACCTGACCGCGCTGCGAGCGGTGGGCTCCACCGGCGCCCCCCTGAGCCCGGAAGGTTTTCGCTGGATAGCCGACGAGCTCGGCTCGGACATCCAGATCTGCTCGGTATCCGGTGGCACGGACCTCTGCACGGCGTTCGTGGGCTCGGCCCCGGACGTCCCGGTCTGGCTGGGTGAGCTGTCGTGCCGCGCACTGGGCGCGGCGGTCGAGTCGTGGTCCCCGACCGGCGAACCCCTGGTGGACGAGGTGGGCGAACTGGTCATCACGAAGCCGATGCCGTCCATGCCGCTCTACCTGTGGGGCGACGAGGACGGTTCCCGGATGATCGACTCGTACTTCGAGCTGTACCCGGGCACGTGGCGCCACGGCGACTGGATCCGCATCACCCCGAGGGGCTCCGCGGTCATCTACGGTCGCTCGGACTCGACCCTCAACCGAGGCGGTGTCCGCATGGGCACCAGCGAGTTCTACCGCGTGGTCGAGGGCTTCGACGAGGTGGCGGACTCCCTGGTCATCGACACGTCGGCCGACGTCGAGGGCGAGCTGCTGTGCTTCCTGGTCCTGGCCCCGGGCGCGTCGCTGGAGGCGGTCGAACCGTCGTTGCGGAAGGCGCTGCGCTCCGCACTGTCCCCCAGGCACGTCCCCGACCGGTTCATCGTCGTCGACGAGGTGCCGAGGACCCTGAACGGCAAGAAGTGCGAGGTCCCGGTCAAGAAGATCCTGGCAGGCGTGCCCCCCGAGCGAGCCGTCAGCAGAGACGCCCTCGCCAACCCGGACGCCCTGGCAGCGTTCCTCCCCAGCTGACGACCCGGTTTGGAGTCCGCTCGGAGGGCTGTGTAAGGTACTCGCCGAGCGGTACTCCGGGAGGCTTCGCCTAGTCTGGTCTATGGCGCCGCACTGCTAATGCGGTTGGGGGCAACCCCTCCCGGGTTCAAATCCCGGAGCCTCCGCCAACAACTGAACATGCGCCCGTAGCTCAACGGATAGAGCATCTGACTACGGATCAGAAGGTTAGGGGTTCGAATCCCTTCGGGCGCGCATTTTCTGCTGCCAAGCGCTTCGTGGGCCCGGACTTTCGAGTCCGGGCCCGCGCTTTACCCACACAATTCACGTGGTGAGAGGCTGGTCGCGTGAGCCCGGTCAGCAGAGGACGCAAACGCAAGCCGAAGAAGTCGGGACGCAAGACGGTTCGGCGGCCCCCGTCCGTCCGGGACGTCCACCTGCCGGACCTCCCGATCGACGAGGAGGTCGACGAGGAGACCGCCGACCGGTGGGCGTTCGTCATGCCGCACGGCAGCGCCACGATCGACGGTGAGCGGGTCGACTGGCTCGATCCCGCCGACCCGGACGAGCGGTCGCTGCTCATCCAGGCCGAGCATCCGGAGTTCGCGGAGTACCTGGCCGACTCGTCGTGGCACGGTGAGGTGGACGGGACGAACCCGCGGTTCCACCTCACGATGCACGAGGTGATCGCCAACCAGCTGTGGGCCGACGAGCCGCCCGAGGTGTGGCGGGCGGCCAAGCGGCTGCGTGAGAAGGGCATGGAACGGCACGACATCCTGCACGAGCTGGCCGGCGTGATGGCCGAGCACATGCAGCCGACCATGCTCCGGGGCGAACCGTTCGACGAGGACGCCTACCGCCGGGCGCTGGACGGCCTCGCGTCGCCGGGACAGGGATGAGCGTCGCGATGTCCGAGCTGGTCGACCAGGTGCGTGGGTTCGTGTAGTGGGTTGGCGCGGGCCGCGGGCTGACCGAGACGGGACGCATCACCCTGGCCGACGATCGCGTGGGGCCGGCGTTTCTGCCCGGCGCCACCGTTTTTCTCCGAGCCCATGGGTGATGCACTCGTGGACCTGTCGACGTCACTACCATGCACGGGCATGTCGCCCGTGTCCCGTGGTCGGAAGAAGAAAAAGAAGAGTGGTGGCGCGCCGCGTCCTCGTTCCTACGGGAAGGTGCTTCGGGCGGCCAGTGGGCGGCCGCGGTGGTTCGGGCCGGCGATCCAGGGCGTGCTCGACGGGGCTGGGGCGCTCAGCTCAGCGGCCGGCCCGCGGGAAGTGGAGCAGATCACGGCCGAGTTGATCGGGGCCGAGTTGTTCCGTGTGCTCGAAGCGGGAGAGGACGGACTCCGGTTCTCGGTGTGGTTCGAGGAGCTTGTCGGGGCGGCTCAGGCGGTGGACGCGGAGTACGGTTCCCGGCTCCTGTACGGGCTGGCCGCCATCGCATCGCCCGAGCAGGCGGAGGTGTGCCGCAAGGCGCTGCAGGGGATTGCGGATGCGCCGGAGGGGCTGGACGACCTCCTGCACATCTCGGCGACCGGTGAGGTGCTCCGGATGCGGGACGCCTACGGCACCAGGTTCGGGGTGATCGCAGGCTTCTCGTACGGTGACACGCCGTTCGTGTACCTGTTCGACATCGAGGGGGCGGAGGCGGTGCGGCTCGCTTCCGCCGGTGTCTTCGACGACGTCGACCAGGCTGTCGATGCCTGGGCCGCCGAGGTCGGCGAGTCTGCGGACGGGGTGACGCCTCGGCCGGTCGGCGGGCCGGAGGACCTGCTGTGTCTGACCGACCTCGCGATCGGCGACTTCCACGTGTTCGGGGACGAGTCCCGTGTGGTGATGGACAACTGGTTCCGGGCGCAACGCCACATCCGTGACCTCGCGGAACTGCTGCCTCCCCCGGCTCCGCTGTTCGACTTCGACGCCACGCCGATGATCGCCGCGTTCACGGCCTGGTACGAGGATCGGCGCGGTGCGGAACCCGACCCGGACGCCGTGGCCTCGCTGGCGGAGCAGTGGATGGAAGCCGCCCTGCCCGAAACCTGGTACTCGGTGTCCCCGCTGCGGATCCGCACCCAGCGTGCGCTGATCGGCGACTGGTTGCCGGGCGATCCGGTGACGCTTGCCGCGCAGGACCTGCTGCCGGACTTGGCCGCCTGGCTCGCCGAGCGCGCCAAGCTCCCTGACCACCTGCGTGAACAGGTTGTGGCCGCGACGAAGTAGAACTCAGGTCGTGAGCGGGGCCGTGCTGTTGCGGACGATCAGGTCCGTGGCCAGTTCCACTCGGGGGCTGTCTGTTTCCTCGCCTCGGGACAGGCGGAGCAGCATGCGAGCCGCCAGTGTGCCCATCTCCGCCAACGGCTGGCGGACCGTCGTCAGCGGGGGAGACGCCCACCGGGCTTCCGGGAGGTCGTCGAAACCCACCACGCTCACGTCGTCCGGGACGCGCAGTCCCCGTTGCCGCAGGCCCTCGTAGACGCCGAACGCCATCTGGTCGCTCGACGCGAAGATCGCCGTGGGCGGCTCCGGTAGGGACATCAACGCGGTGGCGCCTCGGAAGCCGGACTCGTGGTAGAAGTCGCCCGGTTGGATCAGTTCGTCCGCTACCGGCAGGCCCGCCGCGTCCAGGGCGGCCCGGTAGCCGTCCAGGCGGGCTCGGCTGCACAGCAGCGACGTGGGGCCGGCGATGAAGCCGATCCGGCGATGCCCCAGCGACGTCAGGTGCTCGGTCGCCGCTCGGCCGCCTGCCCAGTTCGTCGCGCCGATCGTCGGGACCTCCAGCGCGGGGCCGCCCGCTGGGTCGATCACTACCGCGGGGACGTTGAGACGACGTAATTCTGCCTGGTGAGAAGGCTGGAGCGTGGACGTCACCAGGATGACGCCGTCCGACTTGCGGGCCCTCAGGTTGTCGAGCCACTGGCGGGTGGCGGCCGAGTGGCGGTGGATCGCGCTCACCACCGTGCCCACCTGGGCCGCGTGGGCGACGTCCTCGACGCCGCGGATGATCTCCACCGCCCACGGGCTGTCCAGGTCGTTGAAGACCAGGTCGACCAACCCCGCGTGCTCGCCGCGGCGCGAGCCACGGCGTTGGTAGCCGTGCTGCGCGAGCAGTGCCTCGATGCGGGCTCGCGTGGTCGGGGACACGTCTGACCTGCCGTTCAGCACCCTCGACACCGTGGGCACCGACACGCCTGCTTCCGCCGCGATGACGTTGATCGTCACCTTGCGTTCTTTCGCCACGTCGCACTCCCCGAAACGTTCCGAAACTTTCGGAATACTACTTGCTGCCCATCCCGGCGAGGCCCGCTATCAGCCACCGGCGTGCCACCAGGTACAGGACGAACACCGGCAGAGCGGTCAACATGACCGCCATCATCATGCCCGGGACATTGATCTGGAACTCCTGCTTGTAGTTGGTCAGGCTGAGCGTGAGCACCCGCATCGACGGGTCCTGCGTCAGCACCAGCGGGAACAGGAACTGGTTCCACGCGCCCAGCGCGGTGTACGTCCCCACCGCCGCGATCGCGCCCTTCGACATCGGGATGACCAGCTGCCACAGGATCCGGAACGGGCCCGCGCCGTCGACCGTCATCGCGTCGTACAGCTCGTTGGACACGTCCCGGAGCGCACCGACGAGCACCAGGATCACCAGCGGCAGACCGAAGGCGACCGTCGGCAGGATGATCGCGGTCAGCGAGTCGTACAGCTGCATCCGGTTGATGATCAGGTACAGCGGGATGATCGTGGCCTGCGCCGGGATCGCGAGGCCGGCCAGGAACACCCGGAACATCGCACCGGAGAACCAGCTCATCGACCGGACGATCGCGTACGCCGCCGGGACGGCGACCACGAGCGTCAATGCCACCGAAGCAGCGGTGACGATCACCGTGTTCAGCAGGTAGCGCAGGAAGCCGCTGTCGAACACCTCCGCCACGTTGGCGAACGTGATCGAACCGGGCAGCGCGAGCGGGCCGCGGTCGAGGAAGCTGTCCCTGGTCTGCAGGCTCCAGGACACCATCGCGTACACGGGCACCCCGACGAGCACGAGCCACACCGTGGCCATCAGGCCCGCGAGGTAGTTCGGCCTGGTCTTCACAGTCCCTCCAAGGTGGACCGCATCTTCGCGAAGCCGGAGAACCGCACGATGAGCAGCGAGATCGTCGTCGCCACGATCACCAGCACGGACGCGATCGCGGACGCGTAACCGAACTCGTAGGACCGGAAGGACCGGAAGTACATCTCCAGCGGCAGCGTGCGCGTCGACGTGCCGGGGCCGCCGTTGGTCAGCAGGAAGATGGTCTCGAAGTACGTCAGCGAGCCCACGATCATGATCGTCGACGACGTGATGACCGTGTTCCGCAGCTGCGGCAGCGTGACGTACCAGAACGAGTACCAGCGGCCCGCACCGTCCACTGTGGCCGCGTCGTACAGCACCTTCGGGATGTTCCTGGCCGCCGCCTGGTACAGCAGGGTGTGGAACGGGATGAACTGCCAGCCCACCACGATCACGATCGCGGTGATCGCGCCGGACGTGGTGC
This sequence comes from Actinophytocola sp. NPDC049390, assembly GCF_044466355.1. Classification (NCBI taxonomy): domain Bacteria; kingdom Bacillati; phylum Actinomycetota; class Actinomycetes; order Pseudonocardiales; family Pseudonocardiaceae; genus Actinophytocola; species Actinophytocola sp. NPDC049390. The sequence goes on from NZ_JBITMQ010000004.1 coordinate 262,562, forward strand.
CGAGGATGTTGCGGAACGGCTCCAGTCCGCGGCCGATCCCGACGTACGGGTCGAACATCCGGTTGAACAGCAACGCGATCGCGGCCGTCGACAGCAGCAGCGGCAGGAAGAACAGCGCCGAGAGCACAGCCCGGTTGCGCTGCGGCCCGGCCGCCCACACGCCGAGCAGGATCGACAGCGGCGTCTGCGTGACCCAGAAGAGCCCGGTCAGGAGCAGCGTCGTCGACGTGACGTCCCAGATCGCGTCGTTCTCGAACAGGCGCACCCAGTTGTCCACGCCGACGAAGCCGGGCGTGCCGATGCCGCTCCAGTCCGTCAGCGACAGGTACAGCACCAGCACCAGCGGAAACGCCGCGAACAGGCCGAAGAACACCGCGGCGGGCAGGAGGTACCAGGAGCCGGGGCGGTTCACACGCCGTGTGCGCCGCCGCGCGGGCGCCGGCGCGGACCGCACCGGCGCCCGCGACTCCGTCATGACCGCCATCTACGCCGCGTCCTCGTTCGCCTTGACGAAACCGGCCGCGTCCAGCTCACCGAGGAACACCTTCGACAGCGCGTCGAGCATCGGCTGCGCCTGCGCGCGTTCGATGGCCTGGTCCCAGGACAGCTGGAACGTGGGCGCCTGCGTGACCATGTCGTAGACGACCTTGGCGAACGCCGGGTCGGCCGCCTTGTCCATCCTGTCCTCGAGGCCGGTCACCGCGGGCACGTCGCCCATCTCGAGCCACTGGTCGATGTAGGCGTCCGACGCCATCTCCTGCTTCAGGAACTCCATCGCCGCGTCGACGCTCTTGGAGTCCTTGCTGACCGAGAAGTAGTTGGTCGGGTTGCCGACGATCGCCTTCGGGTCCCCGACCCCGCCCTCGACGGTCGGGAACGTGGTGAAGCCCTGGTCGTTCTTCGCGTACTCCGGCTGGTCGTTGACCTGGTTCGTGTACTCCCACGACCCCATCAGGTGCATGGCCGCCTTGCCCTGCGCGATCAGGGTCGACGCGCCCGCGCCGTCCCAGCGCACCGACGCGAAGCTGTCGCCGAAGCCGCCGCGGTCGACCAGGTCGCGGATCATGTCGATGGACCTCGCGATGGCCGGGTCGCGCCACGCGTTCTGCTCGCCGGCCGCGACCTTCTGGAACACCTCGTACCCGCCGATGCGGTCGACGAGGTACTCCGGCCACACCAATTCGGTCCACGGGTCGCCGCCCGCCAGCGCGAACGGGATGATGCCGTTCGCCTTGGCGCGGTCGACGATCCGGATCATCTCGGTCCACGTCGTCGGCGGCTGCACACCGAGGTCGGCGAAGACCGCCTTGTTGTAGAACAGGATGATCGGCTGCATGCCGCGGGCGGGCACGCCGTAGTACTTGCCGTCGATCGTGCCCGCCTCGAGGACCGACGGCAGGAAGCTGTCCTTCCAGGCCTTGTCCTCCTCGAAGTACGGGGTGAGGTCGACCAGGAGGTCGTCTCGGGCGTAGGTGCGGATGCTGCCGCCGCCCCAGTTGTAGAACACGTCGGGCTTGTTGCCGCTGCCCATGGAGACGTGCAGCTTGTCGGTGTAGCCGTCGTTGGGGGACGCGACGATGCGCGCCTTGACCTCGGAGTTCTTGTTGAACCGGTCGACGGCTCCCTCGTGCGCGACGTTCTGGCTCTCCTCCTGGAGAACCCACACCTGGAAGGTGCCGCCGTCGCCGCCGGAGGTGGAGTCCGTGCCGCACGCGCTGGTGCCGAGAACGCTCGCGCCGACGCCCGCGCCGAGCAGACCGAGGAAGGATCGTCTGGGTAGCCGATGGGGAACCATGGGCGCGCCTTTCAGAAGTGGCCCGCGCGCCGAGGCGGACAGCAGCTCGCCCCAGCGCGATCAACCTGCCGTAAGTTTCGGAGTTCATCCGGTAGTTGGCCGGAGATTACGGCGCGAGTCTCGGCCAGGTCAATACCTTGCTACCGGTACACGTCGCGGATAGCTTGGGGTTCGGTCGGTCTTCGCCGACCGAAACTTTCGGGATTGGAGTGCGCGATGCGCGACGAGCCGTGGCGGGATCCGGCGCGCTCAGTCGACGAGCGGGTCGCTGACCTGGTCGGCCGGATGACGCTGCGCGAGAAGCTGGGCCAGCTGTACGGGGTGTGGCTGGGACAGTCCACGACGGACGACGAGGTCGCGCCGTTCCAGCACGAGCTGGTGGACGACGACCTCGACTGGCCGGAGCTGATCAAGAACGGCCTGGGGCAGCTGACCAGGCCGTTCGGCAGTGCGCCGGTCGAGCCGGCCGAGGGGGCGGAACGGCTCGTACGACTGCAGCACGAGGTCATGGCGGCGGGCCGGTTCGGCATCCCGGCCGTCGTCCACGAGGAGTGCCTGTCGGGTTTCATGACCCACGGCGCCACGATCTACCCGACCGCGCTCGCGTGGGGTGCCGCATGGCACCCGGACCTGGTCGAACAGATGGCCGCGGCGGTCGGCTCGCGCATGCGGGAAGTCGGTGTGCACCAAGGGCTCGCACCCGTGCTCGACGTGACGCGGGACGTGCGCTGGGGCCGCACCGAGGAGACCATCGGCGAGGACCCGCACCTGGTCACCGCCATCGGCACCGCGTACGTGCGGGGCATGCGGTCGGCGGGGATCATGCCGACGCTCAAGCACTTCGTCGGCTACTCGGCCTCGCGCGGCGCCCGCAACTTCGGGCCGGTCGCGGCCGGTCCGCGCGAGGTCGCGGACGTGCTGCTGCCGCCGTTCCTCGCCGCGCTGAAGGAAGGCGCGGAGTCGGTCATGCACTCCTACGCCGACGTCGACGGCGTGCCGCCCGCCGCCGACCACGCACTGCTCACCGGGTTGCTGCGCGAGCGGTGGGGGTTCGAGGGGACGGTCGTCTCGGACTACTTCGCCGTCACGTTCATCGAGAAGCAGCACGGCCTCGCGGCCGACGCGAGTGGCGCGGCGGCCTTGGCGCTCACCGCCGGGGTGGACGTCGAACTGCCGCAGGTGCGGTGTTTCGGCACGCCGTTGCTGGACGCGGTGCTCGCGGGCGTCGTGCCGGAGTCCGTCGTGGACACCGCGGTCACCCGGGTGCTGCGGCAGAAGTGCGTGCTCGGCATGCTCGACCCGGGCTGGCAGCCGACCACGTCGTCCACAGTGGACCTCGATCCGCCACGGGACCGGGCGCTCGCGCGGAAGGTGGCCGAGGAGTCGGTGGTCCTGCTGTCGAACGACGGCGTGCTGCCGCTGCGGGACGGTGTGCAGGTCGCGCTCGTCGGCGCACAGGCCGACACCGACGCGGCCATGCTCGGCTGCTACACGTTCCCGCGCCACATCCCGTCCGCGCCGGACGGCGTCGCCATCCCGACGCTGCGGTCGGTGCTGCGGCACGACGTGTACGCCGCGGACGGTGCGTCGGCGGTCGACGCGGCCCGGGGCGCGGACGTGTGCGTGGTGGCGCTCGGCGACGAGTCCGGCTTGTTCGGCCGTGGCACGTCCGGCGAGGGCACCGACGCCACCGACCTGCGGATACCGGGCCACGAGCTCCTGGACGCCGTGCTGGAGACGGGCACGCCGGTCGTGCTGGTGCTGCTGACCGGACGGCCGTACGCGCTGCGCCAGTACGCCGACCGGTGCGCCGCGATCGTGCAGGCGTTCTTTCCCGGGGAGGAGGGCGGGCCCGCGGTCGCGAACGTGCTGACCGGGCTGGTCACGCCGTCGGGCAGGCTGCCGGTGAGCGTGCCCGCCGACCCGTACGCGTCGCCGTCGGTGTACCTCGGACCGCCGCTGGCCAGGGTGAACGGCAGCAGCTCGGTGGATCCGACGCCTGCCTTCCCGTTCGGGCACGGGCTGTCGTACACGAGTTTCGAGTGGACGGACGTGACGAGCGACGGCCTCTCCGTGGGCGTGACGGTGACCAACACGGGTGACCGGGACGGCGCGGACGTCGTACAGCTGTACGTGCACGACCCGGTCGCGCAGGTCGCCCGGCCCGTGCAGAAGCTCGTCGGGTTCGCGAAGGTGTGGCTGGCGCCGGGCGAGTCGCGGCGGGTCCGGTTCGACGTGCCGCCCGAGGCGACCGCGTTCACCGGGCTCGCGGGGAAGCGGATCGTGGAGCCGGGTGACGTCGAGCTGTGGCTGGGTGCGTCGAGCGCGGACGTGCGGCACATCCTGCCCGCGCGCGTCGAGGGTCCGGAGCGTGAGATTTCTCCCGGCGAGGAGCGTGACACGCGCGTTACGGTGAGTTGATGGAGCTGTCCTGCGCGATCGTGGGCACCGGTGTGATCGCCGGGTTCCACGCGGAAGCACTGGCCGGGCGGGCGCGCATCGTCGCCGCCACCGACATCGACGCCGCCGCGCTCGCCACGTACGCGTCGAAGTGGTCGGTGCCCGCGGTCTACCCGACCCTGGACGAGCTGCTCGACACCGAGAAGCCGGACCTCGCCACGCTGTGCACACCGCCGGGACTGCACGCGCCGCAAGCGATCGCGTGCCTGTCGCGCGGGGTGTCGGTGCTGTGCGAGAAGCCGCCGGTGCTGAGCCTCGCCGAGCTGGACGCGATCGAGGCCGCGACCGGTGACGCGTTCTTCGCGACCGTGTTCCAGCACCGGTTCGGCAGCGGTGCCGCACGGCTGCGCGCGCTCGTCGGCGACCCGCGGCTCGGCCGTCCCACCACGGCCGTGTGCCACACGCTGTGGTTCCGCCCGGACGAGTACTTCGCCGTGCCGTGGCGCGGGAAGTGGGCGATCGAGGGCGGCGGGCCCACGATGGGGCACGGGATCCACCAGTTCGACCTGTTGTTGTCGGTGCTGGGCGAGTGGACCGAGGTCGTGGCGGTCGCGGCCCGGCAGGCGAAACCGACGGCGACCGAGGACCTGTCCGCGGCGATCGTGACGTTCGAGAACGGCACGATCGCGACGGTCGTCAACAGCGTGGTGTCGCCCCGCGAGCAGAGCTACCTGCGGTTCGACTTCGAACACGCGTCGATCGAGCTGGACCACGTGTACGGCTACGCGGACCACAACTGGCGGGTGACGGCCGCACCAGGACACGAGTCGGCGGTGACGGCGGCCTGGTCGGCGGGCCCGACCGGGGTGGCGAGCGGGCACAAGGCGCAGTTCGGGGCGGTGGTGGACGCGCTGTCGGCCGGTGTCGCGCCGCCCGTGACCCTGCCGGAGACGCGCCGGACGGTCGAGCTGATCGCGGCGATCTACGCGTCGGCGTTCACCGGCGCCCGCGTTCGTCGCGGCGAGCTGACCCCGGGCTCGCCGTTCTACCACCGCATGGACGGGACGGGCGCGCCGTGGAACTGACCGACGACGGCGCCGCGCTGACCGCGGTGCACGACGGGGTGTCGCTGTGCCGGTACGTCTACCGGCCGCCGGAGCCCGCGGTGGAGTCGCCGAGGCCGTACTTCCACCCGGTCCGCACCCTGACCGGTGACCTCGTGTCGATCTACCGGCCGCACGACCACGTGTGGCACAAGGGCATCTCGTGGTCGCTGCCGCACGTCGGGTCGCAGAACTTCTGGGGCGGGCCGACCTTCGTGCGCGACAGGGGGTACGTGCAGCTGGACAACAACGGCACGCAGGTGCATCGTGCGTTGTCCGTCGCGGGTGACGTCGTGAGCCAGGAACTGGACTGGGTCACCGCCGAGGGGGCGTTGTGGTTCCGCGAGGAGCGTCGCCTGCGTCTGTCGCTTGTGGACGGTGGGTGGGCGCTGGTGTTCACGACGGCGATGACGAACGTGTCCGGTGCGGAGATTCGCTTCGGCAGCCCGACGACGGCCGGTCGACCCGACGCAGGGTACGGCGGGTTGATGTGGCGTGGGCCGCGGTCGTTCACCGATGGTGAGGTGCTGTTGCCGACCGGTGCCGGTGGCGACGAGTTGATGGGCAGCCGTGCGCCGTGGCTCGCGTACCGGGGACGTCATGACGGGCACGGGCGGACGTCGACGCTGGCGTTCGTGGACGCGCCCGCGAATCCGGGGCATCCGGTGATGTGGTTCGTGCGGGCTACGCCTTTCGCGTGCGTGTGCCCGGCGCCGTTCTTCGCGGCGGAGGTGGCGGTTCCCGCTGGTGAGACGTTGCGGTTGGCGTACGCCGTGGTGGTGGCGGATGGTGCTCCGCAACCGGAGAATCTCGTGTCTCAGGTGGACTTCGGGTAGTTGTCCACAGGTGGGTGGGTTATCCACAGTTTCCCGTCGCGCCCGGGTTTTGTCGGTGGGTCCCGGTAGGCTGGCATGGCGGGTGGCCCCCGGGATCGGGTGGGGGTTGAGGTTACGTACTGGGGGCTTGTTTTCGCTGGTCAGCGGGGGTTTGGGTTGCCTCTGTGTGGGTGGGTGTCGTCGCCGGATCGGGATCCGGTCGCCGACGCCCGCTGCACGGCATCGGCGGATGCACGGCTGACCAGGGCCGTGCTTGTCGCAGGTCGGGAACAACCAGCTTGCCCGTCTGGCCGGTCAGCGCGCCCGGCAGATGCTCGCCGTCAGTCCTCTTCCAGGGTTTGTTGCGCGATGGTGAACGCCGCGTTCGCGGCCGGGGCGCCGGTGTACACGGCCGTGTGCAACAGGATCTCCGCGATCTCTGCCTCCGTCAGGCCGTGGCGGCGGGCCGCGCGGACGTGCATCGGCAGTTCCTCGTGTGCGCGCAGCGCGGTCAGCGTCGCCAGTGTCACCGCACTGCGCGTGCGGCGGTCGAGGCCCGGGCGTGACCACACCGAACCCCACGCGCCCTCGGTGATGTACTCCTGGAACGGCCTGGTGAACTCGGTCGTCGCGGCCTCCGCGCGGTCCACGTGCTCGTCGCCCAGTACCTCGCGGCGTGTTGCCGTGCCGAGGGCCCGGCGGTCCGGGCGCAGGTGGTCGATGATCAGGCCCGTGAACGTCGTCGGCTGTTCGACGTTTCCCAGGTGTGCCGCGTCCGGCACGATCGTGAACCTCGCGCCGGGGATCGCCTCGGCGATGCGGCGGCCGTGGTCCGGTGGGGTGGCCGGGTCGTCGGCGGTCGCGATCACCAGTGTCGGCGCGGTGACCGTCGGCAGAGTGTCCACAATGGACATCTGTTCGATGGCGGTGCAGCAGGACGCGTAGCCCTCGCCGGGGTGGCTCGCCACCATGTCGCGCAGCCACTGGGCCCGTTCCGGGTGAGCCTCCCGGAACGTCGGGGTCACCCACCGTTCGACGGCCGCCCCCGCCAGTGGGGCCATGCCTTCCGTCCGGGCGACCCGCGCGCGTTCCTGCCACATCGACGCGGGGCCCAGCGACGCCGACGTGCAGCACAGGACCAGCCGCTCCAGGCGGTCCGGCGCGTTCTCGGCCAGCCACATGCCGACCATCCCGCCCAGCGACAGGCCCACCAGCGACACCCGGCGCAGGCCCAGGTGGTCCAGCAGTTCAAGCAGGTCCTCGGCCAGTTCCCGCAGCGTGTAGGGGCCGGTGGGCGCCGGGGAGCGGCCGTGGCCGCGGTGGTCGTACCTGATCACCTGGAAACCGGCCGCCACCAACGGTTCCACCTGCGGGTCCCACATGCGCAGATCGCTGCCCAGCGACCCCGACAGCACCACCGGGGTGCCGTCGCCCACGACCTCGTGGTGGACGGTCACGCCAACAGGTCCGTCTCGGTGATGCCGGGGCCCTGACCGGCGCGGATGAACCACTCGGTGCCGAACGCGTACCGGAACGCCTCGTCCGGCAGCGCCAGGAAGAACGAGTCCTCGCTGATCTGGCTCGCGTGCGCGCGCATGGCCTTGCGCTTGTGCTCGGCGTACGCGGTGACGTCGACCGCGCACGTGATCTCCGACTCCGGGGTGCCGAAGTCCGGGCTCATCTCGGGCACCTCGATGCCGGCGCGCTCGGCGTACTCGCGCCGGCCCGCGAGCGCGCGGTCGCGGTTGATCGTGGCCTGGTAGACCTTCGGCGTGCCGGCCAGTTCGGCGGCACGCATGCCGACGCGGTGCACCTGGATGTGGTCGGGGTGGCCGTAGCCGCCGTGGTCGTCGTACACGGTCAGCACGTCCGCGTGCTCCTCGCGCAGGATCGCGGCGAGCTTCGCGGCCGCCTCCTCGACGTCCGCGGTCCAGAACGTGCCGGGGGCGTCATTGGTGGGCTCGCCCATCATCCCCGAGTCGGTGTACCCGAGGAACTCGACGCGGTCGACGCCGAGGACGTCGGCCGCCGCGTGGGTCTCGGCGACGCGCCGCTGCCACAGCTCCTCGGTGTCGTCGAGGAAGCCGTCGGGCACTTCGCCCAGTTCACCGCGGGTGGCGACGACGAGGACGACCCGGTGGCCCGCCTCATGTGCCTTGCGCATCACGCCGCCGCAGGAGATGCACTCGTCGTCGGGGTGGGCGTGGAAAGAAACCAACGTGGCCATGACCTCGAAACTACGCGAGGTGGGTGCCGCGCGGCTTGTGCCGGGGTGGTGTCACTATCCCTGCGTGACCAACCACTTCATTGCCGCCGAGGCCGTCTACTGCGAGGGCTGGGACCCCGAGTCGGGAACGGTCGTGCGGCCACTTCCGGAGTCCGTGGCGCGTGAGCGGGACGCGGCGGGCGAGCAGTACGCCGTGGTGTTGCTGGCCGAGGAGACGCCGCTGGCGCTCGTCGAGGTGTGCTGGCAGGCGCATCACGCGGCGGCCTGGCTGTTCGACGACCACGGCAGGCGCGACCGGTTGGTCGAGCTGCGCCGGTTCCCCACCGCGGACGGGGTGGGCCAGCTCGTGCTGCGGCTCGTCGAGCAGTGGCTGTACCCCACGCCGGACCAGCCCGAGTTCGACGCGGACGCGCCGCGGCTGTCGAGCGAGTACAGCCTGGACGGCGACCGGCACGACTGGAACTGGTCAGACAGTGACGACGCTGACGACGACGCTGACGACGAGGACGTCGAGCTGCTGGAGATCGCGAAGACGTCCCGGCCGATGCCGCGCTTCGGTGACTGGACGACGCTCGCGTACCTGGACGAGCTGCTGGACGCGCCGGTCCGGCTGACGGTCCGCGCGGTCGACGACGCGGGCCCTGACCTCGACGAGCTGCCGTGGCAGCCGCCGGCGCCGATGCGGCCGCTGGGCCTGGACGAGGCGTTCGCGGCAGGCGCCCGGTTCGAGCTGGACGACGACGGCCGCGAGGTGACGGTCGAGGTGGGCGAGGGCGGCAGGCTCTGGCTGACGAGCGGCACCCTGGTCGCGGGCGACCCGGACCCGTGGCTGTTCGAGCAGGAGCCGTACGTCGACGGGGTGGAGCCGGGGGAGTACCCGCTGTTGCTGTCGGTCGTGCGGTTCGCCGACGACGCCGAGCACACCCGGGTGGCGGCGGCGAAGCTGGTGATCAGCGACGCCCCGACGGTCCGCTGGGAGCCCGCGCTGCGCGACGGCGAGGACGTGCGGATGCTCGGCGACGACAGCTACTTCTCGATCAGTGTCGACGGCGGCTTCGTCGCGCTGGTGGACGCCGAGGTGGCGGAGTCGTACGAGGACGTCATCGAGGACGTGGAGCTGGCCGGGCCGGTCACGGACGTGCCGGAGCCGGAGTCGGGCGCGAACCTGCTGGCGGTCGAGACCGGCTGGGGCGACGGCGGGTACCCGGTGTGGGTGGGCCGCGCGGAGTCCGGCGAGGTGACGGCCTTCGTGTTCGACTTCCTCATCCTCCGCCACGCGACACCACTGGCGTGACGCACGGACTGGGCGGCAGCGGGCCTGCCGCCCGGTCACGGTGGAGTCTGTCTCCGGACGAGCCCAGCCAGCTCGGTCGCGACGTCGATGCCGAGGGCGGCGAGCTTGTTCTCGGCCTGTTCCCGCACGTCCGGCGGGAAGAGCGGTTCGTACCAGGGCAGAAGGACCCACATCTCGACGCTCATGTCGAGACGGCCCAGCTCCTTGAGCCGCCAGAGGCCGTAGGACGGCACCGGGTCCAGCGCCAGCCTGCGGGCGGCCTCGACCGGGCCATGGTCGCCCAGCATCCGGCGGAAGTAAGTCGCGTCGTAGCCCAGGTCCGACAGTTGTGCGACGCCGCGCCGCATGTCCGCGCCGAACCGGGCGGCCAGGGGCGCGTTGCTCGTGTCAGCCATGTCGAGTGAGTCGCCGCGATCCGGTCGGGTGTGACCGGCGTTGGCCTCCGGCCCCCGGTTACCAGCCTCCCATGCGGCACCGACAGTTCCCGGGGTGCGAGGGCGGGTTGTCCACAGCGGATCCGGTTGTCCACAGGCGACAGCGCCGAGGCCCGGGACTGTCGGTGGTCGCCCGTACGCTGGTGACCGGGGGCCGGAGGCCGCCCCGGGTCACGCCTTCGGCGCGGTCTCCGCCACCGGCTCGGGTTCCTCCGTCTTCCTGGGCAGCGTCTCCGGCGCCGGGAACCACGCGAACGTGGCCAGCGCGCACAGCGACCCCGTCACCGCGAACGCCGCCGTGTACGACATCCCGTCCGCCAGCAGACCCGCCACGATGGGCCCCAGGACGGCGCCGATGTCGGCCGTCATCTGGAACGTCGCCAGCACCGGCCCGCCGCGGCCGCGCGAGCCGATCACGTCCGCGACCGTCGCCTGCAACGGCGGCGCCAGCAGGCCCGCGCCGAGCCCGGCGACCACTGTCGCGATCAGGAACGTCGGGACGTCCGACGTGAAGCCGACCCACACCGTCCCGCCCGCGGAGACGACCAGGCCCAGCAACACGGTCGGCTTGCGGCCCCACGAGTCGGCCATCCGGCCGGACACCAGCAGCATCAGCACGTTGCCCACCGCGAACACCGCCAGCGCCGTGCCCGCGAACGCGCCGTCCCGCCGCAGCACCTCCTCGACGAACAGCGGCACCAGCGACACCCGGACGCCGAACACCGCCCACCCGTTCGCGAACGACGAACCGAGCGCCGCCACGTAGGAACGGTGCCGCAGCGCCTCCCGCACGGTGAACGGCGACGACTCCGCCGTCACCCGTGCGGCGAGCGTCGAGTTGCGGAGGAACCACCACACGATGAGGACCGCGAGCAGCAACAACAGTGCGTACACGACAAAAGGGGCACGCAGCGAGATCGTCAGCAGCCCACCGCCGAGCAGCGGGCCGGCCACGTTGCCCATCAGGAACCCGGTGCCCCACAGCCCGGACGCCCGCCCGCGCAACGGCGCCGGGGTCAGCCTGATCAGCAGTGCGATGGCCGACACCGTGAACATGGTCGACCCGATGCCGCCGACGGAGCGGAACAGCAGCAACTGCCAGTAGCTCGCGGCGAACGCACACGCGCCGGTCGACACCGCCACGATCGTGATGCCCGTCAGGTACACGCGACGTTCACCGAGCGCGGACACCAGCCGGCCACTCGCCGGGGCGAACACCAACCGGGCGACGGCGAACGCGCTCACCACGATCGACGCTGCCGTCACGCTCACGTCGAAGCTGCGTGCGAACGTCGGCAGTGCGGGCGCCACCAGCCCGAACCCGGCGGCGATGACGAAGTTGGCCGCGACGAGCACCCAGACCTCGCTGGGCAGCCGTTCCTTGCGCGCGGTAACCGCGATCACCCCCATGCGTCTCGTCGTGACCCGATTCGGTCAACCGTGCAGGTCCGCGCTTCATTCCTGAACACGCTCGCATGTCACGGTCGGAGATCGCTCGGATGGTCGCGCCGACCCACCGTGTGAGAAGGGCCCGGAGAAACCCCGGGCCCCTCGTTGTCAGCCGACGTCCCTGCGGCGGAAGCCGGCCAGGCCGATCGCGATCAACGCGGCGGCGACCAGCGTGAGCCACACGATCGGGGTCGCGGTGAACTCCGCGCCGGGCAGCTTCGGCGTGTGCGTGAACGGCGAGACGTTCATCGCCCACTGCGGCAGCTCGAAGATCGGTCCCAGCTGGCCCAGCAACAGGAACACCACCAGCGCGCCCCAGCCCGCCATCACGAGCCCCGGCGCGAGGCCGAACACCAGCACGGTGATGCCGGTCAGCACCCACACCGACGGCAGCTGCACCAGCGCCGCCACCAGCACCCGGCCGATCTCGCCCATGTCGCCGCTCGCCGCGCCGTGCGCGAAGCCGCCGGACAGGCCGACCGTGAACAGCAGCAGCGTGGTCCCCGCCAGCGCGACGACGAGGTGGCTCGCCACCCACCGCAGCCGCGGTACCCGCGTCGCGAGGATCGGCTCGGCCCGCAGCGCGGTCTCCTCCACCCGCAGCCGCATGGCCGAGGAGATCCCGAACGCGGACACGATCACCGCGAGGATGCCCATCTCCGCGGACAGGAACGCGTCGACCAGCCCGCGCTCACCGCCCAGCTTCATGATCATGTCCCGGGCCTGCGGCGTGTCGACGAACTCGCCGACCTGCGACGCGATGCTGCCCAGCACCATGCCGCCGACGACCATGCCGACCAGCCAGCCCACGACGCTGCCGCGCTGCAGCCGCACCGCGAGTGCCAGCGGGCTGGACAGCGACCGGGCAGCCCTGGGCCTGCCGGGACGCTGCGCGAGCAGGCCCGCACCGTGGTCACGGCGCGCGACCAGCGCGTACGCGGCGGCCGCCACCAGCACGGCGAACGCGAGCAGGTACACGAGCACCCACCAGCGGTCACCCGCGAACGGCCGCACCTGCTGTGCCCAGCCGATCGGCGACACCCACGACAGCCACGTCGACGTGTCGGTGCCCGTCGCGTCGCCCGCTGCCCGCAGCAGGTACGCCGCGGCGAGCACGGCGGCCGCGATGCTCCTCGCGGTCCGCGCACCCTCGGTGACCTGCGCGGCGAGCGCCGCCACCGCGGCGAACGCGATCCCGGCACCCGCCCACGACAGGCCGAACGCGAGCGCGCCGTCGGCGGGCAGACCGGTGCCGATGAGGCCGAGCCCGGTCAGCAGCGCCATCACGAGCGAGATGCCGACGGACAGCAGCAGTGCCGCGGTCAGCGCCGCGTACCGGCCGACCACCGTCGCGCCCAGCAGCTCGGAGCGGCCCGCCTCCTCCTCGGCGCGGGTGTGCCGCACCACCGTGAAGATCGCCAGCAGCCCGGCCAGCGCCGCGCCCATGGCGCCGAGCTTGATCAACGACACGGCGCCGAGCGACGTCGGGTCGAACACCCGGCCGTACAGCGCGAGCATGGCGGGCGTGTCGTTGACCGCGTTCGCGGCCCGCACCCGCGACTCGAGCGTCGTGTAGAGGTCCTGCGACGCCGACGACGAGCTGGCCGCCATGATCACGAACAGCAGGATCCAGACGGACGCGATGACCCGGTCCCGGCGCAGCGCGAGCCGCAGCAGCTGCCCCGTGCCCGCGAACCCGTCCCGCTGCCCGGTGGGCGCCGAGATGACGGGACGTTCGGCCACCGTCGCGGTCATTTCGCCACCCCGGCCACGTCGCCCTCGTAGTGGCGGAGGAACAGCTCCTCCAGCGTGGGCGGCTGGCTGGTCAGGCTGCGCACACCGACCTGGGTGAGCCGCTTGAGCACGCCGTCCAGCTCCTTGGTGTCCACGTCGAACCTCACGTGCGTGCCGTCGACCTTGAGGTCGTGCACGCCCGGGTGGTCCGCGATGCCGTTCGGGGCCGCGGCCAGCTCGGCGGAGATCGACGTGCGGGTCAGGTGCCGCAGCTCGGCGAGCGTGCCGGTCTCGACCGTGCGGCCCAGCCGGATGATGCTCACCCGTTCGCACAGCGACTCGACCTCGGCGAGGATGTGACTCGACAGCAGCACCGTCCGGCCGCGCTCCCGCTCCTCGGTGATGCAGTCCTGGAACACGGCCTCCATCAGCGGGTCGAGGCCGGAGGTCGGCTCGTCGAGGATCAGCAGCTCCACGTTGGACGCGAGCGCCGCCACCAGGGCGACCTTCTGCCGGTTGCCCTTCGAGTAGGTGCGGCCCTTCTTCGTCGGGTCCAGGTCGAAGCGTTCGAGGAGGTCCGCCCTGCGTGTCTCGGCGAGGCCGCCGCGCAGCCGGCCGAGCAGGTCGATGACCTCACCACCGGACAGGTTCGGCCACAGCGACACGTCGCCGGGCACGTAGGCCAGCCTGCGGTGCAGCGATGTGGCGTCCGTCCACGGGTTCCCGCCGAGCAGGCGGGTCTCGCCCGCGTCGGCGCGGAGCAGGCCGAGCAGCACCCGGATGGTGGTGGACTTGCCCGCCCCGTTGGGGCCGAGGAAGCCGTGCACCTCCCCGGTGCGCACCGTCAGATCGAGTCCGTCGAGCGCACGTGTCTGGCCGAAGGTCTTGACCAGGCCGGACACGGAAATTGCGGTTGTCATGCCCCTGAACGTAGTGTGGTTTCACAAAGTTGTGAAGTTAAGAAAACGTATAAACCTGATCGGGATCACACGTCCGGAGCGGAAGATGCAGAACGTGAGCAGCACCCCAGAAGACCAGCCCAGTGACGTCGACCGGTTCGTCGAGCGGTTCGCCATGTTGTTGTCCGAAGCGGGGCTGGGGCGCATGCCGTCGCGCGTGTTCGGCGCGCTCATCGTGACCGACGAGGGCAGGCTCACCGCCGGTGAGCTGGCCGAGCGCCTCAAGGTCAGCCCGGCCGCCATCTCGGGCGCCGTCCGCTACCTCGTGCAGGTGGGGCTGATCGTGCGCCGCCGCGATCCCGGTGAGCGCCGCGACCACTACGAGGTCACCGACGACATGTGGTACGAGGCGTACGCCAACCGGGACACGCAGCTGAAGGCGTGGTCGGAGGTCATGTCCGAGGGGGTGGCCGCGGTCGGCACCGACACCAAGGCGGGCTGGCGGCTCGAGACCAGCAGGCGCTTCTTCGACTTCCTCCGTGAGCAGATCCCCGAGATGATGCGGAAATGGCGCGAGTACCAGCAGGACCCGCCCAGGTAGCGTGACGGCCGTGACGAACACCGTGCCGCAGCTTGCCGACGAACTCCTCGAACTCGTCTTCCGCGCCGACCCGCTCTACGCGACGATGCTCGGCGTCCCCGGTTACGGCCGTGACCTGGCCGACCGGACCGTGGCGGCCCAGGAGGAACTGCGGCGCCGCGTCCAGGACATCGCCGCCAGGACGACCGCCGTCGACCCGGCCGGGCTGTCCGCGGACGAGGCCGTGACCAGGGCGATGGTCATTCACCACGCGGGCCAGATGGTCGACGAGATCGACAGCCGCCAGATCGAGTTCGCCATCAGCGACCTGTTCGTCTCGCCCGCCGCCGAGCTGATCATGACGCTGCCGATGGTGCCGCTCGCGACGGCGGAGGCCCGCGACGACTACCTGGCCCGGCTCCGGGCGGTCCCGGCCTACCTCGAGACGGTCGTCCAGCGGCACCGCGACGGCGTGGAGACCGGCCGCGTGCCGGTCGAGCGGCTGGTCCGCAACACCGTCGCGCACCTCGACCGCTACCTCGCCGCCCCCGAGACCGACCCGCTCGCCCGCCAGGAGGCGCCCGCCGAGTTCGCCGCCGCGCGGGAGGAGGTCCTGGCCACCGTCGTGCGCCCGGCGTTCGCCGCGTACCGGCAGGCCATGGCCGACGAGTTCGTGCCGCACGGCAGGCCCGACGACAAGGTGGGCGTCTGCTGGCTGCCCGGCGGCGACGAGCTGTACCGCACACTCGCCCGCGTCCACACCACCACCGACCGCACGCCCGACGACCTGCACCAGACCGGCCTCGACATCACCTCCCGGCTCACCGAGGAGTACGCGGAGATCGGCGCGCGGGTGTTCGGCACCAGCGACCGCGCGGAGATCTTCTCGCGCATGACCAGCGACCCGGCCAGGCGCTGGCGGGACGCGGAGGAGCTGCTCGCCTCCGCGCGCGAAGCCGTGGCCAGGGCGGAAGCCGCCGCGCCCGACTGGTTCGGCCGGCTCGCGTCGCAGCAGTGCAAGATCGAGCCGGTGCCCGCCGCCGACGCGCCCGGCTCGCCCGCCGCGTACTACGTGTGGCCGTCCATGGACGGGCAGCGGCCGGGCATCTACTTCGCCAACACCTACAAGGCGGAGGAGCGCGACCGGTTCGTGTCCGAGGTGACCGCGTTCCACGAGGCCGTGCCGGGGCACCACTTCCAGATCCAGCTCGCGCAGGAACTGACGCACCTGCCGATGTTCCGCCGCGTGGTCAACCCGAACGCGTACGCCGAGGGCTGGGGCCTCTACACCGAGCGGCTGGCCGACGAGATGGGCCTGTACTCGTCCGACACCTACCGGCTCGGCATGCTCGCCATGGACTCCATGCGCGCCGGGCGGCTCGTCGTCGACACCGGCATGCACGCCCTGGGCTGGAGCCGTCAGCAGGCCGTCGACTACCTGCGGGACAACACGCCGATGTCGGGCCTGGAGATCGAAGCCGAGATCGACCGGTACATCGCGTACCCGGGGCAGGCGCTGTCGTACATGGTCGGGCGGCTGGAGATCCAGCGGCTGCGCGCGTACGCCGAGGAGGCCCTGGGCGACCGGTTCGACATCCGCGCGTTCCACGACGTGGTGCTCGGCAATGGCTCGCTGCCGCTGGCCGTGCTCGCCGACGTGGTGACCACGTGGGTGGCGGCAACGCCCTGAAAGACGCTCAGCCGGCGCTGACGGTCTTCAGGATCTCCTGCGTCACCGACGCCTCCAGCGGCGTGGGATCGGAGGGGCCGCCCTCGAGGTCGTTCACCACGACCAGCATGGCGACGCCGTCGGGCTGTCCTTCCGACTCCAGCAGAACACCGATCAGCGCCACCTCACCGGAACTCGCCTGGCAGTCGGGCTTGGTGACGTTCGGCGTGACCTTCGCCGTCAGCATCATCGCGGTCCGGCCCTCGACCGCGGCCTCCGTCGGTTTCGGCAGGTCGACCTTCGCGTCCGTGCCGTAGTAGGTCGACGCGAACGACTTGGCGAAGTCGGTGATCGTGGCCGCGAGGTCGAGGTCCTGGCCGTCCTTGCCCTGCACGTCACCGCTCGCCGCGAACGTGCGGACGTAGCTCGAGCCGTCGCACTCGTAGATGCCGTAGTCGGCGTTGCCGGTGAAGTCGACGTCCAGGCCGCTCTGGCGCGACCGCGCCGACTCCTTCCACTCCGGCGGCACCTGGTAGCTCAGCCCGGAGTCGGCGGTGTTGTCGATGCTGATCCAGTCGTCGTGCGTGGTGCCACCACCGGACGTGGGCGCGGGATCCTCCGACGAGGATCCCGGCGTCGACGGGTCGGACCCCGGCGTGGACGGGGCGGTGGTCTCCGGCTGGGGCTCGGCGGTCTGGGTGTCCTTGCGGTTCACCAGCACGATGGCCACGACCGCGCCGATGATGATCACGATCGCGATCAGGCTGAGGATCATCGGCAACCGGGACCGCTTCGGTGGCGGTGGCGGCGGATAGCCCTGCGCGGGAAACCCACCTGACGGCGGATAACCCTGGGCCGGGAACCCGCCGGTCTGGTAGCCCGGCTGCGGGTACTGCGAGTACGGGTCGGCCGCGGCGTACGGATCGCTGTACGGGTCCGAGCCGTACTGGTTCGCGTAGGGGTCGGTGCCGTATTTGTTTGTGCCCGGATCGGGCCCGAAGGGCTGGGGGTTCCAGCCGCCCTGACCACCGTCGTTCCCCTGCCATCCGGTCACAGCCTGGACGATAGCCGGATACCGTTGTGCGCGGGCGGATTCCCCCGCGAAACGTTCCGCTTTCGCGTCTCACCAAGCGATGGCCGCCGGCCCGGCTATATACCCCCGGTAGTCGGTGAATTACAACCCTGAGTAGAGTGCCGGATCGCCTGATCGACTCTCCTGCCACCGGAATGGGTGGCAGGGCTGAGCCAAGTGTCGTTCGGACGAGAAGGAGTGTCATGGCCAGTCGGTTGAAGCTCGCCCGTGCCGGTGCCGCGGTGGTGGGCGCCTCTGTCGCGTTGATGATGTCCAGCGCCCTTCCCGCGGGCGCGGACCCGGCCAAGGGTGACGTCGACACCAACAACTACGTCGACGGATACGACGTCAACGTCGGCAAGGGAGGACGTGCCGACCTCGACACGAGCCTGATCGGTTTCCGGCTCACCGACGGCACGAAGCTCCGGATGTACTGCGTCGAGATCGACACCAGCATCGACGCCGAGCACTCGATGGTCGAGCAGC
This sequence comes from Actinophytocola sp. NPDC049390, assembly GCF_044466355.1. Classification (NCBI taxonomy): domain Bacteria; kingdom Bacillati; phylum Actinomycetota; class Actinomycetes; order Pseudonocardiales; family Pseudonocardiaceae; genus Actinophytocola; species Actinophytocola sp. NPDC049390. The sequence goes on from NZ_JBITMQ010000004.1 coordinate 280,519, forward strand.
CGTGGGACAAGTACCCGAACCCGGACTCGCCGTTCAACAAGAACCGCGACAAGATCAACTGGGTGCTGCACAACGGTTATCCGGTCGTCGGCGCCGACGAGCTGACCGAGATCCTCACCGAGCAGGGCAAGACCCTGAACGACGGGATCGACGAGAAGGAGGCCATCACCGCGACGCAGGCCGCGGTGTGGCACTACAGCGACGACACGAAGCTCAACCGGTCGAACCCGCTGCCGGACGGGCCGGGCGGGGCGAAGGACGACGTCGTCGTGCTGTACGACTACCTGACCGGCGACGCCAACATCGGCAAGGGCGACCAGCCGACCCCGGCCCTCGCGATCGCCCCGGCCGAGAAGTCCGGCGAGGCGGGCACCCGGATCGGCCCGTTCACCGTCAACACGACCGGTGAGATCGACGAGCTGACCGCCAACCTGCCCGAGGGTGTCAAGATCACCGACGTCGACGGCGTCGAGCTGACCGCCGACAAGATCAAGAACAACGCCCAGCTGTACCTCGACGTGCCCGAGGGCACCGAGGCGGGCGAGGCCTCGTTCGAGCTGACCGCCAACGCCAGCGTCGACACCGGCCGCCTGTTCGTCGGCGAGAAGTACAGCGAGAAGAACAAGACGCAGTCGCTGATCGTCGCGACCGCCGAGAAGAGCGAGCTGTCGGCTAAGGCCAAGGGCACGTGGACCGCGGCGACCACGCCGCCGAGCAGCACCACCGAGGCCCCGCCGACGACGACCACCGAGACCGTGCCGACGACCGAGACGACCACGTCGGAGGCCCCGGCCCCGCAGCCGAAGAACACCAGCGGTGACCTGGCCGAGACCGGTGCGTCGGTGTTCACGCCGATCCTGATCGGTGTCGTGCTCCTCGGTGCCGGTGTCGGCGCCCTGCTGTTCCTGCGTCACCGCAAGCGCGCCTGACGCGCACGACGTAGGGTCCGTTGACGGTGGCCGCTCCAGTTTTGCGGAGCGGCCACCATCGGCCGTAGTAGGTTGGACCGAGTGCGTGGAAGGAGGGGTTGTCGTGGGCATTGACTTCGACGCCCTGAAGAACAAGGCGGCGGACCTCGTCGAGCAGCACGGCGACAAGATCGAGTCCGGCGTGGAGAAGGCCGGCGAGTTCGCCAAGAACAAGTTCGGCCATGACGAGCAGGTGGACCAGGTCGTGGACAAGATCCAGGACGCCATCCCGGACAAGCCAAACCAGCAGTGACGACGACGCCGCCCGGCTCGCGCAAGCCGATCATCGTGACATGGCAGGGGACGAACCGGACCAGCCTCGAGTCGGTCCGACTGTTCGTGTCCGACGGCAGGCTGCGTGCGTCCGGGCGGCTCATCGTCGCCAGCGAGACCCCCTACAGCGCCTCCTTCGAGTTCACCGCCGCCCGCAAGGGTGATGTCGGCCGCGGGCTACTGCGCACCACGGCCGCCGATACCGAACGTTCCGTCTCGGTGGGCCGCACCGAGGACGGCATCTGGCTGATCGACGACGGCAACGGCGCGACCGCGCGCAACGAGTTCGAGGGCGCTGTCGATGTCGACGTCGCCGGGTCGGTCACCTTCACCGCGCTGCCTATTCGGCGCCTTGGCCTGCATCGGCGCGCCGGTGAGGTCGAACTTCCGGTTCTGTACGTGTCGATGCCGGACCTGGCGGTCAAGCTGGTCCGCCAGACGTACCGGACGGTGGAGATCACCGACGACGGCGCGGTCATCAACTACACCGACGCCCATCGCAGCGCCGACATCGTCGTCGACAAGGACGGCCTTCCCGTCACGTATCCCGACGTGGCTCAACGCCTCTGAGTTGTCCACAGGTAGGTCGGTTATCCACAGCTGACCGCTTGCGCCCTGGTTCTGTCGGTGGGTACCGGTAGACTGGCATGGCGGGTGGCCCCCGGGATCGGGTGGGGGTTGAGGTTACGTACTGGGGGCCTTGTTTTCGCTGGTCAGCGGGGATTTGGGTGGCCGCTGCGTGGGGTGGTGTTCTCGCCGGACGGGCTGATCTCGGGGAGGATGCAGGCCGTCTTTGTGGGCTTTCGCCCGGCTGGTGCACGGGGTGGGGGCCCGCTTCGCGGGCGGTTCAATGTCCTGAAAGGCGCTTTCGGGACGTTGAGTGTCCCGAAAGGCGCTTTCGGGACATCGGTGGACGTTCGAGCTGCGTCGCTAAGGGGCGTGACGGTTTGATCGGGCGTTTTCGCAGGTCACGGGGTCCGTTGCCTGAGGCCGGGGCAAATGTGTGACAAATTGGTCGAACGCTGGGGGAGGGGTCGTCTCCGGTGTTATTCTGTGTTGCTCGGTCTGCTTTCGGGGTGGCTTTTCCACGGGTGGCGATAGGACATGGATGACGAGGCCTGAGTCGAGCATTGTCGATCCCAGTACGTTCGTGGACGGGCACACCTTCTCCTTTCGTTCCCAGCCCTACCTGCGCGATCTCTTCGAGGCCGTCGCCAGGGGTTCGCTTCCGTTGGTTCTCGTGCTGGGGGCCGGGGTGTCGATGAACGCCAGCCTGCCGTCGTGGCGGGCGTTGATCGATAAGATGACGTCCGCGATCGACGAGGTCGCGTTGCGGAAAATGGCGGTCCGGGACAGTTCCGATCCCATGCGGAAAGCCGAGATAATTCTCAACCTCGTCAAGCAGGGCAATCTCAACGTGCAGGACCACGAGGTCATTCGCGATGCCCTGTACCAGAAGAACTCGCCGGTTGTGCCCGGTCAGTTGGCGAACTCGATCGCGCGGCTCATCTACACGCACCGTGCGCACGTCAAGGTGCTGACCACCAATTTCGACGACATTGTCGAGAAAGCGCTTTACCGGTACTTCGACGAATCGCGGGTCGGTGCCTTCTCCATCGCCCAGGTGGACGACTGGCGTGAATGGGGCCACACCGCCGGGAACATCGGGGTCATGCACCTCCACGGCCTCGTTCGGCAGGGGCGGGACCCGAAGGCGCCGATAATCCTGACCGAATCGCAGTTCCTCAAGTACGGCTCGCGCGTGCGGGCGGCGATATCCGACGTGATCGACGGTGCCTGCACGATCTTCGTCGGGCTGAGCATGTCCGACCCGAACCTGGTCGGTCCGCTCTACCAGAGCGCCGGGACCACGTCACCGCGGTTCGCGCTCGTCGTGCCCACCCAGGAGGTCGACGCCTCGCTCGAGGAGTCCGCCCGGTACGCGATCTCCTCGGCCCGCTACCTCGAGGAGAAGCTCGGCCTGTCGCCGATCTTCCTGAAGTCGTACTCGCAGCTCAACCAGGTCATCTCCGACCTCGCGCTCGCCTCCGTGGAACCCGAGCGCTACCTCGGCGTCGACGACCCCGCCGAGTCGCTCGTGTACGGTCACCGGCTCGACCGCGCGCTGCGGATGTGTTACGCGGCGATCGGCTGCACCACCCACGACTGGGCGCCCGTCGGGCAGGCCGCCGTCGAGTTCAACGAACGCCTCTACCAGGCCCTGAGCATTCCGGGCGGGCCGCTCGACGTCCTCCAGCGGATGAGCGGGCTCTACCGCACCACCAGGCTCGGCGGGCTCGACGGGGAGAACTTCGGGCTGTCGCTGTGGCTGCGGACCCGCGACCAGGTGGCCGCCAAGGAGACCTACTCGCTGTGCATGGTCGGGACCTCGGCCTACACGCACCGCGAGGAGTGGTCCATGCGGCGCGAGATCCCCGTCTCCGCCGGCACCGAGTTCACCGCCGCCCAAGCCGTGTTCCAGGGCAGCGGGCAGGCCGCGAACGTCACGCCGTCACCCAACTCCCGGATGTGGCGCGGGGTCGTGGCGGCGCCGGTGGTGCTGGTGGCGAGCGGCAGCGACAAGAACATCCACGGCGAGCCCGCCGACAGCCTCACCATCGGGGCGATCACGCTGAACTCGACCCACCTGGTGACCGACGACGATGAGGCCGAGGCGGACGACTTCTCCATCATCAAACGGCTCAAGGCGGCGCACTACGACGAAATGACCGCCAGCCTGCAAAAAGCCGCTGAGTTCGTGTTGAACTTAGGCTGACTTCCTCGGCTTCGCCCGTTTGACCCGCACCATCGGCACCGGCCCCGGCACCGAGACGTAAACGCGGCCGCCGACGACTCTCCTCGGTGACTGATCGATTACCGACTCGGTCTGATCGTCGTCGTTCATGGTGGCCAACGTCGCCTCGGAACTCGTCTGCACTGCTCTCATCCCTTCACCAAGCGTCAGGGTTCGAACACACTCGCCGATGTTCCCCATGGCGAATTCCCAATGCTACGGGGTGGTGCTGAACGGTAGCAATCGTCGTTGCCCGCGGGGTCGATTTCTCCACTGATCTTGTTACCACCCTGTAGCGCGATTATGCAGGGAGAGCGCCTATTGCGGTGTCTCCTTCCAGACGTAACAGCCGGCCGCCCGCCGTGCCCAGGTCACGCAGCGTTTCGAACGCTTCCGGATCCGTCAGGTCGATCGGGAATTCCTCCCGGTCCGCGCCCCGCAGATCCTCGAGCTGCTGCCTGCCATCGTGGCCCGCGCGGACCGTCGCCGCCAGGCCGCCCGTCGACGCCAGCGCGCCACGGGCCGCGCCGAGGCGGCCCAGCGCCTCGTCCACCGCCGCCAGCAGCGGGCCCCGGTTGCCCTCACACATGGCGAGCACCAGTTCGGGCCTCGTGGTCATCACGCGGGTGCCGTCGCGGAACGAGCCCGCGGCCAGCGACAGCGCGAGCGAGCCGCCGTCCGCGCCCGTCGACGCCAGCACCGCGGCCAGGATGTGCGGCAGGTGCGAGATCCGCGCGACCGCCGCGTCGTGCTCCCTGGTCGTCGTCGGGACCACCTCCGCACCGCACGCCAGCGCCAGCTCGGCCGCCGCCCGCCACGCGTCACGTGGGACGTCCTCGTCGGTCGTCACCACCCACGCCGCGCCGTCGAACAGCGACTCCTCCGCCGCGTCCCAGCCCGACGCCGACTTGCCCGCCATGGGGTGGCCGCCCGCGTAACGCGCGTTCGGCAGCCGCTTCGCGACCGCGTCCGCCACCGGCTGCTTCACGCTCACCACGTCCGTGAGCAGGCAGTCGGGGGCGTGCGCGGCGACCTCCCGGAGCACGTCGTCCACGGCGGGCAGCGGCACCGCGACCACCACCAGCGCGTCGGAGCGGGCGGCACGGGCCAGCGCCGCGGTCACCGTCGGCTCCACCCTCGGGTCCGTCACCGGTTCGTGGGACGCGCCGAACGCCTCCCACCCCGCTCTCGTCGCCGCCTTCAGGACGGAGCCGCCGATCAGGCCGAGGCCCAGCACACACACAGGTCGCACAGGTCCATCCTTCACCGCAGGGCGTCCAGTGCGAACGCCGCGTACAGCGCCACCCCGTGCGCGAACGCCGACTCGTCGAAGTGGACGCGGTTCGAGTGGTTGGGCGCCGCCTCGTCCGGCGTCACACCGGGCGGGCACGCACCGAGGAACGCCAGCGCACCCGGCACCTGCTGCAGCACGTACGAGAAGTCCTCCGCGGCCATCAGCGGTTCCGGCATCAGCGCGCTGTTCTTCTGGCCGAGAACGGCCCCCGCCAGCTCGAGGACCCGGTTCGCCACCGCGCCGTCGTTGTTCGTGGGCGGGTAGCCGGTGTTGATCTTGAAAGTGGACGTGCAGCCGTGCGCGGCCGCGATGTGCTCGCACACCTTCGGGATCTCCGCCTGCACCATCGCGCGGGTGCGGTCGGAGAGGGTGCGCATCGTGCCCTCCAGCTCCGCGGTCTCCGGGATGATGTTCGACGTCGTGCCCGCCGTGATCCGGCCGACGGTCAGCACCGCCGGGTCGAACACGCTGAACCGGCGCGTCACCATCGTCTGCAGCGCGCCGACCATCGCCGCCGCGGCGGGCACCGGGTCGACGGCGCGGTCGGGCATCGCACCGTGCCCGCCCTTGCCGGTGACCGTGACCGTGTACGCGTCGGCGCTCGCCATCATCGGCCCTGGCCTGCACATCACCACCCCGGACGGCGCCGTGGACGTGATGTGCAGGGCGAACGCCTGCTCCACCGGTCGTCCCGCCGCCTCCAGCACGCCTTCCTCCAGCATGAACCGCGCGCCGTGCTGCCCCTCCTCGCCGGGCTGGAACATGAACACGACCTTGCCCGTCAGCGCGTCCCGCCTGCTGTTCAGCAGCCGGGCGGCGGACACGAGCATCGCCGTGTGCGTGTCGTGACCGCAGGCGTGCATCGTCCCCTCGGTCTCCGAGGCGAACGCGAGCCCGGAGTCCTCCCGCAGCGGCAGCGCGTCCATGTCCCCGCGCAGCAGCACCGTCGGACCCGGCCGGTCGCCGTTCAGCACCGCGATGACCGAGCTGCACGTCGTGCCCGTGCTGACGTGCAGCCCGAGCCCGTCGAGCGCGTGCAGCACCGCGGCCTGCGTCAGCGGCAGGTCGAGACCCACTTCCGGGTGTTTGTGCAGCTGCCTGCGCAGCGCCACCGTCCTCGGCTGGAGTGCGCGGGCGGCCTCGAGCAGGCCGGTGAACCTCGGATCGTCGGTGAGCGTCGCGGGAGTCATCCCATGATGATCGCGCAACACTCCGGCCACTGCTTCTTCCTGCGGCCGAACTTGAGGAATACCGTGTCCCCATGTCCGAGCAGGACCCGGTGACGGGCTTCGCGATCGCCGTCGTTCGCGAAGAAGGCAAGTGGCGGTGCACGGCCATGGCGAGCTCGGCGTTGAGCGAGCTCGACACGGCGATCACCGAGCTGCGCAAGATCAGATCGACCGGGGCGGTGTTCGGCCTGCTCGACGTGGATGACCAGTTCTTCCTCGTCCTGCGGCCGGGACCCGGCGGCGTCCAGCTGCTGCTGTCCGACGCGGCCGCCGCACTCGACTACGACATCGCCGCCGACGCGCTCGACCTGCTCCGTGTCGACCCGCCGGCCGACTACGACGACGACGAGATCTGGCCGGAGGGCGCGCTCGACATCCTCGCCGACATCGGCCTGCCCGCCGCCGAGCTGCAGGTGATCGTCGGCGAGGTCGACCTCTACCCCGACGAGCAGCTGCAGATCATCGCGCAGCGGTGCGGCTTCGCCGACGAGTTCGCCAAGCTCCTCGACACCATGGACACCATCGCCCAGTGAGCAGGCAGGCCCACGAGGACCAGGTCCGCGCCGCACTCGACGTCGCGCGACGCGCGCACGCGACCGGCGACGTGCCGATCGGCGCGCTCGTGCTCGCACCGGACGGCACCGAGCTGGCCGCCGCCTGCAACGCCCGCGAGGCCCTCGGCGACCCCACCGCCCACGCCGAGATCCTCGCGCTGCGCGAGGCGGCCACCCGCCACGGCGACGGCTGGCGCCTCACCGGCTGCACGCTCGTCGTCACGGTGGAGCCGTGCACGATGTGCGCGGGCGCGCTCGTGCTCGCCCGCGTGGCCCGCGTCGTGTTCGGCGCGTGGGAGCCGCGCACGGGTGCGGTCGGGTCCTTGTGGGACGTGGTGCGTGACCGCAGGCTGACGCACCGCCCGGAGGTGGTGGGCGGAGTGCTGGCCGACGAGTGCGCTGCCCTGCTCGACGAGTTCTTCGCCACCCACCGGGCAGGCGGCTAGGCCGACCAGTCCACGGGTGTCACAGTCCCGGTTGCCCAGTCCCGGCGCAGGATCGCGTAGCCGACGGAGTCGTGTAAGTGGTCGGGCCCCGGCCAGGCGTCCCGGTAACGGGCCTCCTTGACGTAGCCGACCTTCGTGAAGACGTGTCGCATGGCGCTGTTGTCCGCCCTTGTTGTCCCTTCGATCCGGTTGGTCGCGTAGTTGGTGAAGACGTGCGAGGTCAGCCACCGCACCGCGGCGGTGCCGACCCCACGCCCGCGTGCCGACGCACGCACGCGTAAGTCGAACAGCGGAGTCCCGTCGTCGAGGTCGAGTAACCGGACGAGCCCCAGCCGCGTCCCGTCGTCGACGATCCAGAAGGCGTCGTCGTACGCCCCACTGGCGACCCGGGCGCGCACGGTTTCGCCGTCGGGCTTCGGCTCGGTGTGGAACGGCCATTCCTCGGCGGTCATGAAGGCGACGACGTCGTCGGCCTCGTGCCGCTGGACCTGGGAGAACTCCATGGCGGCGAAGCTAGCAGCGAGCACCGACAAAAGCCGGGGGGTTTCCGGCCACCCCATCGGGTGAATGTCAGCTGACGTGGGCCGTCACGTCAGTGCCAGGCGCATGCCCACGGTGTGGCGCTCGGGCATCTCCGTGGCACGGCAGATGAACACCCGCCGCCCGCCGACGTCGGTGTACCTGTTGACGGAGATCCGGTGGTCCGGCGGGGTGAAGCCGATCGGTTCGCAGCTGGCGTCGAACCCGGTCGGCAGGCTCACCTGGTACTCGAGGTGCCGGATGCGCAGCAGTTCCGTGGCGCCGAGGACGAACCGTTCGGCGGCGCCGCCGTGCATCAACGGCAGGCATTTGGCGGGCCAGAAACGCGTCATCTCCATCCGGATCACCTGACCCATGCGCACTGGTGAATGAAAGTGCACGATCGACATCAACCTGGCGTCCGAAAGCCACGAGTTCGTGATGCTCCACTGTTTTGTCGGCCGCCCGTCGATCTCGATGGCGTCGGCATTCACCAGCACATTCCTTCGGTACTTCGCGGGCTGGTTCCAATCACTGCCGAGCTGGAACCTGATGAAATACACGTGGTCGCGTTCGGCGACGGCCTCCAGCACGACGACCTCGCGCACGTCCCCGTTCGCCTGAATGTGCACTTTCTGGTGCCAGTTCTCCACCGAGGCCAGCAACCCGTCCCGCGCGGCGGACCCGTTGCCCACCACGAAGTCGCAGTATCTGGCCACGAGGTGCGCGCAGTCCTCGGTCGCCCGCCCGGCCGCCCGCCCCTCGACGAGAAAGACGCCGACCACACCGACCGCGCACACAATGGCGACGACAGTTGCCGTGACGCGAAGTCCCCCATTTCCCGACACGGCCACCAATATCGCGGCAACTGCCACCAACGCGACCCCGGCGAGCGCGAAGACACTCCGCCGCCGGAAAGAGAGGTAATTCGTGAACATGGATTTACCACTCCTCCCCGCCAGCCACCAGGAAAGCGCGACCGCCTGCCGGTGAGCCGGCACGACAGGCGGTCACGGCCAGGATAAGGTAAAAACAACCAACCCGGTTACGTCATTCAGGCGTATTTGCGAAACGATATTCAAGAAAAGGGGGCGGTCCATGGACCCGGTCCCGGGAGCGCGAACCGGCGGTAAAGATTTGGGGCCTGTCCTGCGTCTTGCTTGGTAGGACGGCCATCCACCGGTGGTGGCCGCGGTGAGCAGGAGGGTGGCGGTTGTGGCAGACCCCGTACTGATCGTCATGGTGGCCGCGTGCGCGCAAGGCGTCGTGCGAGTGACCGATGCGGTGGCACGCTGGATCGGGTTGCGGGCCAGGATCGAGCTGGCCCGGATCGCGGCGGCCGCCCCGCCCGGCACGGAGGTCGCCGAACAGGATCGGCGGGGCCGCTGGCTGTTCCGATCACAGCGGCCGTGGAAGGACCCCTCGTGAGTGAGCATGTCGACCGCGCGTCCCGCGTCCCGCCGCGATGGGCGTACATGGAGCCGTACTACCTCAAGTACGCGGATCCGCTGCGGCGATACGTGCGCTACGTGGTCGCGAGCCGGGGACTCTCGGAAGCGGTGGTCGATACGGAAGGCGTGGTACACGAAGCGTTCTTCGCGATGTCCAGGCCGGGCAAGACCATCAACGAGCCGCTTGCGTGGTTGTTCGAGGTCGCCCGCAACCTGGTCAGTGACGTCGCCAGGAGGCACCAGCACCGCCGAGGCGACGGCGATCCGAACGTCCTGCTCGACACGCGGGCGTTCCAGTGGTCGTCCCTGACGCCCCAAACGAGCGCGGAGGAAGGCTACGAGCTGCGGCAGGTGATGGCGGCTCTCCGGGAGCTGCCCGACCGCCAGAAGACGGCACTCTACCTGCACCGCGTCGAAGGGTGGTCCTATGAGGAGATCGCCGGCCTCCTCGGCATCAACCAGTCAACCGTCGGAGTGCACATCCACAAAGGAGGCAAGCGCCTCCGTGAATGGTTCCGCCGCAACGCCAAGGCGATCATCGGCATTGTGTGGACGGGCATAGCAGCGCTCGCCGCCGCCGCGCTGGGCGGAGAGCATGGCCTGGTCGCGGCGTTTGCCTCCGGCCTTCCTGGTCGTCGAGACGAGGAAGCGGAGCGGCGGCAGAAACGGAAGGGCACCGGAGGAAACCAGGTTGCCCGGGGCAAGTCCGAACCAGACTCGCCATCCCCAGCCAGCCCACCACCGGCACGGCGTCGTGGTCAGACGGCAGCATCGTCACGCCGGTCACGGAGGAAGGAAGTCCAGCGCCGCCGACGCCAACGTCCTCACCGACGGTGACCGAAACGCACGAGATGCGAAACGCCGGGTGGGTCATGATCGACTCACCCGGCGTTTCGACTGTTCAGCGCGGTAGCGGTGGGATTTGAACCCACGGAGGGCGTGAACCCTCACGCGCTTTCGAGGCGCGCTCCTTCGGCCGCTCGGACACGCTACCGACGGGAACGATACCGGACCGCTTCCGTGGGCTCGCACGGGGCGGCAGGCCGGCGCGCTGGACCACATCCTGGTCGGGCCGGATCGCGGGACTGGACCACGACGTCGTGCACACGAACGCCGAGTTCGCGAACCAGGTCAGCGACCACGTCCCGCAGGTGGTGCGTCCGACGCTCACCGGATGAGCGATACTGCCGGGGCCTGACGTGGGAGAAACGAGGAGGACGTCATGCCTGACAAGCAGGAGAACGAGGTCAGCCAGGGGAGGCACGCTGCGCCGGAGGGGGCGGAGCGGCACCCGCTGATCAACCTCGACCGAGACCCGACCCCGGGGCGCGCCGACCACGCCCGTCCCGAGGAGGACTGACCGCCGAGTGCGGTCGCGGTTCTCGGCGGCAGCTGAAACGACGAAGGCCCGGCGTCCACGGACACCGGGCCTTTCGTCTGCTCAGAGCGCGGAGGATGCGGGATTTGAACCCGCGAGGGCTTTAACACCCAACACGATTTCCAATCGTGCGCACTAGGCCACTATGCGAATCCTCCGCCGGAGAGGCTACCGGACGTGCTCAGAGGCACCCAAAACGGGTGGTCAGCGGTCACATCCTGGCCGGCGCGACGATTCCCAGCAGGTCGAGGCCGTGGGCGAGAGTGCGGGCCGTGAGCCCGCACAGCGCGAGCCGGTTGCCGCGGACCGGCTCGTCGGCGGACAGCACGGGACACGTGTCGTAGAACGTGGTGAAGGCGCGCGCCACGTCGTACAGGTACCCGCACAGGCGGTGCGGTTCGAGCGTCTCGTTGACCTCGCCGAGCGTGGTGCCGTACCCGTCCAGTGCGAGCACCAGAGCGCGTTCCGCGGGCTGCGGTGGGACGCTCGGGTCGACCGTGGTTTCCAGGTCGCCTGACTTGCGCAGGATGGACCGGACCCGTGCGTGTGCGTACTGCAGGTAGACGCCGGTGTTGCCGCTCAGGGACACCATGCGGTCGGTGTCGAACGTGTAGTCCCTGGTCCGGGACGTCGACAGGTCCGCGTACTTCACCGCGCCGATTCCCGCCAGTTCGGCGATCCGGTCGAGTTCGGCGGGCGGCAGGTCGGGGTTCTTCTCCTCGACGACCACCCGCGCGTGGGCGACCGCGTCGTCCAGCAGGTCCATGAGCCGCACGGTGCCGCCCTCGCGGGTCTTGAACGGCCGTCCGTCCGGGCCGAGGACGGTGCCGAACGGGACGTGCCGGGCCTCGACGTCGTCGGTGAGCCAGCCCGCGCGGCGTGCGGCTTCGAAGATCAGCCGGAAGTGTTGTGCCTGCCGGGAGTCGGTGACGTAGAGCAGGCGGACGGCCGTCAGGTCGCGGATGCGGTACCGGATCGTGGCGAGGTCGGTGGTGTCGTAGCCGTATCCGCCGTCCCGTTTGCGGACCATGAGCGGGACCGGTTTGCCTTCCGGGCCGGTGACCTCCTCGGAGAAGATCACCACCGCGCCTTCGCTCTCCACCGCGAGCCCGCCGGCCTCGAGTTCGGCGATCGTGCCCGCGAGCATGGGGTTGTACTTGGACTCGCCCGCCGAGTCCGCCGGGGTGAGCAGGACGTCGAGCCGGTCGTAGATGTCGCGGAACGCCTTCTCCGACTCGGCGACGATCTCCTGCCAGCGGGCGATCGTGTCCGGGTCGCCCGCCTGCAACCGGACCACGCGGGCACGTGCGCGGTCGGCGAAGTCCTGGTCGGCGTCGAAGGCCTTGCGCGCGGCCTTGTACAGCTCGTCCAGCGCCGACACCGCGGACTGGCCCTCGTCGTGGTGCCACGTGGCGTCCGGGTGCTCGTCCAGGTACTGGATCAGCATGCCGAACTGGGTGCCCCAGTCGCCGAGGTGGTTCTGGCGGACGACCTCCGCGCCCAGGAAGCCCAGCACGCGGGCGAGGCTGTCGCCGATGATCGTGGTGCGGAGGTGCCCGACGTGCATCTCCTTGGCGAAGTTGGGGGCGGAGTAGTCGATGACCGTCCGGCGTCCCCGCTCTGGCTCGCCGACGCCGAGCCGGTCGTCGGCGAGACGTGCGGTGACCTGCTGCCACACGGCACGGTCGGCCACGGTGATGTTCAGGAAACCCGGGCCCGACCGCTCGACCGTGCCGATCACGTCGCCGTCCAGCGCGGTGGTCAGCTCGGCGGCGAGGTCGGCGGGCCTGGCCTTGGCCGTCTTGGCCAGGGCGAGCGCGGCGTTGGACTGGAAGTCCGCATGTTCCGATCGGCGCACAACGGGGTCGGCTCCCGCCAGCTCAGGACGTGCGATCGCGATCGCGTCCGACACGGCACCGGCAATCTGGTCGAGAAGTGATGACACCGTCATGGCGTCACTCTGTCAGGTCCCGTCAACTCGTTTGGCCTGGGCGGCGCGCAAGGTCAGGTAGTGCTGCTCGGGCGTGCTCGTGGTGCGGCTCGCGGCGATGCGGTACTCCTCGGCGGCCGCGCCGTGGTCGCCCGCCATGTCCAGCAGGTGCGCGCGGACGGCGTGCAGGCGGTGGTGGTTCGCTATCCGCTTGTCGGTGGCGACGGCGGTGAGCAGGTCCAGCGCGGCGGCCGGGCCGTGGACCATCGCGAACGCGACCGCGTGGTTGAGCGCGACCATCGGGTTGTCGGACATGCCGCGCAGCACTCCGTAGAGGGCGAGCAGTTGCGGCCAGTCGGTGTCGTCGGCGCTCTCGGCCTCGTCGTGGACGGCGTTGATCGCGGCCTGCACCTGGTACGGGCCGACCGGACCGCGGGGCAGCGCGGCGGAGATCAGCGCGACGCCCTCGGCGATCGCGGTCCGGTCCCAGCGGGTGCGGTCCTGGTCGGTCAGCGGGATCAGCTCGCCGGTCGGACCGGTGCGGGCGTCTCGGCGGGCGTCGGTGAGCAGCATCAACGCCAGGAGACCGGTGACCTCGCTGTCGTCGGGTAGCAGTGCGTGCAGGGCGCGGGTGAGCCGGACCGCCTCGGCGGACAGGTCACCTCGTTGCAGGTCAGGGCCGCTGCTGGCGTAGCCCTCGTTGAAGATCAGGTACAGGACGTGCAGCACGGCCGCGAGCCGGGCGCCGCGGTCGGCGGGGAGCCGGAACGGGATGCCCGACTCCTTGATCCGCAGCTTGGCGCGGCTGATGCGCTGCCCCATCGTCTTCTCGGGGATGAGGAACGCGTGCGCGATCTCCGTGGTGGTGAGGCCACCGACCGCACGCAGGGTGAGCGCGATCGCGTCCGGCGGTTTCAGCGCGGGATGGCAGCACATGAACAGCAGGACGAGCGTGTCGTCCTGGTCGGGCACGTCCGGCGGCGGCTCGGGCGGGTGCTCCTCCTCGCGGCGGCGCCGGGCCTGCTCGCTGCGGAGGTGGTCGAGCACGCGGCGGTGCGCGACCTGGATGAGCCAGCCGCGGGGGTAGTCGGGCAGGCCGTCGCGCGGCCACTGCTCGGCGGCCGCGAGCAGCGCGTCCTGGACGGCGTCCTCCGCGGCGGCGAAGTCGTCGTGCCGGCGCATGAGCGCGCCGAGGACCTGCGGCGCGAGGTCGCGCAGCAGGTCCTCGGTGGTGCTCACGCGTCCTGGGCGGGCGCGGACATGATCTGCCGCACCTCGATCGGGAGGTTGAGCGAGACGCCGCCGGGGCCCGGCGCGGCCGACGCAGCGGCGGCGAGCTCGATCGCGCGGTCGAGGCTCTCGACGTCGACCACCCAGAAACCGGCCAGGAACTCCTTGGACTCGGGGAACGGGCCGTCGGTCACCGCGGGCACGCCGGTCGCCGACGAGCGGACGATCCTGGCCTCCCCGGGATCCGCGAGGCCCTGCGCGTCGACGAACTCACCGTCGGCGACGATCTTCTTGTTGAGGTCGTGCATGAAGTCGATGTGGGCCTTGATGTCGGCCGGGTCCCACGTGTGGATCGGCGGGTGCCCGAGGCCTTCGCTCACCTGCATGAGGAGCATGTACTTCACGGGGTTCTCCTTACGTCTGCGCGCCCGGCTGGCTGCGGTCGCGGGTACGTCGGAGCGCCGACGAGGATTTCTACAGGGCTTGGCCTCCGGCCCCCGGTTTCCACGCTACGGCATGGGACCGACGGTTTCGGCGTGGTCGGGCGGGTTGTGGATGAACCTGTGGACAACCTCGTGAGCTGTGGACAAACCTCGTGGTCACAGCGGTCACGCGACCCGCATTGTCGGTCCCCGCCCGTACGCTGGTGATCGGGGGCCGGTGGCCGTCCTCACCACTCCACGTGGCCGTACGTGACGCCGTTCCGGTACTGCGTCACTCCGGCCGCGGTGTACGGGACGGTGTTGTCCGGCAACGTGGCCGCCCACCGCAGGCCGCCGCACTTGTGCGGTTCCGCGTTCACCGGTTCGCCGCGCCACGACTCGGCCTCGAAGAAGAAGCCCACCCTCGGCGCCTCGCCCGGGCGCTGGACGTGCACGACCGTCGCGAGCCGGGCCGCGTCCACCTCGACCGCGACCTCCTCACGTGCCTCCCGCACGGCCGCCGCCAGCGGTTCCTCGCCCGGCTCGACCTTGCCGCTCGGCAGGTTCCACAGCCCGTCGGCGTACCCCGTGTTCTCCCGCAGCGCCAAGAGGATCCGCGACCCGCGCACGAACAACAGGAACACGTCGAGGGCGACCACCCTCAGGACACCAGATGCCGCGCAGCCGACGTGCCCAGACCGCTCAGCGCCCCGACCCGCACGGGCACCGACGACACCTGCGCCCGCAGGTCCTCCTCCGTGTACCGGTGACAGCCGCGGTGCCAGTTCAGGATGCCCGCCAGCCAGTCCCGCAGCTCATGCACGTACTCGAGCAACGCGCCGCGCGCGTCGGCGGACAGCTCGTCGAGCACCGCGGGCAGTTCGGCGGCCACGACGTGCTCGAACTGCTCCACCCGCGCCCTGAGCAGGTCGTTCACCACCTCGAACGCGCGCTCCTGCGAGCACGACAGGAAGTTCCGCACGACCAGCACCGCGTTGTGCAGCTCGCCCTCGTACTCGATCTCCTTGCGGTAGGAGAACATGTCGTTGATCAGGCACGCCGAGTCCATGGCCGCGTTCTCCAGCGACTGCACCGGCCGCGTGCGGTAGACGTGTTCCGGCAGCACGCCGAGGTGCGCGATCCGCGACAGGCTCTTCGTCATGTCCGAGCCGAACGTGCGCCGCCGCATCTCCACGTAGTCCACCGGGTCGGGGATGCGGTTCAGCCGCTGGTTGTCCAGCTCCCACAGCCAGCTGTCGAGCATGATCACGACCGAGTCGCGGAACATTCGGCGCGCGGGGACCTCCATCGGGCCCGCGGTGCGTGCCCAGAGATCGGCGAGCGCGCGTTCCAACGCGGTCGCCGGAAGGACCGTCGGCACCGTCAGCTCCACCGGCATCAACGCCTTGAGACGTTCGGTGGCGGCACGCGCACTGGCGATGTCACCGCCTCGCCCCCACACGCGTGGGTACAGGTCGTCGCCGTAGGTGCCCCATGCCAGCCACGCGGACGAAAGGTCCAGCGCTTCCGGTGTGGCGGACGGGTGGATGCCCGCGGCGCACAGCGGCAGGTCGTTGTCCCGCAACGCCTGCTCGTCCCACACGCCCTCGGACAGGATGCCCATCGACCGGCACCACGTCACGACGTTCTCGCGGGCGGCGTCGAGGTGCGGCGACAGGTTCAGTTCGAAGGGGACGTACATCTCCGGCAGGTCGTACGACCCGACCGGTTCGAACGGCACGTGGCTGAACGCCCGCGCCCGCTGCGGCGCCGTGCCGGCGAGCGACCGCACGATCCGTGCCGCGGACGTGCCGATCCCGGCGGGCCCGTCGAGCGGCCGGGCGGTCTGGTTCATGTAGCGCGACGAGCGCAGGTGCCATTCGTGGCCGCCGGACTGCCAGTCCTGCAGGCCTTTCACGTACGCGGCCACCCCGGCGGGTTCGGCGCCGTGCTCGGCAAGAAGGGGTGGCACCTCGGTCAGTGCGGTGTGTTCGAACTGGTGCAGCCGCGACGTCAGCAGATCGTTGACCGCGTCGGCGGCCTCCTGGGTGGACAGCCCGAGGAATTTCTCGAACACGAGAATGCCGTTGGAGAGTTCACCTTCGTCGAGCACTTCGCGTTCGTAGGAAAAGATGTCGTTGCGCAGGTGGACGGCGTCGGCGAAGGTGTCGCGCAGCACGGTCAACGCCCGGCTGCCCGCGACGGAAGCGGGCACCTCGGCGCCCACGGCGTGCTCGATCAGGTTCGCCGACCACGGCGCACCACCGACCTTGCGCCGCATCTCGACGTATTCGATCGGATTCGAGACACGCCCCTCACTGATGTTGGCCAGCTCCCACAGAGACTCGTCGAGCAAGTTCTTGGTGCTCTCGACGAACCGCCGCCGAAAATCCGGGGAATGCGAAGGAACAGTACGCCCCCAGAGATCGGCGAGCCCCCGCTCCACCGGATTGGTGGGCTCGTCACCGATCTCCCCGTCAACCGGCATGAACAGGGCAAGCCGCTCCAGGTAGGCGTGCGCGGCAGGCAGGTCCCGAGTCCGCTTGAACAACTCAAGGAAGTGGTCGTCAAAGTAAAAAACCCAGACATACCAGTCCGTGACAAGTTCAAGATCAACCGAAGAACAATCCGGATGCGTATAAGCACACAACAAAGCATAATCATGGGAGTCGAAATCACTCTCATCCCAGATCTTGGCCCCGTTCTGCGGCACATCGATCATGTCCATCTCACGAGCCCAGCCCTTGCTGTGCTCCCGGGCCTGCTCGAGATGCGGATTGATCCGCGCCGGATAAGGCATGTAGAACTCCGGCAATTCGAACGGCTGCATAACGCCCCTTCCGCCGAGAAGACCCACTAGCAGGCAACCAGGACCAATCCCACCCGCCAACCCCCAACCCAAAAGAACACCCATTAGAGAAACCCGATCGCCCAACCAGCCCACCCCAGCAAACAGAGGGTGGCGAGCAACCAAAGCCGAAGCGAAGCGAGGCCCCCGAGGCCCCCCAAACCGACACCCGAAGGGAGGGAAACGTCACCAGGCTGGGTCAGGAACCAACAGCACCGTGGGGGGCTTGGGGGGCTCGGCCCCCCAAAACAACGACGAAGACCGACCCGGCGAGGTTGCGAAGCAACCGAGCAGGGTCGGCCAGAGGTCGAGGGACCCCACGCACCCGTCAGAGCTCGCTTATCCTTGCTGCCTTCCGGCCCTGGGGAGGTTCACGAGATGAACGCCGCATGGGGTCCACGGACAGTGTACCGGGCGGAGTTGGGGGCGAGCCTGTCGGTGTCGGCGGGTATGGTCCTGGCGTGGCGCTCGCCCTTTACCGCAAGTACCGGCCGGCTACCTTCGCCGAGGTCGTCGGGCAGGAACACGTCACCGAACCGCTTCGGACGGCCCTGGCCGCGAAGCGGGTCAACCACGCGTACCTGTTCTCCGGCCCGCGTGGGTGCGGCAAGACGTCGTCCGCGCGGATCCTGGCCCGTTCGCTGAACTGTGAGCAGGGGCCCACCCCCGATCCGTGCGGGGTGTGTGACTCGTGTGTGTCGCTGGCGCCCGAGGGGCCCGGCAACGTCGACGTCGTCGAGCTCGACGCGGCCAGTCACGGTGGTGTGGACGACGCCCGTGAGCTGCGGGACCGGGCTTTCTACGCACCGGCGTCGTCGCGCTACCGGGTGTTCATCATCGACGAGGCGCACATGGTCACCACGCAGGGTTTCAACGCCCTGCTGAAGATCGTGGAGGAGCCGCCGGAGCACCTCATCTTCATCTTCGCGACCACCGAGCCGGACAAGGTGCTGACGACCATCCGGTCCCGCACCCACCACTACCCGTTCCGGCTGATCCCGCCCAGCGCCATGCGTGAGCTGCTGGAACGCAACGTCGCCGCGGAGGGTGCGACGGTCGCCCCGCCGGTGTTTCCGCTGGTCATCCGCGCGGGTGGCGGTTCGGCGCGCGACACCCAGTCGATCCTCGACCAGCTGCTCGCCGGGGCGGGGGCGGACGGGGTCACCTACGACCGGGCGGTCGCGCTGCTCGGGGTCACGGACGTCGCGTTGATCGACGACGTGGTCGACGGGCTCGCCGCCAACGACGCCTCGGCCGTGTACGGGACCGTGGACCGGCTGGTGGAGGCCGGGCACGACCCCCGGCGGTTCGCTTCCGACCTGCTCGACCGCCTGCGGGACCTGGTGTTGTTGCGCGCGGTGCCGGACGCGGGCCAGCGTGGGCTGGTCGCCGCGCCCGGTGACGAGCTGGAGCGCATGCAGGAGCAGGCGCAGCGGCTCGGGCCAGCCACGTTGACGCGGTTCGCGGAGATCGTGCACACGGGGTTGATCGACATGCGGGGTGCCACCGCGCCTCGCCTGCTGCTCGAGCTGTTGTGTGCGCGGATGTTGCTGCCCGGTGCGGTGCCGACCGACGCGGCCGCCGACTCCGCCGTGCTGCAGCGGCTGGAGCGCATCGAGCGGCGGGTCACCGCCGGGCAGACCGCCGCCGCGGCGGAACCGGCGCCCGCCCAGACGCCGCTGCCCGCCGCACCGGCTCCGCCCGCACCGGCCCGGCCCGCGCCGCAGACGCCGCCGGCGGCCGAGTGGCCCGCCGCCCGGACCGCCGAGGCCCCGAGCCAGCCGAGTCCCGCCGCGCCCAGCCAGCCGAGTCCCGCTGACCGGGCGCCGGTCGCGCCACCGCCTCCGGTGACGACCCCGGCGCCCGCGGCCAGTGGGGCGATCGACGCGGCGGCCGTGCGCAGGCTGTGGTCCGAGCTGCTCGGTTCGGTCCGCAGGAACAGCCGCAGCACCGAGGCCATGCTGACCAACGCGACGGTGCAGTCGGTCGAAGGCGACGTCGTCACCATCGCGCACACCGCCGCGCCGCTGGCCCGCAGGCTCGCCGAACCACGGAACGTGGACGCCATCGCCAACGCGCTCAACGAGGTCCTCGGTGGGACGTGGCAGGTCAAGTGCGTGCACGCCGCGCAGAACGCCGCCACACATTCGGTGCAGCAGAAGCCCCGCACCGACCCGCCCACGTTCACGCGGCCGAACCAGCCCGCCGCCGCGCCGCAACAGCAACGGCAGGCGCCCGAGCCTCCGCGGCCCGCCGCACCGCCGCCTCCGCCGCCCGCTGACGAGCCCCCGCCGCCGGAGCCGCCGGACGACGACTACTTCGAGGACGACGGGCGTGCACCGGCGTCTCCCGCGCCCGTGGTGAACCAGGAAGAGGAGATGGTCAAGCTCCTCACAGACAAGCTCGGCGCCCGTCCGATCAACCGTTAGCCCAGGTAGGCGAGGATGCCGGCGGCGATGGCCGCCGCGTACGACGCACGGCCGGCCGGGTCGCTGAACGCGGCGGCCTCGGCGGCGTTGCGCATGTTGCCGCACTCCACGAGCACCGCCGGGCGCTCCGACAGGTTGAGGCCGCCCAGGTCGTCGCGGGGAGACAGGCCCGAGGAGCCGATGTAGCCCGCGGTCGCGAAGCCCTTCGCGACCATCGTGTCCCGCATGGTCGTGGCCAACCGCGTGGACGGCTCGCCCTGCGCCTCGTTCAGCGGCGGCGCCGAGTAGGCGATGTGGAAGCCGTGCGCGGACGTGTCGGTAGAGCCGTCGGCGTGGATGGACACGACGGCCGCGGCCCCCGACTCGTTGCCGATCGCGGCGCGACGGTCGACGCACGGGCCGACGCCGTCGTCGTCCGGCCTGGTCAGCACCACCCGCACGCCCCGCGCGGTGAGGAGGTCGCGGACCCGGACGGCGACGTCCCAGGTGAACGCGTGTTCCGGGTAGCCGGCGTCGGTCGCGGTGCCGGTCGTGTTGCACGCCTTCATCCGGCCGCGGCCCGCGGGCACCTGGCGGTTGATCTCGCCGGGGTTGGCCGCGTTCGCGCCGTTGTGGCCGGGGTCGAGCACCACCACGGGGGCCGGTTTCGCGGGCGGGACCGTCGTCGTGGTGGTGGGCGGGGGAGTGGTCATGGTCGTCGTGGCGGAGGGGGTCGTCGTGGAGGTCGCCAGGGAAGTTGTCGACGGCGTCGCCGAGGTCTGGCCGCCGCACGCGGCGAGCGCCAGCAACCCGATCACCGCGAGTACAGGTCTCCGCACGGCGCTCACCCTGCCACAGGGGCTCGCGACTACGCTGGGAGCAACCGACGAGAGGACGCGACAGTGCAACCCGGTGGCATGCCCGACATGCAGCAGATCCTGCAGCAGGCCCAGAAGATGCAGGAACAGCTCATGTCCGCGCAGGAGGAGCTGGCCAACGCGGAGGCGACGGGCTCGGCGGGCGGTGGTCTCGTCACCGCGATCGTGGCCGGCTCCGGTGAGCTGAAGTCACTGACGATCGACCCGAAGGTCGTCGACCCCGAGGACGTGGAGACGCTGGCCGACCTGGTCGTGGCCGCCGTGCGGGACGCGAGCGGCAAGGCGCAGCAGATGGCCGCCGACGCGATGGGCCCGCTCGCGGGTGGCATGGGCGGGCTCGGCCTGCCCGGTATGTGACCCCATGTACGAGGGACCGGTCCAGGACCTGATCGACGAGCTGGGCAGACTGCCGGGCGTCGGTCCGAAGAGCGCGCAGCGCATCGCGTTCCACCTGCTCGGCGCCGACCCGGCCGACGTGACCCGGCTGCAGACCGCGCTGCAGAAGGTCAAGGAGGGCGTGGTCTTCTGCGACATCTGCGGCAACGTGTCCGAGCAGCCGACCTGCCGGATCTGCCGCGACGCGCGCCGCGACCCGCGGGCGGTGTGCGTGGTCGAGGAGCCGAAGGACGTCCTGGCGATCGAGCGGACCCGCGAGTTCAAGGGCCGCTACCACGTGCTGGGCGGCGCGCTGGACCCGCTGTCCGGCATCGGTCCCGACCAGCTGCGGGTGCGTGAGCTGCTGGCACGGATCGGCTCCGACGACATCACCGAGGTCATCCTGGCCACGGACCCGAACACGGAGGGCGAGGCGACCGCCACCTACCTGGTGCGGATGCTGCGCGACTTCCCCGGCCTCACGGTCACCCGGCTCGCGTCGGGCCTGCCGATGGGCGGTGACCTGGAGTTCGCCGACGAGCTGACGCTGGGCAGGGCGCTGACGGGACGCCGCTCGGTATGACGGGCATCGAGCCGCGGCCGCCGCGCCTCGGCCGCACGACCCTGATCGCGGTCGACGGGCCGTCCGGTTCCGGCAAGACGACCTTCGCGGCGCGACTCGCCCGGGAGCTGGGCGGGGTCGTCGTCAGTACCGACGACTTCGCGACTTGGGACGATCCCGTGTCCTGGTGGCCACGCTTGGTGAACGACGTCCTCATTCCCATAGAAATGGGAAAAACAGCTTGCTACCAAAGGATCGAATGGGCTGACGGCCGTCCGTACCCCGGCTCCTACCGCCGGGTGGAGGTACCGGATCTGCTGGTCATCGAGGGTGTGTCGGCCGGTCGTCAGTCGATCTCCGACACGCTGTCCCACCTGGTGTGGTGTGAGCTTCCCAACGAGACCACTCGACTGGAACGCGCCGTGGCCCGCGACGGCGAGGCGGCGCGAAAATACCTGCTGACCTGGCAGGATTTCGAGCGCGGCTGGTTCGCGGTGGACCAGACCAAAGCCCGTGCTGAAACACTTGTCGACGGATCGGATACCGAAGCGTTACAGATCAGGACTTCACGTCCGAGCACTCGGACGGGATAGGGTCGGCGACCAAAGTGTGAGACTCGAACCCTCTGAGGTGCGTAATGGTCAACCCCCGCACGGTCCGCTTGGCGGCGCTCGGCTTCGCCGCCGCTGTCGCGCTGACCGCGTGCGCTGAATCGCAGCGCGGTTCCGAAGAAGAAGGTGGCGGCCAGACAGGCGGCACGATGACCTTCGCGACCGAAGGTGCGCCGAAGCTGTTCGACCCCTTCTTCGCCACAGACGGTGCCACCTTCCGCACCTCGCAGCAGATCTTCGAGGGTCTGATCGAGTTCAAGCCGGGTACCGCGGACCCCGAGCCGGCCCTCGCCACCAAGTGGGACAGCAGCGAGGACGGCATGACCTGGAACTTCGAGCTCCGCGAGGGCGTGAAGTTCCACGACGGCACCGACTTCAACGCCGAGGCCGTGTGCGCCAACTGGGACCGCTGGTACGGCCAGACGGGTGCGGGCCAGAGCCCGGCCGTCACCGGTTACTGGCAGGACAACTTCGGTGGCTTCTCGGACGGCAAGACGCCGTCGCTGTTCGAGTCGTGCACCGCGGAGAGCCCCACCAAGGCCGTGGTGAAGCTGACTCGCGCCACCTCGAAGTTCCCGGCCATCCTGGGCCTGCCGTCGTTCGCCATGCAGAGCCCGGCGGCCCTGGAGAAGTACAAGGCCGACGAGGTCGTGCAGCAGGGTGACAGCTTCGTCTACCCGGAGTACGCGACGCAGCACCCGACCGGCACCGGTCCCTTCACGTTCTCCAAGTACGACGAGGCCAACGGCACCGTCGAGCTGGTCCGCAACGAGGAGTACTGGGGCGACAAGGCCAAGCTGGACAAGCTGGTCCTGCGCGCCATCCCGGACGAGACCGCCCGCAAGCAGGCGCTGCAGTCCGGTGACGTGGACGGCTACGACCTCCCGTCGCCCGCCGACTGGCAGCAGCTGAAGGACGACGGCTACCAGCTGCTCATCCGCCCGGCCTTCAACGTCTTCTACGTCGGCATCGGCCAGAAGAACGTGCCCGCGCTGCGCGACCTGAAGGTCCGCCAGGCCATCGCCCACGCGATCGACCGCGAGGCGCTGGTCAAGCAGCAGCTGCCCGAGGGCGCCAAGGTCGCCGAGAACTTCTACCCGGACACCGTCGACGGCTGGACCGACGACGTGGAGAAGTACAACTACGACCCGGACAAGGCCAAGCAGCTGCTCGCCGACGCCGGTCAGTCGAACCTGACGGTCAACTTCTACTGGCCGACCGAGGTCACCCGCCCGTACATGCCGAACCCGCAGGACATGTTCGGCCTGATCCGGGGCAACCTGGAGGCCGTCGGCATCAAGCTGAACGTGGTCAGCAAGCCGTGGAACGGTGGCTACCTGGAGGACGTGGACCAGGGCAAGGCCGACCTGTTCCTGCTCGGCTGGAACGGTGACTACAACACGCCGGACAACTTCATCGGCAACTTCTTCTCCGACCCGAACAACCGCTTCGGCACCGGCAACTCGCCGTGGGGCAAGACGCTGGCCCAGGAGATCCAGGACGCGGACTCCGAGCCGGACGCCGAGAAGCGCAAGGGCATGTACGAGGAGCTGAACAAGAAGCTGAAGGCCGAGTACCTCCCGGCCGTGCCGATCTCCCACTCGCCGCCAGCGCTGGTCGTGGCGGAGAACGTGAAGGGGCTCGTGCCGAGTCCGCTCACGGACGAGCGGTTCGACACGGTCAGCCTCGGCTGACAAACGGGAAACTACTTAGGTGCTTCGCTACACGGTTCGGCGGTTGCTGCAGCTTGTGATCGTCGTCGGGGTGCTGTCGCTGCTGCTGTTCGCGTGGCTCCGCTCGCTCCCAGGAGGGCCGGTCTCGGCCCTCCTGGGCGAGCGGGCGACCGAGGCCACCCGGGTCCGGCTCACCGAAGAGCTCGGCCTGGACCAGCCGATCTTCGTCCAGTACTGGAAGTTCGTGGCGCGTGCCGCGTCCGGCGACTTCGGCGTGTCCACGGGCGTGCAGCCCGGGCGCACCGCCACGGAGGTCTTCCTCCAGCGCTTCCCGGCGACGCTGGAGCTGTCGATCCTCGCGATCATCCTCGCGATCGCGATCGGCATCCCGCTCGGTTATCTCGCCGCCCGCCGCAGGGGCGGCCTTCTGGACAACCTCTCCATCGTCGGTTCGCTGGTCGGCGTCGCGGTGCCGGTGTTCTTCCTGGCGTTCGTGCTCAAGCAGGTGCTGGCCGTCGACCTCGGCTGGTTCCCGACGGCCGGGCGCCAGACCGGTGGCATCGACGCCACCCGCGTGACCGGCTTCTTCGTGCTCGACGGGCTCCTGACGCAGGAGTGGGACGCGGCGTGGGACGCGCTGCGACACCTGATCCTGCCCGCGATCGCGCTGTCGAGCATCCCGTTCTCGGTGATCTTCCGGATCACCCGCGCGTCCGTGCTGGACGTCCTCGACGAGGACTTCATCCGGACCGCCGAGTCCAAGGGCCTCACCACGCCGGTCATCCGCCGCCGTCACGTGCTGCGCAACGCCATGCTGCCGGTGGTCACGACCATCGGCCTGCAGACGGGTGCGCTGCTCGCGGGTGCCGTGCTGACCGAGAAGGTGTTCGCGTTCCCCGGCATCGGGCAGGCGCTGGCGCTCGGGTTCGAACGCCGTGACTACCCGGTGCTGCTGTTGCTGATCCTCTGTGCCGCCGGGGTGTTCGTGCTGATCAACCTGCTGGTCGACCTGTCCTACGCGTTGATCGACCCACGCATCCGCACGGCGGGTGGTGCCCGATGATGAGCACGAAGACCAAGATCGACGCGCTCGCCGCGACCGCGGGCAAGGTCGGCGACGACCCGGGCGTGAGCCTGGCCGCGGCCGCGTGGCGGCGGCTGCGCCGCAACCCGGTGTTCATCACCGGTGCGGTGATCATCTCGGCGTTTGTGATTCTCGCGATCCTCTCGCCGTTCATCGCGCCGCACGACCCGGCCGACCCGATGCTGGGCGACCAGGTCGTGAAGGCACGCAACGAGATCCCCGAGTCGCAGCCCGGGCACCCGCTCGGCGGTGACCAGGTCGGCCGCGACCTGCTGTCCCGCCTGCTGGTCGGGGCTCAGCAGACGCTGCTGGTCGGTGTGCTCGCCACGCTGATCGGGCTCACGGGCGGGGTGATACTCGGCACGCTGGCCGGTGCGCTCGGCGGCTGGGTCGACAGCGTGGTCATGCGGGCGGTCGACGTCATGCTGTCGATCCCGGGCCTGCTGCTGGCGGTGTCGATCGGTGCGCTGTTCGCGCAGCCCAACATCTACACGCTGATCGTCGCGGTCGCGACCGTGCAGATACCCATCTTCGCGCGGCTGCTGCGCGGTTCGATGCTCGCGCAGCGGCACAGCGACCACGTGCTGGCCGCCCGTGCGCTCGGCGTGAAACAGCGGGCCATCGTGTTCCGGCACATGCTGCCGAACTCGCTCGGCCCGGTGATCGTGCAGTCCACGCTGGTCCTCGCGATCGCGATCATCGAGGCGGCGGGCCTGTCGTTCCTCGGCCTCGGCAACCCGGACGACCGGGTCCCGGAGTGGGGTCAGATGCTCGGCCGGGCGCAGAACGTCATCGACAGCCACCCCCAGCTCGCCTTCTGGCCGGCCGGCTGCATCATCGTGGTGGCGCTCGGCTTCACGCTCATGGGTGAGTCGCTGCGCGAGGCCCTCGACCCGAAGAGCAGGCGGTAATGGCTCTACTCGAAGTACGTGACCTGCGGGTCGTCTTCCAGCGCAAGGGCGAGGAGCCGTTCACCGCGGTCGACGGTGTCGACTTCGACGTCGAGCCGGGGCAGACCGTGGGCCTGGTGGGCGAGTCCGGCTGCGGCAAGTCGGTCACCGCCATGTCGATCATGGGTCTGCTGCCCAAGCGCGGCAACCGGGTCACCGGCTCGGCGAAGTTCGAGGACACCGAGCTGCTCACGCTGTCCGACCGGCAGATGCGCGACCGGCGCGGCCGCGACCTGGGCATGGTGTTCCAGGACCCGCTGTCGTCGCTGAACCCGGTCATCCCGATCGGTCTGCAGGTCACCGAGGTGCTCGAGCGGCACCGCGACATGTCCCGCCGCAAGGCCTCGGTCGAGGCGGCGGACCTGCTGGACAAGGTCGGCATCCCGGACCCGCGACGGCGGCTCGACGAGTACCCGCACCAGCTGTCCGGCGGCATGCGGCAGCGCGCGCTCATCGCGATCGCGCTGGCGTGCAAACCGCGGTTGCTGATCGCGGACGAGCCGACCACGGCGCTCGACGTGACCATCCAGGCGCAGATCCTGGCGCTGCTGGCCGAGCTGGTGCGCGACACCGGCACCGCGCTGATCATGATCACGCACGACCTGGGTGTGGTCGCGGGCCTGTGCGACGAGGTCAACGTGCTGTACGGCGGCCGCGTGGTCGAGCGCGGCGGACGGCACGACCTGTTCCAGGTGCCCCGCCACCCGTACACGCACGGCCTGCTGCAGTCGATCCCGCGGCTCGACGCGCCCAAGGGCGAGCGGCTCTCGCCGATCCGCGGGTCCGTGGCCGACAACATCCCGTGGACGTCTGGCTGCGCGTTCGCGCCCCGTTGCCCGAACGCGACCGACGTCTGCGTCGAGGTGACACCGGAGATGGTGCCGGACGGGGTGGGTTCCGTGCGGGGCGAGCGGCTGTTGCGCTGCCACAACCCGGTTGCTCAGGAGGTACCCGCGTGACAGCGCCATCGACCCAGCCATTGGTCGAGGTCGACGACATCAAGGTCCACTTCCCGATCAAGCGCGGGATCGTGCTGGACCGGACCATCGGCTACGTGTACGCGGTCGACGGTGTCGACCTGTCGATCAACAAGGGCGAGACGTACGGCCTGGTCGGCGAGTCCGGCTGCGGCAAGTCGACGCTCGGCCGCGCGATGCTCAAGCTGACCGAGCCGACCGGCGGCAAGGTCGTCTTCGACGGCGTGGACCTCTCGGCCATGAAGGGCGAGAAGCTCCGCACCATGCGGCGGCGCATGCAGATGGTCTTCCAGGACCCGATGTCGTCGCTGGACCCGCGCCAGTCGGTCGAGTCGCTGCTCATCGAGGGCATGCGCGCGCACGGGCTCGACAAGAGCAAGGAGTCGACCGGGCGACGTCTGCGTGAGCTGCTGTCGGCCGTCGGCCTGCCCAGCACGGCGCTGCGAAAATACCCGCACGAGTTCTCCGGCGGCCAGCGTCAGCGCATCGGCATCGCCCGCGCGCTGACGGTCGAGCCGGACCTGATCGTCGCGGACGAGCCGGTGTCCGCGCTCGACGTTTCCGTGCAGGCGCAGGTGATCAACCTGCTGGAGGACCTGCAGGAGGAGTTCGGCCTCACGTACCTGGTGATCGCCCACGACCTGGCGGTGGTCCGGCACATCTCCGACCGCGTCGGCGTGATGTACCTCGGTGGCCTGGTCGAGGAGGCGACCTCGGACGACCTGTACGCCGAGCCGCTCCACCCGTACACGCGGGCGCTGCTGTCGGCCGTGCCGGTGCCGGACCCGACGGTCGAGGACCGCCGCGAACGGATCCTCCTGGCCGGTGACCTGCCCTCGCCCGCCCGTCCGCCGAAGGGCTGCCGCTTCCACACCCGCTGCCCGTGGCGGCAGGAGTCTCGTTGTGACACGGAGCGGCCCGCGCTGCGGGAGATCACGCCCGGTCACCGGGTCGCGTGCCACTGGGCGGAGGACATCCGCGACGGCAGGATCCGCCCGCACGAGGTGAAGCCGGAACTGGTGGAGATGGAGTGGGACACCAAGGCCGACGACGCGACGCTGGCCGGCCCCGCCTCCGTCACAGAGACCCTGGGCCCCTGACAACCGCCGCTCCACAAACACCACCCCGCGAGTCGCGCGCGCGGACATAGTGAGTTGTCAGTTTCGTGCAGACGCCGGGGCTGACCGATGTGCATGAAACCGGCAACTCGTTGTGCGCGGGCGCGCGACTCGCGGTGCGTGTGTAACCCGGCGAGTCGCGTGCGCGGACATGGTGAGTTGTTGGTTTCGTGTAGGTGCTGGGCTGGTCGGTGTGCATGAAACCGGCAACTCGTTGTGCGCGGGCGCGCGACTCGCGGTGCGTGTGTGAGCTGGCGAGTCGCGTGTTCGGGCATGGTGAGTTGTTGGTTTTGTGTGGGTGCTGGGCTGGTCGGTGTGCATGAAATCGGCAACTCGTTGTGCGCGGGCGCGCGACTCGCGGTTACAGTGTGATGTTGTTGCGGGCTGGGCCGGACAGCGTTGCCAGGCCCGTTGGGCGGCCGGTGGCGACCATGAGCAGGTCGCCGACCGGGCCGCGTAGCTGGTGTGGGCCGTCGCCCGCCGACCAGTCGCAGTCCGTCGCTTCCAGGCGCATGTGCGCGAACCGCTTGCGGGCGCCGTAGAACCTGCTGGTCAGGATGTGTTCCAGCGAGGCGATCGTCGGCTCGAGCGGCATCGGGCGGGCGAGGCCGAGCGGGCGGGCCACGTCCTGGCCGTGCACGATCGCGTCCAGCAGCGGATCGACCTCCGCCGCTCCCGGGGCCCGGCGTGGCGACCCCGCGGTCTCCCGTAGCTGCGCGATCAGTTCCTGCCTGGTGTGCCTCGCCGCGATGTCGCGTGCCAGGTGGTCCACCATGCGGTTCCAGTCGCCGCGGGCGCGGACCATGCCCGTGAGCACCGTCCGCCACGTGGTGCGGGTGGACGTGGTCAGGTGGGCGGCCACGTGCAGCACGGACCAACCCGCGCACAGGGAGGGTGCCTGCCACTGGTGTTCGTCCAGGCTCTCGAAGAGGTCGGCCAGGCTGAGTCGTTCGTCTCGGGTCCAGTCGAGGATCGTCATGCCATCCCCACGAACGGGAATCGGCCGAATGGACATCTGGTCATGACCAATATCCTGACGGCATGGTGGTCACGGTGCTCGGCTCGTCCGGCCGGACCGGGCGGCACATCGTGCGTTTGCTTGTGCGACAAGGACATCAAGTGCGTGCCGGGGTGCGGGATGGGCGTCGCAAGGAAGCCGTCGACGGGCTCGGTGCCACGCCTGTCGTCGCGGACCTGTGCGTCCAGCCCGACGAGCTGGTGGACGTGTTCACCGGTTCCGACGTCGTGATCAACGCGGCCGGGGCGGCTGATCCCGACCCGGCCGCGGTGGCGCTGATCGACCGGGACGGCGCGACGAAGGCGGTCCGTGCCGCCGAACGGGCCGCCGTCCGCCGCTACGTCCAGCTGTCCGCGCAGTTCGCCGACGCGCCCGACCAGGGCGACCGGCTCGTCCGCTCCATCCTGTACGCCAAGCAGGTCTCCGACGCCGCGCTCCGGCGGTCCACTCTCGTGTGGACGGTCGTGCGGGCGGGCACGCTGACCGACGAACCCGGTACCGGACGGGTCACGATCGCCGGTCACCTGTCCGCGGGCCGGGTGCCGCGCCAGGACGTGGCGGCCGTGATCGCCGCCTGCCTCACCGAGCCACGCAGCGAGAACCGCGGCTTCGACCTCCACAGTGGACGGACGCCCGTGCCGGCCGCTCTTGCCGCGCTCGACCGATAAGCGAGCGGACCGGAGGATGATCTTTTGCGGGGGCGGGTCTCGTCAAGGGGTTGCCGGACCCGCCCCCATTGCTCAGCGCGAGAAGCGGTTGACCGCCGACACGACCGCGCGCAGCGACGCCGTCACGATCGAGCTGTGGACGCCGACCCCCCACAGGGTGCGCTCGCCGATCGAGCACTCCACGTACGCCGCGGCCCGCGCGTCGTCGCCCGCCGTGAGCGCGTGCTCGGTGTAGTCGAGGACCCGCACGTCGAAGCCGACTGACGCCAGCGCGTCGACGAACGCGGCGATCGGGCCGTTGCCGGCGCCGGTGATCTCGTGCCGGTCGCCCTCGACCTCGACGACCGCGGTGATCTCGTCGTGGCCTCGGCCGTCGTCGGAGATCCGGTGCTCACGCAGCACCAGCGGCGCCGAGTGCTCGAGGTACTCGGACGAGAACGTCGACCACATCAGCGACGGCGACACCTCGCCGCCCTCCGAGTCCGTGTACCGCTGCACGACCTGCGAGAACTCGATCTGCAGGCGGCGCGGCAGCTCCAGCTGGTGCTCGGTCTTCATCACGTACGCGACGCCGCCCTTGCCGGACTGCGAGTTCACGCGGATCACGGCCTCGTACGTGCGGCCGACGTCCTTCGGGTCGATCGGCAGGTACGGGACCTCCCACGGGTGGTCCTCCACCGGGTGGCCCGCGCGTTCGGCGGCGTCCTTCAGCGCGTCGAAGCCCTTGTTGATCGCGTCCTGGTGCGAGCCGGAGAACGCGGTGAACACCAGGTCACCGCCCCACGGGTGGCGCTCGCCGACCGGTAGCTGGTTGCAGTACTCGACCGTGCGGCGGATCTCGTCGATGTCGGAGAAGTCGATCTGCGGGTCGATGCCCTGGCTGAACAGGTTCATGCCCAGCGTCACCAGGCACACGTTGCCGGTGCGCTCGCCGTTGCCGAACAGGCAGCCCTCGATACGGTCCGCGCCGGCCTGGTAACCCAGCTCGGCGGCGGCCACGCCGGTGCCGCGGTCGTTGTGCGGGTGCAGCGACAGCACCACCGAGTCACGACGCTCGAGGTTGCGGTTCATCCACTCGATGGAGTCCGCGTACACGTTCGGTGTCGCCATCTCGACGGTCGCGGGCAGGTTGATGATCACCGGGTGGTCGGGCGTCGGCTGCCAGATCTCGGTGATCGCGTTGCACACCTCGGCCGCGTAGGACAGCTCGGTGCCGGTGTAGGACTCGGGGGAGTACTCGAACCGGAAGTCGGTGTCGGAGTACTTGCCCGCCAGCTCGGCCACCATCTCGGCGGCGGAGGTGGCGATCTTCTTGATGCCCTCGCGCTCCTCGCGGAACACCACGCGCCGCTGGAGGATCGAGGTCGAGTTGTAGATGTGGACGATCGCCTTGCGCGCGCCCTGCAGGGCCTCGAAGGTGCGCTCGATCAGCTCGGGGCGGCACTGCGACAGCACCTGGATGCTGACGTCGTCCGGGACGGCGCCGTCGCTGATGATCTCGCGCACGAAGTCGAAGTCGGTCTGCGACGCGGCGGGGAAGCCGACCTCGATCTCCTTGTAGCCCATGCGTACGAGCAGGTCGAACATGCGCCGCTTGCGCGCAGGGGACATCGGGTCGATCAGGGCCTGGTTGCCGTCGCGGAGGTCCACCGCGCACCACTGCGGCGCCGTGGTGATCACCTTGTCCGGCCACGTGCGGTCGGGCAGCGTGATCGGCTCGACGACCTGGGCGAACGGCTTGTACCGGTGGACCGGCATGGACGAGCCGCGCTGCGTGTTCCAGGCGGGCTGGCTGTCGGGCGCGGGCCGGGACGGCATTCGGATGTTGCTGGTCGCGGCACGCTGTACGTCGGGAATGCTCATGATGTCGGGAGGCTCCTGCCTGCGGGTCTATGGACGTACGACCGGCAAGGCTTCGCCCCGCGGCGGGGAGCCGGTCTGGTCAGGCCCCGTCGCGGCAACGAAGGAGGAGAACACGCGCCACGGCCGACAGCCTAGCCACCGAACGTGGCGAACCAGAAGCCGGCCTCTCACATAGTGGGCCGAACGGCCTATCCGATTGCTCCCGCGTCACTGTTTCGTCACACGGGTGCCGGGCAACCCATGAGCCATGACAACTCGTAGATGGAGCCGCACGGGCAGTGGGA
The DNA here is from genome assembly GCF_044466355.1 of Actinophytocola sp. NPDC049390. Lineage (NCBI taxonomy): Bacteria > Bacillati > Actinomycetota > Actinomycetes > Pseudonocardiales > Pseudonocardiaceae > Actinophytocola > Actinophytocola sp. NPDC049390. Next base: position 312,324 of record NZ_JBITMQ010000004.1, read on the forward strand.
CCGCTGCGCGCGTCGTCCAGCTCATCGGGGCGGTCTTCGCGCTCATCGAGGTCGTCTACATCCTGCTGCTGCTGTTCGGCGCGAACGCGGGCAACGCATTCTTCCGGTTCATCCAGTCGCTGGCGGAGCCGCTGGCGCTGTTCTGGCCTGGCCTTTTCAACATCGCCAACCGGTCGCTTGAGATCATCGTGAACTACGGCCTCGCCGCCGTGTTCTGGCTGGTCGTGGCGGGGTTGATCGCGCGGGTCGTATCCTGACGACGAACGTGCCAGACTCCCACCATGGCCACCGTGACCCGGTCGAGCGTGGTGGGAGTCCTGGCGGGCGTCGTCCGCTGGGCCGGGCTGCTCTTCGCATTGGTGCTGGTCGTGCACGTCCTGTTGACGGTCGGCCACGCCAACCCCGACAACGGCATCACCGAGTTCTTCTCGGCCGCCGCCGATCCGCTGGCGCTCGCGTTCAAGTCGCTCTTCACGCCGGCGAACGCCGAGTTGCGGGTGCTCGTGAACTACGGGCTCGCGGCGTTGTTCTGGCTGATCGTGTCGTCGGTTTTGTCACGCCTGATCCGTCGGCTTGCGTGACTGAGCCCACGGAGTCGCGCCCGGGCATTCGGTTGTCGGGGTGGCGCCGACCCAGGGGGTCCGGGCTTGTGCCCCTTGGATAGAACGTGTTCTAGTTAGCTCGTGGACACGATTCCCGCTGTCGTCGCTGCCGCGGCTCGTCGGTTCGGGGACGCGGAGGCGCTGGTCGACGGCGCCGTCCGCATGTCGTGGCGCGACGTCGGTGAGCAGGCCGTCGCCACCGCCGGGCTGTTCGCCGCCAACGGGGTTCGGCCCGGGGACCGGGTCGCCATCTGCGCGCCCAACACCCATCACTGGGTCATCGCCGCGTTCGGGTTGTTCGCCGCCGGGGCCACGCTCGTGCCCGTCAACACCCGGTTCACGGCCGCCGAGACCGCCGACATCCTCGACCGGACGCGTGCCAGGGCGCTGGTCGTCGTCGGGGAGTTTCTCGGCCGGGACCGCCTCGCCGAACTCCGCGACGGTGGTCACCGCGTCCCGGACTTCGTCATGACGGTCGACCCCGACCGGCCGTGGCAGCCGGTCGACCACCCCGCGCCGGACGTCGTGACCAGCCCGGACGACGTCAGCGACATCCTCTTCACCTCCGGCACCACCGGCCGCAGCAAGGGCGCCATGAGCGCGCACCGCCAGGCCCTCGGCGTTGCCAGGGCGTGGGCCGAGCTGGGGCAGGTCACGGCCGACGACCGGTACCTCGTCATCAACCCGTTCTTCCACAGCTTCGGCTACAAGGCCGGCATCCTCGTCTGCGCGCTGACCGGCGCCACGATCGTCCCGCAGGCCACCTTCGACGCACGTCAGGCCGCGGCCACCGTGCGGGCCGAGCGCGTCACCGTGATGCCCGGCCCGCCGACGATCTTCCAGACGATGCTCGACCTCCCCGGTGCCGACCTGTCGACCCTGCGCCTCGCCGTCACCGGCGCCGCCGTCGTGCCCGTGCCGCTCGTCGAACGCATGCAGCGCGAGTTCGGCACCGTCCTCACCGCGTACGGGCTCACCGAGGCGGTCGTCGCCACCATGTGCTCGCCCGACGACGACGCGACGACCGTCGCCACCACCTGCGGCAGGCCTGCCGCGGGGTTCGACCTGGCGCTGGGCGACCAGGACGAGATCCTCCTGCGCGGCCCCAACGTCATGCTCGGCTACCTCGACGATCCACAAGCGACAGCGCAGGCGATCGACGCCGACGGCTGGCTGCACACCGGGGACGTCGGCCGCGTCGACGAACGCGGCTACCTCACGGTCACCGACCGCCTCAAGGACATGTACATCAGCGGGGGTTTCAACGTGTACCCCGCCGAGGTCGAGCAGGCGCTGGCCCGGCTGCCAGGTGTCCGGGAGTCCGCCGTCGTCGGGGTGCCGGACGACCGGCTCGGCGAGGTCGGCAAGGCGTTCGTCGTCGGCACCGGGCTGTCCACTGAGGACGTCATCACGCACTGCGCGGGCCTGCTCGCCAACTACAAGGTGCCCCGCCAGGTCGAGTTCACCGACGAACTGCCGCGCAACGCGTCCGGCAAGGTGCTCAAGCGCGTGCTCCGTGCGGCAGGTACTCGAGCGTGAACAGGTTGCCGGCCGGGTCGACGGTCGCGGGCAGCCGCGCGCCGACGACGTTCCCCGGCTCCAGTTCGCAGCGGTACCTCGCCTCGAACGGCGGCACGCCGTCGCCGCTGACGCGCAGGCTCAGCACGTGGACGTCCGCCCGGCCCGGAGCAGCCGCTCGGTGTCCGACTTGTACTCGGCCGCGTCGAACCAGAGCGCGAACCCGCCCGGCAACATGATCAGCAGCAGCGCCAGCTCAGCGGAGCAGCGCCCGCGCCCAGACACTCTCGATCGACGCCTGCGTGCCGCCTTCGGCCGTCCTCTGATCGTCGTCAGGCGGTGATGCCGTCAAGAATCATCTTCAGGTATTGCTCGGCCAGTTGTTCGGGCGACAGGCGACCATCCTGTCGGAACCAGCGGACCGCCACCCACACCGAGTCGCGCAGGAAGCGGTACGTGACCGCCGGGTCGAGGTCGGCGCGGAAGGCGCCCGACTCGATGCCGTCGCGCAGCACGGTGGTCCAGATGCGGCGCACCTCGTCGTCGGCCTTCGACAGGTAGCCGAAGCGAGGGAGCGTCCGCAGGTAGTTGCGTTCGTTCTGCAGCACGGTGATCGCGGCGCGGTGTTCGCCGAGTGAGCGGAACGCCTCGGTGACCAGGCCGCGCAGCGCGGTGACCGGGTCGCCGACCGCGATCTCCCGGTACGTGGCGAGCAGCTCGTCCAGGTAGCTCGACAGCAGCTCGTCGAGGATCGTCTCCTTGGAGTCGAAGTGGTGGTACAGGCTGCCCGACAGCACGCCCGCGGCGTCGCCGATGTGCCGGACCGTCGTGGCCCGGTAGCCGCGTTCCGCGAACAGCTCCGCCGCGATCCGCACCAGGTCGGCACGCCGTGCCGACGGCTTGCCGCGCGTTTCCGCCATCTTCTCCACTCCCGCACCCAAGCGCTAGCTTGGTAGCCTAGCACCGTGGCTGACGCGTACATCGTCGACGCGGTCCGCACGCCGGTCGGCCGGCGTGGCGGCGGGCTCGCGGGCGTCCATCCGGCCGACCTCGGTGCGCACGTGCTGCGCGCGCTCTTCGACAGAACCCCGCTCGACCCGGCTCTTGTCGACGACGTGGTGTTCGGGTGCGTCGACACGATCGGCCCGCAGGCCGGGGACGTCGCGCGGACGTGCTGGCTCGCCGCGGGGCTGCCCGAGGAGGTCCCTGGCGTGACCGTGGACCGGCAGTGCGGGTCGTCGCAGCAGGCCGTGCACTTCGCCGCGCAGGCGGTGATGAGCGGGACCGCGGACGTCGTCGTCGCCGGTGGCGTGCAGAACATGAGCGCGATCCCGATCTCGGCCGCCATGTACGCGGGGCACCAGCACGGGTTCCCGGACCCGTTCTCCACGTCGAAGGGCTGGCGCGCGCGGTACGGCGACCAGGAGATCTCCCAGTTCCGCGGCGCGGAGATGATCGCCGCGAAGTGGGACGTCTCGCGGGCGGACATGGAGGAGTTCGCGCTGCGCAGCCACGTCCGCGCGGTGGCGGCCGTCGACAACGACTGGTTCGCCCGCGAGATCGCGCCGCTGGACGAGCTGGCCGTCGACGAGTGCCCGCGCCGGGACACGTCGCCCGCGAAGATGGCCGGGTTGCCGACCCTGCTGCCCGACGGTCGGCTGACCGCCGCCCTGGCCAGCCAGATCTCCGACGGCGCCGCGGCCCTGCTCGTGGTGTCCGAGCGCGCGCTGACCGAGTACGGGCTCACCCCGCGTGCCCGCGTGCACCACCTCTCGGCGCGCGGCGGTGACCCGGTGGTGATGCTCGACGCGCCGATCGCCGCCACCGACCACGCGCTGCGGCGTGCCGGGATGTCCATCGGGGACATCGACCTGGTGGAGATCAACGAGGCGTTCGCGAGCGTCGTCCTGGCCTGGTTGAAGGAGACCGGCGCCGACCCCGAACGTGTGAACCCGACCGGCGGTGCGATCGCGCTCGGTCACCCGCTCGGCGCGACCGGTGCGCGGCTGATGACCACGCTGCTGTCCAACCTCGAACGCACCGGCGGCCGCTACGGGCTGCAGACCATGTGCGAGGGCGGCGGGCAGGCGAACGTGACGGTCCTGGAGCGCCTGTGACGACCGTGCTGGTGACCGGCGGCGCACGCGGCGTCGGGCTGGGGATCGTGCGCGGGTTCCTCGACGCGGGGCACGACGTGGTGACCTGCAGCCGCCACGAGCCGACCGCCGACCTCGGCGAGGCCGAGTTCATCAGGGCGGACGTGCGTGATCTGTCCCAGGTGGACGCACTGGTGTCGGCCGTGATCAACCGTTACGGGACGCTCGACGTGGTGGTCAACAACGCCGGTGGCGCGCCGCCGGTCGACGCCGCCACCGCGTCCCCCCGCCTGCACGCCAAGATCATCGAGCTGAACCTGGTCGCGCCGCTGCACGTGTCGCAGCGCGCGAACACCGTGATGCAGCAACAGGAAACGGGTGGCGTGATCATCATGATCGGCAGCGTGAGCGGCACCCGGCCGTCGCCGGGCACGGCCGCGTACGGCGCGGCGAAGGCGGGGCTGGCGAACCTCGCGACGTCGCTCGCCGTCGAGTGGGCGCCGAAGGTGCGGGTCAACACGGTCGTGGTGGGGCCGGTCGACACCGAGCGGTCAGAACTGCACTACGGCGACGCCGTTCCGGCGGTCGGCGCGACGATTCCGCTGGGACGCATGGCGGTGCCCGCGGACGTGGCGCAGGCGTGCCTGTGGCTCGCGTCGCCGGGGGCGGCGTACGTCAGCGGCAGCACGGTCACCGTGCACGGCGGCGGCGAACGGCCCGCGTTCCTGGAGGCGGTGGAGCGGTCATGATCTGTGCCGGGCGGGTCGTCGTGATCACCGGCGCGGCGCGCGGGATCGGTGCCGCGCACGCGGAGGAGTTCCGGCGCCAGGGCGCGCACGTGCTCGTCAACGACGTGGACGGCGGCGACCACGACGCGGACGTGTCCACGTGGGACGGTGCGAAGTCGCTGGTGGACCTGGCCGTCGACCGGTACGGGCGGCTGGACGTACTGGTCAACAACGCGGGCATCGTGCGCGACCGGATGCTCGTGTCGACGAGCGAGCAGGAGTGGGACGACGTGGTGCGCGTGCACCTCAAGGCGCACTTCCTGACGATGCGGCACGCGGCCGAGCACTGGCGTGCGCGCGCGAAGGCAGGCGAGCGGGTGGACGCGCGGGTGATCAACACCAGCTCGGGCGCCGGGTTGTTCGGCAGCGTCGGCCAGGCGAACTACTCGGCGGCGAAGGCGGGCATCCTCGGGTTGACGCTGGTGGCGGCGGCCGAGTTGGCGCGGTACGGCGTGACCGTGAACGCGATCGCCCCGTCGGCGCGGACGCGGATGACCGAGGGGCTGTTCCCGGACCTGCCGGGGCCGGAGGACATCGCGCCGCTCGTGGTGTGGCTGGGTTCGGCGGCGTCGGCGGGGGTGACGGGCCGGGTGTTCGAGGTGGCGGCCGGGACGATCACCGTGGTGTCCGGGCACCAGCGTGTGGCCACAGTGGACAGAGGCGGGCGGTGGCCGGTCGAGGAGGTCGGCGCCGCGGTGGCGTCGCTCATCGAGAAGACACCGCCGGAGGTGCCCGTCTACGGCGCGTGAGCGCTGACTCCACGGGCTCAGTTGTCGAACCAGAACACGAGCCGCGTCGGCCGGACCGCGTTCATCGACGAAAGTGCCGCCAGCGTCCGGAAGAACTCGGCGCCGAGGAACGCGCGGTAGGTGGTCCGCACGCCCCTCGCGACGGTCATGCCGCCCTCGCGTCGGTCTTCGAAGGTCTGCGCGTAGTCGAAACCGGCCAGCTCGGCCACCGACAGCCAGGAGTGCGAGTGGAAGTCGGTGTCGCGGCTTTCCGCCAGCAGCGACGAGGACACGTCCGCGGGCAGGCCACGCGGTTCCGCGAGCGGCGGTACCGCCGAGTAGTTCCGCACGCCCGCGAAGAACGCGAACAGGCCGTAGTTGCTCCAGTCGAACGGCCCGGAGCCGTGCCGTTCGGCACCGGGCCACTCGACGCGGCGCCACGTGCCGTCGGAGTCCTGCTGTTCGACGTGCGTGTGGATGTCACACACCATGCCGGAACACCGGGTTGCCCCACTCGCCGGTGAAGGCGATCTCGTCCAGGCCCAGCCTGCGGCGCGGTGCCAGTTCCTTCGCGCGCCGCTCCTCGTCCAGCAGCGCCGGGTCACCGAGTGTGCCCAGCGCGATCACCGTCTGCGGCTCGACGTCTCCCGGCAGCGAGAACACGAGCTTCGCGCCCTCCCTGTTGAAGCCGCCCATCTGGTGCGCGACCAGGCCCTCCGACACCGCCTGCAGCGCCAGGTTCTCCGCCGCCAGCCCGGCCCCGTACTCGGGCATCGGGATGGCGCCCTTCTCGTTCACGGTGACCACGCACAGCAGCACCAGCACGGCCGCCGCGTGCGCCCACCTCTGGTTGCGTCTCGACAGCAGGTCGAACAACCGCGCGTACGTGTCGTCCCCGCGCCTGCCCACCAGGAACCGCGTGGGCTGCGTGTTGCCGTTCGACGGCGCCCACCGCGCGGCCTCCAGCACCGCACGCAGCTGGTCGTCGGCCACCACGCCGCCCGGGTCCAGCGCACGGGGGCTCCACCTGGCCGCCAGCAGCGGGTGGATGGGCACGCTCGTCTCGGCATCCCTGTCAGTCATCAGATGGCGTAACCCCACGAGGTCAGTGCGTATGCCCCGAACCACGAACTGAGCACCGCCAGCGCGCACAGCGCCACCACGAACGTCGACACCCGCCGTTTCGCGAGCGCCAGCGCCACCGGGATCAGCAGCGTGAACGCGGGCACCATCAGCCGCGCCTTCGAGTTCATCAGGCCGTTCGAGGCCAGGTCCATCGCCAGCACCGCGGCCGAGTACGCGATCAGCGGCCACTCGACCTTCCGCACGATCATGACCACCAGCAGCACCAGAGCCGCGACGATCAGCCAGACGGTGACGACCTCGAGCACGGACCGCGCATCGGCCAGCGCGTCCAGCGAGAACCGCAGCGTCGCGGCACCACCGTCGAAGCCGGTGCCCCACCCGCGTTCCTGCAACGCGAACCAGCCGTTCCACTCGCCGGTCCGCACGCCGACCCACGCCAGGTAGCCGAGCAGCCCCGCCGGTGCCAGCGCACCGCCGAGCCACGCCCGCCACGAGCGCGGGTCGCGGATCACCACGAGCAGCGCGGCCAGGCCGACCGCCAGTACCAGCGCCGCTCCCGTGGACCGGACCAGCCCGGCCAACGCGCAGCACACCCCGGCGAGCAGCCACCGCTTCTCCAGCACCCCGACCAGCGCCCACGCGGCGAGCGCGCAGAACATGGCCTCCGAGTACGCCATCGCCAGCACGACCGACATCGGCGACGCCGCGAACAGCGCGACCAGGATCAGCCCGGTGCGGTGCGAGCCGCCGCGGATGTGCCGCCCGAGCCGCGCGAGGCCGTACGAGCAGACGACACCCGAGACGATCGTCACGGTCAACGCCGACGTGACCAGGCCGATCCCGCCCTGCCCGTCGATCGCCGCGAACCACCGGACCACCATCGGGTACCCGGGGAAGAACGCGAGCGGGGTCTCGGCGCTGCGCTGGCCGTACGCGTCGACCAGGCCGTCGGGCACCCCCTCGTAGCCGCCGCCCGCGATCGCGAGGAACCACTGGCCGTCCCACGACCGCAGCGCCTCGGACACCGAGTGGTTGTTGCGCGCCGCCATCCACGTGAGCACCAGCAACCCCAGCTCACGGATGCCGAGGAAGATCAACGCCGGGGCCAGGACCGTGCCCGCTCTCCGGACGGACCAGGCCGGTAGCCGGAACCTGGAGCCCACCGGTTGGCTCTCCGGGACGGAGGACTCCTCCGCCTCGGCGCGCGTCACGTCCGTCGCCGACACCCCGATCCCTTCCCGCCACATCGGCTGGTCATCGACTACAGGGTATTGCGCGCGTTCTCGCACGTGGCGGGTGCCACACAGGCGCCTTAACCGATTCGCCCACTCGGTTAGGCTCGTTCTGACTATCCGAGGAGGTAGCCGACAGTGGCGCTCGTGGTCCAGAAGTACGGCGGTTCATCGCTCGAGTCCGCGGACCGGATCAAACGCGTGGCCGAGCGGATCGTCGCGACCCGCAAAGCAGGCAACGACGTGGTGGTCGTGTGTTCGGCCATGGGGGACACCACCGACGAACTGCTGGACCTGGCACAGAGAGTCAACCCGGTCCCACCGGAACGTGAGATGGACATGCTGCTCACGGCCGGTGAGCGCATCTCCAACGCGCTGGTCGCGATGGCCGTCAGCGCGCTCGGCGCGGAGGCCGTGTCGTTCACCGGCTCGCAGGCAGGCGTGGTCACCGACTCCACGCACGGCCGCGCCCGCATCATCGACGTCACGCCCGGCCGCGTTCAGCAGGCGCTCGACGAGGGCTACATCTGCCTGGTCGCCGGCTTCCAGGGCGTGAGCCAGGACACCAAGGACATCACCACCCTCGGCCGGGGCGGCTCGGACACCACCGCCGTCGCGCTGGCCGCGGCGCTGAACGCGGACGTGTGCGAGATCTACACCGACGTCGACGGCGTGTACACCGCGGACCCGAGGATCGTCGCCGACGCGCGGCGCCTCGACCGGGTGCCGTATGAGGAGATGCTCGAGATGGCGGCGTCGGGGGCGAAGGTCCTGATGCTGCGCTGCGTGGAGTACGCACGCCGCTACGGCGTCACCATCCACGTCCGCTCGTCGTACACCAACAAGCCGGGGACCATCGTGACCGGCTCAGTGGAGGACATTCCCGTGGAACAGGCCATGATCACCGGCGTCGCGCACGACCGCTCGGAGGCGAAGGTCACCGTCGTCGGCGTGCCCGACCAGGCGGGTTTCGCCGCCCGGATCTTCCGGGTCGTCGCGGACGCCGAGATCGACATCGACATGGTGCTGCAGAACGTGTCGAGCACGGTCTCCGGCCGCACCGACATCACGTTCACGCTGTCGAAGGACAACGGCCCGACCGCGGTGTCGGCGCTCGAGAAGATCAAGGAAGAGCTGGGCTTCAAGTCGGTGCTGTACGACGACCACGTCGGCAAGGTGTCGCTGGTCGGCGCGGGCATGCGGTCGCACCCGGGCGTCACGGCCACGTTCTGCGAGGCGCTCGCGAAGTCAGGCGTGAACATCGAGATCATCAACACCTCGGAGATCCGCATCTCGGTGCTGATCAGGGACACGCAGCTCGACGAGGCCGTGCAGGCCATCCACAGTGCTTTCGAGCTCGGCGGCGACGAGGTCGCCCAGGTGTACGCGGGGAGTGGTCGCTGATGGCACCCACACTGGCTCTGGTCGGCGCCACCGGCGCGGTCGGCTCGGTGATGATCGAGATCATGAACGAGCGGGCATCGTTCCCGTTCGGGGACGTGCGGCTGATCGCGTCGCAGCGGTCGGCGGGTCGCAAGCTGACCGTGCGCGGCGAGGAGAAGACGGTCGTCGCGCTGTCCCCGGAGGCGTTCGACGGCGTCGACATCGCGATGTTCGACGTGCCGGACGAGATCTCCGCCGAGTGGGCGCCGATCGCGGCGTCCCGTGGCGCGGTCGTGGTCGACAACTCGGGCGCGTTCCGGATGGACGACGACGTGCCGCTCGTCGTGCCGGAGTGCAACCTCGACAAGATCCACGACCGGCCGCGCGGGATCATCGCGAACCCGAACTGCACGACGCTGTCGATGATGGCGGCGCTGGGCGCGCTGCACCGGTCGTTCGAGCTGACGGAGCTGGTCGTCGCGTCGTACCAGGCGGTGTCCGGTGCGGGCGTGGCCGGTGTTGAGCGGCTGTACGCGGAGCTGGCCGCGGTGGTCGGCAAGGGCGTCGGCGTGCGGCCCGGTGACGTGCGCGAGGCGCTCGAAGCGGCCGGGCTGCCGCTGTCGGAGTCCCCGTTCCCGGCGCCGCTGGCGCTGAACGTGGTCCCGTCGGCCGGGTCCTACAAGGGCGACGGCTGGTACTCCGAGGAGCTGAAGGTCCGCAACGAGTCGCGGAAGATCCTGGGCATCCCGGACCTTCGCGTTTCGGCAACGTGCGTGCGCGTCCCGGTCGTGACCACGCACTCGCTCGCGGTCCACGCGACGTTCGCGGGCGAGGTCACCGTCGAGCAGGCCCGCGAGGTCTTCGAGGCCCAGCCGTCGATCGTGCTGCAGGACGACGCGGAGAACGGCGTCTTCCCGACCCCGGCCGACGTTGTCGGCGGCGACCCGACCTACGTGGGCCGCATCCGCCAGGCGCTGGACTTCCCGAACACGCTGGACTTCTTCGTCTGCGGCGACAACCTCCGCAAGGGCGCCGCCCTCAACACCTACGAAATCGCGGAAGCCCTGGCCCACCCCTAACCCGCGAGTCGCGCCCCAGAACATAGCGAGTCGCGCTCCAGAACATAGCGAGTCGCGCTCCAGAACATAGCGAGTCGCGCTCCCGAACATGCTGAGTTGTGTGTTTCGTGCACATCGCGGTCTGCACGAAACGCACAACTCGGTGTGCGCGGGAGCGCGACTCGCGGTGTTCTGGGGCGCGACTCGCGGGGTTCGTTGATCCGAATGGTTGGTCCGTGTCGGGCAACACGGTCGGGTGCACGGGTTTCCGGTACCTTCAGGCCTTCTGGCTCGGGGACCTGAGATCACCGTGGAGCGACGAGCATGACCGCAACCCGACCACGGGTCCGGTGGGCGATCCTCGATGCACCTCGTGCGGTGCTGCCGTTGTACCTGGGTGTGGAACTGGCGATGGTCGTGCTCGTCGTCGCCTTCCCCGGGCGGGCGCCGACCGACGCGGACTGGGCGCGGTTCCTCGCGCTGCTGGTGGTTTCGTGCCTGCAGACGGAGCTCTCGCTCGGCACCGAGAAGGCGCGCCGGTACCTCGCCGACCGGCCGCACATCAACATGACGTCGGTCTGGATGTTCAGCGGTGCGGCGGTGCTGCCCGCGGCGATGGCGGTGGCGCTGACCGTGATCACCTACCTGCACCTGTGGCTGCGGGTGTGGTGGCCCATCCAGGGCAGGCACGCCTACCGCGTCGCGTTCTCCGCGAGCACCATCCTGCTGGCGGTCATGTCGGTGCAGCCGGTGCTGCGGCTGTTCGGGTCCGGCGACGTGGTCCGCGCCGACTGGCAGGGTGGCCTCGTCCTGCTGGCGATGGCGGTGGCGATCCTCGTGTACACGTCGGTCAACGGCGTGCCCGTGGCGATCGCGGTCAAGGTCCACCACCCGGCGCGGCCGTGGTCGAAGACGCTCGGCACCAAGGCGGAGAACGCGCTCGAACTGGCGACGCTGAGCCTCGGCGGCGCGACCGCGGTCGTGCTCGTGACGCAGCCCGCGCTGGTGGCGCTCATGCTGCTGCCGGTCATCGTGCTGCACCGGAACGTCCTCATGCGACAGTTGGAGGAGAAGGCCGCGCAGGACTCGAAGACGGGGATGCTCACCGCCGAGGAGTGGCAGACGCGGGTGGCGGCAGAGCTGGTGCGCAACGCGCGGACCCGTGAGCCCTTCGCCGTGCTGATGGTCGACCTCGACCGGTTCAAGAAGGTCAACGACACCTACGGCCACGTCGCGGGGGACGTCGTGCTGCGCAGCGTGGCGGAGACGATCACCGACCAGCTGCGCGCGTACGACTCGGTCGGCCGCTGGGGTGGCGAGGAGTTCGTCGTGCTGCTGCCGCAGATCGCCGACGACGGCGCCCGTGACGTGGCGGAACGCGTCCGCACCGCGGTCGGCGACCTGACGGTGACGGTCGTGGTCGGCGACGTCACCCGCGTGATCACCGACCTGTCCGCGTCGGTCGGCGTCGCGTGCTTCCCGGACGCGGCCACCACGGTCGACGGTCTCGTCAACGTGGCGGACGAGCGGATGTACCGGGCGAAGCGCGCGGGCCGCAACACCGTGGTGGGCGGCACGGAATGAAGATCACGCACACCCGGACCGCCCAGGGACGTCTGGCACGCGGAGGTCGACGGCGAGGTCGTGGGCACCGCGGCCCCTGGATCCGGCTGCGGCGAACGATCAACTGACCGCCGGTGCCAGTTCCCGTTGCCGGGCGGCCAGCGCCCATGCCAGGCCCGCGATGAGCACGCCGCCGAACCCCGCCAGCGCGAACCCCCACCCCGGCGACGCGTGGTCCACCACGAACCCCACCAGCGGCGCGCCGACCGCCGATCCCAGCGTGAACGCCGACGACTGCAACCCTGTCGCCTCCCCGCGGACAGCGGCCGGGGCCAGCCGGGCCACCTCCTCGCCCGTGGCGGCGATCGTCGGCGCGCACAGGAACGACGCGGGCACCAGCACCAGCAGGAGCGTCCACCACGTGCCGCCCGCGAGGCCGATCGGGATCGTCAGCAGCCCCAGCCACGCCATCAGCGTCACCTGCCGGACGGACCGCTTCAGCGCCCCGTACACGATGCCGCCGACCGCGGACGCCGCCGACCACACGATCATCACCAGACCCGTCCACGACAGGTCCCTGTTGTGCTCCATCTGCGCCACGATCGCGACCTCGATGCCCGCCAGGATGAACACCGCCCCCGCGCCCACGAGCAGGACACCCACGAGCCGCGGCGTCAGCCACACCCGGCGTGGCACCTTCTCGGCCGCTGCCTTCTCCTCCTCGCTGCGCACCGCCGGGTTCACCACGTACAGCGCGGCGCCGACGAGCACGATCCCGACGGCCATCGCGAGGGTCGCGGTCTGCGTGGAGAACTGCGTCGCGACGAACACCGCCGCCGCCGGGCCCACCATGAACGACAGCTCGGTGGACACCGAGTCCATGGAGTACGCCGTGCGCCGCAGGTCGGCGGGCACGAGCGCGGCGATCGCCTGGCGGCCGACGGACATCGCGGGCAGCACGAGCATGCCGCCGACGAACCCGCACACCAGCAGCACCGGGAACGGCATGAACCGCGCGAACGCCCAGAACGTCGCCTCGCCGACGGTCGTGATCACGAGCATCGGCCGCAGGCCGTACCGGTCGACGACCCGGCCCAGCACCGGCGCTCCGAGCGCGATGCCGATGGTCGCGACCGCGCCGACCGTGCCCGCGGCCCCGTACCCGCGGTCCATGGTGACCGCGACGTGCAGGGTCAGGACCATCCCGGACGCCGTGGCCGGGATGCGGGCGAAGAACACGAGCACCAACAGGGTCCGGACCCCGGGCAGGGCAAGCGTTCGGCGGTACAGCTGCATGGTTGGATGTGACCTCTCGCGAGTGCGGAACGGCAACCAATTTACGGTCGGCCACCGACAGTCCCGAGTTGTCTTGATTCGTTCAAGTAAAGATGCCCCGGCGGGTCACCGCCGCGGCCGGCCAGCAGAACACGCATTCCGCGGCCTCGTGCCTTCGGTGTGCCGGTGCCCTGACCCCGGGGCGCACGCCGACCAAGTCGAAATCCGGCGGTTCCCTTTTCTTACGCGGTCGGCCGGAACAGGTCCACGACATTCGCGCGGGAACGCAACACGAGGCCGGTGCGCAGTGCGCCCGCCGCCTCCGAAAGGGCTTCCCGGAAACGCGTGCCGAGGTTCACGAAACTGACGAAACCGTGGATGAGGTCGTCGTGCTGCCGTTTCACGACCGGCACGCCCGCCTCGCGCAACCGGTCGGCGAACGCGTTGCCCTCGTCGCGCAGCGGGTCGAACCCGGCGGTCGCCACGTACGCGGGCGGCAGCCCCCGCAGGTCGTCGGCGAGCAGCACCGACAGCCGCGGGTCGGCCCGCATCTCGACGTCCGGGCAGTAGTGGTCGAGGAACCACGTCACGTCGTCGTCGCTGAGGAAGAAGCCGTCGGCGAACAGGTCCCGCGACCGGCGCCGCGTCGTTCCGTCGGTGGCGGGGTAGAAGAGCAGCTGGAAGACCGGCCGCGGGCCGTTGCCCAGCGTCTGCAGGCAGACGGACACGGCCAGGTTGGCCCCCGCGCTGTCCCCGCCGACCGCGATCGCCGACGGGTCCGCCCCCAGCGCGTCCGCGTTGCGCGCGGCGTACCGGAACGCGGTGAGCGCGTCCTCCACCGCGGCCGGGAAGTGGTGCTCCGGCGCGAGCCGGTACTCCACCGACAGCACCCTGACCTGCGCGTTGCGCGCCAGGTACCGGCAGGTCGGGTCGTGGGTCTCGATGCTGCCGATGACCCAGCCGCCGCCGTGGAAGTACACGAGCAGCGGCGAGCCCGGCGCGAGGTTCACCGGCTCGTACAGCCGGGCGCGCACGGCCACGCCGGTGTCCGACGGGATGTCGACGTCGCGGGTCCGCACCCCGGTGACACCGGGGCCGACCAGCCCACGCCGCAGCTCGAGCCGCGCACGCGCCGACGCGGCGTCGCCGCCCGCGAGGTTGGTGTCGGTGAGCGCCAGCATCCGCAGCAGCAGCTGGGCGTCGAGCGCCAGCTCGAGCCCGTCCCGCCTGATCGGCGGCCCGGCGAGCACCCGCCGCAACGGTCGCGGCAGCGCGAACACGGCATGCAGTGCCGCACCTTGAACGGGCAGCGGCACCCTGTCCATCACACTCGGCATGTTCGCCTCCCCGGGCGGCTATGCGGTGGAGGCTAGCCAATGAACGTGTCCATGGTCACCCGACGTGCCGAAAGTCCACTACCACGGGTTTCAGCGAAAGACCAGACCGCCGATGTAACTACCAGGAGTGGAGCGGAACGTCGCCGGAATGGTGGATGATCGGGGTGACGGAAGGAGAGCGGTGACTGTCAGCGTGGTGGGCATCGGTGGGTCGTTGCGCACGGACTCGCAGTCCGAGCGCGCACTGCGTATCGCGCTCGACGGGGCGGAGCGCGCGGGCGCCAAGACCACCGTCATCACGGGCGCCGAGCTGGTCCTGCCGTTCTACGACCCGGCCGAGCCCGAGCGCAGCCCGGCCGCGTACCGGCTGGTCGAGGAACTGCGCAACGCCGACGGCGTCGTGCTCGTCTCGCCCGGCTACCACGGCACCGTGTCCGGCCTGGTCAAGAACGCCCTCGACTACGTGGAGGACCTGCGCGACGACGCCAGGCCGTACCTGGACGGCCGAGCCGTCGGCTGCGTCGCCGCCGCCCGCGGCTGGCAGGCCGCCGTCACCACGCTCACGTCGCTGCGGTCGATCGTGCACGCGCTGCGTGGCTGGCCGACCCCGCTCGGCGCCGCCGTGAACTCCGCGCACGTGCTGTTCGGGCCGGACGGCGACTGCTCCGACGAACAGGTCACGGCGACATTGCGCACGATCGGGCGTCAAGTCGTGGAGTTCGCCACAACACGCGTGTGACCAGGAATCCCTCCGGGTACACCACGGTTTCCACAGGTGTACTGAGGAGGTATGACATGACCAAGTCCCCGATCACGAGCCCGCTCGGTGACGCCGAGAAGGAAGCCACCGGCGCAGTGCTCCAGGCGACGCTCGTCGACCTGATCGACCTCTCGCTCATCGCCAAGCAGGCGCACTGGAACGTCGTCGGCCCGAACTTCCGCAGCGCGCACCTGCAGCTCGACGAGCTGGTGGCGGCCGCCCGCCAGTACGTCGACGACGTGGCCGAGCGAGCCAACGCCATCGGCGTCTCGCCGAACGGCAAGGCCAGGACCGTCGTCGAGTCGTCCGGCATCCCGGCCTACCCCGACAACTGGCAGACCGTCGAGGCCACCGTCGCCGCGATCGTCGCGATCCTCGGCGAGGTCATCAAGCGGCTGCGCGAGCGCATCGACGCCACCGACAAGACCGACCTGGTCACCCAGGACCTGCTGATCGAGATCGCCGCCGAACTCGAGAAGCAGCACTGGATGTGGCAGGCCCAGACTGTTCCGCCTCTCCGGAATTAAAAGCGTTGGTCCCGACCCAGCGACTCCCGCGGACCGCGGGCGGTTAGTGGTTGAGTGCCGTCACGTTCCCCTGAGGTAACTGCTGATCGGACCAAGACCATGCACAAAGATCCAAAGGACAGGCCCTAGTCCATCCCCAGGTGGCGGCGGACGAAGTGGATCTCGATCGCCGTCTGCTTGATCGTCTCCGCGACCACCAGTGAGCCGTGACCCGCGTCGTACCGGTACACCTCGTACGGGCTGTCCCGGTCCGCCAGCTTCTCGAGGTAGTTCTCGATCTGGCGGATCGGGCAGCGCGGGTCGTTCTCCCCGGCCACCACCAGCACGGGCGCCCGCACGTTGTCCACGTACGTGATCGGCGAACACTCGACGTAGCGGTCCCGCACCTCGTCGGGTGACCCGCCGAAGAGCGCCCGGTCGAACGCCCGCAGCGGCTCCATCTCGTCCTCGTACGCGGCGAGGTAGTCCGCCACCGGCACCCCGGCCACCCCGGCCGCCCACAGCGCGGGCTGCGTCCCCATCGCCAACAGCGACAGGTACCCGCCCCAGGACGCGCCGTTGACCACGCACTTCGCCGGGTCGGCCAGCCCCTTCGCCACCGCCCACTCGTGCACGGCGGCCACGTCCGCCAGCTCCGTCAGACCAGGCCTGCCCTCGATGGCGTCCCGCCACTTCGAGCCGTAGCCGGACGAGCCGCGGTAGTTGACGTGCACGACCGCGAACCCCGCGTCCAGCCACGCGGCCCGGTAGGCGGAGAACCGGTCCTCGTCGTGCGAGTGCGGGCCGCCGTGCAGTGCGAACACCGTCGGAAGCGGCCCGTCCGGCGCGCTCGCCGGCCGGGAGTACAGGGCGTGCACCTCGCCGCCCTCGCTCGGCACGAACACGTCCATCAGCTCGACCGAGTCCGGCGCGCGGTGGCCGGGCGGCTCCAGCAGCACGCGCTCGGTGCCGTCCGTGTAGAGCGCGCGCACGACGCCCTGCTTCGCGGCGTTGGACCACGAGTACTCGACGGTGTGGTCCGGCCGCACGTCCACCGAACCGATCGTGCCCGGCGGGGTGTTCAGCTTGGTCAGCGCACCGGAGACCAGGTCGTAGCGGTAGAGCGCGTTGCGTGCCTCGTGCGTGTGGACCACGACGACGGCCCTGCCGTCCGGATACCAGTCGCCGGTCAGCTCGCCGGGCAGGTCGATGGCCAGTTCGACCTCGGTGTCCGTCGCGACGTCCCACACCAGCAGCTCGTCGCGGCCGCGCCGTTCGTGCGCGACCAGGAGCCGCTGGTCGCCCTCGACCGGGCTGAAGCCGATCGCGTCGAGGCCCTTGCCCACGCCGTCCCACTTGTCGGCGACCGTCGCGCCGTCGGCGACCGCGAGGACCCGCAGCGCCGGGTGCCGGTTGTCCCCGTGCTCGGAGTGCTCGATGGCGAGCAGCGTCTCGTCACGGGACAGCGCGGCGACCCCGCCGTCGTGCTCGTCGCGGTACACGATCTCGGCCGGACCGCCGTTCTTCGCGACGAACACGGTGGTGCCGTCGTCGTCGGACACCCCGACCGCGGTGACGTTCCTGCCGAGCCCGAGACCGGCCGGGTAGCCGGGCACACTGCCGGCCACCGCGGCCCTCGGCTCCTCGTCGACGGGCCTGCCCGCGAACGACTCGGCCACCCAGCTGCCGAACTCGTCGCCGTCGGAGTCGGAGAACCACCACACCTGCCCGCCGTCCGGGCTGATGGCGCCGGTGTGGGTGCCGTTGGGGCGGTCGGTGACCTTGCGGTGCGTGTCGGTCACGCGGTCCCACGCGTAGATCTCGAACACGCCGCTGGCGTTGGACACGTAGATGTTGCGGTCCGGTGCGTCGTAGGCCCAGTTGGGCAGCGACACGCGGGCGGCGGTGAACCGTGCGCGCCAACGGGCCTCGGCGTCGTCGTCGGCGAACAGTCGGGCGGGAACCTCGGCGGCCGGGTGGTTGCTCACCCCCTGATCCTGCCAAACCCGACCCCGCTTCGGCATCCGACAAGCTGTAGTCACCACATGGTGGGTGAATCGCCGCTCGTGTCCACCGGTATGGAGAAAACCCTTATTGCTCAAGGGAAACAGGTATCCATCGCAGGTCAGCGGGTCTCTAATCATTGTTGTCCACCCCAAACCCCCGAAGGGGAGGAACCTCATGAGTCCAGACAGACCCCATATCGCCGAGATCGCCTCGGTGCGCACGGCGCTCGCCGAGCGCGGCAACCCGTGGCAGGCGGCGGAGACCCGGATGAGCAGGTTGCCGGAGGACTGGCGGGTCGCCCGGCTGGGCGTACCCGTGCCGACGGAGGAGGAGATCGCCGAGCGCGCCGGACAGCCGGAGGCCATGGCGGCGGCAGCGCGGGGCGCCGTCGGCCAGTCCGTCTCCGCGATGGGCGCACCGAGCGCGTCGCTGCCCGCGGCGTTCGACCTGCGCAACGTCGGTGGCCGCTCCTACGTCACGGGCATCCGTGACCAGGGCGGATGTGGTTCGTGCGTGGCGTTCGGGACGCTCGCGTCGATCGAGAGCACGGCGTCGTACACGCGCGGCGCCGCGGGGCTCTCGCTGAACCTGTCCGAGGCGCACCTGTACTTCGTCCACGCGAAGGCACGCGGGTACACCTGCGCGTCCGGGTCGTGGCCGGACGACCTGTTCTCCGACTGCGTGACCAAGGGCGTCACGTTCGAGGACTACTTCCCGTACAGCGACGCGGGCACCGGCACGGTGAACGCGGACTGGCCGAACCGGTTCGCGAAAGCCGTCGGCCTCACGAACCTGACGGGCAACCCGGCCGCCATCAAGCAGCACATCTACAGCTACGGCGGCGTGGTCGCGTGCTTCGTCGTCTACAACGACTTCTTCCACTACCGCAGCGGTGTCTACAAGCACACGACCTCGACGGTCGCCGGTGGCCACTGCGTGGCGCTCATCGGCTGGGACGACGCCGCGGGCTGCTGGATCGGCAAGAACTCGTGGGGCACCGGCTGGGGTGACGGCGGGTACTTCCGCATCGCGTACGGCGACTCCTACATCGAGGACTACCCGGGCACGCGGCCGACGGTGTTCGGCTGCACGTCGGTGACGCTGCGGGCGTGGCTGCCCGCGCAGCGCACGCTGCGCCTGTTCGCCACGGCCAACGACGCCAACGGCTGGGCGTACCTCGAGAACTACGGCTGGGCACACCTCAAGGGCGGCGCCCACACCACGACCAACAAGCTGGCGGAACTGACCCACGCGCGGGGCACGGGTCACCAGGTCAGCCCGTTCATCGACGGCTCGGAACTGAGTTCCGTGCTGGTCGCGGACTGAGAGGACCACGACATGGCAGCACCGGTTGCCCGCAAACCACGCAAGCCGGCCCGCGGCGCCGCCGAGGCGACGCAGGCCCCGCCGACACCGTCCGTGGCTGAACCGGGCCCCGACACGCCACCACCCGTGCCGACGTCGATGATGGCGACGGCGGCGGTGATGACCCAGGACATGCTGGCGCCCATGCCCCCGTCGCTCGACGAACAGGGCGTGGCGATCGGCGACGGTCTCACGGCCGGCTGGGTCTACAACCGCGTGATCTCCCACCTCTGGTCCTACGACGCCGCCACCGGCGTGTGGGTCTGGGTGGACGGCATCGGCTGGAAGCGTCTCTCGCCGGTGTCGGAGCACGGGCACAGCCACATGTGCCTGCTCGCGACCCTGGCGACGGACCGCAACCTGCCCGTGGACTACCACGAGGACGCCGCGGGCCAGATCGACCAGCTCCTGGTGTGATCACCGCATCGGTCGGCGGGACGGTGAACCTGGCGTTGCCGGAGAACCCGACCACCGGCTACCGCTGGCGTTTGACCGGGCCGCTGGAGGTGGTGTCGGACGAGTTCTTCCCGTCCGGCACCACCCCCGGTGCGGCGGGCGAGCGCGTCTTCGTCCTGCGGGTCGTCCGCGCGGGCAGGCACGAGGTGCTGGCCGAGCTGACCCGGCCGTGGGAGGCGCGGGTGAAGGACGTCCGCACCTTCGTGGTGGAGGCGAGTTAGAGATCGGGCTTCGCCGGGTATTCACGGGTATGGGGTATGTCCTGGACCTGCACCGCCCGGTGGCGGGCGACGTCATCGACCTGATCCTGGCCGACCACCGCCTGTTCGAGGAGCTGTTGCGCGCGCTGCGCGACGCGTCGTCGGACCGCGACCAGGTCCGCGCCGCACTGGCCGCCGTGCTCGTGGCGCACGCGGAAGCGGAGGAGAAGTACGTCTACCCGAAGCTGCGCAAGCGCGACGCGGTCGGCGAGGAGGAGGCGGAACACGGCGAGGAGGAACACGCCGAGGGCCACGAGGCACTGCTCAAGGTGCTGGAGCTGAAGGGAACCGGCACGAAGGCGTTCTCGGACGCCGTCGAGGAGCTGTCGGGCACCATCAACCACCACCTCGCGGAGGAGGAGCTGACCATCCTCAACCCGGCCCGCGACGAGGTCGGCCCACAGGTGCGGGCGGAGCTGGGCCGCCAGTTCCTGGCGGAACGGCAGCGCCAGATCGAGGCGGACTGCGGCCACATCGACAACGTGCGGCGCCTGGTCGAGCGAGCGAAGAAGGAAGGACAGCTCGACTAGAGCACACAGAACTCGTTCCCCTCGGGATCGAGCACGAGGACGTGGTCGGGCCGCCCTTCCCACTCGTGGATCCGCACGACGGTGGCCCCGGCCCGCTGGAGCCGCTCAGCCGCGGCGACGGCCCTCGGCCAAGCTGAGGTTCGGGCCCACCCCGTCCGGGTCGTACAGGAAGGCCCCGTCGTCGGCCGGGTCGAGCGGGTACCGCGACTCGTACCCGAGCGCGGTGGCCCAGAACCCGGCGACGACGGCGGGCACCGCACAGTCGACCGTCACGCTCCAGCGAGTAGCCATGCCGGGACGGTATCGCCGGGCACCGACAAAACCGGTTGGCTCACGAGCGCCGCCCTGCGACCCTCCCGCCAGTGGAGACCAGAACACACACCCCGACCACCGGCGTCTATCCGGCGACGGACGACTACGCCCACGCCATCGAGGTACGGCACCCCAGCCGGTTCCTGTTCGTGGCCGGCACGATGGGCCTCGACACGGACGGTGTCCCCGGCCCTTCGCTGACCGAGCAACTGGACCTCATCTGGCGCAACCTGAGGACCATCCTGGCGGCGGCCGACATGACGGTGGACAACATCGTCCGGCTGACGAGCTACCTGCGCGACGCGTCCTACGCCGAGGAGAACGCCCGCGCCAGAACCGAGGCCCTGGGCGGCAGGCGGATCCCGACGACGGCCATCGTCGCGGAGACGCTCACCGAGGACTGGCTCGTGGAGATCGAGATCGTGGCGGCCGCCTGAGCGGGTCCGTCAGCACCGCACGAGCAGCCCCGTCAACGCCGCGCAGGACCGGCGAGCACTGTCGTTACCACCATCGGGATCGGACGGCGACGAGGAAACCCGGCTCACGGAGGTCGAGAAGGACCCGAGCGTCAACAACCCGGCGTTGACGGAGAAGGACGCGGTCGCGGTGGCGCCGGCGGGCAGCGAAGCGATGTCACACACCACGTTCCGGCCGCTGTCCCGGGTGCAGCCGTTCCCGCCTGTCCAGGAGAACCCGTACGCGTAGGTCCCGGCGATCCGGATGCCCGAAGCGTCCGCGGGCCCGTTGTTCGTCACGGAAACGACGTAGGTGACGCGGGAGGTGAGAATTCCCTTGGGCGAGGCGTCGAGCGAAACGGCGATGTCGGCGACCCCTCCGACGGAAATCACCGGCCCGGTCCCCGCGGCGAACGAGTAGTTCCCGCCGACGAACTGGTGCTCGAGCGGGAAGTCGCCCAGCGGCGCGGTCTCCCGGACGCGGAACGTGAATTCGACGGTGGCCCCGGCGCCGGGCGCGAGATCCCCGACGACTCCGCGGTAGCTGGTGGGCGAGTACTCGTAACACGGTGCGCCCGCACAGGAAACCAACTCGAACAACGAGGTGATCGGCGTGACGTCGCCGGTCCGCAACTGCGCGTTGGCCGCGGTGACCGTGAAGTCCCGCGGGTTGAACAACTCCACGGCGACCGTGAACGTGGAGCCGGGCGCGACCTGTGTGGCGCTCGCCGTGGCGGCACTGGGATCAGGAGGAGCGGCGACAGCCACGCCGGGCACCACAAGCCCGGCGAGCACAACGAGAACCGCGACAAGCCCTCTGCGCATACCCGATCCATTCCTCAAGGGACACCACAGCGAGCGTCGCGGCGCCACGCACCCCTGTTACGAGAAATGCCGCCGACCACCCGGAAGGCGCAATGAGGCCTTGACCAGAGACGCATCAGGCCCTGTCCATGCACCGTGGACACAGCCTGACCGCCGTTGGGGTAGTCGACACGCCTGACCCAACTAACGCCACGTTGACGAGTTGGTGGTACCTCGCTCCTTGGACGAGGGGAGTTCTAGCCAGCCCGGCAGGTGCCGGTGCGCTGCTTCGAGAGACACTCGTTGCACTTCTCTCCGCCGATGCCGGGGCCCGTGACGTAGTCACTGGTGGGCCAGTTCGAGCAGTTCGAGCAGAAATGCCAAGTGTCCGATCCCTTACGTTTACGTGCCATCGTTGCATACCTCGGTCAGTCCGATGAAACCCCGATTGATTCGGGTGCACGTGTCATCGACGGGTCTGGGGATGTTGTTACGGCCCTACTGGCGTTGTTAGGTCAAATGACCATTATCTGTCCAGATTTGTCGGGCGGCATATTGCGAGGCAATGCCAGTGGTGGAGAATTGTGGCGGCATCTTGTTTCATCTGGGAAGGCGACGATCCACAGAAGGTCTATCGGTTCGCGCTGTACTTTCGTGCCTCGCCGACGCCGCACGTCGCGAGGCCGGGGACCTGGATAGCGCCGGTTTGCGGGGAGCGCCGCGTGAGATTGTGGGTGACGTAGTCAGGCAGTTTGTCAGGCAGAGACGAATCAGGCCCTGTCCACAATGCACGGACAGGGCCTGACCACCGTCGGGGTGACAGGATTTGAACCTGCGACCCCTTCGTCCCGAACGAAGTGCGCTACCAAGCTGCGCCACACCCCGGTGGTACGGGAGCAAGTCTAGCCGACGTCCGCACCGGCCCCGAAGCGGGCACTGTCCGCGGCTCCGTCCCGCCCAGAACCGCTGGTAGGACGGGGTACGAGGGTCAGAAGAGAGGCCTCCGGCGGGCACGCGAACCGCACCGGGGCATAGGGCGACGTGCCCAGTCCGGCGGACACGTGGAGCCACGTGTGGGCCCCCCAGCGCGACGCGCCGCGTGCCCGTGTCCGGTCCAGTTGGCAGTTGGTCACGATGGCCCCGTACCCGGGCACGCGGAGCTGCCCGCCGTGGGTGTGACCAGCCATGACCAGGTCGTAACCGTCGTCGGCGAAGGAGTCCAGCACCCTCGGTTCCGGCGAGTGCGTGACGCCGAGCCGGAGCGTGGCCGTGCGGTCGGGTTTGCCTGCGATGTCCGAGTACCGGTCGCGGCGGAGGTGCGGGTCGTCCACCCCGGCCACGGCGATGGTCTGTCCGTCCACGGTCAGGAGCCGGCGGACGTGTGTCAGGTCGTGCCACCCGCGTTCGACCAGGGCCGCGCGCAGGTCCCGCCACGGCAGAGGAATCCCGTGGATGCGCTTCTTGGACTTGGTCAGGTACCGCACGGGGTTCTTGGGGCGCGGCGCGTAGTAGTCGTTGCTGCCGAACACGAACACGCCGGGCACGTCGAGCAGCGGCCCGAGCGCGCGGAGCACGCCGGGCACGGCGTTCTGGTGGGCGAGGTTGTCGCCGGTGTTGACGACCAGGTCCGGCGCCAGCTCGGCGAGCGCGGCGACCCAACGCTGCTTGGACGTCTGGTTCGGCGTCATGTGCAGGTCGGAGATGTGCAGGACCTTGAGCGGTCGCGCGCCTTCGGCGAGTACCGGCAGCGTCACCTGCCGGAGCGTCCAGCGCCTGCGTTCGATGCCGGCGGCGTAGGCCAGGGTCGCGGTGCCGACCGCGGTCGCGCCCAGCGCCGCCCGGCCGATGTTGCGCACGAAGTTACCCACCCCCCGAGACTAGATGGGTCCACCGGCCCGCCGGAAACCGCCGTGAAGGGGAACTTGCTGACCAGTAGTGTTCGCGTCATGGCTGACCTCAAGGCACGGCTGCGCGACGATCTGGCCGCGGCCATCAAGTCCCGGGAGACCACCCGCATGGCGGCGTTGCGCATGGCGCTGGCGTCGATCACCACGGAGGAGGTGGCCGGGGACGAGGCCCGCGAGCTGTCCGACGCCGAGGTGCGGAAGGTGCTGACCCGCGAGGTGAAGAAGCGCCGCGAGGCCGCCGAGGCGTTCGAGGGCGCGGGCCGCGCGGAGCAGGCGCAGGCCGAGCGCGACGAGGCCGCCGTGCTCACCGACTACCTGCCGAAGCAGTTGGCCGACGACGAGCTGTCCGCGCTGGTCGCGGAGGCCGTCGCCGAGGTGACCGAGCAGCTGGGCGAGGCGCCGGGGCAGCGGCAGATGGGCCAGGTCATGAAGGCCGCCAACGCGAAGGTGGCCGGGCGCGCGGAGGGTGGCCGGGTCGCGGCCGCCGTGAAGGCGCGCCTGCAGAGCTGAGAGGACACGGAAGCCGGGGCTCGGCGAACGAGCCCCGGCTTCCGCATGTCAGCCGCCTCCTGGACCGGGGCCGGGGTTGCCGCCGCCCCCGCCGCCGCCTCCGCCACCACCGCCGCCGCCTCTGCTGGGTGGTGTCGACGGGGGGCTGGGCGGTGTGCTGGAGCCGCTGCTGGGCGGGGTCGACTCCTGGGTTTGTGCCGGTGGGACGTAACCGGTGCTCACGTAGATCGTGACGGTCTCGCCGGGCAGTGCGGAGCCGCGCGGGCTCTGGTTGACGACCGTGCCCTTCGGGTCGGCGCGGTTGGTCTGGATGACCCGCACCTTGTAGCCCGCGTTCTGCAGGGTCGAGATGGCGTCGGCCTCGCTGTCGCCGACGACGTCCGGCACGTTGGTGCCCGGGCCGCCTTCCATGTACCGCTTGGTGCCCGGCGGCAGGGGCGCCGCGGGGGCCGAGCCGAGGATCTGGCCCATCGCGTCGAACCACGTCCGGGCCGGGGCGCGGCCACCGAAGATCGACCCGTCGCCGCACAGGAACGGTGGCTTGCCGGGCACCGTCGAGTCGCAGATCGGGCGGGGGCGGGGGCCGTCGTTGAACACCATGGTCGACGCCGCCAGTTGCGGGGTGGCGCCGACGAACGCCGCCGACTTGTAGGCCTGCGTGGTGCCGGTCTTGCCGATCATCGGGCGCTTCCAGTTGAACTGGCGCGCCGCGGTCGCCGAGGTGCCGCCGCCGGTGTCGTCCTTGCTCATGCCCTGCGCGAGCGAACGGGCGAGGCCCGGGGCGACGGCCTGCTCGCACGGCTCCTGGTACTCGGCGACGTTGAGCTTCCTGCCGTGGCGGTCCCGCACCTCCAGCAGTGGCGTCGGCGGGCACCACATGCCGTCACTCATGATCGTCGCGGCCACGTTCGCCATCTCCAGCGTGCTGACCGGCGCGGGGCTGAGCGTGAACGACGCGTTGCCCGGGTTGCCCGGCTTGCTGCCGAAGAACTGCGACTGGGTCTGGTTGACGTTCGAGTTCTTCGACGACGGGTCCGGGGTCCGGCCGGTCATGTTGGTGGCCATGGTCTCGCGCAGACCGAGCCTGCTCGCCATGTCGACGACCGGGTCCGTGCTCCCCAGCCGCTCCTCGAGGATGACGAACCCGGTGTTCGGCGAGGTCGCGAGTGCCTGCTGCAGGGTCATCTTCGACGGGTACTTGTCGTTGAAGTTCGACAGGCAGTACCACCGGGTGTTCGGTTTACCGGTGCTCGGGCACCGCTCGGCACCACCGAAGAACTTCCTCGAGGTGTAGGAGGTCGGCGTGTCGATGACGTCGTTGACGCCGCCGCCCTTCTCCAGGAAGGCGGCCGCGGTGAAGATCTTGTACGTCGACCCGGCGCCGAACTTGTTCATCACGCCGTACGGGTAGGGGATCGTGGTCTGGCTCTTGTCGCCGTTGAGGCCGTAGTCGCGGTTGGCGACGAGCGCGACCACCTGGTGCTGCTTCTTGCCGGGGCGCACGATCGCCATCGTGTTCGCGATGCCGGGGACGTTCTTCGGCACCTGCCGCTCGACCGCGGCCTTGGCGATCTTCGTGGCCCGCGCGTCGAACGTGGTCCTGATCTTGTAACCGCCGGAGTACAGCTGGTCCTCGGAGAACATCCCGATCTTCATCAGGTAGTCCTCGACGTACTGGCAGAAGAAGCCGTACTGCGGGCCCGCGCCGACGCAGTTGGCGGCCGGCTTGTTCGGGCCCTTCGGGAGGACGCCGAGCGGCTCCTTCTTCGCCTTCTCCGCGTCCTCCTCGGACAACCGGTTCGTCTCGACCATCGTGTCGATCACCCGGTTGCGGCGCTTGAGCGTCTCCTCCGGCCGCCGCCACGGGTTGTACAGGCTCGGGTTGTTGACCATGCCCGCCAGCAGCGCGGACTGGGTGACGGTCAGCTTGTCCGCGGTCGTGTTGAAGTAGGCGCGCGCGGCCGCCCCGACGCCGAACACCCGGTCGGTGAACTCGACGACGTTGAGGTAGCCGGTGAGGATGTCCTCCTTGGACATCTTCTGCTCGAGCTGGATCGCGAGCCGCGCCTCACGCAGCTTGCGGCTGATGCTCTGCTCCTGGGCGCGCTGCCGCCCGATCTCGTTCTCCGGGTCCGGCTCGACCCCGGCCTGGTCCCGATAGACCACGTTGATCAGGTAGTTCTTGACGTACTGCTGGGTGAGCGTGGACGCGCCCTGCGTGTCGGAGGAGGACGAGTTGCTGATCGCGGCGCGGATGGTGCCCTTCCAGTCCACGCCGTGGTGCTCGTAGAACCGGCGGTCCTCGATCGAGATCACCGCCGCCTTCATCGTCGGCGAGATCTGGTCGGACGTCATCGGCAGCCGGAACTGGTCGTACAGGAGCGCGATGATGTTGCCCTTGGAGTCCTGGATCTCCGTGACCAGGGGCGGGTCGGTCCTGACGAGGTCCGCGGACACGGCGTCGATCGTGTCGCTCGCGCGGTTGGACGCCACCCCGAGCGCCCCGACGATGGGAAACAGCATCCCGGCCATCAGGACACCGGCCAACAGGCAGAGGCCGAACATCTTCAGCAGACCGTCTCCGACTCGCACGGAGGTCAGAGTACGCGGGATCACACTGAGCGCCCGATTGGCCGACGGAGTTATTGACTTTCTGTAACGCCTGTGCACCCGGACGTTCTCGTGGGAACCGGCGGGCCCTAGAGTCCGTCAACGTCTCAAACGACATGAGCCGGGCAGGGCGACCACACGGGTGGCCGGCCGCTGGCGACTCCGGGGCCTAAGGGGGGACCCGGGGGGAGAAGGTCGAGACGAGGTAGGGGCGGGGGTTATGCAGCAGATGGAAAAGGCGGACTGGCGAGTCAACGCGTCATGCCGCGACGAGGACCCCGACGGGCTGTTCGTCCGGGGCAAGGAGCAGCGCAAGGCCAAGCTGGTGTGCATCGCGTGCCCGGTGCGCACGGAATGCCTCGCGGAAGCGCTGGACGGCCGCATCGAGTTCGGTGTGTGGGGCGGGATGACCGAGCGTGAGCGACGGGCTCTGCTCCGTCGCCGCCCGGACGTCACGTCCTGGCACGAGCTGTTGACGGCGGCCAAGCGCCAGCACTCCGACGAGGACGAGGACGTCCGCGTCGGCTAGGCCAGGTCACTGCCGGCCAAGTCGTTCGCCGATCGTGCGCAGGCCCGTGAGGTCGTGCACGTCCGACGGCATGGCCGGCACACTGACCGCCGGCACGTTCGGGTGCGCCTTCGTGAACCTGGCCAGCAACCTGCGTTCGCGTGTCCGCACGGCGACCCGGTCCGCGTGGAGGCGCAGCACGGCCGCCGCGAGCGGGGACGCACCCCGGGACTCCAGCCCGTCGGCCGCCGCGATCGCCTTCGCCGCGGGCAGCCCGGCCAGCACCGGGTGCGTCCGGTTGATCACCAGACCGGCGAGTGGCATCGACTCGGACGCCAGCCGCTCGACGAAGTAGCTCGCCTCGCGCAGCGCGTCCGGCTCCGGCGCGGCCACCACCACGAACGACGTGCCGGACGAGCGGAGCAGCTCGTAGGTCTTGCGTGCCCGCTGCTTGAAGCCGCCGAACATCGAGTCGAAGGCCTGCACGAACGCTGACGCGTCGGCCAGCAGCTGCCCGCCGACGATCGTCGACACGGCCTTCGCGAACAACATCACGCCGGCGCCGACGACCTTGCGGATGCCCCAGCCGCCACCGCGGGCCGGGCCGGACAGCAGGCGGATCATCCGGCCGTCCAGTGCGGTCGACATGCGCTGCGGCGCGTCGAGGAAGTCCAGCGCGGACCGGCTCGGCGGGGTGTCGACGACGATCAGGTCCCACCGGCCCTCACCCGCCAGCTGGCCGAGCTTCTCCATCGCCATGTACTCCTGCGTGCCGGAGAACGACGTGGAGATCGTCTTGTAGAAGGGGTTGGCGAGCACCTCCTGCGCCCGCTTCTCACCCGCGTGCGCCAGCACCATGTCGTCGAACGTGCGGCGCATGTCCAGCATCATCGCCGAGAGCTGGCCGTCCGGTTCGAAGCCGTCGACCTCGACCTCTTTCGGGGTGTTGCCCAGTTCGCGCAGCCCGAGCGCCTGCGCGAGGCGGCGCGCCGGGTCGATGGTCAGCACGACGGTCTTGCGGCCGCGTTCGGCGGCACGTACCGCGATGGCCGCGGCCGTGGTGGTCTTGCCGACGCCACCGGAGCCGCAGCACACGATGACGTGGATGTCGGGGTTGTCGATCAGCTTGTCGACGTCGAGCGCGCCGGTCATCGCACCCCCTGCTCGACCATGGCCTCGGCCAGCTCGTACAGGGCCGCGGTGTCGACACCGTCGTTGCTGTCCGGCAGCTCCACCGCGGGCAGGTCCACCTCGGCGATCTGCTCGCGGGCGTTCTGCTCGGCCAGCACCCGGATCGCGTGCTCCACGGTCTCCTCGACGAGGCCGTCGAGGTCCTCCTCGGACAGGTCCAGCCCGGCGGACGCGAGCCCGTCGCGGACCCGGGAGGCGTCGACGCGGCCGCCCGCGGCGGGGGTCACGGACCTCGCGGGCAGCCGCGGCGGCCGCACGCGGTTCAGGAACACCACACCGGGCCGCAGGTCGGCGCCGTCCAGCTCGGCGACCGCCTCGATCGTCTCGCGGACCGGCATCTCCTCCAGGAGCGTCACCAGGTGCACGGCGGTGTCGCCGGAGTGCAGCAGCCGGACCACGCCGTCGCTCTGCCCCTTGATCGGGCCGACCTTCGCCAGCTCGGCCATGGCCTTGGTGACGTCGAGGAACTTGACGATCCGGCCGGTCGGCGGCGCGTCGAGCACCACCGCGTCGTAGACGTGGCGGCCGTTCTCGTCGGTACGGCCCACGGTCTCCTTGACCTTGCCGGTCAGCAGCACGTCCCGGAGGCCCGGCGCGAGGGTCGTGGCGAACTCGATCGCGCCCATCCTGCGCAGTGTCCGGCCCGCGAAGCCCAGGTTGTAGAACATCGCGAAGTACTCGAGGAGCGCCTCTTCGGCGTCCACGTGCAGCGCGCGGACCTCGCCGCCGCCCGGCGCGGACGCGATCCTGCGCTCCTCGTAGGGCAGCGGGTTCGTGTCGAAGAGCTGCGCGATGCCCTGGCGGCCCTCGACCTCGACCAGCAGCACCCGGCGCCCGCCGGTGGCCAGCGCGAGCGCCAGCGCGGCCGCCACGGTGGTCTTGCCGGTCCCGCCCTTGCCGGTGACCACGTGCAGCCGCGCCCGCGCGACCTGGTCGGTCCATCCGACGACGGGTGTGTTCACGTTTTCAGAGTAAGTGGACACACATGACGGGCGCTCACGAGTCGGGTCAACTAGCGAGCATCATCACGGTCACGGTGACGCCGAGCACGATCACCACACCCCACGCGATGCCCGCCGGGAGCACCAGCAGCACCAGCAGGGCCAGGATCACCAGGACCACGAACGAGATCGCGCCGGCCACCGCGACGTCGGCGCCGGTCGCGCCCCTGCGCTCGCGCACCCGCGCCATCGTGAGCAGCATCAGGACGATCCCGGCGGTCGCCACCAGCGCGCCCGCGATCAGCCGCCAACCCTCCACGCGCCACACCGTACCGGGATGGGCTATAGAGTCGCGGACCATGACCAAGTGGGAGTACGCCACGGTGCCGCTGCTGATCCACGCGACCAAGCAGATCCTCGACCAGTGGGGCGAGGACGGCTGGGAGCTCGTCACCGTCCTGCCAGGGCCGACCGGTGAGCAGATGGTGGCCTACCTGAAGAGGCCGAAGGCATGACCTGGGCGGACCGGCTCAAGGAGCTGGGCATCGAGCTGCCCTCGGTACCGGCGCCCGCCGGTGCGTACGTGCCCGCGATCCGGTCCGGCAACCTCGTCTTCACCGCAGGCCAGGTGCCGTTCGTGGACGGGAAGATCGCCGCGACCGGCAAGGTCGGCCGCGAGGTCAGCCCCGAGGAGGCGAAGGCGCACGCCCGCACGTGCGCGCTGAACGCGCTCGCCGCCGTGCACGACCTGGTCGGCATCGACGCCGTCGTGCGCGTGGTGAAGGTTGTCGGGTTCGTGGCGTCCGCGGAGGGCTTCACCGGCCAGCCCGCGGTGATCAACGGCGCGTCGGAGCTGCTCGGCGAGGTCTTCGGGGACGCGGGCAGGCACGCCCGCTCCGCGGTGGGGGTCGCCGAGCTGCCGCTCGGCGTGCCGGTCGAGGTCGAGTTGACGGTGGAGATCGGGGAGGGCGCATGACCGACGTGGACCGTGACGTGGACCGTGACGCGGCCTGTCACGAGCTGTTGCTCCGGCTGGCCGGACGGCTGCCCGACCGCCAGCTGTGGCGGCTGCGGGACTGGCTCGCGGGTGGCGCCGTCGACGCGCTCGCCCGCGCGCTGCCGCTGACTTTGCTCCGCGAACGGGTTGCGATCACAGCGCGTGAATCAATGCTGCTCAACGCCGCTCTGTTGGATGCCGGAGCCGACGCCGGACGGCTGCACGCGGTGCCCTGGGTAGACCAAATCGACGAAGTCGACTACACATTCACCTCGGAGTCGCCCGAACGGGTTAATGCGGGAGACTCCGAAGCGGTAGTGCTCGGGGCGGTCCTCCACGGACGTCGCGAGTTGGTCGACGTGCGTGGGAGCTGGCGACGACACCGATCCGGGGTGGGACCGGCCACCAGGATCGTGCTCGTCACGGCATCGACGGGCTGCGCTCGGTTGACCGGGGAGCTCCAGCGCGTGCTGCGTGCTCTGGGGACGCACGAACCGGGCGTCGAGGTCATGCCTGAGGGCATCGACCTCCCGCCCTACCACCGTGCGGCACTGGCGGCCTCCGAGCCGCTGCTGCCCGGGGTGATCGTGCACCAGGGCTGACGGGCTCCCCAGCCCAAGGGCCGTCGATGCCGACCAGAGCTGGGAAGGAGCCGACCGTGACACAGGTCGCGAGGGGGGTAGGAGCGGGAGGCGCGAACCGGCCAGGTGTCGCGCTGCCGATCCGAATACATGATCTGTTGCTGACGCTCGCCGGGCGGCTGGACGACGACGCGCTCGGTGACGTGCGGCAGATGCTGGCGTCCGCCGAACTGGACCGCGCGCTCGAGTTCCTGGCCGGATGCCTCGCGGCAGGCCGGATCGTGCTGACCCGTGAGCAGCACGGGGAGCTGGAGGCGCTGTTCGCCGACATGTACCTCGACCCGTCGGTCATCGACCGCGTGATGGTCACCGACCGGGTCGAGGCGGGCAGGCCCCGGTTCGCGTTCGGTGCCGTCGACGGCCGCGACCCGGAGCGCGGTGTCGCCGACGCCGTGCGATCCGTGCTCGGCGTGCTGCCGGACGTGCGGTCGATGTGGTGCGTGTGGCGCCTGACCCCGGCGGGGCCGGCGTCCGGACCAGTTCCGCACCTGCTGGTGCTGGTGGGCATCGGTCCCGGCGGTTTCCCGCCCGCGACCGCCTACCGCGTCGAGGAGGCACTCCGGCGGGCGGGCATCCGCGCGTCGGTCGAGGTCCTGATGGACGGCGTCGAGCCGGGCGAGTACCACCGCGAGGCGATGCGGAGCGCCCGCCAGATCCCTTTTGACGGTCACGGCTCCAACCGCCCCAGGGTGGAGCCGGCCTACGAAGCCCCTCGGATCGAGCCGGCCCGTGCCCGGGTCGAGCCGCCGAGGGTGACGGCGGTGCCCGAGCCGCCGAGGATCGAGATGCCCCGGATCGAGCCGCCGCGTGTCGAACCGCCGCGTGTTGAGCCTCCGCGTGTCGAGCCGCCGCGGGTGGAACCGCCGCGCCTGGCGGCCGCGCCGGAGCCGCCGCGGATGGCGGAACCCGAGCCGCCCCGGCCGGAGCCCGCTCCGGAGCCGCCGCGGCTGTCCGCGGTCCAGCCGGAGCCGCCCCACGTGGCCGCCGTGCCGCTGGAGCGCCCGCGCATGGACCCGCCTGCCGTCGACGCGCCGAGGGTCGACTCGCTGCCGGTCCGCAAGGACCCGCCGTTCGCCGACAAGCCCGCGTTCACCGAGCCGCCGGAGCAGGCGCCGCGCGTCGACCCGCCGACGATGATGACGCCGGCCGCCGGCGGGCTCGAGGACCGGGTGGAGGCCGTGCGCAGCGACCCGTTCGAGCCGCCCGCGCAGCAGTTCGAGCAGGAGCGGCTCCCGGAGGAGCCCGCCGCGCCGCCCGCTCCCGACCTGCCGCCGTCCGCGATCCGCGAGGAGACCCCGACGAACTCGCGCCCGTCGCCGACCCCGCGCCGCCGCGCGGAGCCGCCGAAGGACGAGCAGCAGCAGGAGCCGCCGTCGCGCCCGTCGCTGACGCCGGTGAACGGGGACAAGCACTCGCAGGCGTTCGTGGACGACATCCTCAACACGCAGGAGCGGAACCTGCTCCGTGAGCTGCAGGACGAGCTGGCGCGGCGCGAGCAGCAGGAGCCGCAGAACACCGGTTCGTGGACCGTCGACCGGTCCGGCCGCCACGGCAAGCCCGCGTCGGCCGCCCCGTTCGAGCACCCGAACCAGACCACGGGCCCGATGATCATCAACGGTGTCCCGCCCCACTCGGACGGGCGTTACCCGCCCGCCAACTGATCGGTGACACGGCCGAGCAGCCGCTGAAGGTGCAGCCCACGCCGCACGTCCAGCGGGTGCTCGGCCGTTTTGCCGTCCACGAGGCGCACGAAGTCGTCGAGCAGGACGGCGTACCGCTCGCTCGCGTCGCCGCTGGCGTTGAACGGGAGCACACCGTGCGGCCCGTGCACGGCGAAGTCCGTGATCGCGGGCTGCGCCGGGGTGTGCATCGACAACGTGGCGGTGCTGATCCGGCCGTTCTCGTGGCCCAGCATGACGTGCCAGACCCCGTGCTCCGTGAGTCGTGCCTGCTCGACGCTGTCCACGGGGCCCAACGCGGCGTCGAGCAGGTCGAACACGTGCGGCCCGATGTCGGCGAGCGCCCCGCCGTCGTGCCGCCACCGGGAACGTTCGTACGTCGCGTCCAGCAAGGTGCCGGAGAACCAGCGGGCCAGCCCACCGTCCCACTCACCGACCCGGTGCACCTCGTCGAGCCACCGGCGGGTGCCCAGCCCGTACCTGAACGTGAGCACCATGATCGAGACGACCCCGGCCTGCTCGACGGCCGACACCAACCGCTCGGCGTCCGCCACGGTGGCCGCGACGGGCTTCTCGAGCACGAGATGCTTCCCCGCGGACGCAGCCCGCGCCGCCAACGGCGCCTGGACGCCGGGCGGCACCGCGAAGGCGACGGCGTCGACGTGCTGGAGCATGTCGTCGAAGTCGGCGAACGGCGTCGCGTCCCCGATGGCCGCGACGTCCGCTGCCGCCTCCGGCCGACGCGCCCAGGTCGCGACCAACTCGGTCCGCGGATGGTTCACGATGCCGGGTCCGTGCACCCGGTGCGCCCACTGCCCAGCCCCGGCCAGCCCCATACGCAGCACGTCTTCGCTCATGCGACACATCCTGCCGCGCGTTACTTCCGCTGGCTGTCGAGCCCTGGCGATGGCTCGGTGGCCTCCGGCCCCCGGTTGCCAGCGTAGGCGGTGGGACCGACATCGCCGTTGGCGCGCACGCCGGTTGTCCACAGGCTCGGGGGTTGTCCACAGCCGCCACGTCGGGCGCGGATTCCTGTCGGTCGTGGCCGCTACGCTGGATTTCGGGGGCCGGCGGCCGCCCGGCCGTTTGCCGTGGCCTGCGCCTCATCATGGGGCTGTCGGCCCCTGTCGCCGAAGTAGGCTCCCCTCTGTGCGTGAGCTGCCGAAGGAGTTGACTCTGCCGTCCGGGTTCGTGCCGCCGGAGGTGCCTGATCCGCCGGTCACGCCCAAGGACGCGGCCACCGTCATGCTCGTCCGGGACACGGCTGCCGGGCTCGAGGTGTTCCTGCAGCGCCGGGTGCGTGGCATGGCGTTCGCCGGTGGGATGACCGTTTTCCCCGGCGGCGGTGTCGACAAGCGGGACGCCGACACCTCGATCGCCTGGCACGGCCCCGCGCCGGAGTGGTGGGCCGAGCGGTTCTTCTGCGACGTGGCGCTCGCTCGGGCGCTCGTGTGCGCTGCCGTGCGGGAGACCTTCGAGGAGTCCGGTGTGCTCCTCGCCGGACCCGACGGGGACAGCGTCGTCGCGGACGTGCGGCCCTTCGCCGCGGCCCGGGAGCAGTTGGTCAACCGAGAGCTGTCGTTCGCCGGGTTCCTCACCGAGTCCGGTCTCGTGTTGCGGGCCGACCTGCTGTCGCCGTGGGCGAACTGGCTCACCCCCGAGCAGGAGGCACGCCGGTTCGACACGCGGTTCTTCCTCGCGCGGCTGCCCGAGGGGCAGCGTGCGGACGGCGACACCTCCGAAGCCCAGGACACCCGCTGGCAGCGACCCGGCGACGCGCTCGACGACTGGAAAGCCGGCCGTGCCGGGCTCCTGCCACCGACCTGGACCACGCTCGCCGAGCTGGAGGAGTGCGCGACCGTCGCCGACGCCATGGCCGTCGAGCGGAAGATCACCATGCTCATGCCCAAGGTCGCGCGCGACGGCGACACCCTGCGCATCGTGCTGCCCGGCGACCCGCTCTACGACGAGTCGCCCGCGCACCTCGACGCGCGGCCCGACGACCGGATCGGTCGATGAGCGCGCACCCCGCGTACGGCGAGCTGCGGAAGGTCACCGACACCGCCGCGGTCATGCTCGAGGACAACCCGGGCACGATGACGCTCGAAGGCACCAACACGTGGCTGCTGCGCGGCCCCGGCTCACCGGCGTGCGTCGTCGTCGACCCCGGTTACGAGGACGAGCCGCACCTCACCCGTGTCGCCGAGGCGGCGGGCGAGGTCGCGCTGATCCTGGTGACCCACCACCACCCGGACCACGTGCAGGGCGCGCCCTGGCTCGCACGGCGCGTCGAGGCCCCGATCCGCGCGTTCGACCCGGACCTGTGCGCCGACGCGCCCGCGCTGACCGA
Source organism: Actinophytocola sp. NPDC049390 (assembly GCF_044466355.1). Classification (NCBI taxonomy): domain Bacteria; kingdom Bacillati; phylum Actinomycetota; class Actinomycetes; order Pseudonocardiales; family Pseudonocardiaceae; genus Actinophytocola; species Actinophytocola sp. NPDC049390. The sequence goes on from NZ_JBITMQ010000004.1 coordinate 347,779, forward strand.
CGACGAGGTCGTCGACGCCGCCGGGCTGTCCATCCGCGTGCTGCACACACCCGGCCACACCGACGACTCGGTGTGCCTCGCCGTCGACGGCGCGGTGCTCACCGGTGACTCCGTGCTCGGCCGCGGGACCACGGTGATCTCCGACCTCGGCGCGTACCTGGGCACGCTCCGCCGCCTGACCGCGGTGCCGGGTGGCACGATCGCGCTGCCCGGCCACGGCCCGGAGCTGCCGGACCTCGCCGCGACCGCGCGCGAGTACCTTGCCCACCGCGAGGAGCGGCTCGACCAGGTGCGCGCGGCACTGCGCGACCTCGGCGCCGACGCCACCGCACGCCAGATCGTGGAACACGTGTACCGCGACGTGGACGAGTCCCTGTGGGGACCGGCCGAGTGGTCGGTCCGCGCACAGCTGGACTACCTCCGCACCACGGGCGAGGCCCGCTGACGGTTATTTCGGCGGCAGCATAGGCATCACCACGTAGCGGACGGTCGGTTCGGTCGGCTCCACGGCGGAGAAGACGGTCGCGCGCATGCCGGGCTGGATCTCCATGCGGACCTGCTGGCCCGCGAAGCAGCGGAGCGCGTCGGTGAGGAAACGGGACTGGTAGGCCTGCCCGGTGCGGCCGCCATCCACGGTGGCCTTCATCGACTCCTCCGCCTCGCCCGCCTTCACGTCCGCGCCACGCAGGCGGAGCTCGCCGTCGCCCACCTCCACGACCAGGACGCCCCGCGCGTCGGTGTACAGGCCCACGCGCCGCACCGCGCCCGCCAGCGCGTCGGCGTCGGTGGTGATCACCGTGTCCACGTCCGACAGGTGGATCTTCGACTCGTGCAGGAACGAGCCGTCGAGCACCGCGGTCGTGGTCAGCGCACCGCGCCAGCCCAGGCCGAAGCGGTCACGGTCGGCGTGAACCGTCACGTCGCCCGCCGGGAGTTGGCGTGCCAGTTCGCCGAGCAGGCTCGCCGGGACCAGCGCGTCCACCTGCCCCGTGGCGCGCCACGGCAGCGACGCGAGCGCCATCTGGTACCGGTCGGTCGCGACCAGGACCAGCCGGTCGCCCTCGGACCGGATGCGGACGCCGGTGAACATGGGTAACGCGTCGTCCCGCGACGCGGCCAGGACCGTCGTGGCCAGCGCCGACGCGAACAGGTCGCCGTCCACCTCGCCCACCACCGCGGGCTCCTCGCCGACACCCGGGTGGAGGTCGGCGTCCAGCAGCGGCAGGGCGTAGCGGGCGCCGGGCGCGCGGATCGCCAGCTTCGAGCCCTCCACGACCAGCCGGACCTGGTCCTGCTCCAGCGCACGTAACGTGTCCGCCAGGGGCTTGGCCGGCACCAGCACCCGGCCCTCGGTGTGCACGATCGCGTCCCGGCGGACGCGGGCCGCGCGCTCACGGTCGTTGGCCGCGAGCGTGACGCCCTCGGCCGTCGCGGTGAGCAGCAGCCCGGCCAGCACCGGGTCGATCAGCTTGCCGGGAACCAGCTTGACCAGCGCGGATGCCGCGCCGGCCAGCTCTGCGGTGGTGACGGTCAGGTCCATGGCGAACAAGGTAGACCCGACCACCGACAAAAACGGCGAGTCAGCTCACGGCGACCAGTTCGGGCGCCGGCGCGTGCTGCTCGACGACCGTGTGCCGCCGGACGAGGACCAGCCCGGCGATCACCAGGCCCGCGAGGCCGGCGGCGACGAACGCCGACCAGACACCCACGTGCTCGACCAGGTAACCGCTCGTCGACTGGCCTGCCGCGAGCCCGAGCGTCACGGCGGTGACGATCCAGCCGAACGCCTCGGTCGCCGTGCCCTCGGGTGCGACCAGCTCGATCGCGGTCGAGTGCGTGGTGGACTGCGGCGTGATCCACATGCCCGCGACCAGCGACAACAACGCCAGCCAGAGCAGGTTCGACGTGATGGCCAGCGGTATCACGAACAGCGCGAACATGCCCAGCAGGAACGGCAGCCGCAACCCCATCTGCCTCGGCCAGGGGCGCGCCGCGTAGTACACGCCGAAGACCACCGAGGTCAGCGACCACGCGGCCAGCATGACGCCACCGAGCGGTGCGTGCCCGGCGTTCGTCGCGGCCGCCGGGATGGCGACCTCGACGAACCCGACGGTGACGCCGAACCCGAGTGCCGCCAGCGCGACGGTGCGCATGCCGGGGGTGGCAAGCGCGCCGAGCAGGTGCCCGCCGCTGCTCGGCGCGGGCCGCACGGACCGCACCGCGGACGTGAGCGCGAAGCCGACCCCGCCGACCACCATGCACGCCGCGCTGAACACGAGCCCCGTGCCCGACCACGGCGCCGCCACCAGGATGCCGGCGAGCGCGGGGCCGAGGATGAAGAAGACCTCGAGGCTGATGGCCTCGTAGGCGAACGCGGCGTGCCGGATCGGGCCCGCCGGGACGAGGTGGGTCCACAGGGCGCGGGACGCGGAACCGACCATGGGCTCCGTGAGGCCGATGAGCCAGCCCATCGCGACCAGCGCCGGCCCGGTCTGCCCGGACTCGATGGTCACGATGACGGCGGTGACGGTCATCACGAACAGGCCCGACGCGACCAGCAGCGGCCTCGTCGGGCCGAGCCGGTCCATGATCCGGCCCTGCGCGACGGCGCCGATCGCGACGCCGATGAGCGAACCCGCGGAGACGAACCCGGCCACCGCGAACGAGCCGGACTCGCGCTGCACGTACAGGAGCAGGGAGAGGCCGACCATGGCGATCGGCATCCTGGCCAGCAGAGAGGTGAGTACGGGACCACGCGCGCCTGGCGTGGTCAGGGCAGCGCGGAAGTCGGCGAGACCGGCGGAGTGGGACACACGTACCAGTATGCCAAGATTGGTACGTACGTACCAATTGATTTTGGATGTCACGGTTGGGTAACGACCCGTGGGAACCGCACAACGGGTGGGTAGTCCAGTCAGTCCTCGTATATGAAAGGTTTCCTGTCGCAGGCGGTAAGGATTCGCGGCGACCAGGCGTTCAACTGAACAAGCTCCCTCCGGCAGACATGGGTCGGGGCCTAATGGTTCGGAGGGCGGGGAGCGTGGGCCGTCGGGGGATGGTTCACGCGAAGTGAGGAGCCGGTGCGCCGCGTCGGGGGCGGCGCCCGGCTCCTCCGCTGTCTACGGGAAGCCCACCCGACAAACACCGCGAGTCGCGCTCACGAACACACCGAGTTGTGTGTTTCGTGCTGATCGCGGATGTGCACGAAACCGACAACTCAGTGTGCGTGAGGACGCGACTCGCGGTGTTTGAGAGCGCGACTCGCGGGTGGTGCGGGCGATGCCGATAGGCCCGGCACCTGGTCGGCGCGGGCCCTGTCAGGCGTTGTTCACCTGGCGCGGCGGGCCAGGCGTTCCGGGTCGAGGATCAGCACGCTCTTGCCCTCGAGTCGCAGCCAGCCGCGGTGTGCGAAGTCGGCCAGCGCCTTGTTGACCGTCTCGCGGGAGGCGCCGACGTACTGGGCGATCTCCTCCTGCGTGAGGTCGTGCATGACGCGCAGCAAACCCGCCTCCTGGCTGCCGAAACGCTGCGCGAACTGCAGCAACGCCTTGGCCACCCGGCCGGGCACGTCCGTGAAGATCAGGTCCGCCAGCATTCCGTTCGTGCGGCGCAGGCGGCGGGCGATGACGCGCAGGAGCTGCTCCGCGATCTCCGGGCGGGTGGCGATCCACTGCCGCAGCGCGGGGCGGTCCATGGTGCGCGCGACGACCTCGGTGACGGTCGTCGCCGTCGACGTGCGGGGGCCCGGGTCGAAGATGGACAGCTCGCCGAACATGTCGGCGGGGCCCATGATGCCCAGGAGGTTCTCGCGGCCGTCCGGTGACTTGCGGCCGAGCTTCACCTTGCCCGACTGGATGATGTACAGACGGTCACCGGGCTCGCCCTCCGCGAAGATCACGTGCCCACGCGGAAACTCCACGGTCTCCAGCGTCTGAGCGAGCGCTTCCGCGGCAGCCGGTTCGACACCCTGGAAGATGCCGGCCCTGGCAAGGGTCTCGTCCACCTCGCGTCCCTCCCAATCAGACTCGTGCAGTGAACAGCGGCAACGGCGCCCTGATCACTACTGGGAGTGTAGAGCGTGTGCGGTGGATCACCTCGGAGGGCGTACCACCGGTATGTCGTTCAGCCGATTTTCTTGGGGAGGTCGGCCCGCGAGATCCGCACGGTCGGCGCGTTCATCACCTTCTTGGCGCGGGCGCTCAGCTTGCCCTTGCGACGCAGCCGGAACAGCTCCAGCGCGCGGCCGATGCCGTGGCCGTACAGGGCGCGGACCTCTTCGGGCCTCGGGTTGTCGAGGAACGCCTCGACCTCGTCCTCCTGCACGGCGACATGCCGCAGCCGCGCCTCCACCCGCTCCATGAACAGGGCGAAGAACATCACGACGATCGGGACGGCGAACACGAACCAGACAGCCATAGTGTGTAGATCCTCGCTCAGTTCGGGTCGGGCGACGCGGACCGGGTCCGGCGTGTCCCTCACTTGATGGACGTCCATGGCACGGATGTGGTTGTGCGGCGGCCCGTAGGCTAGCGGGGTGCCGCCCGCCACTCGACAGCTACCCCGTGCAGCGACTCCCAAAACCCCGCCGCCCACCGCGCTCGTCCGCCGCGCCCGGCGCATGACCCGGGTGCTGGCCGAGGCGTTCCCCGACGCGCACTGCGAGCTGGACTTCACCAACCCGCTCGAGTTGGCCGTCGCCACGATCCTGTCCGCGCAGAGCACGGACGCCCGGGTCAACCTGACCACGCCCGCCCTGTTCAAGCGGTACCGGACCGCCGCCGACTACGCGGGCGCCGACCGGCTGGAGCTGGAGGAGCTGATCCGGCCGACCGGCTTCTACCGGAACAAGACGACCTCGCTGATCGGCCTCGGCACCGCGCTCGTCGAGCGCTTCGACGGCGAGGTGCCGAACAAGCTGGACGACCTGGTCACCCTGCCGGGTGTCGGCCGCAAGACGGCCAACGTGATCCTCGGCAACGCGTTCGGCGTCCCCGGCATCACGGTCGACACGCACTTCGGCCGCCTGGTCCGCCGCTGGGAGTGGACCGAGGAGGACGACCCGGTCAAGGTCGAGCACGAGATCGGCGCGCTGGTCCCCAAGAAGGACTGGACGATGCTGTCCCACTGGGTGATCTTCCACGGCCGCCGCGTGTGCCACGCCCGCAAGCCGGCGTGCGGCGCGTGCGTGCTCGCCAAGGACTGCCCGTCGTTCGGCACCGGCCCGACGGGGTTCGAGGAGGCGGTCAAGCTCGTCAAGGGGCCGGAGGCGCCGCACCTCGTCGACATGGCCGAACGCGTCCGCAACGGGTACAAGCCGGGGCGCGCGTAGATGGGCAACGGAGTGCGCTGGTCGATCGCGGCGGTGATCCTGATGATCGCCGGTGTGGTCGCGATCTGGCCGCGCTCCGAACCCGAACCGGCGCCGCCCCAGGACACCACGCAGGCCGCCCCCGACCTGTCGCAGGCACGGGCCAAGGCCGCGTTACCGGCATGTGCCGAAGGCGCCGAAGGTCCCGCTGACCTGCGCGGGATCACCGTCCAGTGCCTCGCGGACGGCACCACGCTCGACGTGGCGACCGCGCTCGACGGGCCCGTGCTGGTGAACATGTGGGCCACCTGGTGCCAGCCGTGCAAGACCGAGCTGCCGGTGCTCGACGCGTACGCGAAGGAGCCCGGCGCCATCCCGGTCGTCACGCTCGGCGTCCAGTCCCGGCCCGGTGACGCGCTCGAGCTGCTCACCGCGCTGAAGGTGAAGCTGCCGAGCCTGCTCGACGAGGACGGCAGGGCCATGCGAAAGCTCCGCACTGTCGGCCTGCCCGCCTCGTACCTGGTCGAGAACGGCACGATCACGTTGATCGAGAACCCGCGGGTGTTCGAGTCGGTCGACCAGGTCAGACAGGCAGTGGCGGACGGCGTGGCGCATGGCTGACCACGGGCCGCTCGTCGATCCGGCGACCACCCCGGCGTGGCTGCGTTCGGTCGTCGAGGCCAGCGGTGACCTCGACCCGGAGATGTTCCGGCGGATCTCGCCGCCGACGGAGGACGCCCGCGACGCCGCCGTGCTGATCCTCCTGGGCGAGCACGAGACGCGCGGGCCGGACGTGCTGCTGCAGCTGCGGGCCGACCGCGGTGGCGCGCACTCCGGCCAGGTCGCGTTCCCCGGCGGGTCGAGCGAGCCGGAGGACGACGGCCCGGTCGAGACCGCGCTGCGTGAGGCCGTCGAGGAGACCGGGCTGGACCCGTCCGGCGTGCGGCCGGTCGCGCTCCTGCCGCAGCTGCACATCCCGGTGTCCGGCTTCCACGTGACGCCCGTGATCGCGCACTGGGAGAAGCCGAGCCGGGTCTGGGCGGTCGACCCGGCGGAGAGCGCCGCGGTCGCGCGGGCGCCGATCGCGGACCTGGCCGACCCCGCTAACCGGTTCATGTGCAGGCACCCGTCGGGGTTCTTCGGGCCGGCGTTCGCGTTGCCGGGGATGCTCGTGTGGGGCTTCACCGCCGCGTTGATGACGTTGTTGATCCAGCTCGGCGGCTGGGAGAAGCCGTGGGACGGATCCGACATACGCGACCTTGACGCCGCTTGGCGTTCAGTGAGGCAAGCCGTCGGGGAGGTATGAACGGGTGAACTGGGTCGACCTGGTCGTGATCTTGCTCGCCGTCCTGGCGGCGATCTCGGGCGCGCGGCAGGGCGTGATCACCGCGCTGCCCGCGTTCATCGGCGTGCTGCTCGGCGCGATCGCCGGCATCAAGATCGCGCCGCTCGTCGTGAAGTACATCGAGTCGACGCCGACCAGGGTCGCGTTCGCCGTGGCGATCTTCGTGCTGCTGGTGGCGCTGGGCGAGACGCTCGGCGTGTGGCTGGGCCGCAGCCTGCGCGAGCGGATCAAGTCGCCCAAGCTCGCCGGGGTCGACAACGCGCTCGGCGCGATCGTGCAGGGCGCCGTGGTGTTCGTCGTGGCGTGGCTGATCGCGTTGCCGCTGGTCACCGTGGGCGGGCTGCCGGACCTCGCGTCCGCGATCCGCAACTCGACCGTGCTCGGCGGCGTCGACAAGGTCATGCCGCAGGCCGCGCAGGACCTGCCCGACGAGCTGCGGCGGCTGCTCGACGTGTCCGGCTTCCCCGAGGTCGTCGACCCGTTCGACCGGACCCCCAACCGCGAGGTCGCGCCGCCCGACCCGGCGCTGCAGAACAGCGCGGTCGTGCAGAACGTGCGGCCCAGCGTCCTGAAGATCCACGCCCGTGCCCCCTCCTGCTCGCGGGCGCTCGAAGGCACCGGGTTCGTGATCGCGCCGGAGCGGATGATGACCAACGCGCACGTCGTCGCGGGCACGTCCGAGGTCGCGGTGGAGACCGACGACGGGCCGCTCGACGCGCGGGTCGTGCTGTACGACCCGGACACCGACGTCGCCGTGCTGTCCGTGCCCGGCCTGGCCGCGCCGGTGCTGCCGTTCGCCGGTCAGCCCGCCGTCTCCGGCCAGGACGGGATCGTGCTCGGCTACCCGCTCGACGGGCCCTACCGCGCGTCGCCCGCCCGCGTGCGTGACCAGATCACGCTGACCGGGCCGGACATCTACGACGCGCGGCAGGTCGAGCGCGAGGTGTTCACGCTGCGCGCGCTGGTGCAGAGCGGCAACTCGGGTGGACCTCTGGTCGACACGCGGGGCCGCGTGATCGGCGTGATCTTCGGTGCGGCCACGGACCGGTCCGAGACCGGCTTCGCCCTCACCGCCGCCGAGGTGGCGGACGAGGTCGAAGCGGCCCCGGGCCTGTCGCGTGCGGTCGGCACCGGGAACTGCGCCGCCTAGCCTGCCGGGCAGTGCGTGCCGGGCCGCGGGAGTTCGCGGTCCAGCACGTAGTCCGTGAACACGGCGCGCGTGCAGTCGGTGCGGTTCATGACGCCGTGACCGGCGCCGTCGTAGGTGAGCAGGACGCTGTCGTCGAGCTGGCGGTGGACGTCCCGCGCCCACTCGTGGCTGGTCGCCGGGTCGTGCAGTGAGTTCATGACGAGGATCGGCGGCGCGTCGTCGGCGTCGGTGCGGTGCTGCGGGTTCGGCGTCTCCGCCGGCCACGCCGAGCACAGCGACACGAGCGTCCACGCGAAGTGCGTGCGCATCGTCGGCGCGACGGCGTTCTGCCTGCGCCACAACGACAACCACTCGCCCTGCGAGGAGAACCGGACACGGTGGTCGGCGCAGAACGCGCCCACCGGGAACGGGGCCGTGTCCGCCGTCGTCCGTGCCCCGGTCAGCCCCTTCAGCTGCTCGGCGAGGCCTGCCCAGTCCGGGCCGTAGAACTTGTTCAGCGTGTTCTGGTTGAGGGCCATCGGCGGCACCGGCAGGTCACCGCGCACGGACTTCTCCCACAGGTCGCGATACACCTGACCCACGTCCTGGCCGTGCAGCGCACACGTGGCGTCGTCCGCGCACCAGTCCGCGAAGGCGGTGAACGCGTCCTCGCCCGCCGCGACCTGCGTCGTGATGAACGTCGACGACGTGAGGCCGTGGTTGAAGACGCTGTCGAGGACGATGCCGCGCACCCGGTGCGGGAAGTTCTCGGCATACATCTGACCTGCCAACGTGCCGTAGGAACGGCCGTACAGGGTCACTTTCCGTTCGCCGAGCGCGGCACGCAGCACGTCGATGTCCCGGGCGACGCTCACGCTGTCCACGTGGTCGAGCAGCGGACCGGTGTGCGCACGGCAGCTGTCGCCGAGTGCCCGCGCGTAGGTCCGGACGTCCGCGAGCCGCGCCCCTGCCTCGGGCACCACGTTCGGCAGGTTCATGACCAGGTCCGTGTCACACGTGACCGGGTGGCTGCGGTTGGTGCCACGCGGATCGAAGCTGACCACGTCGAACCGCTCCGCCACCTCGGCGGGCACCACGTTTCCCCTGAGCAACCGGCTCACGCCGGAATCGCCCGGGCCGCCCGGCATGAACACGAGCGTGCCCTGACGCTCACCCGTCGCCCGCTGCCGGGCGACCGCCACGTCGATCATGCCGGTTTCCGGGTGCGCGTAGTCGATCGGCACGGTGATCGTCGCGCACTCGACGGGACTGCCCGGTTCGCAGGCCTGCCAGTCGGGACGCGGCGCGGCGGTGGCGGTACCGGTCACGAGTCCCGTCAGCAGCACGGCGGACAGCAGCACTGTCACACGTTTCATGCGGCGAGTCTCTCGCCGCATGAAACGACGCCGGTTCCGGGAGAACCCTGAGATGTGCCCTGGACTATCGGGCGAGGAACGCGACGAGCGCGCGGTTCGTCGCGACGGGAGCCTCCTGCTGCGGGAAGTGGCCGACGCCGTCGAACGTCGTCGTCCGCACCGGCCGTGTCGCCCACGCCGGCGACTCCGCCAGTGTGCGGGGCAGCACACACGGGTCGACCGCACCCGCGAGCTGCAGGACGGGCACGGTCACCTTGCGCTGCATGGCTTCCGCGAACCGGCGGCCCTCGCCGCGCAGCTGGGAGCGGCCTGCCCAGCGGTAGTACTCGAGCGCGCTGTGCGCGACCCCGCGGACCATCATCGCCGAGCGGTGCCGCTCGACGGCCGCCACGAAGTCCGGCGTCTCCGTCCACTGTGGACCTGACCAGCGGCGCGTCAGCTCCTCGACGGTCGCCGCGTTGTCGCGGGTCAGCCACCGTTCCGGCGCGATCGGCACCTGCGCGCGGAACACGTGCCCGAGCGCGCGGGCCTGGTTGGTCGCCTTGCGGTGCAACACCGTCCTGCGCATCTCCCTGCGCAGCGCCATCGGGTGCGCGGCCGCGATCGACGTGACCGACCGGACCAACCGGGGGTGCAGTGCGGCGACGGTCCACGCGAGCATGCCGCCCCACGCGTGCCCGACCAGGTGCGCACGTGGTTCGCCCAGTGCCTTGATCAGGCCGCCGACGTCGCCCGCGAGCGTCCAGCCGTCGTAGCCGCGGGGCGGCTTGTCGGAGTCGCCGTAGCCGCGCAGGTCGACCGCGACCGTGCGGTAACCGGCGTCCGCGAGCGCGCCCAGCTGGTGCCGCCACGACCACCAGAACCCGGTGAACCCGTGCAGCAGCAACACGAGCGGGCCCTCGCCCGCCTCCGCCACGTGCAGGCGGATGCCGTTCGCGTGGACGTCACGGTGCACCCACGGCCCGTCGAGGCGCACTGTCGACGGGTCGGGGCGCACGATGGTGCTCGTGCCGTTCAAGGACGGCTGGGTTCCAGCTCGCCGCGCTCGTCGTCACCCCGGCTGCGCAGCGCGGCGATCGTGTCCTTCGCGGAGTCGATCGTCCGCTGCGGCGCGCGGATCCGCTTGAACTTGCGCACGCCGACCAGCACGAGCAGGCCGACGACGAGGAGGAAGAGCCCGAACGTGATGAGGAAGCCCGCCCACGGGTGGTCTTCCCAGTCGACGAGGTCGTTGAGCCCGAGCGCGAACGCGACGAACAGGAACGGGATGGAGAGCAGCAGCACGACCAGCGCGACGATCAGCGAGACGCTGCCGGTGAGGCCCTTCTTGACCTCACGGCCGACCTCGGCCTTCGCCAGCTCGAGCTCGCCTCTGATGAGCGTCGACAGGTGGGTCGTCGCGTCCTTGACCAGCCCACCGATCGACTGGTCTCCCGGCGTGCTCGCGTCGTCCGAGAGCGGGATCGACGGGACCCTCGGCAGCCCCGCCCCGTTTCCGTGGCTGTTCTCGTGCGCTCTGGTCACCGCGTCATCGTGCCATGACCGGATCAAAGAAGCTGGCCGGGCGGGGTCAACCCGCCGAATGAGCCTTGCTCCGGCGCATCAGGAGTACCGCGGCGAGCAGCGACGCCACCATCGACGCGACCAGCACGGCGCCCTTCGCCAGCTCCATGTCGGGCCCGTCGAGGGCCAGGTCGGCGATCAACAGGCTCACGGTGAACCCGACCCCGCCGAGCGTCGCGACCGCGACGAGGTCGCGTTTGCCCAGCTCGGAAGGCAGCCGTGCGACGCCCAGCCGCACCGCCAGCAGTGCGAAGCCGACGATGCCGACGAGCTTGCCGACCACCAGCCCGACGATCACGGCCAGCGCGAGCCGGTCGGTGAACAGGCTGCCGAGCGCGTCGCCGTCGATCGGGATGCCCGCGGCGAACAGCGCGAACACCGGCACCGCCAGTCCCGCGGACCACGGCTGCAGCCGGTGCTCCAGCCGCAGGCACGGCGACTCCTCCTCGCCCGGGTCGGTGCGCACGCGGGTCAGCAGCGCCAGCGCGACCCCCGCGATCGTGGCGTGCACCCCGCACGAGTGCACCGCGATCCAGGTGCCGACGACGACCGGCACGTACACCCACGCCGTGCGGACCCGCATGCGCTGCAGGAACCAGTAGAGGACGAGCAGGGCCACCGCAGCGGCCGCGGCGAGGAGGTCGAACGAGCCCGTGAACACGATCGCGATCACCAGGATCGCGCCCAGGTCGTCCACCACCGCGAGGCTCAACAGGAACAGCCGGGCGCTGCTCGGCAACCCCGACGCGGTCAGCGCCAGCACCCCGAGCGCGAACGCGATGTCGGTGGCGACGGGGATCGCCCACGCCTGTCCCATGCGCTCGTCGCCCCACGCGACCCCGACGGCGACCAGGGCGGGCACGACCATGCCGCCGATCGCCGCGATCACCGGCAGCAACGCGTTCTTGAGCCGCGACAGCTCGCCGACCACCAGCTCGCGCTTCAACTCCAGGCCCGCGACGAAGAAGAACAGTGCGAGCAGCCCGTCCTTGGCCCAGTCACCGACAGTGAGGTTCAGGTGCAGGAAATGCGGGCCGAGTTCGGTGTCGCGCACGGTGAAGTAGACGTCCGCCCACGGCCCGTTGGCGGCGATGAGCGCGATCGCGGTGGCCGCGAGCAGGATGAACCCGCCCACGGTTTCGGTACGGAGGTAGCGGCCGAACTCAGTCACGGTTCTCCAGGGGTCGGCTGATCATGGACTTGCCGACCAGACTTCCCGGCGCTCCACAGTCGACTCTAACCACCGACAGTGACACCGAACAGCACCCCGACCAGATATGTGACGAGCATCGTCAAGGCGCCGACCCCGACATTCCGGACGATCGCGCGCGCGACGTTCGCGTTGCCGAGCCGCGCGCTGACCGCACCGGTGAGCACCAGTCCGGCGATCACCGCCACGGCGCACGCCCACACCCGGAAGCTCACGGACGGCACCGAGATCGCCAGCAACGGCAACAACCCACCGATCGTGAACGCGACGAGCGACGCCCATGCCGCGTGCCAGGGACTGGTGAGGTCGTCCGGGTCGATGCCCAGTTCGGCCTGTGCGTGGGCCTCGAGGGCGTTGTTCTCGGTCAGCTCGCGCGCGACCTCGGCGGCGAGCCCGGGGGAGAGGCCGCGCTCCTCGTAGATCTCGGCGAGCTCGAGTTCCTCTTCCTCGGGCATGGTCTCGAGTTCGTACCTCTCGAGTCTGAGCGCGGCCTGCTCGGTGTCCCGCTGCGTGGAGACGGAGACGTACTCACCGCCCGCCATCGACAGCGCACCGGCGACCAGACTCGCCACCCCGGCGACGAGGATCGCCGACCGGTCGGTCGTCGCCCCCGCGACGCCGACGGCCACGCCGGCCACCGACACGATCCCGTCGTTCGCGCCGAGCACACCCGCCCGCAGCCAGTTGAGCCGCTCGCCGAGGCTGGAGCGGTGCTGCTCGCCTGGATGGGTCACAGACACGGCCATATTGAACCCTGGTCACGGCCGCTCCGCAGGAGGTTGTCCACAGCCCGCCCGGTTGTCCACAGTCAAGATCGACAACCCGGCCGCTGTCGGTGGGCACCGGTAGGCTGGCAAGGCGGGTGGCCCCCGGGATCGGGTGGGGGCTGGGCGTCGCGCGCGCGAGCTTTCGGTGCTTGCCGGTGACAGCACGGTGGGCCGCGACCCGGAGGTCACGGCCCACTCGCTGGCTTAGCTCACTCGTCCGAGCCGGCGCCCTTCAGGCCCGTCGAGATCAGGTCCATCACCGACGAGTCGGCCAGCGTGGTCACGTCGCCGATCTCGCGGTTCTCCGCCACGTCGCGCAGCAGGCGGCGCATGATCTTGCCGGACCGCGTCTTCGGCAGCTCCGGCACGACCATGATCTGCCGCGGCTTGGCGATCGGGCCGATCTCCTTCGCCACGTGGTCGCGCAGCGCCTTGATCGCGTCCGTGCCCTTCGCCTCGTCCTCCGCGACTCCGCCGCGCAGGATCACGAACGCCACGATGCCTTGCCCCGTCGTCGCGTCCGACGCGCCGACGACCGCGGCCTCGGCCACCGTCGGGTGCGACACCAGTGCCGACTCGACCTCGGTCGTCGAGATCCGGTGACCGGACACGTTCATCACGTCGTCGACCCGGCCGAGCAGCCAGACGTCGCCGTCGTCGTCGTACTTGGCGCCGTCGCCCGCGAAGTAGTAGCCCTGCTCGGCGAACCGCGACCAGTACGTGTCCCGGTACCGCTCGTCGTCGCCCCAGATGCCGCGCAGCATCGACGGCCACGGCTTGTCGAGCACCAGGTACCCGCCGCCGCCCGCGGCGACCTCGTTGCCCTGGTCGTCGACGACCTTCGCCGAGATGCCCGGCAGCGCGCGCTGCGCGGAACCCGGCTTCGCGGCCGTCACGCCCGGCAGCGGGGAGATCATGATCGCGCCCGTCTCCGTCTGCCACCACGTGTCGACGACCGGCGTCCGGTTGCCGCCGATGGTCTCGCGGTACCAGATCCACGCCTCCGGGTTGATCGGCTCACCGACCGAGCCCAGCACCCGCAGCGACGACAGGTCGTACTTCGCCGGGATGTCCTTGCCCCACTTCATGAACGTGCGGATCAGCGTCGGCGCCGTGTAGTAGATGGTGACGCCGTACTTCTGCACGATCTCCCAGTGACGGCCCTCGTGCGGCGTGTTGGGCGTGCCCTCGTACACGACCTCCGTCGCACCGTTCGCCAACGGTCCGTACACGATGTAGCTGTGTCCGGTCACCCAGCCGATGTCGGCGGTGCACCAGTAGACGTCACTCTCCGGCTTCAGGTCGAAGACGTTCCTGTGCGTGTACGCGGTCTGGGCCAGGTAGCCGCCGGACGTGTGCAGGATGCCCTTCGGCTTACCGGTCGTGCCCGAGGTGTAGAGGATGTACAGCGGGTGCTCGGAGTCGAACGCCTCGGGCGTGTGCTGGTCGGACTGCCCTTCGACGGTGTCGTGCCACCAGATGTCGCGGCCCTCGGTCCACTCGACGTCGGTCTCGGTGCGCCGGACCACCAGCACGTGCTCGACCGACGGGGTCTGCGCGACCGCCTCGTCCACCGCGGCCTTCAGCGGTGCCGGCTTGCCGCGCCGGTACTGGCCGTCGGCGGTGATCACGAGCTTGGCCTGCGCGTCGTCGATCCGCGACCGCAGCGCCTCCGAGGAGAAGCCGCCGAAGACGACGCTGTGGGTGAGGCCGAGACGCGCGCACGCGAGCATCGAGAAGATCGCCTCGGGCAGCATCGGCATGTAGATCGCGACCCGGTCGCCCGTCTTGAGACCGAGCGAGAGCAGGGCGTTCGCGGCCTTCGACACCTCACGCAGCAGGTCGGCGTAGGTGATGGTGCGGCCGTCGCCCGGCTCGCCCTCCCAGTGGATCGCGACGCGGTCGCCGTTGCCCGCCTCGACGTGGCGATCGACACAGTTGTACGCGACGTTCAGCTTGCCGCCGACGAACCACTTCGCGAACGGCGCGTTCGACCAGTCCAGGACCTGGTTCCACGGGGTCTCCCAGGCCAGCTGCTCCGCCTCCGCGGCCCAGAACGCCTCGCGGTCGGCGTCTGCCTGCTCGTACAGGCCGGCCTTGGCGTTCGCCTGCTGCGCGAACTCGTCGCTCGGCGGGAAGGTCCTGCTCTCCGTGAGCAGGTTGTCCAGCGTCTGGCCCTGGCCGGACTGCTCGGTCATGATGCGGATCCTCCTCGACCCAGGGAACTGCGTGTCTGCGGTGAACGGTAGTGCTCTATCACGCCTGGCAACAGCACGTACAGAGGTCCAGACCAATGAACTGGCGGTTCCCGGACGGATGTCACCCGGTAGGGTCCGTTCACGTGACAGACCCCCTGGCGCCGCTGCTGGAACTACCCGGCGTCGACGAGGCGGTGGCCGCCGCACGCGAGGCGGTCGACGCGGTCCACGCACACCCGGCGAACCGGCGCGGCTGGCCCGCCACCGCGGCCGAGGCCTCGGTGCGTGCCGCACGCGCGTCCGCCGCCCTCGACGGCGGCGCCGCCGACATCCCGTCGACCGGAGAGGTCACGGACCCGCACCTCGCGGGCGCGCTGCGTATCGGCGAGTCCATCGGGCCGATCCTCGCGGTGTGGCAGCGGGCCCCGATGCAGGCCCTGGCCCGGCTGCACGTCCTGGCCGCGGCCGACCTGGTCGACGACGAGTCGCTCGGCCGCCCGCGCGCGGCCCGCTGGATCTCGAAGCGGCTGGACATCCTGGCGGAGATCGTCGCGGGCGGCACGTCGGTGCCGGGCCCGGTGCTGACCGCCGTCGTGCACGGCGAGCTGCTCGCGCTGTCCCCGTTCGACAGCGCGAACGGTGTGGTCGCCCGTGCCGCCGCGCGCCTGACGATGATCGCGACCGGACTCGACCCGAAGGGCCTGATCGTGCCCGAGGTCTTCTACCTGCGCCGGTCCGACCGCTACGCGGCCGCGGCCGCCGCGTTCGCGAAGGGCGGCGAAGGTCTCACCGAGTGGCTGCTGTTCTCGTGCGAGGCCATCGAGGCGGGCGCGCGCGAGGCGACGAGCATCGCGGAAGCGGCGCTACCGGCCTGACCTGCGCCTTCAGCGGTTCTCGAGTGAGCCTGTGTCGTCGGCGCGGACCCTGGGAGGTGCGAGTCCCCCCTTCCTCGCCGAGTGGGTTCCCCCCTCACGGTGGGCCGAGATACCTAGCGTCTCGGCCCACCTTTCATGTGTGATGCGGGCATGCCGACCACCTGCTCAACCCGAAGGTCGGCGTGTTCTACATGAGCCTGCTGCCCCAGTTCCTGTGGCTCGACCGCGTGACGGCCACCGTCCTGATCGGTCTGGGCATCGAGCTGGTGACCGACAGCCGGTGATCAGATCGCGGCCGTGTCCAGCTTGGTCAGGGCTTGGCGGACGTGGCCGTCGGTGGCGGCCAGGACCGCCGCCGCGCGTTCCGGGTCCACGCCCGACAGCAGGTGCACCAGGGCCACCTTCAGGTCCCCGTGCGCCTCGTCCAGCGCGGTCGCGCACTCCTGCTTGCTCACGCCGGTGGCCTCCTGCAGGATCCGCAGGGTTCGCCCGCGCAGCTTGGCGTTCGTGGCGCGCATGCTGACCATGAGGTTCGAGTAGGTGCGGCCGAGCTTGACCATGACGGCCGTCGAGAACGCCGTCAGCACGAGCTTCTGCGCGGTCCCCGCCTTCATGCGGGTCGACCCGGCGACCACCTCGGGGCCGGTGTCGACCTCGATCAGCACGTCGATGTCCAGCAGGCCGGTCGCGTGCGGGTTGGAGAACACGAGACCGGTGTGCGCGCCGACCTCGCGGGCGGCACGCAGCGCACCCAGCACGTACGGGGTGCGTCCGGACGCCGTCAGGCCCAGCACGAAGTCGCCGGCCGAGGCCGACGCGGCGAGTTCCGCCGCGCCCGCCTCGTCGTCGTCCTCGGCGTCCTCGACCGCGTGGATCAGGGCGTGGCTGCCGCCCGCGTGGTGCACGACGAACCACTCCGCCGGCGCGTTGAACGTCGGCACCAGCTCGGCCGCGTCGACGGTCGCCAGCCTGCCGGACGTGCCGGCACCCACGTAGTGCACGCGGTGCCCGTCCCGCAGCGCCTCGGTCGCGAAGTCGACGGCGGTGGCCAGCGCGGGCAGTGCGGCGGCCACGGCGTCGGGGACCAGGCGATCCTCGGCGTTGATCGACCGCAACAGATCGAGGGTCGGCAGCTGGTCAAGATCCGTCGTCCGCGGGTTGCGCCGTTCCGTCGGCGATTCGACGTGCACGGCCTGTCGCGGCACAGTCATGTCCCTGCCTCCCCCAACACGGTCATTTACCGGTCTCCCGCGCCTTGCGGCGACCGTCGTGGCGGGTTTCCAGACGGTGCGAACCCACCGCGTCCCTGGTGTCGTCGAGGGCCTTCATCGAGTCGGACAAGTGGCGCTGCGCGACCCCGATGAAGAGGCAGTCGATGACCGTCAACTGCGCGATCCGGCTTGCCATGGCGCCGGACCGGAACGTCGTCTCCCGCGCCGCCGTGGTGAGCACGAGGTCCGCGACCTCGCTGATCGGCGCGGTGGGGAAGTTGGTCAGCGCGACCGTCGTGGCACCGGCGCGCCGTGCCTCGCGCAGGGCCTCGACGGTGTCGGCCGTCGCGCCCGTGTGCGAGATGCCGACGGCGACGTCGCCGCGCCCGAGCACGGCGGCGGAGGTCAGCATGATGTGCGTGTCGCTCCAGGCGAAGCTGATGCGCCCGATGCGGTGCAGCTTCTGCTGCAGGTCAGCGGCGACGAAGGCGCTCGCGCCGACGCCGTAGACGTCGACCCGGCCGGCCGAGGCCAGCGCCGCGACGACCTTCTCCAGCACCTCGGCGTCGAGCTGCGCGGCCGTCTCCTCGACGGCACGCGCGTCGGCGAAGGTGACCTTGCCGACGACCGTCGCGATGTCGTCGTCGGGGGCGATCTCGCCGCCCAGGTCCCGCTCGGCGCGGGCCTCGGAACGGGCGGTGTCCGCGGCCAGCGCGATGCGCAGCTCGGGATAGCCGCCGACGCCGATGGCCTTGCAGAACCGGGTGACGGTCGTCTCGCTCGTCCCGGCCGCCTCGGCGACCTCGGTGATGCTGCGGCGGGCGACGGAAGCCGGGCTGTCGAGGACGACCTTCGCCACGCGCTGTTCGGCGCGGGCCAGACCGGGCAGGAGAGACCGGATCCGGACCAGCGGACTTGACTCAGTGTGTTGTGTGGTCATGGCACTCGCGCTCACGTGGGAAACTTACTAACAGGCATGTGGAACGACAAGGCGGCAGCCGTCGTCTGTAGACAACGCTACCCGGACCTGGTCGAAACTTCAGGTGCGGTTGTGTGCGTGCAACATCCCAGTCGACGTTTGACGGCACCTTGTTAGCGTTTCAACCAGTTTTTCATCCTCATCGTGATCTGAGCTGCCAGCCTTCCGACTGAAGCTTGTGGGGTTCTTTCTCACCGTTGAGGAGCACACGACCACTTTCCGTGACCATGATGCGGTCAAGGTTGACGCCGCGCCCGGTGTAGCGGGCGTCGGTGACGTATCGCCAGCGCAGCGTGATCTCCGCTGCGTGCGGTAGCCGAGCCTCGACCCGCCACCATGCGCGGTGGCCGTTCCCGGAGAGCGATTCGACTGGTTCGCCCGGTGCACCGCGGCCCTGGACGGACAACGGCACCGCCGACCAGGTCACCCCATCGGTGGTTGCCTCGAATACCAGCCGATCCGTGCTCTCCGTGTCCACAAAGGCATCGAAGTTCACCCGAAAGGGTTCCTGTGGTCGAAGCGTTACCGTCGTCAACCACGCAGCGGACGCGTCCTCGTTGCCCGCGTACCAGGCGTCCCGTCCGTGCCGCGGCTTGACGGCGAGTGCCTTCGCCAGCCCGCCGGACAGTGTCTCCCTGGCGATGTTGATGGACCCCCAGCTGCGGCTCGGGTGCACGCGGTTCGTGAGCAGGATCGCGAACGACCGCGACGCCGGGTCGATGACCACGTCCGTGCCGGTGTAGCCGGTGTGCCCGGCTGTCCGCGGACCGGCCAAACCGCCCATGTACCACATCTGGTTCAGCTCGAACCCGAAACCGTGGTCGTCCCCTGGGAAGGCCTCGTTGTGGTTCGCCAGCATCGCGGTGACCGTCTCCGGCCGCATGATGCGGTGGCCGCGGTAGGTGCCCCCGTTGAGGATCGTCTGCGCGAGGATCGCCATGTCGCGGGCCGTGGAGAACACGCCGGCGTGCCCGGCGACCCCACCGAGCGACCACGCGTTCTCATCGTGCACCGAGCCGCGGACCATGCCGCGTGGCGGCGACGTCTGGTACTCCGTGGCCGCGACCCGGTCCAGCTTCGACGCGGGCGGGTTGTAGCCGGTGTCCACCATGCCCAGCGGCCCCGTGATCCGCTCGGCCACCACCTCGTCCAGCTTCTTGCCGGTCAGCCGCTCGACCAGCACGCCGAGCGTGATCAGGTTCAGGTCCGAGTACTCGTAGTTCGTGCCCGGGGTCGTGCGCGGCGCGACGTCCATGACCGCCTTGATCCGCGACGGGATGTCCGAGTACCGCGACCACAGCGGCAACCACGACACCAGGCCCGACGTGTGCGTCAGCAGCTGCGCGACGGTGATCGACTCCTTGCCGTTCACGCCGAACTCCGGCAGGTAGGTCGCCACCGGCTCGTGCGGGTCGACCTGGCCCTGCTCGACCAGCTGCATCACGGCGACCGACGTGAACAGCTTCGACACCGACGCCATGTCGAAGATCGTGTCGGGGCGCATCGGGACCTTCTGGTCCTCGGGCAGCTCCGTGCCCGCGCCGTCGGCGTACCGGACCGCGTACCCGGTGGTCTCGTGGCTGACCACGACCCCGTCGTGCGCGAGAAGGCTGACCGCGCCCGAGTACAGCGGCACGGTCAGCTTCGGGTTGTAGTTCTTCCTCGTCCACTCGTCGATCCTGGCGACGGCGGCGTCGATCGGCGCCGCGTCCAGCCCCGCGGACGCGGGAGACCCGCTCCGCAGGACCGTGTGCGGCGACGCGTACCCGGGTAAGGGCACGTCGAAGCGGCCGGTGACCGCGCCACGCGACTCGGCGACACCCACCCCCGAACCGGCCGTCATGGCGACGGCCAGAGCGAGGACGGTGACGCGACGAATGACTCCGGACATGGCCACCCCTTGTAGGTCGTCACCGGTAGATCAGGTACTGCTCCCGCAGCCTGTCGAACGCGGCCAGCTCGCCGCGCCACGCGCCGATCACCTGGTCGACCGTGGCGCCCGCGTCGACCATCGTGCGGAGCCGGGCCGAGCCGGAGAGCTTGTCGATGAAGTTGTCCGGCCGCCAGCCGAAGACGTCCGGGTGCACCTGCTTGGCCGTGACCAGCATGGTGATGGCCGTCCTGATCGGCTCGAACCGGTGCTCGTCGGTGATGTGCAGCTGCACGCCACCGCACACCTTGCCGACCCACTTGGAGAACGTCGGCGAGAAGTAGTGCTCGCGGAACCGCACCCCCGGCAGCCGGGCCTGGTTGAGCGCCTCGGCCCAGTGCCAGTCGACGCCGGGCGCGCCGATGATCTCGAACGGCCGCGTCGTGCCCCGGCCCTCGGAGAACACCGTGCCCTCGAACAGGCAGGTGCCCGGGTAGGCGAACGCGGTGTAC
The DNA here is from genome assembly GCF_044466355.1 of Actinophytocola sp. NPDC049390. Taxonomy (NCBI): domain Bacteria; kingdom Bacillati; phylum Actinomycetota; class Actinomycetes; order Pseudonocardiales; family Pseudonocardiaceae; genus Actinophytocola; species Actinophytocola sp. NPDC049390. Next base: position 368,122 of record NZ_JBITMQ010000004.1, read on the forward strand.
GGCGTCGGCACGTTCGGGCTCGGCAGCACCCATTCCAGGCCCGTGTCGGTGAACAGGTCGTCCCGCCGCCAGCCCTTGAGCCGCACGACCTCCAGGCTCTGAAGCCGCGCACCCGCGTCCGCGGGCAGGAACTCGGCGTCGAAGAACCTGGCCAGCTCGCCCGCGGTCATCCCGTGCTGCTGGACGATCGGCTTGCGGCCGACGCCGGAGGCGAACGCCGGGTCGAGCATGGGGCCGTACGCCGTGCCGCCCACCGGGTTGGGCCGGTCCAGCACCATGAAGTCGATGCCGGTCATCACGGCCGCCTGCATGGCCGTGTACATCGACCAGATGTAGGTGTAGAAGCGCGCGCCGATGTCCGCGATGTCGAACACCAGCAGGTCGATGCCCGCCTTGCGGAACTGGTCGGCCACCCGCGCCGCGGTCAGCGTGTAGGTGTCGTACACCGGCACCTGTGTGCGTGGGTCGAGGTAGTCGCCCTCCGAACCGCCCGCCTGCGCCGTGCCGCGGAAGCCGTGCTCCGGCCCGAACACCGCGGTCGGCCGCATGCCCAGGTCGACCATCGAGTCGACGACGTGCTTCTGGTCGCGCAGGACACCGGTCGGGTTGGTCAGGATGCCGACCTTGCGGCCCGCGAACCGGCGCCAGCCGTCCTCGGCCAGCGACTCCGCGCCGGTCGTGACGCCCCGGCGGTGGCGCTCGTCCGCGCTCGCCGTGGCGGCGCTCGCACCCAGCACCGGCGCCGCCAGGGCCGACGCCATCAGGAAGTTCCGGCGGTCCATACCGCGTCTCTCCTTGCTCACCAGGTCAGTCCGTGGTCGAAGGGGTAGAGGATGTCCGAGGTGCCGCCGACGGGGATGTCCACCGGCAGCTTGCCCGCCGGCGAGATCTCGCCGGTGAGCACCTTCGCGAGCGACTCCATCGCGTGCGCGCGCCAGCCGTACGTGGCGACCCACGTCTGGGCGTCGACGTAACCGGCGTCGTACGGGATCTGGGAGGCGACCGCGACGACCGGCTTGCCGGTCGCGATGAGCGCGTTCACCAGGTTCCGCTGCGCGGTCCGGTCCTTGAGGTTGTTGGTCAGCACGACGACCAGGTCGGACGTGTTGGCCGCCGCCACCGCGTTCGCGATGGTCGTCGCGTTCGGGTTCGTGCCCGTCGCCCGTGCCGTGGCCGTGGCGCCGCGCCGGTTGAGGCTGTCGGCGAGCCACTGGGGGCTGCGGGCGTCGCCGTGGCCGGTGACCAGCACCTTGCCCGGGTTCCCCGACAGCGGCAGCAGGTTCGCGTCGTTGCGCACGACCGTGGTCGTCCGGTCGCTGATCTGCTGGATGGTGTCGATGTGCTCAGGCGTGCCGACGATGCCGGGCACCTTGCTCTCGTCCACGAACGGCGAGGTGACGATGCCGCGCTCGAGCTTGAGCATCAGGATCCGCAGCACGCTCTGGTCGATCCGCTTCTCGGTCAGCCGCCCGCTCTCCACGGCCGCCTTGAGCGAGTCGATCGCCAGCTGCAGGTTCGGCGGCATGAGGAGCTGGTCGACGCCCGCTTCCAGTGCCCGGACGGGGATCTCCTCCGGCGGGAACACGTTCGCGCCGCCCATGCCGAGCGCGTCGGTGACGATCACACCCTTGTACTTCAGCTCGCCACGCAGCAGGCCGGTAAGGATCGGCCTCGACAGCGTCGCCGGGACGCCGGAGTCGTCGAGGCTCGGCACCGTGATGTGCGCGGTCATGATCGAGTCGACGCCCGCCTCGATGGCGGCGCGGAACGGCGGCATGTCGATGGCCCGCCACTCGGCCTCGGTGCGGTCGATGTTCGGCAGGACGTGGTGGCTGTCGGTGGCCGCGTCGCCGTGGCCGGGGAAGTGCTTGGCCGAGGAGGACACGGTCTGGTTGGGCCGGCCGCCGTTCTGGTAGCCCTTGACCTCGGCCGCGACCAGCTCGCTCGCCAGCTCCGGCCGCGACGAGAACGACCGGGCGCCGATCACCGGGTTGTCGGGGTTGGAGTTGACGTCCGCGACCGGCGCGAAGTTCTGGTTGATGCCCATGGCCCGCAGCTCGCGGCCGTTGAGGGTGGCGACGGTCTTGGCGTCGGCGGCACTGCGGCCCGCGCCGACGGCCATGCTGGCGGGGAACTCGGTGGCTGGCGACTCGAGGCGGGTGACGTTGCCGCCCTCCTGGTCGATGGCCACGATGAGCGGGATCCGCGTGTTGTGGCTGGTCGCGGCGCGCTGCAGACCGTTCGAGAACGCCGCCATCTGCGCCGGGTTGTCCACGTTGTCGGTCGAGCTGTTGTTGAAGTAGATGACGCCGCCGACGCCGAACTTCTCGACCACCTGCGCCGGGGTGTCGACGCCGTAGTTCGCCTGGTTGGTGGGGTGGGCCTCGTCAGCGCTCTTGCCCCACACGGAGACCACGAACAGCTGGGCGATCTTCTGGTCGAGCGACATGCCGCGCATCTGGGCGCGCGCGAGCGCCTCGGCGGCGGCCTCGCTGTTCACCTGGGGCGCGGCGGAGCCGGTCACGGCGTTCGCGGGTTGCACACCGCTAACCATGGCGGTGGTCGCGACCGCCGCCAACGCGACGGACAGGCCTCGTCGGGCGGACGTTCTGGACAGAGACACAGCGGCCTCCTTGGCCGGCGGGGCGGGACAATCCGTAACCTCTTAACCGATAGCTGACAGCATCGGTAAGTTACCCACGAGACGATCCCGTGGGCAAGCAGGTGTTCGGCCTAACCTAGCCCGCCGCACCGACAAAAGCGTGGTGCGCCTCTTTCCCCAGAAAAAGAAACTGGGCGATCCCCGTCCGCTTGTGAAAAGCGGACTGGGATCGCCCAATTGCCGGCACGAGCGACTCGGGTTACCAAGCGTGCAACAGTGTCGTACCTACCTGGCCTCGGCGTCCGGCGTCCCGGTACGCAGTCCCTTGACGACATGCCTCCCGCGGCTCGCTGCGCGTGGGTGCCCGGTGCTCGTGCACGGAGCTCTACCGGGGTGGACCAGGCTTCTCTTCCGCCTGGCCCCTGGCCGATCCGAACTCCGCACCTCCCTTTGTACCCAGTGGTCAAGGTCACTTCAAGACCACGTTGGGGTGCACCGTTCAAGACCTCGGCAGTGGTCGACGGACACTCATTGTGAGCGTATTCTGCGGGCCCGATAAACGATTGGTGACGTGGTCTGTACCGCCGGTCGGGTGGCCATTCCGGAAATGCCTCACCGCTTCCTTCTGCGGTGGATGCCGTACCACGTGGCACCCGCGGTGGCGATCGCGCCGAGGCTGATCGCGGTGACCGCGACGGCCGTGCCGGACGGCTGGAACCGCGACCGCAGTGACACCGGCTTGGTGAACTCGAGGACCGGCCAGCCCCGCTCGAGCGCCAGCGCGCGCAGCCCCCGGTCGGGGTTGACGACGGTCGGGTGGCCGACCACCTCCAGCATCGGCAGGTCCGTGATCGAGTCGGAGTAGGCGTGGCTCGCGGCGAGGTCGTAGCCCTGCGCCGCGGCCAGCTCCTTCATCGCGGTCGCCTTGTTGTCGCCGTAGCAGTAGAAGTCGATCTCGCCGGTGTACTTGCCGTTCGCCTCGACCATGCGTGTGCCGAGGCTGTGCGTCGCGCCGATCATGTCCGCGATGGGCGTGACGATCTCCGCGCCGGACGCCGACACGACGACGATGTCCCGGCCTTCCTCCCGGTGCTCGGTGACGAGCTCGGTGGCCTCCGCGTAGACCAGCGGATCGACGATGTCGTGCAGCGTCTCCTCGACGATCGCGCGGACCTGCTGCACGTCCCAGCCCGTGCACAGCGCGGTGAGGTGCGCGCGGATGCGCTCCACCTGGTCGGCGTCCGCGCCGGAGACGGCGAACACGAACTGCGCGTAGGCCCCCTTCAGCACGGCGCGCCGGTTGATGAGGCCGTTGCGGAAGAACGGCCTGCTGAAGGCCAGGGTGCTGGACTTGGCGATGATCGTCTTGTCGAGGTCGAAGAACGCCGCGGCGCGCAGGTCGGTCACTGTGCCCAGCATAGGAGGGCAACCTCACGTTCAAGGGTTGCCGCAGGTCGTGTGTGTTGGAACGGACTCGTTGCGGCACTTCGAGCAAGTTGCAACCACGAGTCGGACGTAACGGGATACAGTGGTGACATCCGGCGTCATGCCGGACTGGTTCAGTCCGACCCCCCGGGGCTGAACCTCTGACGACCCCCGTCCCTCCCCCCTGGCGGGGGTCGTCCCTTCTCTCCACATCCCCGTTCGTCAGGCGTTGCGGCCGCGTGTGCCCAAACCGCGAAACCTTACGCCACCACACCGACGTCAACGGCCGTGGAACGGCCCTTGACGGCGACTTGTCCACAGCCTGTCCGGTTGTCCACATGTTGATCTTGCCGCGTTGTCGGACTCCCGTGGCCCGGCCATCGTGGATCTCGGCCCGGGCAGCTCCGCCCGGCGAGGACCCGAGGGGGGACCGTGAGCACGAACCTGCCGATCGCCTTCGTGGCGGACGAGCGCCTGCTGGACGACCTGCTGAGGCTGGCCGCCGCGGCGGGCTGCGACCTGGAACGCGTACCGGACGCGACCGCCGCACGCCGTCGCTGGCCGACGGCACCGCTGGTCCTCCTCGACGCGACCGGCGTGGCCGAGTGCGTGGGGGAGTCGTTCCCACGGCGGGACTCCGTCGTCGTCGTGGTCCCGGACCCGGAACCCCAGGAGCTGTGGAAACTGGCGATGGAGGTCGGCGCGGAGCACCTGATCACGCTCCCCGGTGCCGAACCGTGGCTGGTGAGCGCACTGGCCGACGCGGCGGAAGGGCCGCCGAGCAACGCGGGCAAGGTCCTGGCGGTTCTGGGCGCCCGGGGCGGCGCGGGTGCCTCGGTCTTCGCGACCGCGGTGAGCCTGACCGCGCTGGGGAAGGGTGACAACTCCCTCCTCGTCGACTGCGATCCCCGGGGCGGCGGCATCGACGTACTGCTGGGCGACGAGCACGCCGACGGCCTCCGCTGGCCGGACATGCACATCAGCGCAGGCCGGGTGGCCGCGTCCGCTCTGCACATGGCCCTGCCGACGCGACGCAAGGGCAACGCCCGCCTGGCCCTGCTGTCCGGTGCCCGCGAGGGCGAGGGCCCGCCTCCGGACGCGGTCGCCGCGGTGGTGGAAGCCGGCCGACGCACGGGCGAGGTGGTGGTCTGTGACATCCCGAGAGAACTCGGCATGGCCGCGTGGGCGGCGATCGACCGGTCCGACCTCGCGGTCATCGTCGTCCCGGCCGACGTGCGGTCCTGCGTCACGGGAAAGCAACTGGCACTCGAGTTGCGGGCCAGGGGAGTCCACGCGCGGGTGGTGGTCCGCGGTCCGTCCCCGGGCGGCCTGCGGCCGCAGGACGTCCAGGACGCGGTGGGCCTGCCCATTCTGACGGCGATGGACGCGGAACGACGCCTGGACAAATCCCTTGACCTCGGCGTGTTCGCCCCGAGAGCCAAGGGGCCACTGACCGCGGCAGCCCGCGAAACCCTCGTGGCGCTGGCGGCCCGCCCGCCGAAAACCCACCCGTACCAAGGCGCGGCGCGGGCCGCCTGAAGCCGGAGCCCTCCGGCGGCCCCTGAACTCCCTCGCCGCGGCATCCGCACTCTGCCCAGGGCGAGGGACGGCCGGTGCCGGACCGGTTTCCCCGACCCGGTCCGGCACCAGGTCCCGAACGTCCCGGCGACCAGCCGGGACCGGCCCACCGCTCGTCCCACCGGGCGGTGCGGGCCGGTGAACGCCTGGCCGGGGGACCAAGACCCCGGCCAGGCACCACCCACACCTCCGCCCGCTCGGACAGCAGGCGGGGACGGCCGGTGCCGGCCACCACGAAGGAGCACACATGTCCAGCCCTGAACTCGTCGAGCGCGTCCGCGGTCGCCTCGCCTCCAGTGGCACCACGATCACCGGTGCCGAGGTCGCCCGCGCCGTCCGCGAGGAGAGCGGTGTCGCGGGCCACGACGACATCCTCGTCGCCACCGACCGCATGACCCAGGAGTTCGTCGGCGCGGGCCCGCTCGAGCCGCTCCTCCGGGCACCCGGCACCACCGACGTCCTGGTCACCGCCCCCGACCAGGTCTGGTGCGACGGCGACGGCGGCCTCCGCCGGACCGACATCCGGTTCCCGGACGAGGACTCCGTCCGCCGCCTCGCACAACGGCTCGCGCTGGCCTGCGGCCGCCGCCTCGACGACGCCCAGCCGTTCGTCGACGCGTGGTTGCCGGCGCGCGTCCGGCTCCACGCCGTGCTCCCACCCATCGCCGCGGGCGGCACCTGCATCTCGTTGCGGGTACTCCGCCCGGCGGGGCACGACCTCGCCTCGCTCCGTGCCCTCGGCACCTTCGACGACACCGTCCACCGCACGCTCGAGGCCATCGTCGACGCACGGCTCGCGTTCGTCATCACCGGTGGTACCGGAGCGGGCAAGACCACGTTGCTGAACGCACTCCTCGGCGAGGTCTCACCGCGGGAACGGATCGTCTGCGTCGAGGACGCGGGCGAACTGTCCCCCGAACACCCGCAGTTCGTCCGCCTGATCGCACGCCCGCCGAACGTCGAGGGCGCGGGCGAGGTCACCCTCGCCGACCTCGTCCGCCAGAGCCTGCGGATGCGTCCCGACCGCCTCGTCGTCGGCGAGGTGCGCGGCGCCGAGGTGTGTGACCTGCTGGGCGCGCTGAACACGGGGCACGACGGCGGAGCGGGCACCGTCCACGCCAACTCGCCTGCCGAGGTGCCCGCCCGCATGGAGGCGCTGGCCGCGCTCGGCGGCCTGCCGCGGTCGGCACTGCACAGCCAGCTGGCCGCCGCGTTCCACGTCGTGCTGCACATGGCACGCGAACAGGACGGCACCCGGCGGCTGACGGACGTCGGCGTGTTCGACCGCGACGGCGACACCGTCCGCGTCGTCCACGACCGCACCCGGCTCAAGACCCTCCTGGCGGCACGGGGAGTGGAAGCACCGTGGTGACCCTCCTGCTGATGGGCCTCGCGCTGCTGTGCTGGCCCGACAACCGGGCAGCGCGTCGTCTGCGCTTCCTCACCGGCTCAACCCACCGCAAGCGTTTGCGTGCGCCGCGTCCGACTGCGGCCGTCCTCATCGCCGCGGCGGTGGTGGCGGGGTGGTCGGCGGCGGGGCTTGGTGGTGCGGCGGCAGCCGGGCTTCTCGCGGCGACGGTGCGCCGTCAGCTCCGCACCCGCACCGAGCACCGGGAGTCGCTGGCCGCCGTCGACGGCCTCGCGGAGGCGCTGCGCACGCTCGTCGCCGGGCTCCGTTCGGGCGCCCACCCGGCCACGGCGGCGGACGCGGCGGCCGCCGACGCCCTACCGCCGACGGCCGACACCATGCGTGCGATCGCGGCCGCGGCCCGGTTGGACGGCGACATGTCGACAGCGCTGGCGGGGTCGCGAACACCGGCCCTGTCCGCGGCGCTCGCCCGGGTCGCGGCGGCCTGGCGGCTCGCGCAGCGACACGGCCTGCCCCTGGCCGACGTGCTCGACGCCGTTCGCCGCGACCTCGAACAACGCGCCAGGTACACCCGCCAGGTGCTGGCCAGGATGGCCGGTCCGAAGTCCAGCGCGACCGCGTTGTCCCTGCTGCCCGTTCTGGGCATCGTGCTGGGCGAGGCCATGGGCGCGAACCCGCTGCGGATGCTCACCGGTACCGGGCTCGGTCAGGTGCTGCTCCTCGCCGGTGCGACGCTGCTGTGCACCGGCATCGTCTGGTCCGGTCGGATCACGAGCCGGGTGGCGATCCGGTGAACGGCCACAGCATCGCGCTCCTGCTGCTGGCCGCGGCCGTCGAGCTGACCTCGGACGCGGACGTCGCCCGGCTGCGGCTGGAGCAGCTGACCGGCAGACCACGCCGCCGCGTCTGGACGCGGCTGACACCGCCGAAGCCGCCACCGCCGGTACTGGCCGCGATGAGCGGCGTGCTGGTGACGGTGGTGGCGGGGCCGGCGGCGGGCGCCGTTGTCGCGGTGGGGGTCTGGTGGTTCCTGCGCCGCGCGAGAAGACCGCCGGCCGCCGATCCGATGACCGTCGCCGCCACCTGGGACCTGCTGGCCGCGTGCCTGCGCGCGGGCCTGCCGGTGCCGACCGCGATGACCGTGGTCGCCGACGAGCTGCCGGCCGAAGCGGCGCGGGCGCTGCGCTCGTCCGCGGACCTGCTGGCGCTCGGCGCGGACCCGGCGACGGCGTGGGAACCCGCGACCAGCTGCCCGGACACCGCGCCGCTGGCACGGGGTGCTCGTCGGACCACCCAGTCCGGCACCGCGCTGGCGGACCTGGTCACCGACCTGGCCGCGAAGGTGCGGACCGCGGCGGCGGACAACGCGGAGGCGACGGCCCAGCGGGCAGGTGTCCTGATCACCGCTCCGCTCGGTCTGTGCTTCCTGCCCGCATTCGTCTGCCTCGGCGTGGCACCGGTGATCGCCGGCCTCGCCGGACAGATGTCCCTGTGAAACATCCACACAGACAAGTAAGGAGAAGGACCATGTTCCTCCGACCCCGCTACGTCTTCCTCGAAGACGACACCGGCATGTCCACCGTCGAGTACACCGTGGGCATCCTCGTCGCCGTGACGATGGCGTTGGTCCTGTGGGGCGTCGTCAAGAGCGGCTCCGTCTCGGACGGGTTCACCGAGTTGATCGACCGTGCGCTCACCGTCAAAGGCTGATGCCCGCCCACCGACGGACCCGGCGACGGCTCGGCGACCGCGGCGGCGTCACGGTCGAGACCGCGATCGCGATCTCGGCGTTCGTCCTGGTCCTCGGCATGGCACTGGGCGGCACGTCGGCGATGGCGGACCAGGTCCGGTGCGTCGACGCGGCACGGGAGGCCGCCCGCCTGACCGCGAGAGGTGAGCAGGACCAGGCGCGAGCGGCGGCCGAACGCATCGCTCCACAGAACGCGGAGGTGACGATCACGATGACCGGCGAACACATCGAGGTACACGTCAACGCGACACCGGTGGGTGGTCTGCTCCCCGGCCTCCGGTTACACGCGTCGGCCTTCGCGGTGCGCGAGCCGGACGGGTGAGCCGCCACCGCGGGCGCCCCGACCGCGGACGGCGCCCGGCCCGGCGTTCTTCGGCCCGCGGTGCTTCGGTCCGGCGTGGTCACCCGTCGTGGCACGGGTGCGACGAGCGGTCCTCGGATCGGGGAGCGGCGTCGATCTGGGTCCTCGGCGGGATCGCCGTTCTCGTGGCGGTGATGACCGCCGTGCTGTGGTTCGCCTCGGCGGTTGTCGCTCGTCACCAGGCCGAAGGGGCCGCTGACCTGGCTGCGCTCGCCGCCGCGGTGACGGTCGCCGACGGGGAACGGGCCGCGTGCGCGGAGGCGCGGTGGGTCGTCGAGCGGATGGGTGGCGTGCTGCGGTCGTGCCGTCTGTCCGGTTGGGACGCGCTCGTCGAGGTGGTTGTGGCGTTCGGACCGTTCGGTTCAGCGGCAGGACGGGCACGTGCCGGACCTGTCGAGTTCAACGGCTGACGCGAGTTCAACGGTCGTCCACGCACGGTGAGCGGCAACACCAGGCCGTGGAGAGTGGTCTGGACCGCCGCTGAGCGAGCCGGCGGCGTTCAGTCGCTCGTCAGCCGCGGTTCGTTTCATCGTGCGTGGACGACCAGTTGTCGACTGCAAGTTTCTTTCCGCCGTTGGTGTGCCGTTAAGTAATCCGTAGGGCACTCGCCGCACCGGGCGCCCAAAACAACGAGAGGCAAGAGCTCGTCATGTTGGACATGGATACGTCGGATAGTTGGCGCAGGGCCTTCCGCGTCGAACTCCGTGCGCAGGCCGTCGGCCTCGCGTGGCGCGGTTGGCCGGTGTTGCCAGGCACCTATCTGGCGGGCTCGCAGTGGGCGGGCCGTGACGGCATCGAGAGCGTCGGCCCCGTGCCGGTGCACGCCGACTGGCAGGAGCGCATCGGCACGAAGCCGGAGCAGGTCGCGACCTGGTGGACCGGCAGGCCCTACAGCGTGCTGCTCGCCACCGGCGTGACGCTCGACGCGATCGAGGTGCCCGGTCACCTCGGCCGTGGCGCGGCCCGGATGCTGCGCACGGTCGGGCTGCCGGTACCGATCATCGCGACGCCGGACGACCGCTGGACCTTCCTGGTCCGTACCGGGCAGAAGCTCGCCCGGCCACTTGTCGAGCAGGGCGACGTCGTGCTGCACGCGGCGGGCAGCTTCGTGCCGCTGCCGCCGACGCCGGTCCAGCACGGAGTCGTGCACTGGCGCGTCCGTCCCGAGGTTTGCGGCTGGCAGATGCCCGCGGCGAGCCTCGTGCAGGACGCGCTGATGGACGCGATCGTCGACGCGACGACCTTCGTCCGCGACGGTCGGCTCGTCGCCGCGGACTGAACAGGGTCCGCGGCCGGGGTCCGAACCCCCGGAAGCCATGCCGGAACGCACCCATCCGGCACACCAGCGGTGGCATTGCGCGTCTGCGCGGCTCCACCGCAACCAACCCGCCCCGACTCGGCGCTGCTCCCGCACCTACAGCGGCCGAACGGGACGGGCAGCATGCCGGGCGCTCGCAGGAGGAGCAGGTCTCCCGCGTCGCGACCGACACCCAGGGAAGGCGGTAACCCGCACCGCCGTCGGCAACACCTGGCCCGAAGGGTGACCGCCACCTCGTGGAGGGGACTGCCTCCCCGTACCTCCAGGGGGTGGACGGAAACCCTGCCGACATCCCGAAAGGCCGCGACGACCCGAGCGGTAGCAGACCGCTCCTCGCGCGCCCGGCTAACTCAGAGCGCCGGGGCTGGCATTGGCCGCCCCGGCGCTCTGTCGTATGTGGACTGTCACGACGCCTTGGACTCGGGGGTCGCGTCGGCCACCGCGTTCAGCACCGTGGTGAGCACGCGGATCGCGCCGTCCTTGTGCAGGGGTTCGTTTCCGTTGCCGCACTTGGGGGATTGCACGCACGACGGGCATCCCGACGGGCACTCGCACGCGGCGATCGCGTCCCTCGTCGCTGTCAGCCACGGGATCAGCGCGGCGTGGGCCCGGTCCGCGAAGCCCGCGCCACCGGGGTGTCCGTCGTGGACGAACACCGTCGGCTCACCCGTGTCCGGGTGCAGCGCCGTCGACACGCCACCGATGTCCCAGCGGTCGCACGTCGCGAACAGGGGGAGCAGGCCGATCGCCGCGTGTTCCGCCGCGTGCAGGGCGCCGGGGGTCTCGTGCTTCGTCAGACCCGCGTCGGCGAGCAGGTCGTCGGTCAGGGTGTACCAGACCGCTCTGGTGTTCAGGGTTTGCTCCGGCAGGTCCAGTGGGACCTGGTCCAGCACCTGACCCGACGGCAGCTTGCGCAGGTACGCCACCACGTGCGACGTCACCGCCACCTCGCCCAGGTTCACCGTGACGCCCGCGCGATACCGGGCCTGCTCCGCCACCGACAGCACCGAGATGTCGATCTGCTCCCTCGGCGACGTCGACCACTCCGGGTCCTCGCGGTGCACCATCGCGAGCCCCGTCTCCAGGTCCAGGTCGTCCACGACGTATGACGTGCCCTGGTGCAGGTACACCGCTCCCTGGTGGACGGTCGTGAACGCGGCCCCCGGGTCGACGGTCCCCAGCATGCGGCCCGAGTCCGCCTCGACGACCGCCACCTGTTCGCCGCCCGAGCCGCGGATGTCGACCGACGCGTGGGGCCGCTCGCGGGACGTCCAGAACCAGCCCGTCGGGCGTTTGCGCAGGACGCCGTCGGTCGTCAGGTCGTCCAGGACCCGCCTGGCGACCGGGCCACCGAAGTCGGCCAGGCACTTCTCGGTGAGCGGCAGCTCCATCGCCGCGCACACGAGCTGCGGCGCCAGCACGTACGGGTTACCGGGGTCGATCACCGTCGACTCCACCGGCTTGTCCAGCATCGCCGACGGGTTGTGCACGAGATAGGTGTCGAGCGGGTTGTCCTGCGCGACGAACACCACCAGCGCGCTGTCGCCCGCGCGGCCCGCCCGGCCCGCCTGCTGCCAGAACGACGCCAGCGTGCCCGGGTACCCGGCCACCACCACCGCGTCCAGGCCCGCGATGTCGACGCCCAGCTCCAGCGCGTTGGTGCTGGCCACGCCCAGCAGCGTGCCGTCGGCCAGCGACTTCTCCAGCGCCCGCCGCTCCTCCGGCAAGAAGCCCGCCCGGTACGCGGCGACTCGGGCAGGCAGGGACGGGTCGACGTCGGCGAGCGCCTGCCGCGCCGACAACGCGGTCAGCTCCGCGCCGCGCCGGGACCGCACGAACGCCAGCGTCCTGGCGCCCTCCACCACCAGGTCCGTCATGATCCGCGCGGTCTCGGCGCCCGCCGAGCGGCGGACCGGCGCACCGTTCTCGCCCGCCAGCTCGGGCAGGAGCGGCGGCTCCCACAGGGCCACCGTCCGCGCGCCCTGCGGCGACCGGTCGTCCGTCACCGCCACGCACGGCACCCCTGCCAGCCGCGACGCGGACGCGGCCGGGTCGGACACGGTCGCCGACGCCAGCACGAACACGGGGTCGGCGCCGTACTTCGCCGCCACCCGCCGCAGCCGCCGGAGCAGCAGCGCCACGTGCGAACCGAAGACACCGCGGTAGCCGTGGCACTCGTCCACCACCACGTACGCCAGCCTGCGGAAGAACGACGCCCACCGCGCGTGCGACGGCAGGACGCCCCGGTGCAGCATGTCCGGGTTGGTGAACACCCAGCGCGCGTGCGCCCGCACCCAGTCGCGCTCGGGCATCGGCGTGTCCCCGTCGTACGCGGCGGGCCGCGCGTCGTCCACGCCCAGCTCGCGGACGGCCCGCAGCTGGTCGGCGCCCAGCGCCTTGGTCGGCGACAGGTACAGCGCGGTCGCGCGGCGGTTCTCGGACAGGGCGCTCAGCACGGGCAGCTGGTAGGCGAGCGACTTGCCGGACGCCGTGCCGGTGGCGATCACGACGTGCCTGCCTTCACGGGCGTGCGTCGCCGCCTCGACCTGGTGCGCCCACGGCCGCTCGACACCGCCCCCGGCGAGGGCGGTGCGGAGCGCGTCGGGGACCCACGACGGCCAGTCGGCCGTCGTCGCCGGGCGTTCCGGCAGTTCGCGGACGTGCCGCAGCGGGTTCTCGCCGAGCGGCACACCGGCCAGCACGCGGTCGAGCAGGAGGCGACTCACGGGAGCAAGGGAAGCACACGGCACCGACAGGGAAACGCGACGCGTCCACCCGGTGTGGACGGCAGGCACCGGCGGCCCACGCACAAGGGCCGAACGGGGGGTTTCGTCCGCGAGCCGGCACCGGAATTCGCCACTTTTCTGTATCGATGCTCTTGATCGATCATGAATCCGGAGTATCCGCAGTTGGGAGGCCACCCCGCGAACGCGGTCAGTCCAACCAATAGACTCCGCCGGTCCCATCAAATACCCCCTGGTGGCGCACCCGTCCTCACCGGACGATTGCGGCGGTCCTCGGCGATCGCGAAAAGCGCCACGTCAGGCAGATCCAGGAGGACAGATGTCCTGGCAAGTACTAGCGGCGGAAGGCGGTCCAACGCTGACCGGCGGTGATCGCGGCATCGTCGTCGTGGTCGCCGTGATCGCTCTCGCCGCCCTGGCCGTTGGTTACGTGCTGCTCAAGGAGGTCCTGGCCGCGGGCCAGGGCACCACCAAGATGCAGGACATCGCCAAGGCCGTGCAGGAAGGCGCGGGCGCGTACCTGAGGCGGCAGCGGAACACGCTGACGATCTTCGGTGCGATCGTTTTCGTTCTGTTGTTCTTCCTCCCGGCCGACGGCTGGGGCGAGCGCATCGGGCGATCACTGTTCTTCGTCATCGGCGCGGCGTTCTCGTTCGCCATCGGCTACCTCGGCATGTGGCTCGCCACGCAGGCGAACCTGCGCGTCGCGGCCGCGGCCCGCGAGCAGGGCGGCCGTGAGACCGCCATGCGGGTCGCGTTCCGCACCGGTGGCGTCGTCGGCATGTCGACCGTCGGCCTCGGCCTGTTCGGTGCCGCGATCGTGGTGCTGGTCTACGCGGGTGACGCACCCAAGGTCCTCGAGGGCTTCGGCTTCGGCGCCGCGCTGATCGCGATGTTCATGCGTGTCGGCGGCGGCATCTTCACCAAGGCCGCCGACGTGGGCGCCGACCTGGTCGGCAAGGTCGAGCAGAACATCCCCGAGGACGACCCCCGCAACGCCGCGACCATCGCCGACAACGTCGGTGACAACGTGGGTGACTGCGCCGGCATGGCCGCGGACCTGTTCGAGTCCTACGCGGTGACCCTGGTCGCCGCGCTGATCCTGGGTTCCACCGCGTTCGGCGCGCAGGGTCTGCTGTTCCCGCTGATCGTGCCCGCGCTGGGCATCGTCACCGCGGTCATCGGCGTGTACATCACGCGGGCGCGGGCCGGGGAGAGCGGCCTGACCGCGATCAACCGGTCGTTCTACATCTCCGCGATCATCTCGGCGATCCTGTGCACCATCGCGGCGTTCGTCTTCCTGCCGTCCTCGTTCTCCGAGCTGGACGGCCCGACCGAGCCCGCCCTGGCAGGCAACCCGGCCGTCATCGCCACCGTCGCGGTGATCATCGGCATCGTCCTCGCCGGCATCATCCTCTGGCTGACCGGCTACTTCACGGGCACCGACTACAAGCCGGTCAAGGACGTGGGCAACACGTCGCTGACCGGTGCGGCCACCGTGATCCTGTCCGGCATCTCGGTCGGTTTCGAGTCCGCGGTGTACACGGCGGTCGTGATCGCTGCGTCCGTCTACGGCGCGTTCCTGCTGTCCGGTTCGCTGTTCGTGGCGCTGTTCGCGGTCGCGCTGGCCGGTTGCGGTCTGCTCACCACCGTCGGCGTCATCGTCGCGATGGACACCTTCGGCCCGGTCTCCGACAACGCGCAGGGCATCGCCGAGATGTCCGGTGACGTCGACGGCGAGGGCGCGGCGATCCTGACCGAGCTCGACGCGGTCGGCAACACCACGAAGGCCATCACGAAGGGCATCGCGATCGCGACGGCGGTGCTCGCCGCGACCGCGCTGTTCGGCTCCTACCTGACCGCGATCACCGAGAAGCTGGCCGAGATCGGCGAGAGCACCGCCGACGTCGCGTCGTTCAGCCTGTCGATCGTCAGCCCGAACGTGCTGATCGGTGTGATCATCGGTGCCGCGGTCGTGTTCATGTTCTCGGGTCTCGCGGTCAACGCGGTGTCCCGGGCCGCGGGCGCGGTGGTGTACGAGGTGCGCCGCCAGTTCCACGCCAACCCCGGCATCATGGACGGCACCGTCCGCCCGGAGTACGGCCGCGTCGTGGACATCTGCACCCGCGACTCGCTGCGTGAGCTGGCCACCCCCGGCCTGCTCGCGGTGCTCGCCCCGATCGCCGTCGGCTTCGGCCTGGGCACCGGCCCGCTGGCCGGCTACCTGGCGGGCGCGATCGCGACCGGCACCCTGATGGCCGTGTTCCTGGCCAACTCGGGTGGCGCGTGGGACAACGCGAAGAAGCTGGTCGAGGACGGCAACCACGGCGGCAAGGGCTCCGAGGCCCACGCGGCCACCGTCATCGGTGACACCGTCGGTGACCCGTTCAAGGACACCGCGGGCCCGGCGATCAACCCGCTGATCAAGGTGATGAACCTGGTCTCGCTGCTGATCGCCCCGGCGATCGTGACGCTGTCGATCGGCGAGAGCGAGAACGGCGTGCTGCGCGCCGTGTTCGCGATCGTCGCGATCGTGCTGATCGTCGCGGCGGTGTTCGTGTCCAAGCGGCGCGGCACCGCGATCGCGGAGAACCCGGCGGAGACCGTCAGCAACGGCGCCGCCTGACCGAGGTGACGACGAACGGCCCGCTCCCGGTGCGATCCGGGGGCGGGCCGTTCGCGTGCCGCAGCCGTCCGGTCACCGAACGCGTGGATCACCCTTTCCGAGATCGAACGCATGTTCTATCCTTGGCCGGGTGGCGCAGCTCTCGTTCTACTCCGCGGAGGCCAACCGGCCACAGGTCGCTGACCTCGCCGGCCTGCTGTGCTGCGGCGGTCAGCTCGCCGAGTTCGCCAGGACGGCGGCCCGGCTGACCGTCCGCGTGGACGAGCCGTGGCGGGCGCGGCTGGTGGTGCGCGCACTGGCCGAACGGGGGATCGACGGCACGCACATGGCGACCGAGCAGGGCGAGCACGGGGTGCGCACCGCCTTCCGGTCCGACCTGCTGCCGCTGGCCGAGGAGTGGACGAAGGAAGGCGAGAAGTTCGCCCCGACCGGACTGGCGCTCGCCGGCGGCGCGTTACGCCTGTGGGTGCTCGCGGCGGGCACCTGGCTCGCGGGGAGCTACCTCCTCGGGCTCGACCCGGAGGCGCCGCGCATCTACGACACGGTCAGAGGCGCGCTGAGCGCCGCCGGACTGCCCGCTACCCTGCATGGCGGCGGGGACGGGGCCCCGGGTCTGCGGATTTCCGGTCGGCGGCGGCTTGGCAGGCTCGCTGAACTGGTCGGCACGCCACCGTCCGTGACGGCCGAAAACGACTGGCCAGCGGTATCCGGGGTGCGTCAGAGCGCCTAGGCGTGCTACCCAGGTAACAGTTCGTGCCTTTGCGGCGACAAGTGTTCGATGTTCGCTTCGGGAAACTTCGCGAAGTGTGCTGCAAGGCACCTGGGGGTAGGTATCACGGTGTGCAACGTGCACACTAGCGAGCTGAGAACAAGCTCGGACTAGAGAGCGGGACGGCGTTGGCAGGTTCGAACGGGACCAAGAAGAACGGGTCGGCTGGGGCCGAGCCGCGGCGGCTGGTGATTGTGGAGTCACCGGCCAAGGCGCGGAAGATCGCCTCCTACCTCGGCCGGAACTTCGTCGTGGAGTCCTCGCGCGGCCACATCCGGGACCTGCCGCGCAAGGCGGCCGAGGTGCCGGCGAAGTACAAGGGCGAGTCGTGGTCGAACCTCGGCGTCAACGTCGACAACGGCTTCGAACCGATCTACATCGTCACGCCGGACAAGAAGTCGACCGTCACCGAGCTGAAGGAAGCGCTGAAGACCGTCGACGAGCTCTACCTCGCGACAGACGGTGACCGCGAGGGCGAGGCCATCGCTTGGCACCTGCTCGAGGCGCTCAAGCCGAAGGTGCCGGTCAGCCGGATGGTCTTCCACGAGATCACCGAGTCGGCGATCCGCGCCGCCGCCCAGAACACCCGCCCGCTCGACCAGGACCTGGTCGACGCGCAGGAGACCCGCCGCATCCTCGACCGCCTGTACGGCTACGAGGTCAGCCCGGTGCTGTGGAAGAAGATCACGCGTGGTCTGTCCGCGGGCCGCGTGCAGTCGGTCGCCACCCGCATCGTCGTGGACCGCGAGCGGGAGCGGATGAAGTTCGTCACCGCCTCGTACTGGGACATCTCCGCGAAGCTCGACGCGGGCGAGGAGGCCGAGCCGCGCAACTTCGGTGCGCGCCTGGTCGCCGTGGACGGCAGCAAGCTCGCCACCGGCCGCGACTTCGGTCCGGACGGGCAGCTCAAGAACAAGGTCCTGCGCCTGGACGAGGCCGACGCCCGCCGGCTCGCCGACGCGCTGACCGGCTCCGAGATGCGGGTCGCCTCCGTCGAGGAGAAGCCCTACACCCGCCGCCCGTACGCGCCGTTCATGACCTCCACGCTGCAGCAGGAGGCCGGCCGCAAGCTGCGCTTCGGCTCCGACCGCACGATGCGGGTCGCGCAGCGGCTGTACGAGAACGGCTACATCACCTACATGCGTACCGACTCCACGACGCTGTCCGAGACGGCGATCGCGGCGGCCCGTGCGCAGGCCCGTGAGCTGTACGGCGACGCGTACGTCTCGCCGCAGCCGCGCCAGTACACCCGCAAGGTGAAGAACGCGCAGGAGGCGCACGAGGCCATCCGCCCGGCCGGTGAGGTGTTCCGCACGCCGGGCCAGGTCGCGGGTGAGCTGGAGTCCGACGAGTTCCGCCTGTACGAGCTGATCTGGCAGCGCACGGTCGCCTCCCAGATGGCCGACGCGCGCGGCACCACCATGAGCGTCCGGATCGTCGGCACCGCCGCGTCGGGCGAGGAGTGCACGTTCGCCGCGTCCGGCCGCACGATCACGTTCCCCGGCTTCCTCCGCGCCTACGTCGAGACCGTGGACACCGAGGAGGGCGGCGAGGCCGACGACGCCGAGCGCAGGCTGCCGCACCTGGTCAAGGACCAGGGTGTCACCGCGACCGAGCTGAACCCGGACGGCCACACCACCTCGCCGCCGCCCCGGTACACCGAGCCGAGCCTGGTCAAGGCCCTCGAGGAGCTGGGCATCGGCCGCCCGTCGACGTACGCGTCGATCATCAACACCATCCAGGACCGCGGCTACGTGTGGAAGAAAGGGTCCGCGCTGGTGCCGTCCTGGATCGCGTTCTCGGTGGTCGGGCTGCTCGAACGGCACTTCGGCAGGCTCGTGGACTACGACTTCACGGCCGCCATGGAAGACGAGCTGGACCGCATCGCCGCCGGTGAGCAGCAGCGCACCACGTGGCTGTCCGGCTTCTACTTCGGCGGTGACGTCGGCCCGGAGGGCTCGGTCGCGCACACCGGCGGGCTGAAGAAGCTGGTCGGCTCGGGCGTCGACACGATCGACGCCCGCGAGATCAACTCGATCCCGCTGTTCACCGACGAGCAGAACCGCTCGATCGTCGTCCGCGTCGGCCGCTACGGCCCCTACCTGGAGCGCGACGGCGACGGCCCCGACGGCGCGGAGAACCCGCAGCGGGCGAACCTGCCGGAGGACCTGCCGCCGGACGAGCTGACGATCGAGATCGCCGAGAAGCTGTTCGCGACCCCGGTCGAGGGCCGCTCGCTGGGCACGGACCCCGTGACCGGGCACGAGATCGTCGCGAAGGAGGGCCGCTTCGGTCCGTACGTGACCGAGGTGCTGCCCGAGCCCGAGGACGCCAAGGCGAAGAAGGCGAAGCCGCGTACCGGTTCGCTGTTCAAGTCGATGTCCATCGAGTCGGTCACGCTCGACGACGCGCTCAAGCTGCTGTCGCTGCCGAGGGTCGTCGGCACGGACCCGAACAGCGGCGAGGAGATCACCGCGCAGAACGGCCGTTACGGCGCGTACCTGAAGAAGGGCACGGACTCCCGGTCGCTGCCCGACGAGCCGTCGATCTTCACGGTCACGCTCGACGAGGCGCTCAAGCTGTACGCGGAGCCGAAGCGCCGCGGTCGCCAGGCCGCGGCGGCCGCTCCGCCGCTCAAGGAGCTTGGCAACGACCCGGTGTCCGGCAAGCCGATGGTGGTCAAGGACGGCCGGTTCGGCCCGTACGTCACCGACGGCGAGTT
Source organism: Actinophytocola sp. NPDC049390 (assembly GCF_044466355.1). Classification (NCBI taxonomy): domain Bacteria; kingdom Bacillati; phylum Actinomycetota; class Actinomycetes; order Pseudonocardiales; family Pseudonocardiaceae; genus Actinophytocola; species Actinophytocola sp. NPDC049390. The sequence continues at coordinate 387,386 of NZ_JBITMQ010000004.1, forward strand.
CAACGCGTCGCTGCGCAAGACGGACAGCGTCGACACGTTGACCGACGAACGGGCGGCGGAGCTGCTGGCGGAGAAGCGCGCGAAGGGCCCGGCGCCCAAGCGCACGACCCGCAAGAGCACGACCACCAAGACGGCGGCCAAGAAGGCACCCGCGAAAAAGGCCCCGGCGAAGCCCAAGTCGTAGTTGGATACCGTCCCGACCACTGAAACGGGTGAGGGGGACGGATGAACGACACCGGTGGGACGGCGGTGACAACGCCACCGCGGGGGTTCGACCGGCGGGCGGTCGAGGCGTGGTTCCGGTGGCGGGGGCTGCCGCTGGTGGTGCGCAGCGACGAGCGCGGGTCGCGGTTGCTGCAGCGTGCCGTGCCCGCGCTGGTGTTCGTGATGATCATCGATCCGCTGGTCACGGTCGTCACCAGATTGCTGGACGTGCCCGCGGCCGAGCTCGAGCGGCGCATGGCGAACACCGCGTACGTGTTCGTGCTGCTCGCGGTGGTCGTGGCGGCCGTGGTGGTGCCGTTCGTCGCGGGCTGGCTCGCGTCGCGCTGGATGCGGGTGCTGTCGCGGCGGGGCCGGTGGGTGCTGGCCAGGGTCGTGTTGGTGCTGAACGTGGTCGTGCTGCCGCTGGGCGAGGTGTGGGCCGGACTGCGGTCGCAGCTGTGGCTGTCGATCACGATCACCGTCGGCGTGACGTTGCTCATGTTGTTCGCCGTCTGGGTCGGTGCCGGTGCGATCGTCGCGTGGGGGCTGCGCAAGGCCATCGCCGAACTGGGCACGGTCGGCCGGATGGCCACGAAGGCCCTGCCGCTGCTCGTGCTGGTGATCATCTTCGCGTTCTTCTCGACCGAGATGTGGCAGATCGCCGACGGGCTCCCGCGCTGGCGCCTGTGGCTCGTCGTGGCGGCGTTCGCGGTGCTCGCGGTGCTGTTCATGGTGGTCCGGCTCGACGAGGAACTCCGGGTCATGATCGACAAGGTGGCGGCCGAGAAGCTCGGCAACATCGCGGGCCTGCTGTCGGGTACGCCGCTCGCGAGCGCCGTCGACGGTCCGCCGATCACCCCGCTCCCGCTTGGCCGCAGGGAACGGGTGAACATCACACTCGTGCTGTTCGTCGCACAGCTGCTCCAGATCCTCGTGCTCAGCGTGCTCGTGTTCTGCCTGCTCATCGCGCTCGGCGCGCTCGCCATCAACGGCACGGTGATCGACTCGTGGCTGGGAGGAGGCGCCTCGAAGCTCCAGGGCACGCTGTTCGGCATCGCTCTGCCGCTGCCACGGGCCCTCGTGCACGTGTCGCTGTTCCTCGCCGCGTTCTCCGGCCTGTACTTCGCCGCCTCCGCCGCGACCGACGACAACTACCGCGTGGCCTTCTTCGAACCGCTCTTGGACGACGTTCGCGTCTCCCTCGCCGCGCGTCAGGTTTATCTCGCTCGGCGGGGAGAAGACTCCTAGTCTGGTAGGCAGATGCGGTACGTCACCGACAGGTAGCGCAGGGAGTGGACGACATGGCGAGCTGGAATCACGACGGCACCCAGGACCCCGGGCCGCCGCCGCTGATGTCAGATCCGCTGTCCGGCCTGGTGACCGGCGGTAAGTACGAAGCGGAGGCCGTTCGGGTGCGCGTGGTGGAGCCCGCCGCGCCCGACATCGACAAGGTCCGCGAGGCGATGGCGTCGGTGCTCGACGAGGACTCCGAGCTGATGATCGGGCTGCCCCCGATGCCCGAGAACGCGCAGGCCCCGGTCACGCAGAACACGGGTGCCAACGACCCGGACGCCGGTGACGGCGGTGGGGGCGTCGGTCCCACCGCAGAGGCGGCACCCACGCCCGCGCCGCCTCCTCCGGCGCCGCCGACGCCCCCCGCGGGCATCCCGGCGGCACGCATCCCGCTGCAGCGGGGCACGCCGCCGCGGCCGCAGCGGAAGGGAACGTTCTCGCCGGGCATCGCCGCGGTCGGGCTGCTACTCCTCGTGATCGGAGTGCTCGTCATCGTGATGCTGGCCAGCCTGATCGACACGATCTCGTCGTTGTTCAGCTGAAACCCTCAGCACTCTCAGCTTGACCGCGTTACCTTACGCGCGCGGCCGAGTGGGCGGCTGTGCGCGTGACCCGGTTACCCTGGTTGCGCGGGCAGGTTGGAGATGGGGTGGCTGGCATCATCGGGGGCGCGAGCACGGAACGGGACGGCGGCACCAGGCCGCTGGCCGAGTCGAACGCTTCCATGACACACCGTGCGCGGAGCGTGCTGGCGATCAGGGGCTTCCGCAGACTGTGGGGCGTCACCTACCTGTGCAGCATCGGTGACTGGCTGTCACTGCTCGCGCTGACCAGTCTGGTCACCAAGATGACCGACGGCTACTCGGCGCAGAGCTTCGCCTTCGCCGGGGTCGTGCTCACCCAGCTGCTGCCCGGCCTGCTGTTCGCCCCGCTCGGCGGCCTGCTCGCGGACCGGTTCGACCGCCGCAAGATCATGGTCATCTGCGACGTCCTGCGATGCGCCCTCTTCGTGTCGATCGCGGTCGTGGGCACCCCGCTGTGGCTGTTCGTCGCGAACTTCCTCATCGGCTGCTGCTCGATGATGTGGATCCCGTCGAAGGACGCGGCGGTGCCCAACCTGCTGCGCCGCTCCGACCAGGTCGAGACCGCGGCGCAGCTCGGCCTCGTCATGACGTACGGCATCTCCGTCATCACCGGCGCGGGCCTCTACGCGATCATCACCGGCATCACCACGAACCTCAACATCCAGCCGGACCCCGAGGGGCTCGGCATGGCGAAGATCATCGTGGTCGTCATCGGCGCGCTGTACCTGACCAGCGCGATCCTCGTCGCCACCCGCATCCCCGAGCTGTCCAGCCGGGACACCCCGCTCGCCGAGGCACGCAAGGCGGAGAAGAAGGCCGCCGAGGAGTCGGGCGAGAAACTCGGGTTCGGTGCGATGCTCCGCGACGCGGCCCGGTTCGTGCGCACGACCCCGCTGGTCCGCGGCCTGCTCATCGGCATGATCGGCGCGTTCGCCGCCGCCGGTGCGCTGATCGGGTCGGCGAACCTGTACGCGAGCAGCCTCCGCGGCGGCGCGTCGACGTTCGGCCTGCTGTTCGTGGCGATGTTCATCGGCCTCGCCACCGGCATGGCCGGCTCGCCGAAGCTCGCGCGGCGGCTGCCGCACAACCGGCTGTTCGGCATCGCGATCGTCCTGGCGGGCATCGTGATGTGCCTGGTGGCGCTGTCGCCGCACCTGTTCGTCTCGTTGATCACCGTGATGGTCGTCGGCGCGTGCGCCGGTGCGGCGTTCCTGACCGGCGTGACGATCATCGGCACGCAGATCGAGGACGCGATCCGCGGCCGCATCAACGCGATCTACCAGTCGCTGATGAAGATCATCCTGGCGGGCGCGATGGCGCTGACGCCGCTGCTCGTCGGCCTGGTCCGGCCGCACACCGTGATCGTGTGGGGCCGCGAGATGACCATCGACGGCACGCGGCCAGTGCTGCTGGGCGCCGGCCTGATCGCCGCGCTGGTCGGCGTGATCGCGTACCGGCAGATGGACGACCGCCGCACCGAGCCGATCCTCGCCGACCTGCTGAACGCGATCCGCCGCAAGCCGCGCCGGTCGACCGGTCTGCTGATCGCGGTGGAGGGCGACGTCGCGGTCGACACCTCGGTGCAGGCGCACCTGCTCGCCGACTGGCTCAAGCGGCCGGGCGCCAAGGAGGTCCTGCTCGCCACCGACCCGACGCTCGACGACGAGCGGCTGCAGACGGTGCTGTCCGGCGCGCAGCTGACCGGTGCCCGGGCGCACGCCCTGGTCGCGGCGGCCGTGCGCGCCGACATCGTGGAGCGGCAGATCCGGCCGGCGCTGGACCGCGGCGCGCTCGTGGTGATGGAGCGGTTCGTCGACAGCCCGCTCGCGCACCTGTCCGTCGTGGCCGGGCTCGACCCGGCCGAGCTGGAGGGCCTCGCCGACTGGGCGACCGCCCGGCTGCGCCCGGACGTCACGATCCTGCTGGACCGCGACCCGAGCACGCTCGACCCGAACAAGCCGAGGCGGTCGTCGACGACCGACCACTGGCAGGTGCAGCGGGTGCTGACCGAGATGGCGTCGGCGGACCCGGACCGGTACGTGGTGGTGGACGCGGACGGCTCGCCGGAGCAGGTGGCGGTGCGGGTGCGGATCGCCGTGCAGACCGCGGTGGCCGGGCGCAGGATGGCGCGCCTGCTGCCGGGCGATAGCCTCGCTCCGGTGGAGGCCCGGGCGATCCGGGCCACGTAGTCCGTTCTGGTCGGAGGCGCGCTGTGGGCTCCGTGTGGTCGCAGGTGGTCGGGCAGCCGGAAGCCGTGGGGGTGCTGACGGCGTCGGCGTCGGCCGCGGCGTCGATCGTGGACGGCACGTTCGGCGGCGGCCCGACGTCGGCGGTGGCGCACGCGTGGCTGTTCACCGGCCCTCCCGGCTCCGGCCGTTCCGTGGCGGCGAAGGCGTTCGCGGCCGCGTTGCAATGTGAGACGGGCACGGGCTGCGGTTCGTGCTCCGGCTGCCGGACGACGATGGCGGGCACCCACGCGGACGTGCACGTCGTCGTGCCGGAAGGCCTGTCGATCTCGGTCGCGGAGATGCGGTCGCTGGTCCAGGTCGCGGCGAAGCGGCCGACCGGTGCGCGCTGGCAGGTCGTCATCATCACCGACGCGGACCGGCTGACCGAGGGCGCGGCGAACGCGCTGCTGAAGGCGGTGGAGGAACCGCCGGAGCGCACCGTGTTCCTGCTGGCGGCGCCGTCGGACCACCCGGAGGACGTCCCGGTGACCATCCGGTCCCGGTGCCGCCACCTGGGCCTGCGCACCCCGTCGGCGGCCGCGATCGCGGAGGTGCTCCAGTCCCGCGACGGCGTCCCCGCCGACATGGCGACGTGGGCGGCGTCCGTGTGCGGCGGGCACGTGGGGCGGGCACGCCGCCTGGCGACGGACGAGGCGGCCCGCACGCGCCGCGACTCGGTGCTGCGGATCCCGCTGAACCTGCGCCGCCTGGCGGACGTCTTCGACTGCGCGGACGACCTGGTGAAAGCCGCCGAGGCGGACGCGAACGAGGTCAGCGGCGCCCGCGACGAGGCCGAGAAGGAAGCGCTGAAGACCGCCATGGGCCACGGCGGCACCGGCAAGGGCGCGGCGACGGCCACCCGGGGCAGCGCGGCGGCCCTGAAGGAGTTGGAGCGCCGCCAGAAGAGCCGCGCGACGAGGACTCAGCGTGATGCGATCGACCTGGCGCTGGTCGACCTGGCCGGGTTCTACCGGGACGTGCTGGTGGCGTCGTCGGGCAGCGGCGCGACGCTCAACCACCCTGACCGGGAGCGAGACGCCCGGCAGGCTGCGGGCGCGTGGACGCAGGAGTCGACGCTGCGGCGCCTGGAGGCCGTGCTGGCGTGCCGCGAGGCGATGGAGCTGAACGTGAAGCCTCGGATCGCGATCGAGGCGATGCTGACGGCGCTGCATTTCGGCTGAGGGGCGGCCTCCGGCCCCCGGGTTCCAGCGTATCGGCGGGGTACGACAGTTCCGGCGAAGTTATCCACAGGTTGCCGTTCCCGCTGGTCCGGGTTGCCCTGGGTAGAGGCCACTGATCAGCAGGTAAGCAGCTGTGGACCCGTTGTGGACGCACCTGTGGACAACCTCGCCGCCTGTGGACAACTCGCGATCACTCGACCGTCAGTGTCGTACCCATGTCGTAGCGTGGTTCGAGGGGGCCGGAGGCCAAGCCGGCCCGCCAGGGGCCAGCTCAGCCGCGGGTCACTTGTCGGTTTCGTCGCTCTTGTCGGGCTCTTTCTCGTTGGCCTTCGAGTCGCTGGGCGCGGCCTCGGTGCCTTCGTCGTCGGCGGAATCCGTGGGCTCCGTGTCAGCTGCCTGCATCTCGGTCGCATCGCTGTCGGCCACCTCCGCCTCGGCTTCCGGTGCGGCGGACGGCTCATCTTTCGGCGTCGGCGGGTCGTCGCCGTCAGGCACGTCGTCGCGCGGGCCCGCCGCCGCGACTGGCCTCGGCGAGCGCAGCGTCGGCAGTGCCGCCACGATGACCACGCCGATCAACAGCATGGCCGTCCCGGTCCAGAACATCGGGATCGTCTTGTACGCCATCGTCGTGTAGGCCAGTTCCATCGGCGCCTTGCCCTGCGGCTTCGGCGTGGGCGGCGGCACGGGCTGCTCCGACGTCCGGCACACGACCCCACCCGTCGGCGCGTAGGCCCGCGCGATCTGCTCGCCCAGCGCGACCTGCGCCAGCGCCGACGGCAGGTTCGGCAGCCCGAGCGCCTGCGTCGGCAGCACCTGCACGTCCAGCATCCGCGCCGTGGCACCCAGCTGGAAACCCTTGAACGGCGAGGTCATCGCCGTGCCGCGCTGGTCGAGCTGCGCCACGCCGAGCCGGATGACACCCAGGTCGATGCGGTGCAGCGCGTCGGTCGCCTTCTGCCCGTTCGCGAGCAGGTCACCGATGATCGGCAGCGTCTCCGCGCCCTGCCCGACCGGGATACCGATCGGGATGTCGAACCTGGGGTTGGCCGCGTCGAGCTTCCCGAGCACCTTGCCGCCCTGCTCGACCGCCAGCACCGGCGCCGTGTACTTCACCGTCGACGTCTTCTCGTCGCCCGTCGACGTGACCTGCAGCGTCGGCTGGCTGACCACGCGGATCGTCAGTTCGAACGGCGTGCCCGCGAGCAGCTTCAGCGCGGCGACCTGCATCGTCGACGTCGACTGCACCGCCTTGTTCGGCGAGCCGGGGATGTCGACGAGCCGGACCACCGACCGCGCGGACAACGTGTTCGGCAGGCTGACCAGCGAACCCCTGCCGTCGGCGGCAGCCTTGCCCGACAGCGCACCGCCCAGGGTGGAGAGCGGCCCGGGGAGCTGCTTGATCCCGTCGATCAGGGCCTTGTCGGCGTTCGCGTCGAGCTTCGGAGCGTCGAACACGCCGGTCAGGTCCGGCGTCGACGGCAGCGTGGGGATCGCGTTGAGCAGCGAGAGGCTCGCGATCTCGGTGGAGGCGTCGGAGATGGTCTCGATGCACGGGCCCGCCGTGTCGCTCCACCTGGCGTGCACCTGCCCCTGGAGCGCCCCGGCGCGCACGAGCGTGTCGAGCGGCGACGACGGCAGCGCCAGCCCGTTGTGGACGGGCTGCGGGTTGTCCGGCGACGCGGTCTGCGACAGCGCGCCCGGCGCCTGCGGGCTGCCACCCTGGATGGCGAGCCCACCGGGCGCGGCCTGCGCGATCGACCGCTCGAACGACAGGTACGCCTCGGAGTTGACCTGCGCGGACGCGAGCCCGAACCCGAGCTCGGCCGCCGACTGCTTGGGCAGCTTGTCCTCCATGCCGGGCACGATCGCCTTCGTCGGCGTCGAGTTCGGCAGGATCCGCACGATCCCGAGCCCGGTCCCGGCGTCACCGACCGCGTGCCACGGCGGCACCGGCCCGACAGGCGACGACATCCCCGGCGACTCCGGATCAGTCGGTGTGGGCATCGGCGTGGTGGGCTGAGCCGCGGCGGGCACGGCGGCAAGCCCGAGGACCACAGCGGCAAGCCCCACCGCCGTCGCGACCTGCGACCGTCCGCGCATCGGCGTCCTCCTCGACTGCGACCAGCGCTCCACCAGCAACTACGTAACGAGGGAGGTGGTGTGCGGGTGACGCTGGGGTGCCGGTTACACTATGGGCACCACGCCGCCTTAGCTCAGTCGGCCAGAGCGGCTCACTCGTAATGAGCAGGTCAAGGGTTCGATTCCCTTAGGCGGCTCCAGGTCAGGAGCCTGTTGGCCCCAGATCCGCCCCATTCGTGGGGCCGGATCTGGGGCCAGTGGTGTTTTACGCTGGCCCCATGACCAGCGCTTCTAAGTCTCAACGCAAGCCTCGCGGCGAGATCGAACGCCTCCGCAGCGGCTCACTCCGCGTGAGGGTCTACGCCGGTGTTGACCCCGTGAGCGGCAAGCGCCACCGCCTTGAGGAGATCGTTCCGGCAGGCCCCCACGCCGAGGCCGACGCCGAGAAGGCGCTCACACGCCTCCTGGCTCAGCGCGACGAGCAGCGCAACGCGCGGACCCGCGCCACGGTCAACCAGCTCCTCGACAAGTACTTCGCCCTGACGCGCGTGCAGGAGACCACGAAGGTGAACTACGAGTCGCTCGCGCGGCTCCACATCCGTCCGCTGCTCGGCACGGTGCCGCTAACCAAGATCAACGGCGAGACGCTCGACTCGTTCTACAACGTGCTCCGCAAGTGCCGTGCGCGCTGTCAGGGCCGGAAGTACATCGAGCACCGCACCGAGCGGCCCCACGAGTGCAACGAGAAGTGCAAGCCCCACGAGTGCAAGGGGCTCTCTGACGGCTCGCTACGGAAGATCCACGCGGTGTTGTCCGGCGCTGGCAAGCGGGCCGTCCGCTGGGGCTGGCTGGGCGTGAACCCGTTCAGCCAGGCTGATCCGCTCCCAGCCGCTCGTCCCAACCCGCAGCCCCCAACTGCCGACCAGGCCGCCAAAATCGCCACAGAGGCATGGAAGGACCTCGACTGGGGCATGTTGGTGTGGCTCGCCATGGTGACTGGTGCTCGTCGAGGCGAGCTGTGCGCGCTGACGTGGGATCGTGTCACACTCAAGCCGGGTGCCGGTGTCCTGGTGATCAAGTCGAGCATCGCGCAGCGAGGCGGCCGGACGTGGGAGAAGGACACCAAGACCCACCAGCAACGTCGCATAACCATCGATGACGCGACGGTGAGCCTCCTTCTGGCGTATAAGCGTCACTGCGCCCAGCGTGCAGGCCTCGGCGACGAGATGCCAGGCAAGGCCCGAATCTTCTCGAATACCCCGGACGGAAGCACCTGGCTCAAACCGGACTCGGTAAGCCAGCGCTACGCGCGTATGTGTGCCCGCAAGCCACTCAAATGGGACATGAATATCCATCAGCTACGCCACTATTCCGCGACGGAGCTGATCTCTGCAGGAGTTGATGTGACAACCGTAGGTGGCCGTCTCGGTCACGGAGGCGGCGGATCCACGACTCTGCGATTTTACAGTGCGTGGGTTGCCGAAGCGGATCAGCGCGCTGCCGGAGTCCTATCGGCCCGCCTGCCAGAGCTACCTATGGGATTGCGCCCGGAACAGGAGCTTCGTGCAGGTATTGAGCTAGCAGATGATGCTCTCTATCAGCGGATCGCGATAGATCTTCGCGGCGCGATCTCGTGCGGTCTCCTAAAGGTAGGTGACCGCTTGCCCACCATCGCCGAATTGTCGACACGATACGCTGTAAGTCTAAATACCGCGCAAAGGGCAATTAAAAGTCTTGAGCAAGCCGGCCTGGTGGTAGTAAGCCGGGGAAGACGTGCGACGGTAGCCCCTGTAGGCACAGAGAACAGTGCAAACGTGACCCGGTTGAGCGAACGTCGACAGACGGCCCTCTCTTAACGATTGAGGAAGTTGCGGTTCACCTCGTATAGATAGAACAGTTCGGCTTGTTTCAATTCCTTGCGCGCTCTCCGACGACTTTCGGCTGCCGCGATTACCGATTGACCTGCCACGCCAGCTGCGCCAAACGCGGTTGCGACCCAATTGCTCACTGATGTGAATTGATCTACAGCGACGCCTATAAATGCGCCTGCGCCAAGCGTCGCCACAGTTCTTATATCCGCTCCTAACGTCCTCGATATCTCTCGCACCAGCTGGTGATCGGCGAACTCCTCCTGGAGTCGAAGAATTTCTGGCTGCACCTCCCGCATGTAGAGATCGTCGACTTCTGTCGATGATTCCCTGTCGAAACTGCGGAACCGCAGCATCTCAGAGAAGGACGACACGGCTCGTCTGTAGCGAATAAGGGGTCCGCGGAGATCCTTCCGAAGATCTATCAGTTCGTCGGTTGGTGCCTGTGGAAACGCTGGCAGCCTCGCTATAAATCCGCTGCCAGCCACCGCCTCACGTCCATGTCGAAGATGGAGTGTATCCATCTCGATGCGGCCTTCGTCGACCATAGCGCGGGCTAGGCTGCCGACCTGGTCATCAAGCAGCACCCTGGTTTGTGGGTCTTCGAGACGCTCTTTGAGCAATGCAAGCCAACGCTCAAGGGCGGCGTCCAGATCGCCTTCGGCAGTGAATCCCGATGATGAAAGTTTGACAATGCCACTGTTGATAGCAGGCAGCAGGCTCTCGCCTCCCGACTGAGAAAACATCTCGTCAGCAGACCTACGTAACTCAGCCATTGGAGCGCGGAGGCCGTGGGTGCTTACTCCGAGTTCTTCCAACGTCGACGTATTGGACATCGCTGACAAAGTCGATAATAACGCGCGCCAGTTCGCGGGGAGAGGTCTGTCACCTGTAATTTGCGCTATGGTTTCGTCGTCGAGAGTTCCAAGAAGATCGAGCATGTTCCCGTCGCTGGACGCAAGATTGAGAAAGCCTGCCATCATCACGGCGTTAACGCTAATTAGTTCAATCTCGTCGGCGTAAAGTAGAGATGCGCGAACCAAATCCACGTCATGAGCAAGGGAAAGGGAACCGCCATCCGTGTTTGGTCCTGTGATAATTGTGAGGCTGAGTTTCCCTGGACTTTTGTAGTTCCACCGTGCCGGATCTTTCGGTACGCGTGAGAGCCGATTGAGTTTACTTTTCTTGCTAGGCTTACTTTTCACTTGCGGTTCCTCAGTCTGTTGAGCGAGCAACTACTGGGGGCAGTGCTGGCATCGAAGTAACCAGGCGTCGCGCATGGCTCATGGCGCTGGTCGACCTGTGTGCGCCCTTGTCGAGCGCTGAACGCAGCCAGTTGAGGCCTTTTCGTTCGGTAACGGAGTAGCCAATTCCGAATGACTCAAGTGTGCCTTCACGGACGATGACAAGACCGATGCGATCTAGACGATCTAGCAAGTTATATGCCGATGTCTCGACATCTTTTCTGAATCCGCGCACGCCATGCTTCTTCAATTCTTCCCAACTGTTGTTACCGCCTCGGGTCAAGCTGCGGAACTCCTCCCGTGTCTCCCTGTCCCAGAGCCGACGAGGATCCTGTTTCAGGATACCGTCAAGATAAGCTTGTACTTTGCTCGCAACCGAAGCGGCCAACACGGGCTCTTTTGGTGCACGGAGGTAGGAGGTGCAAGCTTGGAACTGCTCGCGGTATTCGCTCCAGTCCGCTCCTAGGGCAGTGACGAGCCTCCTCATTTTGTTCTCGTCATCCAAGATATCGATATCAGGGGATGCAATCACTGGAACCTTTATGGAACTCAACGCTTGTGCAACAGGAGCCATCCCGTCCTTGCCGTTGGTTGGAACAAACAGGATGTCGCTTGGGTTTACCGGCAGCGGTTCGTCTTCGTGAGCGGCGTCCAGTGCTGCAGAGTAGAACGTGCAGTCACGGTCGTGTTCGACCAATACCACCCGCTGGTGAAACAGCCCGTCCAGCACATGACTGTATCGCAGCACGGGATCTGACCATATGCGTGATATCTCTTCAGTGCTCAGCTGATATGCATCGTTGCGGCCATTGACCCGCGTGAGTCTTACAACTGAAACCGGAGATTTACTCTCAAGCAGGCCGACTAAGATATTGCGGTCATGAGTGGCTAGGATAACTTGCACGCCCGAATCGCGGGTGATATCGCCAATCAAGCGGCCAAATATAGTTGCTTGTGGTGGATGCAAGAACGCCTCGGGCTCGTCAATAATGATTATGGGGTGAGTGGCCGTTAGGATTGGGAATAGCTTGCCGAGCAGTGATCGCATACCGTGGCCCTGCCCGTCCAGCTTAGGTAATTTGTCGAGAGCCTCACGGTAGGATAGTGGATCATCGTTATACCCAGGTGGGGAGATATCGTCGGGTGGAGTCCCTAGTCGTAGAGTGATGTTCTTCCCAAGCGTGTCGACTGTGATGTGTTGGTTGAATACCTTTATGCAGAGTTCGTCGACCTTCTCCCGCAGAGCCATATTGCGTTCTAGGTAGTGAAGAGGATGGGTAGGGGGATCGTCGGGGCGGTCTCGCATGCCCGTTGAGAAGCCGTGTCCCAGTTCGCCAGCGTTCGCCACGTAGACGAGAAAGGGGTAAATGTTCCCGAGATGACCATTTCGCGTGGTTATCCAGGCTTGACGGAGTTGTTCTTCCGTCATCGGTACCGTGCCTGAGCGAACATATCCTTCCGGCATGTGCGGGTTGATGGCGTTGGGCTTTCGGTGTTCACAATTATTGTGCACCCACTTTATAAACTGTTGAGCATCTTCTCCTTTTGCAACTTCAAGGCGAGTGAGTATCCTATGTTCGTCTACCTGAATCGGTGGCTGCGTGACGTTCTGTAACCATCCATTGATCTGTTTCAACAATGTGGTTTTTCCGGTGTTGTTTCCCCCGACGATCGCAGTCACTGTGCCCGGGCTCAGCTGGATTGGTGGTTGATCGCCAGCTAGTTCGATAGACGAGATGTAGAATCCCGACTCTGATCGAGGTTGAATGTCTAGTTCTGACATCTAAGTTGTTGTCCAATCGTTGTCTATGCGCTACTTGTCGCAATGAGACCATCGTGCAGCAGTTCGCGGCATTACACCGTCCGCTCAGGTCTGGATCCGATGATGACGGAAGCGGTCGTAGGCTGCCGACGTGACTGATGAGCACGGAGCTTGGACGACCTACGGTGAGCGACTGATCTACGACAACCAGTGGGTGAAGTTGGGGCTTGCCGATGTTCAGGCTCCGAACGGTGAGCGGTGGGAGTACCACGTTGTCCACCTGGCACGTATCGCCATCGGGCTGATCGTTGACGAGCGTGACCGCGTGCTGATGCTGTGGCGGTATCGGTTCCCAACTGATCAGTGGGGCTACGAGCTGCTCGGTGGGCTCGTCGAGGAAGGCGAGGATCCTGCCGACACCGCTCGCCGTGAGGTTGAGGAGGAGACCGGCTATCGGCCGGTCGGCGAGCCGGAACACCTCGTCAGCTTCGAGCCGTTGCCGGGCCAGGTGACGGCTGACACTGCTGTCTACCTGTGGCGCAAGGTCGAGAAGGTCGGCGAGCCGACCGATACTGAGGAGGTCGGCCGTCTGGAGTGGGTGCCTCTGAGTCGTGTGCTGGAGTTCGTGAAGCGTCGTGAGGTGCTCGGTGCGGGGGCGCTCGTGCCGCTGCTCTACTACCTCGCCTCACGCGGCGTGGCTGCCGGTGGGCAGGATGAGACGATTGAGCCTGCCTAGCTGCCGGTCGGACTTGATCTGCATCGCCAGTCGCTTTGCTTGACGGGCGTGCGCCTGCGCGGCCTCGCGGTCGCCTGCTGCCGCGTAGGCGTACGCCAGGTCGACGAGCATGACGGTTCTGGCGCGGGTGAAGTCGCGCGGGAGCCGGGGTAGGGCGTGGCTGAGCTGGTCGATCGCGTCTGGTTCGCCGAGGCGGCTCATGGCGTTGCCGCGCCAGCGGTCGAGGTGTGCGCCTGCGAGGAACAGGAACGGGAGTTCCGGGTTCACGGGGTCGTTGGGCAGTAACGCGTCAGCTTCGTCGAACGCCCGTAGCGCGTCGTCGCGGCGTCCGGCTGCTGCGAGGCCCTCGCCGTGTGCTGCCGTGAGCCACGTGCGCAGTAGGGCCGGGGCGGAGTGGGCCACGAGTGCGCGGGCTTGGTCGAGCTGCTCCACGGCCGCGTTGACCTCGCCGATGTCGATCAGGATGAACGCCTGCTGCGCCATCGCGTGCGCCAAGAGCTGCGGCGAGCCTGCCTCACGTGCTCCGGCCTTCGCGCGCTCGTGGTGGTCCCACGCCTGGCGGATGGCGTTGCGGTCGAGGGCCTCCCACCCTGCCAGCGCTGCCGCTTCCGTGAGGACTCCGGCGAGCGCCTCGCGCTGGCCGCGCATCGTGCTGTAGCCGAGCAGCCGTTCGATCTGGGCTATCTGGCTCCGCAACTCGTCGAGCACCGTGATGCCTCCGAACTGGCGGTCGACGTGCCGCGCGTTCTCCACCTGCTGACGGAACAGTGCGACCGTCCCGGCATCGACGGAACGCGCGATCGTGAGCCGTGATCGGAGTTCCTCTACCTCGCCGTCGTCGAGTTCTGGCGGGAATCCGAGTTCCTCGTTCGTGAGGCCGTAGATATCTCGGAACAGGCGTTGGTATGTCGGGCTGACGGCTGTTCTGCCGTTCTCCCAAACGGAGAGTTTCGTCTTCAAGCTAGCTTCGCTCATGATCGGCATGCCGAGCATTTGTGCACGTTGGAGCATCATCGTGATGACGTCCTGTGCGGAGTAGCCGCGCTGGCGGCGAGCCTCTTGCAGCTTGGTTGCTGGCATCCGAACGGTCCCCCGATTATCCCCTCTGGCCTGCGGAGTTAATTCAAGTTATCTCCAGTCTGGTTAACCGCAGCCAGCTGTTTAACGGCTCGGATTCGCCGTTTCCTTGAGGCATGAACGCACGCCGAAACACCACCTCGCTGGCACCTGAGATGCCAGCGTCGGACCGGGAGCCCTTACTTCTCGCGGTTCGCACGCTCGATCACGGTCGCCAGGTTCGCGGACATCTCTTCGAGGCGCTTGGTGATCTCGTGGAGCTGGTCCTCGATCGCGGCCAGCCTGGCGGGCACGCTGTCGCCGGCCAGGTCCACGGGGTCGTTCGGCGCTGGTGGGGTGAGTCCCAGCAGTACCGCGGCCAGGTGCCGCGGGTGCCAGCCGAGGGCCACCGAGAGCGCTTCGAGGGTGCGGCCGCTGCGCCTGCGCTGGACCGTGTTGTTCCGGATCTCGCGCACGATCGACAGCGCGATGTTCGACCGCTCCGACAGCTCGCGCTGATTCAGCCCGAGTTCCGTCAGGCGCTCGTTGATCGCCTTCGCGACTGCCGACCAGTCTTCCGACACGTATTCCTCCGCGCTCCGCCTCAACATCGACATTAGCGGGGCTGCCCCATTTCGCGGGCGCCACTTCGCCCGCGATTGGGCCATTCGTGTCTTCAATAGTGCCGATATCGGCACTTCATCATCCTTTCTTCAACACTTCTTAGGGAACCAATCATGAGCACAACTCTGCCGAATGCCGGGGGACCGGCGTTCTACACAGTCCGAGAAGCAGCGGCGATCCTCCGCTGCAACAAGAACACGCTGTACCGCGCGATTCACGAGGGCGCGTTTCCTGCGGTGCAGATTCGTACGCGGTTCGTCGTGCCCGCTGCCGCTGTCGAGCGGCTCGCCGAGCAGGCGATCGAGACCGGCACCTGCGTGGACGTGGCGCAGATGACCGCCGAGCGCCGCACCTCCCGCGAGGTGCTCCGGACCACCGGAGGTGCGTGGTGATGACCTCCGATGATCGCTCCCGGTTCGTGGGTATCGCGTGGCGGCTGGACCGTCTGCGGTGGGTGCCGAGTGATGTCCTGGCCGACCTGGTGATGAAGGACGGCGAATGCGTGTGGGCGTTCACCGACGGCGACCCGCCCGAGCTGACCGGCAACGAGTCGATCGACCGGGAGCTGGCCGCCCGGCTGTGCGCGGGATGCCCCGTGCAAGACGAATGCCTGGAACTCGAGTTGCGCACGGCCGGGGAGCAGACCGCCGGTGTCTGGGGCTCGCTCAACGAGCGGGACCGGCGTGCGCTCTACCCGTACTGGCGACAGCGCGGCGAACGCGCCGAGCCGCTCGACCACCACGACTTCCCCGAGGGGGGTGAGCAGCCGTGACCGAGATCAGCCTGACACCGACACAGATCCTCGCCGGAGTAGGCGTGCTGCTCGTCTTCCTGTGGGTGTGGCGGGCGAGCGTGCGCCGCGCCAAGGCCGCTCGCGATGCCGCGCGGAGTGGTGCGCGGTTGCTGTCGCTGGCCGGGCGGGTGCTGTTCACCGCTGGGTTGATCGTGGCGGTCCAGTGGGTGGTGATCACGCATCCCGGTAACCCGTGGCTGCTGCTCGCGGTCCTAGGGTTCCCGGCGCTGTTCGCCTCCTACGCGCTGACCCGCGCGCTCACCGTCACGACTGTGGACAGTCGGAGGGACCGGCGATGACCCAGGACAGGAGGGGAGGGGTGGCCGCTGCCGGGCGGCCACCCGCCGGTCCCCAAGACGCCCGGCACATCCTGTTGACCCGTGCGCAGCGGCTGGCGCAGGACGCGGCCGAGGCCGCCGAGCTGCGCGCCTACCAGACCGACCCGGACGTGATCGCGCTCCGCGTCGAGCGCGTCCGGTCGCAGGTGGACCGGCTGTGCTGGGCCGGGATCGTGTGTGGGCTGGCGTTCACCATGACCAACGTCCAGACCTTCGCCGCTGCCGGAGCTGCCGCGTGGTCGCTGCCGTGGCTGGCCGCGTGGCTGCTTGACCCCACGGTGTCGGTCGTGTTGCTGGCGATCCTGCGCGCCGAGCAGGTCACCGCCCGCTACCAGGTCTCAACGGGGCCGTGGGTGCGGCGGGCGAAGTGGTTCACGCTCGCCGCCACGTACGTGATGAACACGTGGGCCTCGTTCGCGGCCGGGTCGCTGTCGGGGATCGTGCTGCACTCGGTGCCGCCGCTGGTGGTGTTCGTCGCCGCCGAGGCCGTGACTGACCTGCGCGACAAGCTCACCGAGGCCGTGAACGCCGCGTTCACGGAGGCCGTTCACCGGGCCGGGCCGGTCGTTCATGAACGTCCACGAACGACACGGCGGTCCTTTGCGGACTACCTCGCCGACGCACGCCGCGCGTGGACGCCCGGCGTCGAGGTGACGCCTGCGTGGGTCCGTGAGGTCACGAGCTGCTCGCGTGGCCTGTCCTCACGTGTGGCCGCCGCGCTCGCGGAGGAGGTGCGTTCATGAACGAGAACGCGATGCCCGTACCTGCCGAGTCCCGTGAGGTTATGGACGTCGGGCCGGTGTACGACGCGGAGCTGGTCGACGAGTCGCAGCCGTTCTACTCCCAACCGCGCCTTGGCCGCTTCTGGTCGTGGTGGCTGCGGTCGCCGCGTGTGCCGGTCTGGTTGAAAGACCGAGGCCAGGCCCGGCAGGCAGTGAAGGACGCGGTCGTGGCGGTGGGGCGGTCGCCGTGGCGGTACCTGCGCGCGGTCGTGCGCGGGCTGGTGGCCGCTGTCCGCTGGTGGCGTCGGTGGGTGACCGTGCGGGACTACCGCGAGGCCGCCGAGTCGTCGGAGAAGCTCGCGGACAAGTTCACCGAGATCCGCGCACTCACGCTGTTCCGCTGGAAGGTGACTGGCGCTCTCACCGTCGCGACGATGGTCGCGCTGGCGCTGGTGGAGCTGCTCTACGGTGCCCGCGGATTGTGGTCCGCGGCCGTGCTGGTGTCGCTCGCTTTGGCGGTCCTGGGCCGTCGGCGGGATGGGTCGCCGGGCCGTAAGGCCGTGCTGGCCGGGCCACGCACGTTGACGTGGACGATGGACCCGCAAGTCCTGGTCGACGCGTTCCGGGACGCGAAGCTGGTCGGCAAGGACGAGACACTCCGGCTGGTCGAGCGCGCGACACGCGTCGGTGACGGGTGGGCGATCACGGTCGACCTTCCCGCGACCCGCAAGGCCGCCGACGTGATCAAGAACCGGGAAGCGCTCGCCTCAGCTTTGGCGGTCGACGAGGTCCAGTTGATCGTGGAGCGGGTGCGCGGCAACGGCGGCCACGCCGGACGGGTGTCGATGTGGGTCGCCGACGCCGACCCCTACGCGACCCCACCCTTGCGGACACCGCTGCTGGCCGTGGCGCGGTGGGACGCGTGGCGGCCGGTCCCGTTCGGCCGCGACGCACGCGACCGCAAGATCGACCTCCCCCTGGTGTGGACGTCCCTGCTCGTGGGCGCGATCCCGCGTCAGGGCAAGACGTTCGCCGCCCGGCTCGCGGCAGCCGGCCTGATCCTCGACCCCCACACCCGGCTGTATGTGGCCGACTTCAAGGCCGGGAAGGACTGGGACGCCGCCGCGAAGGTGGCGCACCGGTTCATGTCCGGCGACGAAACCTCACACGTGCTCGCGCTGGTCGGCTGGCTGGTCGAGCTGGTCGGCGAGGTGCAGGGCCGCTACCGGCGCATGCGCGACCTCGACGACACCATCTGCCCGGAATCGAAGATCACTCCGGCGATGTCCCGCGACACGGCGCTGAACATGCCGATCACGGCCGTGTTCCTCGACGAGGTGCAAGTGCCGCTAGAGGACCGGACACCGGTCGAGGTCGAGGGCAAGAAGCTCACGGCAGGCGAGTACGTGGGTGAGCTGCTCACCTGGCTGGCGAAGAAAGGACCGGCGGCCGGGATCGTGCTCGTGCTCGCCACCCAACGGCCAGACTCCAAGACCATCCCGAGTGGACTCAGGGCCGTGCTCGGGTCGAGGTTCGCGCTGCGGGTCATGGACTGGCGCGACAGCAACATCGTCCTCGGCGAGCAGATGAACACGCGCGGGTATGACAGCAGCCGCCTGCTCGCCTCGCACAAGGGTGTGGGCATCCTCCGACCGGACGGCGAGACCCAAGCCGGGGCGGATGTGCTGGCGCTGACCGTGCGCACCTACTACATGCCGAACGAGGACTGGCACGAACTGTGCCGACGCGGGCGCGCGCTCCGCGAGGCAGCCGGAACACTCACCGGGCACGCGGCCGGACAGGACACCGCGCCCGAGTTGGATCACGTGAGCGTGGTGCGGGCAATCGGTACCGGCCAGCGTCCGGCCGAGCTTCGGCCGGTGCTGCCGGAGCCGCTCGCGTCCGTGGTCGCCTACCTCGGCGAGGACCTCGACGAGCGCGAGTTCATCCCCACCGCCGAACTCGTCGAGGCACTCGACGTCGAGCCGAACTCGTTCGGCCGGGCCATGGCCGACCTCGGCTGCCCGTCCACACGCGACCGGATCACCGGAGAAGACGGGCAACCACGCCGGGTGCGTGGGTACCACACTGCGAGTATTCGCGCAGCAATCACTCGTAGGACCGAAGATCAATCCTGAACGGTGAGCCCGGCGAGGCGGGCTGCCACCCTCGCGACAACGCAAGCCGGATAGCGCGAGCCACCACGCCAGGCCGAACCGGGCCGGAGGGCAGCGCGAGCCAGTTGTCGGGACGAGCCCAAGGCAGCGACACCACCAGCGTTGACCCTGGTTGCTCCGTGCGCTCGACCGCGAACGTCAGCGGCGACCAGCCCAGCGCCTGGCAATAAGTGGGCTTGCGGCGCACGGTCCACCGGTACACCACGTCATCGACGGTGATCCGCCGAGCACCCTTTCGCGTGAGCGCCACGTGTCCCCCTGAACTCTGACGTTGCAGAGACGATAGGCCACGACGCGCCTCGGAGACGACGCGTATTCGGAGCAGGGACACCACGCTGCCGTCCCGAGAGCCGGATGCCGTCCCACCCGCTGTGACAGCACCGGATGACCTCTTACCTGCGGAAACATCGATGGGGACGGCTGGGACGGCATACCCGGACGCCGTCCCAGCCGTCCGGAACAGGCCCGATGCGGGCCTCGGAAGACGGAGTTGCCGTGCCGTCCCGTCAGGCCGTCGACGAACTCGGCTCGCCCGTCTGAGTCGACGCGGTGTCGGGGGTGAACCTGGCGAGGTACACCGCAAGCTCCTCATGCCCGCAGCCCATGAAATCGGCCAACTCGACCACCGAAGCCGGAGACAACTCCGCCACCCCATCCGGATGCCGGTTCAGCTTGTTCCGCGCCCACTGCCGCATCGGCCAGAAGGTCCGGTTCTCACTGTCCACCAACGCACGCAGATCGATCCGCACGACCAGATTCGCCAGGAACAAGTTCACCCGCTGCAACGCATGGGTCAACAACGTCGGCGCGGGAACCCCAAGACCCTGACACAGCTCCAACAACCGCAGCACTGTTAGCACCCGCAAGCCATGCTCATACGCCAACAGGGTTCGGTCACCGATCTTGGACGGCAACCGGGTCACGAACTGGGTACGCGACCAGCCTTTCGCCTCACGTACGCGACGCAACTCATCACCAAGCGCCCTCGCGATGGCTGCCGTCGTCTGTTCGTCCAGGACGTCGAGGGGACGATTCTCCGAGTCGGTTGCGTCCATTGTCAGCAGGCAGGGACACTCGGCGCAGGGTCGTCGGCCGCGAGCGCTGCGTCCATCCGTTCGAGCGCCTCGGTGCCGAGCTGTACGAAGGCTCGCAGCGCCTCACGATGCATCACGAAGTCGAACGACCGGTTCGGCGGCCAACCACAGACGATCTCCACCTGATCGGGGTTGAGCACCGAGAGCGCCAGCGGGCACCCGTCCTTGACGATCACGTACGCGTTCACGAACAGACTCGTCCCGAGCATCACGCCTCCTCGGACGTGGATGAGGCGGCGCGTTCCTGACGCTCACGCCGCGCCGCGCGGGCACGAATAGCCTCCGCTGCCGTCGTCACGCTGTCGGCAAGTGCCTGTTCCTCAGCGATGCTGATTGGCTCGGCTCGACCGGCGTCCGCGTCGTAGTGCTTCAGCACGTACTGCCCGAGGTGATAGTTCAGCGTGCTCAATTCGTGCATCAGCCGCCCGTCAAGGTGCGCGGCCTCGTCGGGCGGCGGAACCCTGCTGTCCACCGTCGACGGCAGAGCGCGAAGGGGCGTGCGCTCGCCGCCACCCCGTTCCATTCGGTCAGCACCCATCGTGTCGCCTCTCCATGAAAGCCTGCCCCGATGTCTTCGGGGGCCGGAACGTGTCAGACTGAAATCAGTCTTCGGTCGGCACAATGTCGGCGGAATGACACGCGGGTGCCACAAAGGTGACATGCGGAGGCGACGGATGGAGTCCTGGAAAGCGGCGTCGGTGGGACGCGGCGTGCCTGGTCGTCCTGCTCGCACGCTCCTCGAACAACTGATTCGAGATGAACGAGGCGAGACCTTCGAAGAATTCGTCGCCTACGCCGAGGACTACGCGCGGCGTCATCGTCTACCCGGAACGTTGAGCTTGCGACACCTGCTGCGGCTGGCATCCGGTAGGAAGGCGGACGGTAGTCCGGTCGGAAAGCCACGACCGGCGACGGCGAACCTGCTGGAAAGCATCTTCGGCGTGCCGGTCGACGAGTTGCTCTCAGCGCCGAGGAGTGGGCCTGCGGACGAGGAGACGATCGAACTTCGCCAGCGCCTTAACGCGGCTCGTCATGTCGATCTCGCCGTCATCGACTTGTTGCGGGAACAACTCGATTCGCTACGCAGGCTCGACCGGCAGATGGGCGCGATCGTCGCTTACGGCGAGGTGCGGGAGAAGGTTGAGCAGGTGCGCCAACTCCACTCCTACAGCCTCGCTCCGGGCGTGCGTACCGAACTGGCTCGCTTGCTCGCCGAACTTGGCGCGCTTGCGGGCTGGGAGGCGCTGGACCGCTACGAGATCGGCCAGGCATGGGAACACCATGAACTGGCGAAGCGGGCAGCGCGCGAGGCAGAGTCCAACGGACTCCTCGCGCATGCGACTGCGCAACAGGCGCTCGTCCTCGCCGACCTCGGCGAGGTGCGGCCAGCTCTGGATCAGCTCGAACAAGCCCGGTCATTGGTCGAGCGTGCGGCACCGGCTGTGCTTCGCGCGTGGCTGGCCGCCGCCCATGGTGAGGGGTTGGCTGCCGCCGGTCGACGAGACGAGGCGTTGCGTGCGTTCGACGAGGCTGGGACGTTGCTGCCTGCTGACCCGGTTGACCCCTCGTTGCCGTTCCTGTTCCTGGCCGGTGCGCACCTGGACCGCTGGCGGGGGCACGCGCTCGCACGCCTCGGCGACGCTGAGGCGCTCGGCGTGCTCACGAGCGCCCTGCAACGGCTCGATCCCACCTTCACACGAGCGGCGACCGCGCTCCGGGTCGACTTGGCGTCGGCGTTGCTCCGGGATGGTCAGTCAGGCGAAGCGTGGTCGCATGTGCGGCGCGCGGAGCGCCTTGCGAACGAGATCGGCTCGGCGAGGCAGCGACGCAGGATTCAGTCACTGTCCGTGACGGTAGAGGTAGAGTCGTAGCCGCGTACGGGCACCGCGTCGACCCCCTCCGGCGTGGGGCGGATTGTGGGGCGAGTCGGCTGAGATCGATGGGTCTGGGTGGACATCGGGTCATCGGGCGAAGTCGAAAACGCCTGGTAGAGACCAGGTTGTATAACGATCTGGTTACTCGTAATGAGCAGGTCAAGGGTTCGATTCCCTTAGGCGGCTCCAGGCGTGACGCAGGTCAGGCCCCGATCCACGTGGACGGGGCCTGATTCATGTCCGGGCGCTAGACCTGCTCGCGGGCGTACTGGTTGAGGTAGTAGCACTGCGTGCAGCGGTGTGCCTCGATGACGTACTTCGGGCGGCCCATGAGTCGGGCGCCGCCGAAGATGCCTCGTTCCAGTTCGCCCTGTACCCACGCGGTGAATCCCCGGGCGGACTGGCCGCTGTCCATGATGAAGCCGGGCTCCAATGCGGCCGCGCCACACGCCGCGCACTTGTTCTGCATACGGCGGAAACTAACAGCGGACGGACCCGCGTGCGGGCTGTTCAGGCCAGATGCGCGAACTCCCGTCGCCACGTGCCGTACCAGTCGGCGAACCAAGGGTGGACCGTCGACAGCGGCACGATCGAGCGGACCGTCTCCGCGTAGTACGTGCGCTGCTTCTCCGGGCGGGGATGGGTGTCCAGCCGCTGCACGTTGCTGGCCCGGTCCGCGAGTTTCACCAGCAGCGCGTCGACAGGGGCCGTGCGGAGACGTGCGAGGTACGCGTCGCGGTCGTCGCCCTTGGTCACCCAGTCGACCAGCGTCGCGACCTCGTCGCCGAAGGTGTCGCGGACCTCTGCCGTCGTGCAGGCGGTGTCCTCGACGACGTCGTGCAGGACCGCGGCGTGCAGGAGCGCCGGGTCGGCCACCTCCGCGCCGTACGCCAGAAACGCCGTGGCCTCCTTCAGGTGTTCGACGTACGGTTCACCCGCCGGCCTGGTCTGGCCGGCGTGCCAGCGGACCGCGAACGCGACCGCCTCGTCGAGACCGGGCGGCCAGTCGTCGGCGGCCGAGAACGTGCGCAGCATGCGTCGAGCCTAGGTCAGGGGAGTAGTCGATGAGCGGTGTTCAGCGGTCTGTGGGCGCGTACGGGCCGCCGCGGCGCCTGCCGCACTTCGTGCTGCGGCGGATGCTCGACGCGGTGTCACCCGGCACCATGCCCGACGAGCCCGTCGCCGCGTTGGAGCGGCGGGTCGCCGAGCTGCTCGGCAAGCCGCGCGCGCTGTTCTTCCCCACCGGCACCATGGCCCAGCAGGTCGCGCTGCGCATCCACGCCGAGCGCACGGGCAGGCACGCCTTCACCGCGCACCCCGCCAACCACCTCGACCTGTGGGAGCAGCGCGGGTACGCCGTCGTCCACGGGCTGCGATACCAGCCCGCGGGCGAGCAGTACCGGCTGCTGACCCGTGCTGACCTCGACGAGGTCAAGGAACCGGTCGGTGCGCTGCTGATCGAGCTGCCCCAGCGGGAGATCGGCGGCTTCCTGCCCACCTGGGAAGAACTGTCCGCGCAGGTCGCCTGGGCACGTGACCAGGGCGCCGCGGTGCACCTCGACGGCGCCCGGATCTGGGAGTCCCAACCGTTCTACGACCGGCCGCATGCCGAGATCGCCGGGCTGTTCGACACCGTCTACGTGTCCCTCTACAAGGGACTCGAAGGTGTCCGGGGCGCGGTGCTCGCCGGGGACGAGGCCACGATCGAGTACGCCGACGTGTGGCGTCGCAGGCTCGGCGGCGCGATTCCGGACGCCTGGCCGCTCGCGCTCGCCGCCATGGTGGGGCTCGACGAGGTCCTGCCGAGGATGGCAGCCTTCCGCGACCACGCCGTCGCGATCGCCGTCGCGCTCACCGAACGGGGCGTGGTCCAGGTGCTGCCCGACCCGCCGCACACGCCGATGTGCCATGTCCTGCTGCCGGTGCCGCCCGCGGCGGCGGAGGCGGCGGGCCACATGCTCACCGACGAAATGGGTGTGGTCCTGTTCCGCCGTGTGGGTGCCGAGTCGTGGCCGGATCGGTGTCGCGTGGAGTTCACGGTCGGTGAGCACACGATGGGGTTCTCGCCGGACGAGGTGGTCGCCCTGTTCGTGGACGTCGTGCGTCGTGCCTCGTGAGCGGCCCATTACGGTAGCCGGGTGCCCCTGTTCTCCTTCGAAGGCAAGTCGCCGGCCGTTCACCCGGACGCGTGGATCGCGCCGACTGCCACGCTCGTCGGTGACGTGACGGTCGAGGCCGGTGCGTCCGTCTGGTACGGCGTGGTGATCCGCGCGGACTTCGGTGCGATCGTGATCCGCGAGGGCGCGAACGTGCAGGACAACTCCGTCATCCACGTCGGCAACGGCGTGTGCGAGGTCGGGCCCGGTGCCACCATCGGGCACCTGTGCCTCGTGCACGACTGCACCATCGGCGCGGAAGCCCTGGTGGGCAACGGTTCCACCGTGCTCGACGGTGCCGTGATCGGGTCGCGTGCGCTGATCGCGGCCGGGTCGACCGTCGCACCCGGAACCGAGGTGCCCGGCGAGACGGTGGCGGTCGGGTCGCCCGCGAGGAAGTTCCTGCCGCTCGCCGGCACCGCCAAGATGTGGGTGGACCACAACCAGGAGATCTACCGCGATCTCGCGCGCAGGCACCGGGACGGCGTCGAGCCCGTCTAGCCGGGCAGCGTGTACGGGACCGTGGTCGTGAGGCGCACGAAGCCGAGCTTCTCGAGAATGGGGCGGCTCGTCGGCAGCGCGTCCGTGCGCAGGTAGCGGTAGCCGCGTTCGGCGGCGAGCCTCGTGCGGAGGCTCACGAGCGCGCGGTAGATGCCCTTGCCGCGCCACTCGGGGAGCGTGCCGCCACCCCACAGGCTCGCGAAATCGGTGCCCACGTGGAAGTCGACGCGGGCCGCGCACACCGCCTCGTCGCCCGCCAGCGCGAGCACGGGTGCGACCGCACCGGACGGGATCCGCTCTCGCATGCTGTCGATCATCGGGCCGTGGTCGCCGCCGAACACCTTGTCGTGCACGGCTTTCACCTGTCGCAGACCGTCCTCATCGGACACCGTGACGAGCCGGATGCCCTCCGGTGCCGGGATTTCGGGCACGTCGGCGACGTCCGCGACCATCAACGCCTCCTCCTCGCCGGGTATGAGACCGGCCTTGAGCAGGCGCTCCGGCAGGTCGTCGGGGCGGTCGTAGGCGTAGTACTTCCACTCGAAGTCACGGTCGTGTGCGCGGAAGTACCCGATCTGCTCGGCGATCACGTCGTCCGCGGTCGTCTCGTCCAGATCGGACCACTCGACACCGGACCAGCCGTCCTGGTCGGCGCTGAGGCAGCGGATGACGGACCCGGCGCGCTCGAACCGCCCGCCGTCGAGCGTCGGTCGCACGACATTGCGCAGCTGTGCGTCGAATGCCGCGAGCGCGGCCGCCTGTTCCATGGCGCGTAGTGGAACACCGGCGGACGCCGGCGGGCAACCGGGTTACCGGCGGGCGATGGCCAGCAGGTGCGCCGTGGCGCCGAGAAGCGCGGGCTCGCGTTCCGTGCGTTCGAGCAGTTCGAGCAGGACCGCGCGCTTGTCCGGGTCCGCCAGCCGGTCGGTGACGTCGGGGATCCAGTACGCCATGCCCTCGACGGGCAGGAGGTCGACGAGTGTGAGGCCCGCGTCGGCCACCTCGCTCACGATCTCCTCGGGGCGGTGGAAGTAGCAGGTGGTGAACCCGTACGGAACGTGCTGGGTGCCACGGCGCGTGCCGGAGGTGAGGTCCTCGCGCAGCATCGGGGTGAAACCGGGGACGTCGACCAGGCCCGCGAGCATGCCCTCGAACATCGGCGACCAACGGCTGATCGCGGCCGCGATCACCAGGTCCCTGCTGACGCGCGCGGCCTCGCTGAGCGCGCGCACGCGGTCGGCGCGGTCGAGCAGGTGGTAGAGCGGGCCGAGGAGCAGCACGGCGTCGTGGCTCGCGTCGGGTTCGGCCAGCCCGCGGGCGTCACCCTCGACCGCGTCGATGCCCTTGGCCCGTGCGGTGGCGACGTGGCGTGGCACCGGGTCGACGAGCCGGACGCGGTGACCCTCCTCGGCGAGCCACGTCGCGTAGACGCCGGAGGCACCGCCGACGTCGAGGACGCTCGCCTTCTCGGGTAGGTGGCGGCGCAGCAGGACCTTGGTGCGCAACAGTTCCAGGGAATCGACGAGGCGGGTGTCCTCGCCGCCGCGTTCGTAGTACTCGAGGATGTCGGCGTCCATGCCGGAGGACGGTAACGCCGGTGTGCGGCAGTTCGCACTTGAGTTTGACGTTACGTCAGTTCCTAGCGTCCGTGTCATGGCACCGAAGAAGAAACAGACGTTCCAGGTCACGCTGGAGCTGCCCGCGGGTGACGCGCCGATGGTGGACCTCGGCAAGATGCTGGGGCAGACCGGCGTGAACCTGGTGGAGGTCAAGCGTTCCTACGACGCGAGCACGTCCGGGCAGCGCGGCGACGTGGTGCCGGTCGTGGTCACGGTCTTCGAGGACCGGTCGTTCGTACTGCGCACGAAGACGCCGCCGACCGCGTTCCTCATCAAGAAGGCGTTGGGCGGCAAGGGGTCTCCGCGTCCGGGGCACGAGCGTGCCGGTTCGCTGACCCGCGAGCAGCTGCGTGCGATCGCGGAACGCAAACTGCCCGACCTGAACACCGCGGACGTCGAGGCGGCCATGCGGATCATCGCGGGCACGGCCCGCTCCATGGGGGTGTCCATAGTGGAATGAAGGTCGTTCCTCCGTTCCGGGCGCTCGATCCCGCACTGGCGGCGGCGGAGCGGCTGCTGGCCGATGCGCGTCTGTCTACTGTGGTCGCGGCATTGCCGGACGAGCACGTCGCCGCGGCGCGGTTGAACGACGTGCTGGCCGAATGCGGTGCCGGGCCCCGCCTGCGGGCGGTCGGCGGGGAGTGGCGCGTGGTGTACGTCGCCGCCGCCCGCCGCGACACGGAGCTGGTGGTCGCGGCGGGCGGGCTGGCGTCACTCGTCGCGGTGGCGGGGTGGCGACGGCTGAAGTGCTGCGACACGTGCGGCACCCCGTTCGTCGACCGCACGAACGGTTGCACACGCCGGTGGTGCACCCCGCATCGGCCGCGCGCGTGAGTTGTCCACAGGTGCTCCGGTTGTCCACAGCCGACCGCTGTCGGACCGGTTCCGTCGGTGGGTACCGGTAGGCTGGCATGGCGGGTGGCCCCCGGGAATGGGTGGGGGTTGAGGTTACGCACCGGGGGCCGGGCGCTGTCGCGTTTTCGCAGGTCAACGGGTTGTTGGTGGGAAGGTCGTTGGGGACGGCGGTTCTGGTCGGTACCGTCCGTGTGCGTGTCCTGTTACGTCTGCGACAAGCACCAGACCGGTGACGGGGTCGTCGCCGGTGACGAGCTGATGGTGCTCGCGCACGTGCTCCCCGACGCCCCCGGCAACGATGGCGCCCCCGTCTACCTCGGCCACCTGGTCGTCGAACCCCGCCGCCACGTCCCCGGCCTCGCCGACCTCACCCCCGACGAGGCGGCAGCCCTCGGTCGGTGGGCCGCCCGGGCCGCGCGGGCCCTTCACGCCGAGCACGTCTACTCGTCGATCGTCGGTCACCAGGTCGACCACCTCCACCTGCACCTCGTCCCCCGCTACCCGGGCACGCCGCGCGAGTTCTGGTGGCCGCGGCTCGACGAGTGGCCGGCCGCCCCACTGGGCGGGAACGCCGAGGTCACCCAGCTGGTGGGAGAGATACGGGCGCGGCTCGATGTGCCCGGCGGCGGCAGATAGTGTCGTTGCCGGCACCGAACACGATGGAGGCACCCATGCACCAGCCGGCGATCCCGCACCTTGCCGCCGCCGATCCCGAACTCGCCCAGCTCGTCGAAGGCGAAGCTCAGCGCCAGTTCGAGAAGGTGCGCCTCATCGCGTCGGAGAACTACGTCTCCACCGCGGTGCTCGAGGCCACCGGCTCCGTGCTGACCAACAAGTACTCCGAGGGCTACGCGGGCAAGCGCTACTACGAGGGCCAGCAGTTCATCGACCAGGTCGAGACGCTCGCCATCGAGCGCGCCAAGGGCCTCTTCGGCGTCGACCACGCCAACGTGCAGCCCTACTCCGGCTCCCCGGCCAACCTCGCGGTCTACCTCGCGACGGTCGAGCCGGGCGACACCGTCATGGGCATGGCGCTCCCCGCCGGCGGCCACCTCACGCACGGCTGGTCCGTGTCCGCCACCGGGAAGTGGTTCCGCGCCGTCCAGTACGGCGTGCGGAAGGACACCGGCCGCGTCGACATGGACGAGGTGCGGGACCTCGCGCGTGCCGAGCGGCCGAAGCTGATCTTCTGTGGTGGCACGGCCATCCCGCGCACCATCGACTTCCCGGCGTTCGCGGAGATCGCCAAGGAGGTCGGCGCGGTCCTGGTCGCCGACATCGCGCACATCGCGGGGCTCGTCGCCGGTGGTGCGCACCCGTCGCCGGTGGGGCACGCGCAGATCATCTCCACCACCACGCACAAGACGCTGCGTGGTCCGCGTGGCGCGATGCTGATGTCCGACGCCGAGTACGCCAAGGCGCTCGACAAGGCCGTCTTCCCAGGTCTGCAGGGCGGCCCGCACAACCACACCACCGCGGGCATCGCCGTCGCGCTCGCCGAGGCCGCGCGGCCGGAGTTCCGCGAGTACGCCGCCGGTGTGGTCGCCAACGCCAAGGCGCTCGCCGAGGCGCTGATGGGTCGCGGCTTCGACCTCGTGTCCGGTGGCACCGACAACCACCTGATCCTGATGGACGTCACCGGCAAGGGCACCGCGGGCAAGCCGCTCGCGAAGGCGCTCGACCGGGCCGGGATCGAGCTGAACTACAACACCGTGCCGTTCGACCCGCGCAAGCCGTTCGACCCGTCCGGTCTGCGGCTGGGCACCGGCGCCATCACCACCCGCGGCCTCGGCACCGAGCAGATGCCGCAGATCGCCGAGTGGATCGACCGGACCGCGACGGCCGCCAACGAGGGCGACGAGACCGCCATCGCGGCCATCGCCGCCGAGGTCAAGGAACTGCTGTCGGGCTACCCGATGCCCGGCTGGGCCTAGCCGCGACTGTGAGGAACGGGCCCTCCAGCACCGTGCTGGAGGGCCCGTTCCTCACAGTCAGGCCTTCGTGAACCGCGGCGCGCTGGACGGGCTCTCGTTGTGGGACCGGTCCAGTGCCGTCACCACGTAGGTGTACCGCTCGCCCGGCACGGCCGTGGTGTCCGTGAACGACTGCAGCGTGCCGCTTGTCGCCCGTACGGAACCCACCAGGTTCGCCGCGTCCGCGAGGTCACAGCGGCCCACGAGGTCGTGCCCGTCGAGCCGGTAGACGCCGTACGACGTCGCCCCGTTCGCGACCCACCGGACGCGCACCCCGTCCGCCGTCCGCCTCGCGTCCGCCATCAGCGGCGCCGAGGGACCACGCGCCACCAGCCGGTCCGCGGTCGGTGCGAACGCGGGCCGCGAGTAGTGGTCGTTCTTGACGATCGTCATGTGCTGCAACCGGTTCGCGCGTACCTGTGCGGCCGAGAAGTAGATGTCGCCTTCCACTTCCGGGTGGTCCTGGTTGAACGTGAGCTGGCGGCTCATCTCGTTCGGGTCGTGCCACGCCGGACCCTGCGCCGGGGCCGCGACCTTGTAGTTGGCGTGCCCGATGTACAGGTTCACGTCCGTGCCCGCCACGATGTCCGACCACCACGGCACGAGCTTCGCGTAGTCGGCGACGGTGAAGCCGATGTTCCAGTACACCTGCGGCGTGATGTAGTCGATCCACTCCTCGCGCACCCACTTGACGGTGTCCGCGTACAGGTCGTCGTAGGTCTCCACGCCGCCCTGCGTCGGCGAGCCCGCCGGGTCGGTCGACGCGTTGCGCCAGATCGCGAACGGGCTGATGCCGAACTGCACCCACGGCTTCACCGAGCGGATCTCGGCGGACAGCTCGGAGATCAGCAGGTCCACGTTGCGGCGTCGCCAGTCTTCGAGCGAGAGCCCGTCGCCGTACTCGGCGTATTCGGCGGCGTCGTCGAAGACCTGGTTCGCGACCGGGTACGGGTAGAAGTAGTCGTCGAAGTGGACGGCGTCCATGTCGTACTTGCGGACCGCGTCCATGATCGCGTCGATCGTGAACTCCCGGACCTCCGGGATGCCCGGGTTGTAGTACAGCTTGCCGCCGTAGGGCAGCACCCAGTCCGGGTGCACGCGTGCCGGGTGGGTCGGCACGAGCGCGTTGACGTCGGTCCCCATGGACACGCGGTACGGGTTGAACCAGCCGTGGAACTCGAGGTTGCGCTTGTGCGCCTCCTCGACGGCGAACGCCAGCGGGTCGTAGCCGGGGTCCTGGCCCTGCGTGCCGGTCAGCCAGTGCGACCACGGCTCGTACGGCGACGGCCAGAACGCGTCGGCGGTCGGCCGGACCTGCACGACCACCGTGTTGAGTCCCAGCGCGGCGGCTTCGTCGTACCAGCGGATCAGCTCCGCCTTCTGCTGGTCGGCGGTCAGCCCGCGGGCGGACGGCCAGTCGATGTTGGCGACGCTCGCGAGCCACTCGGCTCGCAGCTGCTGTTTCGGGGTCGCGGGGCTGGGCGCGCACTCCGTGACGGGTGCGGCGGTCGCGACGGGGGCCGCCGCGGCGAGTGACAACGCGGTGGCGGCGGCGAGGACCACGCTCATCAGTCGGTGAGGTCGTAACGGCATTGGAGCAGTGTGTCGCCTGCGCCACACCTCTGCCAACGGTGAGAAGGTAACGAGTCGTACTCATTGCCCGCCGGATTCTTACCGCCGCGTACGTCCGGCATGTCCGCTTGCCGAGGTTTGCCCAGGTCAGCGTGAGTATCGTGGGATCGGTGTCACAGCTATTTCGTTTGCTAAGGAGTTGGCCTGGGTGCATGCTTGTATCGACCAACTAATTGGGTGATGCAAGCAACGGAGGACGGGTCGTGGTCGCTGCGGGGATCGGCGCCGAACCGGCCGAGCTGACCGAGGAGCAGCTCGAAGCGGGCCGGCGGCTCGCCGGGGCGTTCTTCGGCATCGGCAAGCAGCAGGCCGCGCTCGGGCACCGGATGAGCAAGGCCGGCGGCGTCGACCGGTCGACCGTCATGCTGCTGAAGACACTCGTACACCAGGGGCCGAGCAGGTCCAGCGCGCTGGCGGCGGCGATCCACTCGGATCCGTCGACGGTCAGCAGGCAGATCGCCGCGATGGTGCGGGACGGTCTGGTGGAGCGGATGGCCGATCCCGAGGACGGCAGGGCCAGCGTGCTCGTGCCCACCGAGGCAGGAAAGGCGCTCCTGGAAGAGCAGCGCAAGCGGCTGGGGCTCGCGCTCGCTCGCGTCGTACAGGAGTGGGCGCCAGACGACGTGGACAGGTTCCTCGAGCTGCTCGAACGGTTCGTCACGGACCACGAGCGCCACCTGCCCGAGATGATCAACGAATGCGTGGCGTTCGCCGCGCGTTCCGAAGGGGAGAAGTAGATGTCCGAGTCAACCTCGCGCAGTGTGCCCGAGGTGCAGGGGGAGCGGAGCGGCGTCCTGTCGCACCGCCAGATCATGACGATCCTCGCCGGGCTCCTGCTCGGCATGCTGCTGGCCGCGCTGGACATGACGATCATGGGCTCGGCGACCAAGACGATCGCCGACCAGCTGCACGGCCAGACCATCCAGGCGTGGGTCACCACCGCCTACCTGATCACGTCGACGATCTCGACGCCGTTGTACGGCAAGCTGTCGGACATCCTCGGCCGCAAGCCGATGTACCTGACCGCGATCACGCTGTTCCTGGCCGGCTCGGTGCTGTCGGCGCTGGCCACCTCGATGTATGAGCTGGCCGCGTTCCGCGCGGTCCAGGGCCTCGGCGCCGGTGGCCTGATGTCGCTCGCGCTCGCGATCCTCGCCGACCTGGTCTCGCCGCGGGAACGCAGCAAGTACCAGGGCTACTTCATGGCGGTCTGGGGCACGTCCAGCGTGCTCGGGCCGGTGGTCGGCGGGTTCTTCGCCGGCGCGGACACCATCTTCGGCTTCGACGGCTGGCGCTGGGTGTTCCTCGTGAACCTGCCGGTCGGCATCGTCGCGCTGTTCGTGGTCGCCCGGTACCTGAACGTCCCGCACACCAGGGTGAACCACCGCGTCGACTACTGGGGCGCGGCCGCGCTCACCGTCGCGCTGGTGCCGCTGCTGATCGTGGCCGAGCAGGGCCGTGAGTGGGGCTGGAACTCCGGCGCCGCGTGGGCGATGTACGGGATCGGTGCCGTCGGCCTGGTCGCGTTCGTGTTCGTGGAGCGGCTGATGGGCGACGAGGCGCTGCTGCCGCTGCGGTTGTTCCGCAGGCCGGTGTTCTCGCTGACCAACGTCATCAACTTCGTGATGGGCATCGGCATGTTCGGCATGATGATGTCGCTGCCGCTGTACCTGCAGATCGTGAAGGGCGCGTCGCCGACCGAGTCGGGCCTGCAGACCCTGCCGATGACCGCGGGAATCCTCGTGGCGTCGATGGGTTCCGGCATCCTGATCTCGAAGACGGGCCGGTACAAGCGGTTCCCGATCGCGGGGTTGCTGATCGTGTCGGTGTCGATGTTCCTGTTCGCGCAGATCGGCGTGGACACACCGCTCGTGACCACGATGCTGATCATGGGCCTGGCGGGCCTCGGACTCGGCCTGTGCATGCAGACCCTGATCCTGGCGATCCAGAACGACGTGCCCGCCAAGGACATGGGCGTCGCGACCTCGTCGGCGACGTTCTTCCGGTCCATCGGCGGCACGGTCGGCACCGCGGTGTTCCTGTCGATCCTGTTCAGCGTCACGTTGTCGAACCTGCCGGTGTTCCCCGGCGCGGGCGGCGCGGTGGACCTGAACGACACGTCGTTCCTCGCGACGCTGCCGCCCGAGCAGGCCCGCCCGATCCTGGAGGCCTTCTCGACCGGTGTGGACACCGTGTTCACGGTCGGCGGGATCGTGGTCTTCGTGGCCTTCGTGCTGATGTGGTTCCTGAAGGAGATCCCGCTGTCCGACAAGTCGGGCATCCAGCGGGTGGCGGACGACGAGGCGGCCGCGGCCGCACCGGCGATCGCGCACTGACCGGGGGAGGTGAGGGCCCCGCGTACCCAGGGGGTGCGTGGGGCCCGTCCCGTCCGGCCGTCTAGTGGTGCGGGTACACCCCGCCTGCCTCGCGCAGCCGCTCGTAGGAGCGGGCGATCTCCTTCTCCGCCTCGTCGCGGCCCACCCAGGTGGCGCCCTCGACGCTCTTGCCCGGCTCCAGGTCCTTGTAGACCTCGAAGAAGTGCTGGATCTCCAGCCGGTGGTACTCGGCGAGGTGGTGGATGTCGCGCAGGTGCTCGGTGCGCGGGTCCTCGGCGGGCACGCACAGGACCTTGTCGTCGCCGCCCTTCTCGTCGGTCATGCGGAACATGCCGATGGCCCTGGCCTTGATCAGGCAGCCGGGGAACGTCGGCTCCTGGACGAGCACCAGCGCGTCGAGCGGGTCGCCGTCCTCGCCAAGGGTGTTCTCCACGAAGCCGTAGTCGGCCGGGTACTGGGTCGCCGTGAACAGGGTCCTGTCCAGGCGGATCCGGCCGGTCGCGTGATCCAGTTCGTACTTGTTGCGCACGCCTTTGGGGATTTCGATCGTGACGTCGAACTCCACTGTTTTCCTCGCTCAAATCGGCTCGTGTCGGGGTGCCATCTAGTGTGGACCACTGCTGGTTACCGATTGGGGAGGGCACGTGCCGCAGTCCGGGGATGGGGACCTCTGGCCGACGACCGACGACGACACCCGGCCGCCGGCGTCCAAGGACGCCGAAACCCACGAGATGCCCGTCCCTGACCAGCAGAAACAAGACGAGGAGAAGCCGTCGGCGGAGGCCGTGGAAGCCGACGCTCCCGACGACGAGGAGCCCGCCCCGGCCGAGCCGGAGGGTGACGAACCGCACGCGAAACCCGAGCCACAGATCACCCGACCGATGTCGCGGCCAGTCGAGGAGAGACAAACGGAGCCCGACAGATCCCCGGCATGGCCGTCCGTCGAGAGCGGCACCGACGAGAACCAGCAGACCACCGCGACGAGCTACACCAAGCCCGAACGTCCCGAGCCCACCGGCCAGGAGAACGCGAAGACCGCCGTCGTGCGCCCGGTCGAGGCCCCCGGCGACAGCGAGCCCGCGGACCCGGAAGACGAGAAGGACGAGCCCGGCACGCTCGACGCCGAGCCCGCGTCCCCGGCCCCTGAGAACGAAGAAGCGTCGCCCTCGCGCGAGAGCGGGGACAAGACACGGCCTGACGAGGCTCCGGGCTCGCTCTTCCGTGAGCCCGAGAGCAAAACCCGGCTGACCGCCCGACCTCCGGCGCTGTGGCCCGGCGACGCGGACAGCAAGGAAACCCCTGCCCGCCCCGGTGACGCGCCGACGAGTTTCATGCGGCCCGTCCAGCCGAAACGCGGCCCCGAGGAGCCCGGGCCGGGCTTCCGCCGCCAGCCGGACACCAGGCAAGAGAACGCTCCCACGAGCTTCCTGCGTCCGGACAGCAAGCCCAGCGCGTCCCGGCCCCCGAACTTCGTCCGCCCCAGCACCACCCGGGACGACGCGACGAGCTTCATCCCCCGCGACGCCGGCGGCGCGCCCGTCTTCTCGCGCCCCGAAACCCCCACCACGTTCCTCCGGCGGGACAACCCACCGAGCTTCAGCCGCAACAGCGACAGCGCGACGTGGCCACCGCCGGAGCCGCCCCGTGCCGCGCCCAAGCGCGTCGGTCCGGAACCGGAACCGGAACCCGCGGAGCCGGCCGCGAACAAGTCCCGGAAACCACTGCTCATCGCGGCCATCTCGGTCGTGGCCGTCGTCGCGATCGCCTCGGGGGTCGTCTTCGGCGTACCCGGTCTGTCCGACAAGCTCGGCCTCACCGGCGAGGACCCCGTCGCCATCGACCCGCCGCCCCGGCCGATCAGCTACACCCCGTCGCTCCACGGTCCGGACACGGCCGCACCCGCACCCACGCAGCAGGGGATCGAGCAGGCACTGGCGGGCCCGATGTCCGACGCGGCGCTCGGCAACGTCAACGGTGTCGTCATCGACCCGGCGACCGGCGAGACGCTGTACGAGAAGAACGCCGACGGCGCGATCACCCCCGCGTCCACCGGCAAGATCCTCACCGCCGCGGCCGCGCTGCTGAGCCTCGACCCCACGAGTCAGCTGGTGACCAAGGTCGTGGCGGGTGACCAGCCCGGCGAGGTGATCATCGTCGGCGGCGGCGACCCGACGATCTCCTCCCTCGAGGTCGGCGAGGAGTCGATCTACCCGGGCGCCGCGCACCTGTCCGAGCTGGTGGACCAGGTCAAGGACAGCGGCGCGCAGGTCCAGACCGTCTACATCGACCAGAGCCGCTACGCGCCGCCGGGCCTGGCGCCGAGCTGGCTGCCCGCCGACGTCGGCCTCGGCTACATCGCGCCGATCGTGCCCGCCATGCTCGACGGCGACCGGCAGACCGACCCGGCGGAGAACTACTCGCCGCGCACCACCGACCCCGGCCGCACACTGGTCGACGCGTTCGCCAACCGCATGGGCGCGTCCCCTGGCGCGTCCACCGAGAAGAAGGCACCCGAGAACGCGGAGGTGCTCGGCGAGATCCGCTCCGCGCCCGTCACCCAGCTCGTCGACAACATGCTGAACCGCTCGGAGAACACGCTCGCCGACGTCCTCGCCCACGAGGTCGCGATCACGGCGGGCGAGGAACCGAACTTCGACGGCGCCAGCAAGGCCATGCTCGACGTCCTGCGCGAGAACGGGTTCAACGTCGAC
The DNA here is from genome assembly GCF_044466355.1 of Actinophytocola sp. NPDC049390. Lineage (NCBI taxonomy): Bacteria > Bacillati > Actinomycetota > Actinomycetes > Pseudonocardiales > Pseudonocardiaceae > Actinophytocola > Actinophytocola sp. NPDC049390. The sequence continues at coordinate 423,026 of NZ_JBITMQ010000004.1, forward strand.
GGCGTGGTGCTGCGCGACGGCAGCGGCATGTCCGAGGAGAACAAGATGACCGCGCGGCTGCTCGCCGAGGTCCTCGCGGTCGCGGCGGGCCCGGACGGCAAGGACCCGCGCACCGCCAAGCTGCGCCCGCTGCTCGGCGGCCTGCCCGTCGCGGGCGGCAGCGGCACGCTCGCCGACCGGTACACCGAGGGCGACGCCGTCGCGGGCAAGGGCTGGGTGCGGGCCAAGACCGGTTCGCTGACGGGGATCAACTCGCTCGCGGGCATCGTGCTCGACAAGGACAACAAGCCGTTGGTGTTCGCGTTCCTGACGAGCGGCACAGTGGCCACTTCGGCCCGTCCCGCACTGGACGCCGTAACCGCCGCGTTGCGCGGTTGTGGCTGTCAGTAGTGCCGTCGACACGGACGTTTCATGCCGCGTCAGGTAGCGTCGAAGGCATGAGCGCTGCGGCGGCTGACCAGCAGAACGGGACCCGGTCCCCGGTGGACTGGGGCATCGCTGTGACCACCGCACAGAAGCTGATCAAACCGGGTCCTTCCGTGCCGATGGAGGAGGCTGAGCGGTCCGTCGCGCAGCTTCGTGGCGCCACCGACGCCGCCGAGACGCACGTCCGCGAGCTGACCGGCCTCGGGCTCGACCTGCCGCTGCACCCCGGTGACGTCGTCGACCGTCGCCGCTGGGTCGAGGCGGCCGCGGAAGGACTCGCCGCGCTGACCGACGGTGCCCTGCCCGCGGGGCAGAACCGGCCTATGGGCGGCGTTCTGGCGGGCAGTGCGGGTGTGCAAGCGGGCATGGTGCTGGCGTTCCTGGGTGGCCGCGTGCTCGGTCAGTACGACCCGTTCGGCGGTGACCCACAGGGCGGCAGGCTGCTGCTCGTGGCGCCCAACATCATGGCCGCGCAGCGCGCGTTGGACGTGCCGGCCGAGGACTTCCAGATGTGGGTGTGCCTGCACGAGTGCACGCACCGCCTGCAGTTCACGGCCGTGCCGTGGCTGCGTGGGTACTTCGCGGGCGAGGTCTCGAGGTTCCTGTCCGGACTGGACGAGACGGCGACCGGTGCGTTCACGCGGCTGCCCGAGATCATCAAGCAGATCCGGCGCCGCGCCGACGACTCCGAGTCCGGCAGCCCCGGGCCCGTCGGTCTCATGGAGATCCTGCAGACGCCGCAGCAGCGCGAGGTGTTCGACCGGCTCATCGCGCTGTCGACGCTGCTGGAGGGCCACGCGGACCACGTCATGGACGCGGTCGGCCCGTCCGTGGTGCCGAGCGTGGCGACGATCCGCGCCCGGTTCACCCAGCGGCGCCGGGGCGGCGGCGTGCTCGACCGGCTCCTGCGCTCGCTGCTCGGTGTGGACGCGAAGGTCAAGCAGTACGCGGCGGGCGCCGCGTTCACCAGGTACGTCGTGGACGAGGTCGGCATGACCGGTTTCAACCGCGTGTGGGAGTCGCCGGAGACGGTGCCGCTGCGGTCGGAGATCGCCGACCCGGCGGCGTGGGTGCGGCGCGTCCACGGGCGGTGAGCCGTTTCGAGCCGGTTGCCCGCACGCGGCAGGCGGTGCGGCAGCTGCTCGACAAGGCCGGTCCACTCACCGATGTCGCGGTGGCGGTGTCAGGTGGCGCGGACTCCCTGGCGCTGGCGGCCGCCACGGCGTACGTCGCGTCCCGGCGTGCGCTGACCGTCCACGGGCTGATCGTCGACCACCAGCTGCAGGCGGGTTCCGCCGAGGTCGCGTCGGCCGCGGCGAAACAGTTGCACGGTCTGGGGATCGACGACGTCGGCGTGCTGACGGTGTCGGTGACCGGCCGCGGCGGCCCGGAGGCGGCGGCGCGCTCGGCCCGGTACCAGGCGCTGCGCGCGGCGGGCTTTCCGTTGGTACTGCTGGGACACACACAGGACGACCAGGCCGAGACGGTGCTGCTGGGCCTCGGCCGCGGCTCGGGCCCGCGGTCGATCGCGGGCATGCGCGACCTCGATCCCCCGTGGGGACGCCCGTTTTTGTCGGTGCCCCGTGCTACCACTGTCGCAGCGTGCGCGGAGCTGGGTCTGACCGTGTGGGAGGACCCCCACAACGTCGATCCGGCCTACACGAGGGTCCGGCTGAGGAGGGAGGTGCTGCCGCTGCTGGAGGACGTGCTGCGGGGTGGGGTGGCGCCCGCGCTGGCACGGACCGCGGCGCAGCTGCGTGACGACACTGAGGCCTTGGACACACTCGCGGCCCGGCTCCTGGAGTCGGCGCGCACCGAGGGGGAGCTGGCGGTGCCGGTTCTGGCGGCGGAGCCGGCGGCGCTGCGGCGCAGGGTGGCGCGCCAGTGGCTCCTCGATGCCGGCGTGCCCGAACTGACCGACGCACACCTGCGATCGGTGGACGCGTTGATCGGTGAGTGGCGGGGTCAGGGCGCCGTGTGGTTGCCGGGCAACTTTGCCGTGAGCCGGGCCCGTGGCAGGCTTCGGGTAACCGCGTGGGAGCCAGGAGAGGGGACCGGGTGTACGGCGACGACATCGCCTCCGTCTTGATCACCGAGCAGCAGATCCAGGACAAGATCAAAGAACTCGCGAAGCAGGTGGCCGACGACTACCCGGAGCGCGGTGACCGCTCCGACCTGCTGTTGGTCGGCGTGCTGAAGGGCGCGGTCATGTTCATGACCGACTTCGCCCGCGCGCTGCCGGTGCCGGTGCAGATGGAGTTCATGGCGGTCAGTTCCTACGGGTCGGCGACGTCGTCGTCCGGCGTGGTCCGCATCCTCAAGGACCTCGACCGCGACATCGCGAACCGGCACGTGGTGATCGTCGAGGACATCATCGACTCGGGCCTGACCCTGAGCTGGCTGCTGAAGAACCTGGCGTCCCGCAACCCGGCGTCGCTGGAGGTCTGCACCCTGCTCCGCAAACCGGACGCCGTGAAGGTCGAGGTCCCGGTGAAGTACGTGGGCTTCGAGATCCCGAACGAGTTCGTCGTCGGCTACGGCCTGGACTACGCGGAGCGGTACCGCGACCTCCCGTACATCGGCACGCTGGACCCCAAGGTCTACTCGTCGTGACGACGTTCCTGACCCCGGTGGCCCTGGACTTCGTGTGGGAGTCGCTGGACGCCGGCGAGTTGCCGTACCCACTGGCGGCCAGGTCGCACGGCGAGACGGTGGACCACCGCGGCCTGCTCCGGCGCCAGACCTTCGAGGCCCTGCGCGACCAGCACCTGATGGACACCCGAGGCCGCCTGTCCCCGGAGATCGAGGACTGGCTGATGCTGCTCGCCCGCGGCACCCACAGCGTCGACGCCGTGTTCGAGGGCAGGACAGCCCTGGCGGCAGGCGACGGCCACCGAGCACTGCTGGCCACCCAGACCGACGAAGGCCTGACCCTGACCAGGATCGACCCGACATCGGTCGTGTCGTCGACGGTGGCGCTGCTGCCCCCGTGCCACCGGGGTGCGGAGAAGTCGATCACGATCCCCGCCGCCGACCTGACCGCGCTGGCCCAGGGTCGCGCGGCAGGCGGCACAGCGGCGGACCGTCAGGTGCTGAAGGCCCTGTCCGAGCAACCGAAGCTGAGGGCGGGCCAACTGGCCGTCAACACCAGAACGCCGATGGGCACCCGCAGGCGTTCACAGGTCGTCTCGTGGTTCGACACCCCATCGGGCCGCTACCTGACCTACACGAGCACGGGCCGGGACTGCACGGACTGGGTGACCATCGCCCCGGCCGACCCCGCCACACTGCGCCACCACCTGGGCGAACTACTGACCAGGCTCACGGCAGGCCGATAGCGCCCCCGCCGCAGGTGGCTGGTGGCCCTTTGTACTGATTGCGTCCCCGTGTGTGATCCGCGTGCGTTAATCTCAACAGCGGTCACGCGCCCGCGCGGGAGGGGCGTGCGCGTCGAGTAACCAGGGGAGCGCAGAGGTGTACGAGGCAATCGGCGGCGCGGTCAGCGCCTTCAGCAACGCCGCGGCGAGCGGCCAGGTCACCATCGAAGCAGAAGCCGCAGCCGACGCACTGGCAAAACTCGGCAAGGTCAAGGACCAGCTCACCGAGTTGCTCCAGTCCGACCACGGCAAGACAGACGTGCAGCTGGGAGCAAACCCCGTCGGTCAGGCCATGTCGCGCAAATCGGTGGGCCGCTACGACGGCGACGACTCGTTCATCGCGGCTTTGCGAATCCTCCTGAGTCAGACAGAGAAGGCGGAGACGGCGCTCAACCAGTGCATCCGCAACTACGTCGACACCGATGACTTCCAGGCGGCCACGTACAACAGGACGAACTAGTGTTTTCTGCGCGTTCGCGAGCCGTGGCCACCGTTCTCGGCGTGGTCGTGCTCGTCGGCCTGGCCGGGTGCAACAGCGCGATGGCGGGGGACCCGAAGTCCACGGCGACCGAGTCGCAGACCTCCGAAGAGCCGACGACCGAAACGACCTCGGAGCCCGAGGAGCCTGACTACTCGCTCGCTCGGCTCTGTGAGCTGATTTCACCGGAAGAGGCTCAAGAGCTGGGCGGGTCGGCGGAAGGCGAAGAGGGCAACGCCATCAACGACGGCCACGCCGTCTGCAAGTGGTCCGAAGCGATGAGTCTGATCGTCGGATTCCAGGAGGGGGTCAGCTCAACCGACCCGGACACCGGTCCGGGGATCAAGAACACGCCAACCACGATCGACGGACTGCCGGCGATGCAGTCTCTGCAGACGGATCCTGCCGTGATCTGCGAGGTCATGGTTGATCTGCCGAGCGGAAAGATGTTCACCTCGAGTGCGGCGGTGCTGTCCGCGGGCGAGGGCAAATACGACCCGTGTCAGGTGGCGACCGAGCTGTCGAACCTGATCATTCCCAGGGTGAAGGACCAGTAAGGGGGGACCACCACATGGCACCGAACAACGAACAGCAACCGCACTACGACACGCATCAGTACTCGGGTGATCAGGCTGCCGATGTCCGGCGGGTCATGAACCACATGCCCGACGAGGACCGGTCGACGACGCAGGAGATCCAGCAGTCGATCAACGAGAACAGGACCGCTGAGCTGGCGCCCGAGGTGCGGATGGGGGACGACCGCGCCATCGGGGACCCCCCGCACTGGGACGGGTACAGCAGCACGGCCCTGCACCAGGCCGCCACCGTGGACAACGACCCGACCACGGCCGACAACCTCGGTCGCGCGTTCAACGACGGCGGCAACAACCTGGCCGAGGCGGCCAACGCCCTCTACGAAGCCGTGAACGCGCTCGACGGCGCCTGGTCCGGCGTCGCGGCGGACTCGGCCAAGGCAGCGCTCTCGCCCCTCGCCCAGGCGGCTGGTGTCGCGGGGCAGACCGCGCAGATGATGGGCGTCCAGATGTCGCAGCAGTCCATGGCGGCGACCGAGGTGCGCAAGCTGCCGCCGCCGAAGGAGTTCAACAGCGACCAGTCGCTCAACGCGATGCTCGCTGGTGGGCCCGCTGCCATGCAGGCCGACATGAAAGCCCAGAAGGACGCCGCCGACGCGGTCAAGCGGGAGCAGGTCTCCTACCTGAACGCCTACACGCAAGCCCTGTCCGCCGTCGACGAACAGACGCCGTCCTTCGTGCCGCCCAAGGAGCGGATCGGCGGCGGTGGTGGCGGCGGGGGTGGCTTCTCCGGCGGCTCCGTCTCGATCCCCGGCACGAACGACCCCTCCCTCTACAGCCGCGGTGACACGACCACCGGCGCGCCGACGGGCCCGCACACCGGCGGCATCGCGCCGGGCTCGGGGCACGGCTTCTTCGACAACGACGGCTCGACCGACCAGTCCGGCTACGCCCCGGTCCCCGGTGGCCTCGGCACCGGCACCTCCGGCTACAACCCCGGAACGCCGCCGCCGACCTCGTTCGGGCCGGGTGGTCCGCCGGTCGGCGGTACGCCGTCCGCGAACGTGCCGGGTGCGGGGGCCGGTGGGTTCGGCGCCGGGTTCGGCAGCTTCGGCGGTGGCGCGGGCGGCGCCGGTGGCGCGGCGGGCGGCTCCGGGGCGGGCAACGCGAACCCGGCCGGGCCGAGGGGTATGACGCCCAGCGGCATGACCGCCGCGGGTGGTCGCGGTGGCGCGGGCGGCGGCATGGCCGGTGCTCCGCGCGGCAAGGGCGACCGCGAGGAGGACCAGGAGCACGACCGTCCCGCGTACCTCGTCGAGGGCGACCCGGAGAGCACCTTCGGCAGCGACCAGCTGACCGCGCCCGCGGTCATCGGCGGGGACGACGAGTGACGTGCGGCAGCAGGAACGGCTGATCAGCCCCATCGCCCTCGACTTCCTGTGGGAGGCCCTGGACGCGGGTGAACCGCCATACCCGCTCGAGATCCAGGCGCATGGCGCGACGGTCGACAGTCGCGCCATGCTGCGGCGGCGGATCCGGGAGGACCTGGTCGCGGAGCAGCTCCTCGACCGGTCCGGCCGGCTCGAGCCGCAGTTCGAGGAGTGGTTGCTGGCGCTCGCGAACCCCGAACTGAGCATCGACTCGGTGTTCCTGCCCGACACCGGCGCGGAGTCGGTGGCGGCGATCGCCGCGGGCGGGCGTGGGTCGGCGGTGCTGGCGGTGCAGCAGAGGAACGGTCTGCGGCTGCGATCGGTCCCGCGTGACGGGCTGGTGTCCGCGATCGTCGGGATGCTGCCGCCCGCGCGGCGCGGCACCGAGATCTCGATCTCGCTCCCGTCGAACGAGCTGGCCGTGGCGGGCGCCCGGAACGCGCCTGCCGGCCGGACGAGCGACCAGGAGACCCGCAAGGCGCTGGCCAAGCTGAACGCCATGCCGAACCAGCGCGGCGGGCAGATCGCCGCGAACAGCCGCACCGACATGCGTGGCCGCCGCCGCAGCCCGGTGCTGTCGTGGTTCGACAACGAGTCGGGTCGGTACCTGACGCAGACGAAGAACGACTGGGTGACGATCGCACCGGCGGACGCGGCCACCCTGCGTCACCGCATCGGCGAGATGGTGGCGTCCGTCACCGGCTGACCAGCGCATACAGCTCGGGAACCGATTCGGCCCGTCCGCCGTTGGACCTGGGTAGGCACCTCTCTCGCACTTCGCGGAGTGGGTGCCCACCCATGGGCGGTACCCTGGTTGGACCGGAGTGCCTCGTCCGGCCAGGTATCACATGCTGTCAGGGAGGGTCGGGCCGCGCCGCGGCCGTAAGTTGATGGACCGCAAGCGCCTGCTTCGCAACCCGCTGGTGTGGATCCTGGTGGTGTTGCTGCTCTACTTCTTGATCAGCATGCTGTTCGACGACACCCGCGGCTATACCGAGGTCCCGACCTCGAAGGCCGTCACGCAGGTGACGAGCGGCAACGTCGAGAAGGCGGAGCTGGAAGACAAGGAACAGCGCCTCAAGCTGACTCTGAAGGACCCGATCGACCAGGACGGTCAGAAGGTCACCCAGATCATCACGCAGTTCCCGGCCGCCGCGACGGGCGACATCTACCGGCAGCTCGAGGACCAGGTCGAGAACAAGACCGAGTTCAACACCACGGTCACGCAGGAGAACTTCCTCACCCAGATCCTGATCTTCCTGATCCCGCTGGGGCTGCTGCTCCTGCTGCTCATGTGGATGATGAACAACGTCCAGGGCGGCGGGAACCGGGTGATGAACTTCGGCAAGTCGCGCGCCAAGCAGCTGCCGAAGGACATGCCGAAGACGACGTTCGCGGACGTCGCGGGCGCGGACGAGGCCGTCGAAGAGCTGTACGAGATCAAGGACTTCCTGCAGAACCCGGGCCGCTACCAGGCGCTGGGCGCGAAGATCCCGAAGGGCGTGCTGCTGTACGGCCCGCCCGGCACCGGTAAGACGCTGCTGGCCCGCGCGGTCGCGGGTGAGGCGGGCGTCCCGTTCTACTCGATCTCCGGCTCGGACTTCGTCGAGATGTTCGTGGGTGTCGGCGCGAGCCGTGTCCGCGACCTGTTCGAGCAGGCGAAGCAGAACGCTCCCTGCATCATCTTCGTCGACGAGATCGACGCGGTCGGCCGCCAGCGTGGCGCCGGCCTCGGCGGTGGTCACGACGAACGCGAGCAGACGCTGAACCAGCTGCTCGTCGAGATGGACGGGTTCGACGCGCGCGGCGGCATCATCCTGATCGCCGCCACCAACCGCCCGGACATCCTCGACCCGGCGCTGCTGCGCCCCGGCCGGTTCGACCGGCAGATCCCGGTCTCCGCGCCGGACCTGATGGGCCGCAAGAAGATCCTCGAGGTGCACTCGAAGGGCAAGCCGCTCGACCCGGACGTCGACCTGCACAGCCTCGCGAAGCGCACCGTCGGCATGTCCGGCGCCGACCTCGCCAACGTCATCAACGAGGCCGCGCTGCTCACCGCGCGCACGAACGGCACCACGATCAACGGTGTCGCGCTGGAGGAGTCGGTCGACCGGGTGATCGGCGGCCCGGCACGCAAGAGCCGGATCATCTCCGAGAAGGAGAAGAAGATCACCGCCTACCACGAGGGCGGGCACGCGCTCGCCGCGTGGGCCATGCCGGACCTGGAGCCGGTCTACAAGCTGACGATCCTGCCGCGCGGCAGAACCGGCGGGCACGCGCTCGTCGTCCCCGAGGACGACAAGCAGCTCATGACCCGCTCCGAGATGATCGCCCGGCTGGTGTTCGCGCTCGGCGGCCGCTCCGCCGAGGAACTGGTGTTCCACGAGCCGACCACCGGCGCGTCGTCGGACATCGAGCAGGCCACCAAGATCGCCAAGGCGATGGTGACCGAGTACGGCATGTCCGCCCGGCTCGGCGCGGTCAAGTACGGCAAGGACGACGGTGACCCGTTCCTGGGCCGCTCGATGGGCCACGCGCCGGACTACTCCCTCGAGGTCGCGCACGAGATCGACGAGGAGGTGCGCAAGCTCATCGAGGCCGCGCACACCGAGGCGTGGGACGTGCTCAACACTTACCGCGACATCCTCGACAACCTCGTGATGGAGCTGCTCGAGAAGGAGACGCTGCAGCGCAAGGACCTGGAGCGGATCTTCTCCGGCGTCGAGAAGCGGCCGAGGATCACGGCGTTCAACGAGTTCGGCGGCCGCACGCCGTCGGACAAGCCGCCGATCAAGACCCCCGGCGAGCTGGCGAAGGAACGTGGCGAGCCGTGGCCGCCGGTCCAGGAGGAGGCGCCCACGCCGGTGCGCACCGCCCCCGGTGGTGCGGACCTGCCCGGCGGTCCGCCGCGGCCGAACCCGGAGCCCCCGGGCGGCAACGGCGCGGGCCCCAACGGCCTGCCGCAGCCCAGTCCTCGGCCCGGTGGTTACGGCCAGCCGTACCCGCCGCCGGGCAGCTCGGGCCCGCCGAACTACGGCGCCCCGCCCGGGTGGACGCCCGCGACCCAGCCGCCCGGCAACAACCAGCCGTGGCGCCCGTCGTGGGATCAGCCGCAGCCGGGCCCGTCCGACCAGCAACGACCCGATGGCTCCGAACGCCGTGACGACCGGCGTGACGATCGCCGTGACGGTCCCGAATGGGATAGTGGTCGCTGAGACGCGGTCCTAGGTGGACCCGTACGGCGACCGGAGGCGAGCTGTGACGTCTAACGGGTCCCGCAGGGGCCCGCTGTACACCGGCGGGTCGGTGTTCGACCAGGAACGGGCCGAGAAGGCGGTCCGGGAGCTGCTGATCGCGTGCGGCGAGAACCCGGACCGCGAAGGCCTGCAGGACACCCCGGCCCGCGTGGCCAGGGCGTACCTGGAGATGTTCGCGGGCCTGTACACCGACCCCGACGTGGTGCTCGACCGGACGTTCGACGAGTGCCACGACGAACTGGTGCTGGTCACCGACATCCCCATGTACTCGACGTGCGAGCACCACCTGGTGCCGTTCCACGGCGTGGCGCACGTCGGCTACATCCCGAACGAGCAGGGCAAGGTCACCGGCCTGTCCAAGCTGGCACGGCTGGTCGACCTGTACGCGAAGCGCCCGCAGGTGCAGGAGCGGCTCACGTCGCAGATCGCCGACGCCATCGAGAAGAAGCTCGAACCCCGCGGCGCGATCGTGGTGGTCGAGGCCGAGCACCTGTGCATGGCGATGCGCGGCATCCGCAAACCGGGTGCCCGCACCACGACGTCGGCGGTGCGCGGCCTGTTCCGTTCGTCGTCGACGTCCCGGTCCGAGGCGCTCGCCCTGATCAACGGGCGCATCCGGTGATCACCGCGCTGCCCGACCCCGGCCGTTGCGCGGTGATGGGCGTCCTGAACGTCACCCCGGACTCGTTCTCCGACGGTGGCCGCTACCTGAACCTCGACGACGCGCTCGCCCACGGCCTCGAGATGTGGTCCGACGGCGCCGACCTGGTGGACGTGGGCGGCGAGTCGACCCGTCCCGGCGCGGACCGCGTCGACCCGGACGTGGAGATCTCCCGTGTCCGCCCGGTGATCCGTGACCTGGCGTCGACCGGCGTCGCGGTGTCCGTGGACACGACCCGGGCGCGGGTCGCGGCGGCGGCGATCGAGGCGGGCGCGGCCATCGTGAACGACGTGTCCGGCGGCCTGGCCGACCCGGACATGGCACGTGTGGTCGCGGAGGCCGGCGTGCCGTGGATCCTGATGCACTGGCGCGGCTACTCGAAGGACATGTACGCGCTCGCGAAGTACGACGACGTGGTCACCGACGTGCGCGACGAGCTGTCGGCCCGCGTGGACGCCGCGTTGGCGGCAGGAGTGTCGTCGGACGCACTGGTGTTGGACCCGGGGCTGGGGTTCGCGAAGAAGGGCGACCACAACTGGGCGCTGCTGCGTCGCCTGGACGTGCTGCTGGCGCTGGGCTTCCCGGTGCTGGTCGGCGCGTCCCGCAAACGTTTTCTGGGCACGTTGCTGGCGGACAAGGACGGTGTCCCCCGGTCGCCCGACGGCCGCGAGGACGCGACCGCGGCGATCTCGGCGCTGGTGGCGAGGGCGGGCGCGTGGGGCGTCCGGGTACACGACGTCCGGCGTTCGCTGGACGCGGTGAAGGTGGTTGAGGCACTTGGCTGACCGGATCACGCTGACAGGCCTGCGCGTACGCGGCCACCACGGCGTCTTCGACCACGAGAAACGCGACGGCCAGGACTTCGTGGTCGACGTGACCGTGTGGCTGGAACTGGCGCAGGCCGCGGCGACCGACGACCTGAAGCACACCCTGGACTACGGTGCGCTGGCCTCGCGCGTGGCCGCGATCGTCGGCGGTGAACCGCGCGACCTGATCGAAACGGTCGGCACGGAGGTCGCGGAGGACGTCATGCGCTGGGACGAGCGCCTGCACGCGGTGGAGGTCACGATCCACAAGCCGGACGCCCCGATCCCGCTGACGTTCGCCGACGTGGCGGTCACGGTCCGCCGGTCCCGGAAGCGCATGGGATGACCCGCGCGGTCCTGTCGCTGGGCTCCAACATGGGCGATCGGCTGGCGTTCCTGCGACTGGCGGTCGAGGGTTTCGCGGACGTGCTGGAGAAGGCGTCCCCGGTGTACGAGACGGCGCCGTGGGGCGTGACTGACCAGCCGGACTTCCTGAACGCGGTGCTGGTGGTCTCGTCTCCGGACGTCGACGAGTGGGGCTGGCTGCGCAGGGGACAGGCCCTGGAGGCGGCAGCGAACCGGGTCCGTGACCAACGCTGGGGCCCACGCACACTGGACGTGGACGTGATCACGGTGGACGGGGTGACAAGCGACCACCCCGACCTGCTGCTCCCACACCCCGGCACCCCGACAAGGGCGACGGTGCTGATCCCGTGGCTGGCGATAGAGCCGAACGCGGAACTCCCAGGCCACGGCCGAGCAACCGACCTACTGGCCGCACTCCCCGAAACCGACCGAGCAGCAGTCCACGAACGCAAAGACCTAAACCTAACCCACCCCACCTGACACCCCGCGAGTCGCGCTCCCGCACACATCGAGTAGTCAGTTTCGTGCATATATCGGCCAGCCCGACACCTGCACGAACCCGACAACTCACCCTGCCCGAGAACGCGACTCGCGTACCGAGACACGGCGAGTCGCGTTCCCAGACACGGCGAGTCGCGCTCCCGCGCACATCGAGTTGTTGGTTTGGTGCATGTCGGCGGGCGTGGCATCAGCACGAACCCGACAACTCATCATGTCTGAGAGCGCGACTCGCGTACCGAGACATCGCGAGTCGCGTTCCCAGACATGGCGAGTCGCGCTCCCGCGCACATCGAGTTGTCAGTTTCGTGCATGTCGGCGGGCGTGGCACCTGCACGAACCCGACAACTCACGATGTCCGAGAGCGCGACTCGCGATGCCCAGGGCACGCGAGTCGCGTTCTCGGGCGTATCGAGTTGTCGGATTCGTGCACGTGCCGTCTGCATGAGACCGACAACTCGGCATGTCCGGGCGCGCGACTCGCGGTGTTTGAGAGCGTGACTCGCTATGCGCGGGGGCGCGACTCGCGGGGGTGGGGTTCTGTGCGTAGGGCTGCGGACAGCCACTTCGCGTTTGGGACCTGGGCTGGCCACTGCGGCCAGCCGTTGATCGTCGCCATCAGTTGCCAGTAGCGCTCTGCGCGGGCGTCCGTGCCCTGTTCGATGCGGGTTGCCGCGTCCTCGCGGGACGTGCCGAACGCCTCGACGATCTCCGCGGCCAGTTCCTGTGCGGTCGCCGCCGTCGGTTCCTCGCCCGCCTCACGGGCCGCCGCGGCACGAGTCGACCACGACAGCCACTGCTCCTTCGCCTTCGCGGTCGGTTCGCCGACCGGCTCGCCCGCCTCCCTCGCCGCGACCGAGGCCTCGCTCATCGCGCGGATGCTGGCGCGGAAGTCCTTGTCCCGCACCAGTTCCGCCAGCTCGATCCACGCCTCCAGCTGCTCCGGGCTCGGGTCGTCCGGCAGCACGGGTTTCGCGGAGCGCATGCCCGTTTCGAAGTCCGGGTGCATGTCCAGGCCGGCCGTCACCTCGTCCCAGAAGTCGTCGATCAGCGCGGCGCGTTCCTCGTCGGTCATCGTCGCCAGGTTCTTCATCAGTCTCACCTCGTCCAGTTCGGCGTCGGTTCTCGCGATCGCGCGGAGGACGGCCCGCCGCAGGCGCAGTACCCGGATCTGCTCGTCGAGCAGTTTCACGTGCCTGCGGGCCAGGTCGGCGACCGACGACCGCCCGGCGAGTGCCGCCGACGCGTCCGGCAGGCCGAGCCCGAGCTCACGCAACGTGCGCAGCAGCTCGAGCCGCGCCAGCGACTCGCCGTCGTACAGGCGGTAGCCCGCGTGCGTGCGCTCCGCGGGTGGCAACAGCCCCTCGTCGGAGTAGAAGCGGATCGTCCGCGTGGTCAGGCCGGTCCGCCTGGCCAGCTCGCCGATCGTCAAGAACCCCATGTCCGCCATGCTGAACCTTCCACCTACTGGAGAGTCAATTCTCGCCGGTACCGTGGCGTCATGCACTTCACCCGGGCTCGCGATCTGGCCGCAGCCGGGCTCGTCACGGCCGCGCTGGTCCACCTGCTCGTGCGTGTCCTCTATGGACAGATGCCCGCGATACCGACCTTCGCGGGCGTCACGCTGCTCGTGCTGGCCGTCATCGAGGCGGTGCTCGGGTTCTCGCTCCGCACCCGCATCCGCAACCCGCGTGAGGGCAGGCCGCTGCAGCCCTTGACCGCCGCGCGGGCCGTCGCGCTCGCCAAAGCGTCGTCGCTCCTCGGCGCGATCATGCTCGGGGCGTGGGTCGGGCTGGGGGTCTACGTGCTCCCGAGGCGTGCGGAGATCACGGCCGCGGCCGCCGATTTCCGCAGCACGGTCGTCGGTGTGACCTGTTCCGCACTCTTGATCGCGGCCGCTTTGTGGCTCGAGTGGTGCTGCCGCACGCCGCGTGACCAGGACAATCAGCCACCCGAGCGGCATTCCGGCTCGCCGGGCTGACATCCTTTGCGAATCGTAATGGTCTCGTCCTTATAACGGACCGGTACGGTGTGTGCCATGAACGCCCGCCGAGACTCCTCCGACGAGCCAGAGGCCGGCTCGTCCGGTGGGCGTGTGCTTCTCGCCGGCGCCGTGCTCTTCGCTCTCGCGGCGACCGGTCTGCTCGTGCTCACCGACGAGGAGCGGTGGCTGCGCCTCGGCATCGTCGCCGCGTTGTGGGCCGCGCTCGGCGGCGCGTTCCTCGCTGCGAAGTACCGCAGACAGGTCACCGACCAGCGCGAGGCGGCCACCGAGCGGCAGCGGATCTACGAGCTGGAGCTCGAACGCGAGGTCGCCGCACGCCGCGAGTACGAACTGGAGGTCGCGGCCGAGGCGAAGCGGCAGGCCGAGGAGGACTCGCGCGACGACATCGCGGTGCTGCGCGACGAGCTGCAGAAGATGCGCCAGACCCTCGAGAGCCTGCTGGGCGGCGAGTTCCTCGTCGAGCGGTACGCGCTGCGTGCCGAGTCGACCCGCATGCGCTCGATCGGCGACGACCGGTCGATCGCGGTGAACGGTGACGTCAAGCGCCTGCCCGCGGCGCGGTCACCGCAGCCCGACATCGTCGTCCCGCCGGTCGTGCGCGAGGCCGAGACCGACCTGATCGAGCGGATCCGCGAGGTCCACCAGAAGCCCCAGCCGCCGCGCTCGGCGCCGAAGACCGCGGACTCCCGCCCGCCGTCGGTGCCGCACAATCCGGAACGCCCGCCCCGCGCCGACTGGCCGACCCCCGAACCGGTGAAGCCGGCGAAGCGTCCTGACCGGGGGAAGCCCGCCGCGGCGAAGCAGCCGCAGGAGGCGCAGACACGGTTCGTGGAACACCCGGCGGAGGTGTCCGACCGCTGGTTCGTGCCGGACGGTCTCGCCGACTCCGGTCCGATCCCGACACAGGCAGCCGTACAACGCCGCGCCGAACAGCCGCGCAGGTCCGAGCCCCGTCGTCCGGCAGACCCGCCACCCGCGCGCCGGGCCACGGCCGGGTGGGACGACGGCGAGCCGGAGTGGGGCCCGTCGTGGGAGGCGCGGCGCGAGGAGCCCGCGGCACCGGTGGACGGCGCACCGGTCGGCGGCGCCGCGGAGCAGACCTCGTGGCTCGCGCAGTACAACCAGCCGGAGCCCGAGCCGACGTACTCGAGCCGCGCGTACGTGCCGCCGGTCCAGCCGCAGCCGGAGAGCACCTCGGAGCCGGCGCTGACCGACCGTCCGAGCAGGCGCAACGCCGAGTTCCGGGAGGAGGCGCCGACCGGTCGCCGCCGCCGGTCCGAGCCGACCGAGGAGCCGGGCGGCGGGCGCAGGCGCCGTGCCGAGGGGCAGCCGTCGTGGCAGGAGTCCATGAGCAGGCCGGAGGAGTCGGGCGGGTCGCACTCGGCAGGCCGGTCGGTGAGCGAGCTGCTCGCCAACCACGGACTCGACTCGAGTCCCCGCCGCAGGCGCCGCCGCGAGGACTGAACGTCGCTGCCCCTGGAGGACCTCGCGGACGCGATGGTCCGGTTCGAGCTGCTCACAAAGGGCCTCTGACCTGCGAAAACGTGGCGCCCAGTGCGTAACCTCAAGCCCCACCCGATCCCGGGGGCCACCCGCCTTGCCAGCCTACCGGGTGGGGGTGACAGGTTTGGGGGGATCGGGGTCGGCTGTGGATAACCGGGTGCGTTGTGGACAACCGGAGGTTGTCAGGTCACCCGGGTGTGGCGGGCAGCCTTTAGGGTGACCCCGTGCACGAAGCCCGGCCGCCGCATCGGCATACACCGCGTCGGCAGACCGTCTTGTTGCCGGTCGCCGGGTTGGTCGTCCTCGCGGGCTGTGGTCTCACGCTGCTCGCCCTGTCGACCGCGCGGGTCGGTCTGCTGGCCGAGCTGGTCGGGATCGTCGCCGCGTTGGTGCCCGTCGGGTCGATCGTGGCCGCGTTGCTGTGGATCGACCGGTGGGAGCCGGAGCCCGCGCGCATGCTGTGGCTCGCGTTCGGGTGGGGCGCGAGCGTCGCGGCGATCACCGCGCTGCTGGTCAACAACACCGCCGCCGCCGTCGGGGACGCCCTGCTCGGGCACGGCAGTGGCGACAAGGTCAGCGCGATCATCTCCGCGCCGCTGTTCGAGGAGGCACTGAAGGGTGTCTTCGTCCTCGGCATCATGTACTTCCTGCGCGACGAGTTCGACGGCGTGATCGACGGCGTCGTCTACGCGGGCTTCGTCGCGGCCGGGTTCGCGTTCACCGAGAACATCTACTACTTCGGCCGCGCGTTCGCCGACCACGGGTTCGGCGACCCGGGCACGGGCGGCGTGGTCACGGCGTTCATCCTGCGCGGGGTCCTCTCCCCGTTCACGCACCCGCTGTTCACGGCCATGATCGGCATCGGGATCGGGGTCGCCGCGCGGACGTCGAGCCGCTGGCTGCGCATCGGGGCGCCGCTCGCCGGTTACCTCGTCGCCGTCCTGCTGCACGCGCTCTGGAACGCGGCCGCCACGCTCGGCACGCCGCAGACGTTCCTCAACGTCTACTTCCTGGTCATGGTGCCGATCTTCATCTCCGGCGTGTTCCTCGTCAGCTGGCACCGCCGCCGCGAGCAGCGGATCGTCGCGCGTGCGCTGCCCGCGATGGTCGACCGCGGCTGGGTCGACCCCGGCAACGTGAAGCGGCTCGTCACGCTCACCGCCCGCCGCGACTGGCGGGTCCGGACGGGACGCAAGCAAGGCCGCTCCGCGTCGCGGGCGGTGGCCGCGTACCAGGCGGCGGTCACCGAGCTGGCGTTCCTGTGGCACGCCGTCCACCTCGGACTCGCGGGCCACGACGCACACGAACGTGAGGCACGTCTCGTCACGGTCCTGCACGCCGCCAAGGCCGACCTGCCCACCAGAACCCCGTCGCGGTGAAGTTACGCTTTCGCCGGGAGATGTTCAGGGAGGCGGTATGAACCGGCCCGCGCGCCTTGCCGTCGGGGTGGTCTCCACCGGCCGCGTCGGTGCGGTGCTCGGTGCGGCGCTCGCGCGTGCCGGTCACGCGGTCATCGCCGCGTCCGGGGTCTCCCGCGACTCCGTCCGGCGCGCCGAGGAGCTGCTGCCCGGCGTGCCACTGCTCCCACCCGACGACGTGGTCCGCGCCGCCGACCTGGTGCTCCTCGCACTGCCCGACGACGCCCTGCCCGGCATGGTCCGCGGGCTCGCCGTCGCCGGTGCGCTGCGGCCGGGGCAGATCGTCGTCCACACCTGCGGCGCCCACGGCGTCGACGTCCTCGCCCCCGCTCAGGAACAGGGCGCGCTGCCGCTCGCGTTGCACCCGGTGATGACGTTCACCGGCCGTGCCGAGGACCTCGAACGCCTCACGACCTGCTGTTTCGGGGTCACCGCCGGTGACTCCGACGAGGCGGCCTGGAGCGTCGGCGAGGCACTGGTCGTCGAGATGGGCGCCGAGCCGGTCCGTGTTCCGGACGCGGCCCGCCCGCTGTACCACACGGCGCTGGCCCACGGCGCGAACCACCTGGTCACGCTGGTCGCCGAGGCCGCCGACCTGCTGCGCGGCGCCGGTGTCGACAACCCAGAGCGGATGCTCGGCCCGCTGCTGTCCGCCGCGCTCGACAACGCGCTGCGCCACGGCGACCGCGCGCTGACCGGGCCCGTCGCCCGCGGTGACGCGGGCACCGTGCGGGCGCACCTGCGGGTGCTGACCGAGAACGCCCCCGACATGCTGCCCGCCTACCGCGCGCTCGCCGCGCGGACCGCGGAACGGGCCGAGGAGAGCGGGCTGCTGCGCCCCGACCTCGCCCCGGACGTGTTCGCCGCGCTGGAGCGAGAGGATCGCCGATGACGCCGAGGTTCACCCCCGGCCAACTGCACGTCCACAGTGGACTCAACGACATGGTGGCGACCGCGCGCGCGTTGCGTGCCGTCGGCCGCAAGATCGCGCTGGTGCCCACCATGGGCGCCCTGCACGACGGGCACCGCCAGCTCATGCGAACCGCGCGGCGGCTACCGGGCTGCGTGCTCGCCACGTCGATCTTCGTCAACTCGCTGCAGTTCGGGCCGAACGAGGACTACGACCGCTACCCGCGCCCCCTCGACGACGACCTGAAGGTCTGCGAGGAAGAACGCGTCGAGCTGGTGTTCACGCCCTCGCGCGAGGAGATGTACCCGGGCGGCCCGGAGATCACCATCGACCCCGGCCCACTGGGTGGTGAGCTGGAGGGCGCGTCCCGGCCGGGTCACTTCGCGGGCGTCCTGACCGTGGTGGCCAAGCTGTTCACGATCATCCGGCCCGACTACGCGGTGTTCGGCGAGAAGGACTACCAGCAGCTCACGCTGATCAGGAAGCTGGAGCGCGACCTCAACCTCGACGTGCGGATCATCGGCGTGCCGGTGGTGCGGGACGCCGACGGGCTCGCTCGCTCGTCCCGCAACGCCTACCTGTCCGACGACCAGCGCAGCGCGGCGGTCACGCTGTCCGGCGCGCTCGCCGCGGGCGCCAGGGTCAGCGCGGGTGGCGCCGAGGTCGTGCTGGAGTCCGCGCGGGCCGTGCTCGACAAGGAGCCGCTCGTCGACGTCGACTACCTGGAGCTGCGTGGCGCCGACCTCGGTCCGGCGCCGGAACGGGGCGAGGCCCGGCTGCTGGTGGCGGCCAGGGTCGGCACGACGCGGCTCATCGACAACACGGCTGTGTTCCTTGGTCAGGGGGAGGACTGACATGTTCCGCACGATGCTGAAGTCCAAGATCCACCGGGCGACCGTGACGCAGGCAGACCTGCACTACGTCGGCTCGGTGACCGTCGACCAGGACCTGATGGAGGCGGCAGACCTGCTCGAGGGTGAGCAGGTGACGATCGTCGACGTCACCAACGGCGCCAGACTCGAGACCTACGTCATCACCGGTGAGCAGGGCAGCGGCGTCATCGGCATCAACGGCGCGGCCGCGCACCTCGTGCACCCCGGCGACATCGTCATCCTCATCGCCTACGGGCTGATGGACAACGCCGAGGCAGCCGCGTACCGGCCGCGCGTGGTGTTCGTGGACGAGACCAACAAGGTCGTCGACAAGGGCTCGGTGCCCGCGTACGTGCCGGACGGCCACGGTCTGACGAGCGGCGCGACCACCGACACCGCGGAGACCGCCGACGCTGCGATGCTCGACGCGTTGCTCCAGTCGGAGAGCTGACCCGGTGCTGCTCGCGATCGACGTCGGCAACACCAACATCGCGCTGGGTCTGTACGCGGGCAAGGAACTCGTCCGCGACTGGCGCATGCGCACCGACCCGCAGATGACCGCCGACGAGCTGGCGCTGACCATGCGCGGGCTGCTCGGTGACCACGCCGACGAGATCACGGGCGTGTCCGCGCTTTCGACGGTGCCCGCGGTGTTGCGTGAGCTGCGGGTCATGCTGGGCCGCTACTACCGCGCGGTGCCGAGGGTGATCGTCGAGCCGGGCGTGAAGACCGGGGTGCCGCTGCTGGTCGACAACCCGAAGGAGGTCGGCGCCGACCGCGTGATCAACACGCTCGCGGCCCACCACCTGCACGAGACGACGTGCGTGGTCGTCGACTTCGGCACGTCCACCAACATCGACGTGATCTCCGCGAAGGGCGAGTTCCTCGGCGGCGTGTTCGCGCCGGGCATCGAGATCTCGGTCGACGCGCTCGCGTCCCGGGCCGCCGCGCTGCGCAAGGTCGAGCTGGTCCGCCCGAAGTCCGTGATCGGCAAGAACACCGTCGAGTGCCTGCAGTCGGGGATCATGTACGGCTTCACCGCCCAGGTCGACGGCCTGGTGCGCCGCATCGTCGACGAACTGCACCGCACCGCCCACCCGGGGGACGTCACGGTCATGGCGACCGGTGGCCTCGCGCCGCTCGTGGTGGACGAGTCCGAGACGATCACCGACCACCGCCCCGACCTGACGCTGCTCGGGCTGCGCCTGGTCTTCGAACGCAACACGAGGTGACCGTGGACATCCGCACCGCCCGCGCCGAGGACGACGCGGCGTTACTGGAGATCGACTTCGCGACGTGGAACCAGGCCGTGTCGCCCGCGCCGGTGCCGACACGGGAAAACCGCACGTCGTTCTTCGACGACCGCACGGAGCGCGAGAACTACCTGGTCGCCGAGGTGGACGGCAAGGTCAGCGGTTACGTGCTGGTGCACCAGAACATCCCGCTCGAGTCGCACCGGCACGTGCTGGGCATCAACGGGCTGGCGGTCGACCCGGCCGCGCAGGGCCGCGGGGTCGGCCGGGCGCTGGTCGAGGCCGCGGTGGCGGAGGCTGGCAGGCGTGGCGCGTCGAAGGTGACGTTGCGTGTGCTCGGTGAGAACCCGGGTGCGCGACGCCTGTACGAGCGGTGCGGGTTCGTCGTCGAGGGCGTCCTGCGCGGCGAGTTCGAACTGGACGGACAGCTCGTCGACGACGTGCTCATGGCGCGGTATCTCTGAGCGATCTCTGAGCGCCGCGGCCTCCGGCCCCCGGAATCCACGCTACCGCCGCGCACCGACCACGACCGGCCGGGCGAGCGCGACCTGTGGACAACGAGGCCACCTGTGGACCACCGCCCTCGAAAGCCCGCTCGGCGGGCCGTGACCGTCGGTGCCATGCCGTAGCGTGGAAACCGGGGGCCGGAGGCCGGCCCTCTCGCCGCCGCGTGGCGCGTACCACCTTCTGCGGGAACCGGCGCGTCAGTTCGGCACGCCGAGCGCGCCCGTTCGTCTGCCATACCACCCGAACTAACGCGCGCGACACACGCCGTACCCTGTTCTACCGTGACCGACGAAACGCAGGAACCGCAGTCCGACGACCTTCCTGAGCAGCTTCGGGTCCGTCGCGAGAAGCGGGCCCGCCTGCTTGCCGACGGCATCGATCCATATCCCGTCGAACTGCCCCGCACTCACTCACTCGGGCAGATTCGCGAGAAGTATTCAGACCTCGCGCCGGACACCTCGACCGGAGATGTGGTCGGCGTCACTGGTCGCGTCATCTTTCTGCGCAATACGGGCAAGCTCTGTTTCGCGACGCTGCAGGAGGGCGACGGCACCGAACTGCAGGCGATGCTCAGCCTGAACAAGGTCGGCGAAGACGCGCTTTCCGCGTGGAAGGCCACCGCCGACATCGGTGATCACGTTTTCGTGCGTGGCGAGGTAATCACGTCTCGCCGCGGCGAGCTGTCCGTTCTCGCCGACGAGTGGCGAATCGCGGCCAAGGCGCTGCGGCCCCTGCCGGTCGCGCACAAGGACCTGAACGAGGAAACCCGCATTCGGCAGCGGTACGTCGATCTGATCCTGCGTCCGCAGGCCCGCGAAACGGTCCGCACCCGCGCCGGTGTGGTCCGCGCTTTGCGGGAGAGTTTCCACCACCGCGGATTCACCGAGGTCGAGACGCCGATGCTGCAGACGCAGCACGGCGGTGCCACCGCGCGTCCGTTCGTCACACACTCGAACGCGATGAGCATGGACCTCTACCTGCGTATCGCGCCGGAGCTGTTCCTGAAGCGCTGCGTGGTCGGCGGTATCGAGAAGGTCTTCGAGATCAACCGCAACTTCCGCAACGAGGGCAGCGATTCATCGCATTCCCCCGAGTTCGCGATGCTCGAGTTCTACGCCGCCTACGAGACCTACGACTCGATGGCCGTGCTGACCCGCGAGCTGGTCCAGGAGTCCGCGCGCGCAGCGCTCGGTACCGAGGTCGTCACGCTGGCGAACGGCGAGGAGTACGACCTGTCCGGCGAGTGGACCAGCCTGTCGATGTACCCGTCGCTGTCCGAGGCGCTGGGCAGCGAGGTCACCCCGGAAACGCCCGCCGAGCTGCTGCACAAGCACGCCGACGACCTCGGTCTCGAGGTGGATCCGAAGCTCGGCCACGGCAAGATGGTCGAGGAGCTGTGGGAGCACCTGGTCGGCGACAAGCTTTACGCCCCGACGTTCGTGCGTGATTTCCCGGTCGAGACGTCGCCTCTCACCCGGCAGCACCGCAGCATCGAGGGTGTCGCCGAGAAATGGGATCTCTATGTCCGGGGATTCGAGCTCGCCACCGGATACTCCGAGCTCGTCGACCCGGTCGTGGAACGTGAACGACTCACCGAACAGGCCGGTCTGCGGGCAGGTGGTGACGACGAGGCGATGCGTCTCGACGAGGACTTCCTGCGGGCTCTCGAGTACGGAATGCCCCCGAGTGGCGGCGTCGGAATGGGTATCGACCGGTTGCTCATGGCGCTCACCGGCCTCGGCATACGCGAGACGATCCTGTTTCCGCTGGTGCGCCCAGAATGAGCAAGTCGCGGCGCGGGAACCACTAACCTAATCACGGATTTGCGTTAAGCTGGTTAGTGAGAGTATTCGTATATGTGCTCACGCACGTTCGCTCGGTCCCGCGTCGCAAACCTGAGGAGGGCGCAGATGGCGCAGAAGGTCACGGTTAGCCTGGTCGACGACCTCGATGGTTCTGAGGCGGGGGAGACCGTCGAGTTCGGTTTGGACGGGGCGTTCTACGAGATCGACCTCTCCGAGGACAATGCCGAGCGGTTGCGGGACGCGCTCTCCGAATTCGTCGAGCACGCGCGCCGGTCCGGTGGCCGTAAGCGCACGGGCAGGCTGGTCGCCGCCGGCCGCGCGCCGCGCACCGCCTCCGCGGACCGGGAACAGAACCAGGCAATGCGTGAGTGGGCCCGTAAGCAGGGCATGAACATCTCGGATCGCGGCCGAATCCCGAAGGAAGTAGCTGAGGCGTACAACGCTCAGGCCTGAGATTCACACAATCGTGCGGCGCCGGTTCCTCGATTAGGCGGGAACCGGTGCCGTAATCGCTTCGGCCGGTCGCACCGCGACCGCGATCCACACCGCCGTGCCGAGCGTCGCGACACCGGCCAGCGCCATCGCCACACCGACGGGCACGACCTCGGTCAGCCCGCCGAACACCAGCGGCCCGACACCCTGCAACGTCATCAGCCCGGTGGACAGCAGCCCGAACGCCTGCCCGGTCGAGTCGTCGGGCAGCGCGTCACGGAACCGTCCCTGCAGCCCGACCCCGAACGCGAACCCCGAGCCGAGCACGACCATCAGCGCTCCGGCGACCAGCGGGTTCACGTCGAACGCGAACGGGACCAGCGGCAGCCCGAGCAGCGCGACCAGCAGCGGCACGGCCCTTTCCCTGGTCCGCGGCGCGAACACCCTGGTCACGACGAGGTTGCCGACGAACATCCCGGCGGGGATGCACGCGAGCACCACGCCCGCCGCGCCGTCGGGGAAGCCTTCGAGCGCGGCGTACGGGATGAGCAGGCTCTCCCCGCCGATCACGAACGCGGGCGGCAGCCAGTTCGCGAACAGCAGTCGCCGCACGGCCGGGTCGACCAGCAGCTCACGTGCGCCGTGGAAGCTCTGCCTGACCAGCGAGCGCTCGCTCTGCCTGCCGGGTGCCGGCAGGTCCGGCAACGCCAGCCGTGCCCACAGCGCGGCGACCGCGTGGCAGGTCGCGGTCACGAGCAGCGCGGTCTCGGGCCCCATGAACGCGACCGCCAGCCCGCCGCCTGCCATCCCGATGATCTGCGCGGCCGACGAGACCAGCTGGAACAGGCCGCGTCCGACGACGAACGCGTCGCCGGACAGGGCGTCGGCGGTCAGCCGCCCGGCGGTCCCGTTGAACACCGGCGCGAGGCACCCGATGCCGGCGACCAGCAGCAGGCTCGCCCACACGGGCATGCCGCCGAGCGCCAGCAGGGCGGCCGCGACGGCTTCCAGCGAGTAGCCGGTGACGATCAACAGCCGCGGCCGGATCAGGTCGGGGAGGGCGCCGATGACCAGCCCGCCGACGACCTGGGGGAGGAACGAGGCCCCGAACGTCATCGCGCCGAGCAGCGCCGACCCGGTGGCCGTGAAGACCAGCACGGACAGGGCGACCGTGCGCAGGGTGTCGGCACCGATCGCGAGGGCCCTGGTGAGGAACACCGTGCGGTAGACGGGCACGGCCAGGACCTGACGGAAGGTGGCTCTTTCGTTCACGGCCACAGGTTCCGCCGGTCGATCGTTCTCCCACCACTCTTTCGTGCAGGGGCGTAAGGTCACAGCGTGCTGAGGTTCGTGGTCGGCCGCGACGACCTGCTGAACAGCCGTTTCGCGTTGTCGCCGGTGACCGAGCTGGAGAACGTGCTGCGCAAGCTGTCGGGCCGCAAACGCACGTCGCTGCCGCCCGCGTGGTCGGCACGCCTGATGCCCGCCTTCCACCGCCTGCGCCGCGAGACGGCACTGGACGCGTTGCTGGCACTCCAGAGCGAGCGCTATGGCGCCGCGTTCGTGGTGCAACCGCCGACGAGCATGGCGCAGACGATCGAGGACGACCTGGCCGCGCTCAGGGCGACGCCGCTGGCGCAGGCACGCAAGGAGATCGCCGACTGCCTGGCCCGGCGCCCGGCCACCGACCCGCGCGTGCTCGCGGTGCTCGAGGACGAGAACGTGTCCGCGATCCTGGCCGACGTGCTGGAGGAGGCGTGGCACGAGCTGATCGCGCCGGACTGGCCCGCGTTGCGTGCCGTGCTGGAACGCGACGTGGTCTACCGCGCGGGACTGCTCAGCACGGGCGGGTGGCAGGCGGCGTTCGCGGGGTTGCACAAGCGCCTGGCGTGGCGGGACGGCGCGCTGGAGCTGAGCCGGTTCGTGGCGGGCACCTACCATCTGGACGGCGCCGGGTTGCTGCTCGTGCCCGCGGTGTTCGTGTGGCCGAACATCGGCGCGTACACGGACCCGCCGTGGCCGACGGCGCTGGTGTACCCGGCGCGGGGCACGGCCGCGCTGTGGGAGCCGGGGCCCGCGACGCCGCCGGACGCGCTGGCGTCGCTGCTGGGACGGTCACGTGCGCGGCTGCTGGTGGCGCTGTCGGACCCGGCGAGCACGACACAGCTGGCGACGTCGCTCGGCATGGCGACCGGTGCGGTGGGTGACCACCTGGCGGTGTTGCGCAACGCGGGCCTGGTCACCAGGGCCCGCTCGGGCCGTGCTGTGCTCTACCGGAGAACCCCGCTGGGCGACGCCCTGGCAGGCGGCACACCCTGAGCGAGCGCACCGCCGCAAACCGACTCTGACCTGCGAAAACTCCGCGTCCAGTGCGTAACCTCAACCCCCACCCGTTCCCGGGGGCCACCCGCCATGCCAGTCTACCGGTGCCTACCGACAGGCACCCGGATGTCGATCTTGCCTGTGGATAACCGGACGGGTTGTGGACAACCGTCGCTCAGTTCTTCGGGCACGCACGGGGGCATGTCTCGCACACGCCCTGACCGGCCTCCATGAGGTAGTGGAAGCAGCACGCCTCGCGTCGCCGCGTCCATCCCGTCCTGCCCTGGTCGTCGACCACCGGCCGCAGCGTCGACGCGGACGTCAGCGGCGCGAACCGGTCCGGCAGCAGCAGGTTCGCGTCCAGCACGCCTGCGGTCTCGTCGCCAGCGTACCGGCCGACCAGCCACATCGAGTGATCGAGCGCGTCGGTGGCCGCCGCCCACAGCGTGTGCCTGCCGAAGCGCACGGTCCCCGCGAACGCCGACACGAACCGTGCCGCATGGGCGGTGAACCGGCCCCGCAGCACCGCCGCGAGCGCCTTCTCGGACGGCACGACGGTCGCGTTCGGCGTGCCCGCGGCGGGGTCGTCGGGCAGGCACACGAAGCTCTCGTCAAGAACCGCGATCGAATCCGGATGGGGTCTCGGTCGAGCCTTGTGGAACGCGAGGTGCTCGGGACGCAGCGACGGCACCCGCCGCTCGTGGTGGAAGAGCAGTGCCGCGAGGTACCCGGGGACGCCGAGGTACCACGACATCACGTAACCGGCCGTAGTCCGTTCGGGCGCCTCGTTGTAGCGGTCGTGCAGCCAACCTGCGAGTTCCTGACGCCAGAGCGTGAAACCGTCGGGTGCGGAGAGTAGTTCCGCACAGTTCACCCAGCCGGTTGAATCGTCCGGGAGCCCGACGCGGACCTCGGTCCTGACCTGGCGGGAAGCGGCCCGTGTGACCGATTCGACAAGTGAGGGCACGCGCACGCCGGTCACAAGCCGTAAGCTTGGACTGGTCCGCATGGGCGTCTCCTGAGGCCTTATTAGGTGAGGCTGACCTAACTTTAGCTCACCATAAAGATCATCGCGAGCCCGGCGTCCTGAGTGTTCGCGCTCAGCGGACATCACCAGCTGGCGGAATCCGCCCCGGTTGTCGCACGTTGTTCCTTGTGAAGCTCTCGGATAGCCGCAAGTGGTACTGAGAGCGACAGGCTGGACGACTACAGTGGTCTTCACGGTGCTGAGCCACCGCGAACCGGGTACTTAGCGGTGGAGTAAGGGCCGCCGGCGCAGCAGTCAGGAGTGCAGATGTTTGAGAGGTTCACCGACCGCGCGAGGCGGGTGGTTGTCCTGGCCCAGGAAGAGGCCAGGATGCTCAACCACAACTACATCGGCACCGAGCACATCCTCCTGGGCTTGATCCACGAGGGTGAGGGTGTCGCCGCCAAGGCGCTCGAGTCGCTGGGAATCGCCCTCGAGGGCGTGCGGCAGCAGGTCGAGGAGATCATCGGCCAGGGCCAGCACGCGCCGAGCGGGCACATCCCGTTCACCCCACGGGCCAAGAAGGTCCTCGAGCTCTCGCTGCGGGAAGCGTTGCAGCTCGGACACAACTACATCGGCACCGAGCACATCCTCCTGGGCCTGATCCGGGAGGGCGAGGGCGTCGCCGCCCAGGTGCTCGTCAAGCTCGGCGCCGACCTCAACCGCGTACGCCAGCAGGTGTTGCAGCTGCTGTCCGGTTACCAGGGCAAGGAGCCCGCGGAGACCGGCGGCCGCGGCGAGGGCACCCCGTCCTCCTCGCTGGTGCTCGACCAGTTCGGTCGCAACCTGACCGCGTCCGCGCGGGAGGGCAAGCTCGACCCGGTCATCGGGCGGGCCAAGGAGATCGAGCGGGTCATGCAGGTGCTGTCCCGCCGCACCAAGAACAACCCCGTGCTCATCGGCGAGCCCGGCGTCGGCAAGACGGCCGTCGTCGAGGGCCTCGCGCAGATGGTCGTCAAGGGCGAGGTGCCGGAGACGCTGAAGGACAAGCAGCTGTACACGCTTGACCTCGGCTCCCTGGTCGCCGGCTCGCGCTACCGCGGTGACTTCGAAGAGCGCCTGAAGAAGGTGCTCAAGGAGATCCGCACGCGCGGCGACATCATCCTGTTCATCGACGAGATCCACACGCTCGTCGGTGCGGGTGCCGCCGAGGGCGCGATCGACGCGGCCTCGATCCTGAAGCCGATGCTCGCCCGCGGTGAGCTGCAGACGATCGGTGCGACCACGCTCGACGAGTACCGCAAGTACGTCGAGAAGGACCCCGCGCTGGAGCGCCGCTTCCAGCCGATCCAGGTGGGCGAGCCGACGCTCGAGCACACGATCGAGATCCTCAAGGGCCTGCGCGACCGGTACGAGGCGCACCACCGCGTCACGATCACCGACCCGGCGCTGGTGGCCGCGGCGACGCTCGCCGACCGGTACATCAACGACCGGTACCTGCCGGACAAGGCGATCGACCTGATCGACGAGGCCGGTGCCCGCATGCGCATCCGCCGCATGACCGCGCCGCCGGACCTGCGCGAGTTCGACGAGAAGATCGCCGACGTGCGCCGCGAGAAGGAGAGCGCGATCGACGCGCAGGACTTCGAGCGTGCCGCGAAGCTCCGCGACAAGGAGAAGACGCTGCTCGGCCAGAAGGCGGAGCGGGAGAAGCAGTGGAAGGACGGTGACCTGGACGTCGTCGCCGAGGTGGACGACGAGCAGATCGCCGAGGTCCTCGCCAACTGGACCGGTATCCCGGTGTTCAAGCTCACCGAGGAGGAGACCACGCGTCTGCTCCGCATGGAGGAGGAGCTGCACAAGCGGATCATCGGCCAGGAGGACGCGGTCAAGGCCGTGTCCCAGGCGATCCGCCGCACCCGCGCCGGCCTGAAGGACCCGCGCCGTCCGTCCGGCTCGTTCATCTTCGCCGGCCCGTCCGGTGTCGGTAAGACCGAGCTGTCGAAGGCGCTGGCGAACTTCCTGTTCGGCGAGGACGACGCGCTCATCCAGATCGACATGGGTGAGTTCCACGACCGCTACACCGCCTCGCGGCTCTTCGGTGCCCCTCCCGGGTATGTGGGCTACGAGGAGGGTGGCCAGCTGACCGAGAAGGTGCGGCGCAAGCCGTTCTCGGTGGTCCTGTTCGACGAGATCGAGAAGGCGCACCAGGAGATCTACAACACGCTCCTGCAGGTGCTGGAAGACGGGCGGCTGACCGACGGTCAGGGCCGGACGGTGGACTTCAAGAACACCGTCATCATCTTCACGTCGAACCTCGGTACGCAGGACATCTCGAAGGCCGTGAACCTCGGCTTCTCGAGCGGCGGCGAAGGCCAGACCTACGACCGGATGAAGCAGCGCGTCGACGACGAGCTGAAGAAGCACTTCCGGCCGGAGTTCCTCAACCGCATCGACGACATCATCGTGTTCCACCAGCTCACCGAAGAGCAGATCGTCCAGATGGTGGACCTGATGATCACCCGCGTCGAGGCGCAGCTGAAGAACAAGGACATGGCCCTCGAACTCACGTCGAACGCCAAGAAGCTGCTCGCCACCCGCGGCTTCGACAAGGTGCTGGGCGCTCGGCCGCTGCGCCGGACCATCCAGCGCGAGATCGAGGACCAGCTGTCGGAGAAGATCCTGTTCGGCGAGATCCAGCCGGGCCAGATCATCATCGTCGACGTCGAAGGCTGGGACGGCGAGGAAGGCACGTCCACGGACAAGGCGGTCTTCACCTTCCGCGGTGAGACCAAGCCCGCCAACGTCCCGGACGCCCCGCCGGTCAACATGGCCGCGTCGAGCACGGAAGGCGACGACGCGGAGTCCGCCTGATCCAAGAACAACGGAAGGCCGCGCCCCCGGTTTCGGGAGCGCGGCCTTCCGCTTGTTCAACGTCCCGAAGGCGTCTTTCTGGGCATCCCGAACCGGGCGTCCGGCGAGGACATCCGGTTGCCACATCCCAACGGTGTTCGGCGTCGGCCGAGGCACGCCGCACACCACGTCAACGCAGCCGAGTTGTCCACAGATCACCGAGTTGTCCACAGCTCTGCCCACAGCACGCAGTCACTGTCGGTGCCCAGGCGTAGGCTGGCAACCGGGGGCCGGAGGCCACCCCTTCGCGAGGTCGCCGCGCACCCGAAATCCCAGTCAGTGCAAGCAAAAACGCGTCCGAGCGAGCGACGTCGCTGGCCTTCGGCCCCCTCGAACCACGCTACGGCATGCCACCGACATGTGCGGTCGCGCCGACGCTTCGTAACCGCGGTTGTCCACAGCCGACACGGTTGTCCACAGGCGCCCTGTGGACAACCCGGCGGTGTCGGCCCGCCCCGTTACGCTGGATTCCGGGGGCCGGAGGCCGCGACACGAACGAGAAACCACCGGCGCGACGCACCCCACCTCGGGCAAGCTGTGTTCATGGGGCTTGAGGACGACCCGTTCGACTGGCGGGTCACCAAGGACGGACAGGTGCTCGTCTCCCGAGGTGGTCGGGTCGTCACCACCATCCGCGGCGCCGCCGCGGCCAAGCTCCTGGGCCGCCTCGAACGCGCGTCCGACGACGAGGCCCAGCACCTCCTCGCCCGCGTCACCGGCAACTACAAGCGGGGCAACGAACGCCATGGCTAGATGGAGCGAGGCCACCGCCGAGGCCGCCTACGACCCCGCCGAGGACATCGACGAACCCGTCCGCTGCCGCCGCGGCTCGGTCACGTTCCTCCTGTTCGTGCTGGCGCTCGCCCTGCTCGGGTACGGGGTCATCCGGGTGCTCAGCCTCGAGAACACCACCGCGTTCCTCGTCGGCGCCATGACGCTCACGCCGTACGTCGTCGCGGGCGCGGGCGTGCTCACGCTGCTCACCCTGTTGCTGCGGCGATGGGTGCTGGGGCTGGCCGTCCTGGTGATCACGCTGTCGCTGGCGTCGCTGCTCGGACCGAGGTTCCTGGCCGAGGAGCAACCGGACGCGTCCGGGCCACACCTGCGGATCATGACCGCCAACCTCCACATCGGCCAGGCCGACCCTCGGGCGCTCGTCAACCTGGTGCGGCAACAGAAGGTCGACGTACTGACGATGCCGGAACTGACGCCCGACGCGGTGTCCGCACTGGACAGTGCCGGACTGTGGGAAGTGTTGCCGTACCGCGTGTTCGACGCGCGGCCGGATGGCAGTGGGTCCGGCATCGCGGCCAACCTGCCGTTGCGCCAGATCGTCCTGGTCGAGGAGAGCACGCTGTCGCAGCCGTCGGCGGTGGTCGACCTGCCGGGCAACGACGACCCGGAAGTGACGGCGGTGCACGTCCGGCCACCGCTGAACGACAGGAGCGCCCGCACGTGGCGTGCCGAGCTGGCCGACCTGCCGGAGGCCACGACGAACGAACGCCCGCGCATCCTCGCCGGCGACTTCAACGCGACGCTCGACCACGCCGCG
Organism: Actinophytocola sp. NPDC049390; assembly: GCF_044466355.1. NCBI lineage: Bacteria > Bacillati > Actinomycetota > Actinomycetes > Pseudonocardiales > Pseudonocardiaceae > Actinophytocola > Actinophytocola sp. NPDC049390. The sequence goes on from NZ_JBITMQ010000004.1 coordinate 453,317, forward strand.
TTCCGCGACCTGATCGACCACGGCTACGCCGACGCGGGTGAGGAAGCGGGCGAGGGCCTGACCGCGACGTGGTCGTCGTGGCCGACGGGGCCACCGCTGACGCTCGACCACATCGTCACGGACGTCCGCTGCGCGGTCAGCAGCTACGCGGTCTTCGACCTGCCGGACAGCGACCACAGCGCGGTGCTGGCCGAGGTGATCCTGCCGTAGTCCACAGCGGACATTGCGGAGCGCGGCCGCCGGCCCCCGGTTCCCAGCCTACGGGACGGGGGTGACGGTTCCGGTCGCGTCGGGGTCCGCTGTGGACAACGGGAGCGGTTGTGGACAACCGGCCGCTACGCGATCGTCGCGGGCGGAGAGTGTCGGTGGGGTCCGGTAGCGTGGTTCGAGGGGGCCGGAGGCCGCCTACTTGCGCAGCGGCCCCGGGTACAGGAACTCGTCCGCGGGCTGTGCGTCACCGCGGAACCAGGCGTCGAAGAAGGCGGTCAGGTCCTTGCCGGACGTCTCGGTGACGAGCTTCTCGAAGTCCGACCACGACGCGTTGTCGTCGCGGTACCTGGTCGGCCACTCCTTCAGCACCTTGTTGAACGCCTCGTCGCCGATCTCCCGGCGTAGCGCGTGGAGCGCCAGCGGGCCCTTCTCGTAGACGGCGGTGAACTCGTTGCCCGCGCCCATGTCGTACAGCTTGCCCGTCCACAGGTGACCGGTGCTCCGCGCCACCTCGGTCCGGTACTGCTCGTCCAGGTTCGCGCCGTACTTCGCCTCGTCCCACAGCCACTGGGCGTAGCTCGCGAAGCACTCGTTCAGGCAGATGTCCTTCCACTGGTCGACGGTCACCGAGTTGCCGTACCACTGGTGTGCGTTCTCGTGCACCACCACCGGCTCCTCCGCCCACGCCGCGTAGATGGGCCTGCCCTGGGTCTCCAGTGAGAAGCCGATGTTCTCGTTGATGTAGATCCCACCGGCCGCGGACTGGGGGTACGGGCCGAACTTCGACTCCAGGAACGCGATGATCTCCGGGAGCCTCGACTCCACCGACTTCTTGCCTTCCGCGCCCGGGGCGTACGCGCTGACCACCGGCACGCCGCTGGGCAGCGTGGACCGTTCGAAGGTCCACTTGTCGATCCCGACCGTCGTCAGGTACGTCGCGACCCGGTTGGGTTCGTTCCAGTGGAACGTGGTCCAGCCGTCGTTGCCGGGCGTCGCCGGGGACTCGAGGCCGTTGGAGACCACGCTCCAGCCGTTCGGGACCCGCGCGTCGAGCTTGAACGTCGCCTTGTCCCGCGGGGTGTCGTTCGCCGGGTACCAGGACGTCGCCGAGTGGGGCTCGCCCGCGGCGAACGCGCCGCCGGACGACGACCGCTGCCAGCCGTTCTCGCCCAGTGAGCCCGCCTCCGCGGACTCCGGGGTGCCGCTGTACTGCACGCGGGTTTCGAAGGTGTCACCCTGTGCGATGGGCTCCGCCGGGGTGATCACCAGTTCGTGGTCGCCTTCGCGGGTGAACTTGGCCTCTTCTCCGCCGACGGTCACCGCGCTGACCTCCAGACCCTGGAGGTCGAGGTTGAACTCCGGCAGCGAGGTGCTGGCCTTCGCGGTGACCAGGGTGTCGCCCCTCAGCGCCTGCTTCGGCGGGTCGTAGCTGATCTTGACGTGGTACGCGGTCACGTCGTAGCCCGGGTTGCCGTCCTCCGGGTAGTACGGGTCACCGGCGCTGTCGGACGTGGCCGCCGGCGGCGCCTCCTCGGCCGAGGAGCGGGCCGACGAGTCGTTGCTCCGCGAGACCGTGCAGGCCGCGAGACCCGCCGCGGCCAGTGTGAGGCAGACAACGCGCACGGCCGTGCGGTGGTGCATGGTGAACAGCTCCCGATCGTCGGTGGACCCGGACATCATGACCGACCGGATGTGATGCGTGGGTGGGTTCCGTGTATCCATCAGGGGTGCACATCGTCGAGTTCGGCGGCGAAGGCCCCGGCATCCTGCTGCTCCACGGCCTGATGGGCCGCGCGACCACCTGGTGGCCGGTCGCGAAGTGGCTGACCGCCTACGGCCGGGTCGTCGGGCTCGACGCGCGCGGGCACGGCCGCAGCCCGCACCGCGGCGGCGGCTGGCGCACCGAGGACTTCGTCGACGACGCCGCCGAGGTCCTGCGTGACCTCGGCCCGAGCACGGTCATCGGGCACTCCATGGGCGGCCTGCACGCCTGGTGCCTCGCCGCCGGCCACCCCGACCTGGTCCGCGCGGTCGTCGTCGAGGACATCGCCCCCGACCAGCGCGGCAAGACCGTCGACCCGTGGAAGTCGTACTTCGAGTCGTGGCCGGTGCCGTTCCGCTCCCTGGCGCACGTGCGGGAGTTCTTCGGCGACCTCGGCGACTGGTTCATCGAGTGCGTCGAGGAGCGGGAGGACGGCTACCACCTGATCGCCGACCTCGAAGACCTGTACGAGATCGCGAACGAATGGGGCCGCCGCGACTACTGGCCGTTCGTCGAGCGGGTGCGCTGCCCGATGCTCGCGGTCGAGGCCGAGCACAGCGCGATGCCGCCCGGACAGATGGCCGAGCTGCCGAAACGTGCCGGTGGCGTGGTGCACCACCTGGTCGTCGAAGGCGCGGGCCACGTCGTCCACCACGACCGTCCGGCCGTCTACAGGGGCGCGGTCGAGGCGTTCTTGTCAGGTGTACTGGGCCGCTAGCGGCGGCGGTCCCGCATCGAGCGCGGGAGGTCCGACTGTGCCGGTGCTTCCCGGTAGCCGGGGAAGTTCGAGTGTGACGTGGTGGGGCGGACCATGAACGAGCCGCCGAACTCCTCTTCCTCGTCCACCGGCTCCGGGCGCTGGGGACGAGGAGCAGGCTCGGGTGGTTCCGGTGTGGCGGCGGGCGCGGCGCCGCTCGCGGCCTCGCACATCGCGGCGTACCGGTTGAACAGGGCCCGGCCCGCGACGGTCAGTGTCTCCGACTTGCGCAGCTCCTCGATGAGGGTGTCCCGCACCCGTCGCAGTTCCTCACTCATGACTCGTCCTCCAGGACGCGCAGGACGTCGGTCTCGCCCGTGTGGGTGTCGACGACCACGATCTCGCTGATCCTCGCCTTGATCGACCCTACCGGGTACAGCGCGGTGAAGCCTGCCGTCATGAGGTCCGGTTCGAGGTCGCGGGCCAGCACGCAGTGCGGCATCCACGAACCGGGCAAATAGCGCGCGACCGGCTGTTTCACCCGTTTCGCCAGCACGTCGTGCACCGCGGAGTGGACGGCGAGCAGCTCGGTGTCGACGACCGCGGTCAGCGCCAGCTCACCGTCGGACGCGGTCAGGATCGACAGCCACAGCGACGGGATCGACAGGAGCCGCAGGTCGTCCCGCAGCGCGCCGCGGGTGGCGGCGGGGATCGTGCCGGCGGCCGCGAACGTCACGTGCGGGGTCGTGGCGGGGCTGGGGATGTCGCTGTCCGCCAGCCGCCGCCACAGTCCACGCACCGCGGCGTCCGCGTCGCCGTCGAAGTGGAACTCGAGCGCCTGCGCCATGGACGCAGGATCCCAGGCGTCAGGCGAGGAGCCGCTGCCAGGTGGGCGTGTCGACGGTGTCGAACCGCTGCCCGCGCGCGGTCATCAGCGCCTGCGCCGCCTTCGCGGCCTCGCCGGTGTCGCCCGCGTGCACGGTCCGGACCAGCAGCGGCCACGTGGTGACGCCGATGAAGCCGCTCTCGTCCGCGGTCCGGCTGGCGTAGCAGGGTTCGTACGCCACGCCGTTCTCCGCCGCGAGCCGCGACACCGCCGCGAACGTGACGTCGCCGAACACGCCGTCCGCCGTCACGTCCACCCCGCGCGCACGCAGGAGGTGTTGCGCGGCAAGGACTTTCTCGCTCTGCTCGCCCGGCTTGAGCAGCGGCCACGACCGCAGGTGAGCGGCGGGTGACGGTGCCGTGCCGAGTTCGGCACGCACGGCCGCGATCAGCTCCGGCAGCCGCCGGTACAGCACCTCGCCGGGGCACTCCGTGGCGTTGAAGTCGCGGTGCCCCCGGATCATGTCCGGCGAGATGCCGTACGACTGGGCGATGTACGCGACGAGCTGCACCAGCGAGTCCCACAGCTGCGGCGTGACGTCCACAGTGGAGTAGAGGCCCTCGTTCTCGATGCCGATGACCTCGCTGTTGTGGTTGGCGACGTTCGCGCCCTGCACGTGCTTGCGGCCGCCGTCGAGGACCTCGACGCTGCGGTGGCGGCCCTCGGTGACGTGCCCGCCGCGGCTGTTGGTGAGCTGCTGGCCGGAGTCCACCCAGCCGCGGCCGTCCATGTGGAAGTCCTGGATGCTTCGCGAGATCTGGAACGCGTGCTCCAGCGACAGGTCGGACGAGTTACCGCCCGCGGTGTGGTGGACGACGATGTAGGTCGGTTTGCGGTTCAGGACAGTGATGGTGCCGTTCGGCGGGCGCGCGCCCCACTCGTCACACGTGTAGATGCGCGGACGTTCGACGGTGGGTTTGACCGCGCCGAACGCGATCGGCGCGGTCGACGCGCCCAGTGCGCCCATGGCTGTGACGGTGAAGCCGCCCCGTAAAAGGGCACGGCGGGATACGGCCATCTCGATCTCCCTCGACGTGGAGTCATCAGACCCAGATCGGTGACTGGCATTTCCGAACGTAGTCGCGCCGTTACCCGAAGACAAGAGTTCCCCAATTGCCAAAGAATTTGGTTGCCAATTTGCAGAGGTAACTCAGAAGCGGTGTCCGCTCCGCGAGCTCCGCTCAGTGCTCTCCGGGTAACGCGAACAGGCCGTCGGCGGTCTGTTCGACCAGGCCGTCCACCAGCAGCGAGTCGAGACATCTGTCCCGCTGCCCGGCGTCGGACCAGACGACGTCCAGTCGTGTCTTGGGGACCGGGGTCGAGGTGTCCCGCAGGACGTCCAGCAGAAGACCGCGCACCTGGCGGTCCGTGCCCGCGAACTTCTGCACGGGCTTCGCGGGCCCGTTGTAGGCCGGTTTCCCGGCGAGCTGCCACGCGCACGTGTCGTAGACGGGGCAGTCGGCGCAGCGCGGGTTGCGTGCCGTGCACACGATCGCGCCCAGCTCCATCAGCGCAGCCGACATGCGTGCCGCGTGCTCGTCGTCCTCCGGCAGGAGCTTCTCCGCGTCGGCCATGTCGCGGGTGTTCGACGCGGGGCCCGCGTCACCCGCCCCGTGTACCGCGCGGGCGATGACCCGCCGCACGTTCGTGTCCACGACCGGGCAGCGCTTGCGGTAGGCGAACGCGGCGACCGCACGCGCGGTGTACGCGCCGATGCCCGGCAGTGCCAGCAGGGTGTCCACGTCGGACGGAACGACGTCGTCGTGCTGGTCCGCGATCACGGCGGCCGCGTCCCGCAGCCGCAGCGCGCGGCGCGGATAACCGAGCTTGCCCCACATGCGCAGCACGTCGGCCGGGGTGGCGGCGGCCAGGTCGGACGGCTTGGGCCAGCGGGCCACCCACTCGTGCCACGACGGCTCGACGCGGGCGACCGGGGTCTGCTGCAGCATGATCTCGCTGACCAGCACACCCCACGCCGAGCAGTCGGACCTGCGCCACGGCAGGTCCCGCGCCTTCTCGGCGAACCAGTCGGTCAGCACACATGCGTCGATGGCCATCGCGCCACGAGCCTAGCCGTCCTGTGATCGCCGCACCGGACGGCGTTCACCGCCGAGCTAGATGACCTCGGTCAGCTCCGCGTTCGCCACGTCGTAGACGAACCCGCGGACGTGGTCCCGGTATGGCACGAAGGGGCTGCGCCGCACCCGCTCGACCGACTGGCGGACACTGTCCTTGACCTCGCGGAACGCCTCGATCGCCCACGGCGGCCGCAGTTTGGTGTCCTTCTCCAGCTCGTCCTTGAACTCGTCCTCGGTGATCAACGACAGGCCGCACGAGGTGTGCTGCATGACGATCACCTCGCGGGTCTCGAGCTTGCGCTGGCTGATCGCGAGCGACCGGATGACGTCGTCGGTCACGACCCCGCCCGCGTTGCGCATGATGTGCGCCTCGCCGTGCCGGAGGCCGAACACGTCGAAGACCTTGATGCGTGCGTCCATGCAGGTCACGATCGCCAGGTGGAGTGAAGGCACCGGCGTCGGAACTCCCGGCGCGCCGTGGTCGACACCGATCGCGTGCCGGTGCAGGAGATCGTCGATTGCGGTCATATGTCAGCTCCCGTGTTTCGCCGTGCCCACATTGCGGTCAAGCACTGGAAACCAGCTCGACCACCAATTGGAACAAGGCCCGGCCATCAGGGCAACGTGGCGTCGACAACAACTCTCCGTGCTCACTACCAGCATAAATATCCCACTATCGGGGACATCGAAGATCCACGGGGATGAGGTATGGCGGGGCTACCGTCGGGCCATGCTCGAACCCAACGGCCCGCTGGCCCAGTCCGTGTACTGGCGCCGCCGCGGGCTCGCCGCGGTTGGTTCGGTGCTCGCGGTGGTGCTGCTGGCGTGGCTCATCGGCGGTCTCGTCGAGGCGGACGACCAGCACCCCGTGCAGGGCACGGCCGACACGGCGGACGTGGGCGGCGGCGATCGGCCGGGCGCGGTCCAGGTGACGTCCTCGCGGGTGTCCGCGCCGCCGTCCAGCCCCGGACCGGACGACCCGCGCGGCTCGGTGACGGCGAGTTCGCCCAGCCCGACGGTGTCACCGACGAGCACGACGTCCCCTCCGGTGGTGACGACGACCAGCCCGGCGCCGCCGCCCAAGCCGCCCGCAGCGTGCCCGGACAAGGTGGTGAAGGTCGTCGCGGCACCCGATGTGCCGTCGTACCCGGTCGGGGCCCGGCCGCTGCTGACGCTGCGGATCGTCAACGCCGGGCCGGTGGCGTGCACGCGGGACCTCGACCGCAAGCTGCGGGAGATCCTCGTCCTCGGCGCGGACGGCACACGGCTGTGGTCGAGCACCGACTGCTACGGGCCGCCGGAGCCGGACGTGCGTGTGCTGGCGCCGAACACGGCGGTGGAGTTCTCGGTCAACTGGGCGGGACGGACTTCCGCGCCGGGGTGCCCGGAGAACCGGAAGACGGTGCCGGCGGGGAAGTACCGGGTGGTGGGCAAGCTGGGCACGCTGACCGGCCCGCCCACCCCGCTGACGCTGACGTAGGGCACCAGGTCACGGGCCGAACCAGCGTTCCTCCGTCGTTCGGGGTGGGGCCGACGTGGTGCCGACGACCAGTTCCGTGTCCAGCGTGATGTGGCGCGGCTTGTTGTGTTCGGCCGAGCCGAGCAGCAGCTTCCCGGCCGCGCGCCCCTTCTCCAGCACCGGCTGGCGAATGGTCGTCAGGCCGACGCGCTCCGCCTCGACGATGCCGTCGAATCCCGTCACCGTCAGGTCCTGGGGCACCCGGAGGCCGCGGCGCTTCGCCTCGTTCAACGCGCCCAGCGCCAGGATGTCCGACGTGCAGATCAGGGCCGTGACCTCGGGGTTCGCGTCGAGCAACTGCGCGGCCGCCGACTCGCCGCTGGTGATCGAGTGGTCGAAGCGCTCCACGACCGGGACCCGCGCCCAGTCCACGCCCGCCGCCTCGAACGCCTCCGCCAGCCCGGTCAACCGGGCCCGCTGCACGTGGAAGTGCGCGGTCCGCTGCCGGGACACGGCCGCGAAGCCGTCGTTGCGGTCGCGGGCGAGTCGCATGCACAGCACACCGACGTTGCGGTGGCCGATGCTGATCAGCCTGCTCGCCAGCTGGGTGATGGCCGCGTGGTCGTCGATCCCGACGAGGTCGACGCCCTCGACGCGCGGCTGGTCGCACACCACGGTCGGCACGGGGCGGGACAGCACGGCGGCGAGGTGCGGGTCGTCGTCCGGGACGGAGTACACGACGAAACCGTCCACACCGGCGCTGTGGACGGCGGTGACGTCCTCGCGCTCGGGATTCACGGGTACCAGGTGCAGCCCCTGACCAGCGCCTTCACAGGCAAGCGCCAGTCCTTCCAGGAAACCCAGCGCGGCCGGGTCCCGGAACGCGTACGACAGGTTCTCGGTCAACAGGAGCCCGACCGCGCCCGCCTTGCGGGTGCGCAACGACCGCGCGACCGGGTCCGGGCCGGGGTAGCCCAACCGTCGCGCGGTCTCCAGTACCCGCCTGCGCAGCTCCGGCGAGAGCTGATCAGGCCGGTTGTAGGCGTTCGACACGGTGGTCCGCGAAACGCCGAGCTCCGCGGCCAGCGACGCCAGTGTCGCCGGTCGCCGAACATGCATAGGCCTCGCCATGTGCTGACCGTAACGGTTCAGAAGCGCATACAGAAGCCCAGCAGCGCACGTCACCGTCACCACATCTGGTGGCACTTCTCACCCGGTCTGATGACACGAGCGGAATAACGCGTCGTATAGTCGCCTTGCAGTAGTCGAAAACGGTTTCCATTACCTATAGCGTGACACGCATACGTGGTTTCGGAGGGAACGTCATGAGAAGCGCCTTGCCACTCGCGGTGGCCGCGGTCGCCGTGCTGGCCGCGGGATGCGGCGGCGACACGGGCGGCGACGCCGCGGCCGACGGCAAGATCGCGGTCGTCGCGTCCACCAACGTGTGGGGCAGCGTGGTCGAGGCGGTCGGTGGTGACAACGTGAGCGTTCGCTCCCTCATCAACGACTCGAAGGGCGATCCGCATTCCTATGCGGACAAGCCCGAGGACGCGACGCTCCTCACCGAGGCGAAGCTCGTCGTCTACAACGGCGGCGGCTACGACGACTTCTTCACCAAGCTCGTCGACGCGGCGGGCGCGGACGCCAAGCAGGTCGTCGCCTACGACGTGTCCGGGCTGCCCGACGGTGAGAACGAGCACGTCTGGTACGACTTCGGCACCGCCAAGAAGGTCGCCGACAAGGTCGCCGCCGAGCTCGGCGCGATCGACCCGGACAACAAGACAACCTACGAGGACAACGCGAAGGCGTTCGACGGCGAGCTCGACGAGCTGGCCGCCACGGCCGACGCGATCCCCGACGGCAAGGTCGTCGCGACCGAGCCCGTCGCCAAGTACCTGCTCGACGTCGCCGGCATGACCGACGCGACCCCGACGGACTTCTCCGAGGCCATCGAGGAGGAGACCGACCCGCCGGTGGCCGCCGTCGCCGACACCATGGACCTCGTGTCCGGCAAGCAGGTCGTCGCGCTGGTCAACAACGAGCAGACCGAGACGAACGTGACCGACCAGCTGAACGACGCGGCGAAGAGCGCCGGGGTGCCGATCGTCAACGTGAGTGAGACGCTGCCACCGGGCGTGACCGACTACGTTGAGTGGATGACGAAGCAGGTGGACGCGTTGGCGGGCGCGGTGGCTTGATGGAAGAACACGTGCCCGCGATCTCGCTCCGGGACGCGACGCTCGCCTACGGCGACCGCGTCCTGTGGTCCGGGCTGAACCTCGACATCGAGCCGGGGGAGTTCGTGGCGGTGCTGGGCCCGAACGGGTCCGGCAAGACGAGCCTCCTCCGCGTGCTGCTCGGGTTGCGGCCGCTGACGTCGGGCACCGCGCGGATCGCGGGTGAGCCGCCGGGCCGCGGCAACAGGCGGATCGGGTACATCCCGCAGCAGCGGGCCATCGACGCCCCCGTCCGCGGCCGCGACCTGGTCGGGCTCGGCCTCGACGGGCACCGCTGGGGCACCGGGATCTCGCGCATCCGCGAGCGGCGGCAGCGGGTCGACCAGGCCATCGCCGAGGTCGGCGCCGAGGCGTTCGCGAAGGCGCCGATCTCGTTGCTGTCCGGCGGTGAGCAGCAGCGGCTGCGGGTGGCGCAGGCGTTGGTGAGCGACCCCGACGTGCTGCTGTGCGACGAGCCGCTGTTGTCGCTCGACCTCGCGAACCAGCGCGTGGTCAGCTCGCTGATCGACCAGCGCCGCCGCGCCGCCGACACCGCCGTGCTGTTCGTCACGCACGAGATCAACCCGGTACTGCCACTGGTCGACCGCGTTCTGTACCTCGTGGACGGTCGCTTCCGGGTCGGTCGCCCGGACGAGGTGATGAACTCGGGGACACTGTCCGAGCTGTACCGGACGAAGATCGACGTCGTGCGGGTGCGTGGGCAGATCCACGTGGTCGGCGCCCAGAGCGGGCTGTGCGAGGACCAGCCCCACCACCTGCACGAGGAACCCGCCTGATGGACAAGTTCTTCGACTTCGAGCTGATGGGCAGGCTGCTCGGGCTGCCCTACGTACAGGCCGCGCTGGTGGCGGCGGGCATCCTCGGGTTGCTGGCCGGCGTGCTCGGCCCGTTGATCGTGAGCCGCAACATGGCGTTCGCGGTGCACGGGACCAGCGAACTGTCGTTCACGGGCGGCGCCGCGGCTCTGCTGCTGGGCATCAACGTCGGTCATGGCGCACTCGCGGGGGCCGTGATCGCCGCGCTGGTGCTCGGCCTGCTGTCGCGGCGCAGCTCCGAACACGACTCGGTGATCGGTGCCGTGCTGTCGTTCGGGCTCGGTGTCGGCGTCCTGCTGCTGTGGTTCTACCCGGGACGCGCGAACAGCAAGTTCGGGTTGCTCGTCGGGCAGATCGTCGGCGTGGACTTCGCGTCGATCGCGCTGCTGTCGGTGAGCGGGATCCTGGTCATGCTGGTGCTGCTGGTGATCTACCGGCCGCTGCTGTTCTCGTCGGTGGACCCGGACGTGGCGAAGGCGCGCGGGGTGCCGGTCGGCGGGTTGTCGGTGGTGTTCGCGGTACTGGTCGGCGTCGCGACGGCGCTGGGCGTGCAGACGGTGGGCGCACTGCTCGTGCTGGCGCTGATGATCACCCCGGCGGCCGCCGCGGCCCGGGTGACGGCGAGCCCGTTGCGGGCGACGGTGCTGGCGGTGGTGTTCGCGGAGGCGGCCGCGCTGGGCGGGTTCATCCTGTCGCTGGCGCCGGGGGCACCGGTGAGCGCGTTCGTCACGGCGATCTCGTTCCTGATCTACCTGGTGTGCTGGACGATCAGCCGGGTGCGGGGCCGGTCGGCGCGAGGGGCCGCGGTGGTCGCGGTGCCGGTACCTGCCCGGTGAACCCGGTGGCGCAGCCGGACGTGCTGAGCGAGATGACGGTGGCGTCGGTGGCCGCGCGGCCTGCCCGGCTTCCGCGCTGACGACTGACGCGGTTGTCGGGGGACGGTCTCAGGGCTTGGCTTGCTCGTTCTGGGTCGTTTCGTGGAGCGCCTGCTCTTGCCGGTTGGTCTGTTCGTGCAGCCAGTCCCGCCAGGACGGCCCGCGCTCCTGCCCTGTGACCAATATCGTGTACGGGGACATGTCGTTGTAGTCACGCAGCAACGTGTACCCCGCAGTCTCCAGGATGTCGGCGACCGCGTCGTGCATGATCTTCGAAACGGTACCTGAATAGCGGATGGCCGGATGGTCTCGGTGCCCCGCGCTCAGCGCGTCCGTGGCGGCGGAGCGCAGCATGAAGTGCGTCGTCCAGTCGACGATCACACCGCCGCTCTCATCGTCGAGCGGATCGACCTCCACCAGCACGCCGGTGCCGAGCGTTGCGCTCTCCGCCACAATTGGTAGCCCGGCGGCGCTCAGGTCGTCCCGGACGTTCGCCGCGAGAGTGTGGCGACGCCTCAGGACCTCGTCATCGGCGAGATCTGGTTGCCATGTCATGTGGGAATGATGGTGGAACCAGCGGGAGCGGGCTTCGTCAGGTCGCCGCGGATTCGCACGTCGGTGGCCGAGTCGGCGATACTTGCGCTCTTATGGTCGACGACTTCCTCGCGCACTGGCAGGTGTACCTGTCCATGCCCGTGATCGCGGCGGTCATCGGCTACCTCACCAAGCGCGCGGCCATCGAGATGATGTTCCGGCCGCTCGACTTCGTCGGCATCCCGCCTTACCTCGGCTGGCAGGGCGTCGTGCCGCGCAACTCCGAGCGCATGATCGCGGTCGCGGCCGAGTTGCTCACCGCCAAGCTCGTCGACCCCCAGGAGATCTTCCGGCGGCTCGACCCGGCGCGGCTGGCCAAGGAACTCGAACTGCCGCTCATGCTGGCCGCCGACGAGATCACCCGCGACGTCATGGCCAGGCACGGTCTGTGGCAGAAGCTGCCGCCCATCGCGCAGGAGATGGTGATCAAGCGCGTTCAGGCCGGGATCCCCGACCTCGTCGCGCGGATCATGACCGCGCTCAGCGACAACATCGGCGACGTCCTCGACATCAAGCAGGTCGCGGTGAACGCCTTGCACCGCGACAAACGCCTGCTGCTCAAGCTGATCCGTGACATCTCCCGCCCCGAGATGGCCTTCATCGCGCGCTGCGGTGTCTACTTCGGATTCGTCCTCGGGCTCGTGCAGACCGTCGTCTGGGCGTTGACCAAGGACCCCATCGTGATGCCGCTCTTCGGTGCCGTGATCGGCTGGTGCACCGACTGGCTCGCGATCAAGCTCGTGTTCTTCCCGCGCGAGCGCAGGAAGATCCTCGGTGTGTCACTGCAGGGCGTGTTCCAGCGCAGGCGCGACGAGGTGGCGAAGCAGTACGCGGCGGTCGTCGCCCGCGACGTGATGACCCTGCCGAACCTCGTCGACGGCGTGCTCAACGGGCCGCGTGCCGACCGGTTGCGCGCCATGGTGCGGGACGTCGTCGAGCACGCCATCGACGAGCAGGCCGGGCTCGCGCGACCACTCGTCGGCGCGAGCCGCTTCGCCGAGCTGAGGAAGGCGGCCGCCGACCGCGCCGTCCGATACCTGCCGACGACGATGCTGACCGCGGAGCGCTACGCGACCGAGGCCCTCGACATCCGCGACACCATCGCGACCAAGATGCGCAGACTGACACGGATCGAGTACGAGGCGCTCCTGCGGCCCGCCTTCCGGCAGGACGAGTGGAAGCTGATCGCGGTCGGCGCCGTGATCGGCGCGATCATCGGCGAACTGCAGGTTTTGCTTTTCCTGCACTAGCTTTCCGGTCGTACTCGGCGCGGGCCCGCTCGACCTGGTCGAGGTTCGACGACCACTCGGACAGCGCGGCGAACAACGGCCCGAGGCTGCGTCCGAGGTCGCTGATCTCGTACTCGACGCGGGGCGGCACCTCGGCGTGGTAGCTGCGGACGACCAGCCCGTCCCGCTCCAACTGCCGCAGCCGCTGCGTCAGCACCTTCGGCGTGATCGTCGTGATGCGGCGGGACAGCTCGACGAACCGCTGCCGTCCGTACTCGTTGAGCGCCCACAGGATCGGCGTGGTCCACCGGCTGAAGACGACGTCGACCACCGGCGCGATCGGGCAGGCCAGCTCGGGTGGGGTGTCCTCGGTCACGATCCCAGTACTTTCCTCTAGGTACCTACTATCTCCCGAATAGTAGCGTCGTTCGCATGATCGTTGTCACAGGAGCTACAGGCAATGTCGGACAGCCGCTGGTGCGGGCACTCGTGGCGGCGGGCGAGCAGGTGACGGCGGTGTCTCGCCGGGCGGTGGACGTGCCGGGCGCGACGGTTGTCGCCGCGGACCTCGCCGCACCTTCGTCTCTGCGCCCGGCACTGGCAGGCGCGGACGTCGTCTTCCTGCTCACCGCCGGAAACCTCCTCGGCACGGATCTCGCACCCGTGCTGACGGAGATCCGGTCGAACGGCGTGGACCGGGTGGTGCTGCTGTCGTCGCAGGGCGTCGGCACCGGGCACCACCCGCCCGCGATCGAGGACGCGGTACGCGCGTCGGGTCTGCGGTGGACGATCCTCGACCGGGCGGCTTCCACTCGAACGCGTTGCAGTGGGCGGAATCCGCGCGTGCCCGCCGGGAGATCGCGGCCCCGTTCGGTGACGTGGCGCTGCCGACCATCGACCCGGCCGACATCGCGGACGTGGCGGCGGTCGTGCTGCGCGACCCGGCACACGCGGGGAAGGTCTACGAACTCACCGGCCCCGAACCGATCTCACCCCGCGCCCAGGCCGCGGCGATCGCCGACGCGGTGGGCGAGCCGGTGCGCTTCGTGGAACTGACCCGCGCCGAGGCGAAGGCCGCGATGCTGGGTTTCATGCCGGAGCCGGTGGCCGACAGCACGCTGGACATCCTGTCGTCACCGGCGATGCGGCAGGTCAGCCCGGTGGTCGAGGAACTGCTCGGCCGCCGTGGCCGGTTGTTCGCGGAGTGGGCCGCGAACAACGCGGCGGCGTTCAAGTAGCTCAGCGGACGACGTCGTAGACCAGCTTCTGGGTGCCGTTGGAGTAGGTCTCGCTCTCGACGACCTTCAGCATGGTCTTGTCGACGTCGGAGCCGCTGAACAGGCGCTTGCCCGCGCCGAGCAGGACGGGGAAGACCAGCAGGTGGTAGCGGTCGATCAGGCCGGCGTCGGACAGGTTGCGGTTCAGGGTGGCACTGCCGTGCACGATGATCGGTCCGCCGTCGGTCTCCTTCAGCGCCGCGACGTCGTCCAGGGTGCGCAGGATCGTGATGTCACCCCAGTTGTCGACGAGGTCGGCGTCCTGGAGCGTCGTCGACACGACGTACTTGGGCATCGTCAGGTAGTGCGGGAACTCCTCGGTCATCGTCGGCCACACCGGGCTGAACGCCTCGTAGCTGACCCGCCCCATCATCATCGCGGCGGCCTGCTCCTGCTCACGGCCCTTCAGCTCGTAGGCGGCCGGGTCGAACTCGATGTCCTTGAACGTCCATCCCGAGCTGCGGTGCCCCGCCTCCCCGCCGGGAGCCTCGACAACGCCGTCCAGAGAGACGAAGGCGGTGGTGATCAGGGTGCGCATGGCTTCTCCTCGTGGTGGTCGATCTCCGTGTTCACCAGTGCGTCGGACGAGGCTAAGCCACTTCGACACGACGACCCAGAAATTTTGTGCGCGTCGCTCCGCCCAGATCGTTGACGGTCGAACCAACCACCCAAGCAGGTTAAGGCCGCACCAACTGAAGACCCGGGAGTGACTCGAAGTGTCTTGTGTTGTTGGTCATCAGGGGCGCGCCGTAGTGCACGGCCGTGGCGCAGATCCAGAGATCGTTGCTGTGAGCCGAGTGGCCAAGGGGTAGACCTCGCTTCTTGGCCTCGTGCTTGAGATCTCCCCACAGATTAGCCAGTTCGAGCGCGTACGGAGCGATGACGTATGGGCGCATCGCCGCGCTCAGCTGTTCCAGGCGTTTCTGGCCCCAGTTCGCGTTGCGCGCGCCGAATCGCACCTCTCCCACGGTCACGAACGAGAGAACGGGAGTCGTGTTCCGAAGAGCGTCGATGAAGCCGTCAGGAACGGAGCGGTTCTGCCACAGACAGGAGAAGATGTCCGTGTCGACGATGATGTAGCGGCTCATTCGTCACCGCGAGCTGTCCGGATTGCCTGCAGGAAGAGGTCGAAGTCCTCCACCGGTTCGCCTCGGAGTTGGCCGACGTCGGACAGTGGGCTCACGTTCTGCTCTTTCGCCAGGTCGTCAAGCGACTTGGCGTCGGCGGTTTCGACGGTGGAAATGCTCGTCAGGTGCAGAACGCGGACGCCGACGCCGTCCGCGTCGAGTTCTGCCGTTCCTCTTGCCTCGACGAGCTGATCCAGGCGCTCGAACACCGCATCCTTGAGATCGATGTCGAAATCGCACCACACGCTGTTGAGATTCGTGTCGATTCTGCATCGCAGCGACATGGGGTCGAAGTCACCCATGTGCAGGCGGCCGGTGATGATGGTGTCGGCGGCAACTGTGGAACGACGAATTCTCCGCAGACTGAACTGCGTCTCGGCGTCGAACGCGAAGTGGATGTGGTTGCCGCTGGAGAACTCGATCCGAGTCAGGTTTCCTCTTCCGATCCCCGCGCACAAGCTCACGAGGCCATTCAGAACAGTCCTGTTGAAATGCCTGCCGATGTCACCGCTGGGATGCGTACCGGTCTGCTGGATCTCGTTCATGCCGGCGGTAAGTACGTTGAAGGACTCCGACAGCAGGTCGTCAGACGGTCCATCGAACGGTTGTACGCGTTCGATGGGCCGCTGCAGTTCGAGAACGGCTGACCCGTGCTGAAAGCCGGTGAAGTCCAGGCGAACCGCGTCGGCGATCTCCTGGGGGCGTCGTCCGGACTTCTGGCGACCCCCCGCGATGGAGAACGCGAGGCGTTCGAGCGTTGCCTGAAGAGTCGACGTGATACGCGTCAGTTCGGAGAGGGATATCCGGCCTGCTTCGGTGGCCGGGCCTATGGCGCGAACCGTAAGCCCGTTTTCGATGGGACTCGCCATGGCACCTCCTCGTCCGTGCTCGACCCGGCATCTCAGGGTAACGACATCTATTCGTCCACGGCAGAGTTACCTGCCTCGTTACAGAAAGTAACAGGGCGCCTAGAACTGGTAGTACAGGAACGGGCTGAAGGTGCCGGTTGCGACCAGGATCGCGGCGTACAGCAGGCCTACCGTCATCACGGTGATTCGCATGACGGTGGCCGGTTTGCTGCGGGACGACTCCAGCAGCGGGCCGGTGACCGGGTGGGCGGGCAGGAAGACGATCGTCAGGGCGAACAGGAGGATCACCAGGCGTTGGTTGGTGAACGCGTCGCCCACCACGTCCGTCAGGCCGGTGAAGTCGGGCAGCAGCATGTGGCCGATCATCGTCAGGGCCTGGGACATCTCCGTGGCCCGGAAGAAGACCCAGCCCACGACGACCAGGGCGAGGGTCAGGGCTCGGCGGGCCACGCGGCGGCCGGGGGCGCTGGGGGCCTCGTCGGTGTGGAAGCCGCGTTCGATGATCAGTAGGGCGCCGTGGTAGAGGCCCCACACGAGGTAGGTCCAGTTCGCGCCGTGCCAGAAGCCGGTCAGGACGAAGACGACGAACAAGTTGCGGTAGGTCTTGGCCGCGCCGTGGCGGTTGCCGCCCAGCGGGATGTAGACGTAGTCGCGGAACCACCTTGACAGGGACATGTGCCAGCGGCGCCAGAACTCCGTGACCGTGACCGACGAGTACGGTCTCGCGAAGTTCTCCGGGAGGCGGAAGCCCAGCATGCGGCCGAGGCCGATCGCCATGTCCGAGTAGCCCGAGAAGTCGAAGTACAGCTGCAGCGTGTACGTGATCGCGCCCAGCCACGCGATCGCGAACGTCATCTCGTTGCCCGGCGTGCTGAAGCACGCCTCCACCAGCGGGCTCAGGGAGTCCGCGATGATGACCTTCTTGCACAGCCCCAGGGCGAACCTGGGGAAGCCCGCCGCCACGTCGTCGAGGCGGTGCGTGCGTTCCTGCGGCAGCTGGTCGGCGATCTCCCGGTACCGGACGATCGGGCCCGCCACCAGTTGCGGGAACATCGCGATGTAGGTCACGTACGCGACCGGCTTGCGCAGCGCCGGGCGTTCACCCCGGTAGATGTCCACGACGTACGAGATGTTGTGGAACGTGTAGAAGGAAATGCCGATCGGCAGCACCAGGTGCGTGATCGGGAAGTCGCCGCCGAAGAGCTGGGCGAAGCCGTTCAGTTGCATGGTGAGGAAGCCCATGTACTTCCACACCACCAGTGACGCCACGTTGAACGTGATCACCGAGATCAGGAGGACCCGCTTGCGCCGTGCCGCCAGCGCCCACTCGTCGGGTTCCAGGTTCTGGCCCGCGACGAAGTTCACGGCCATCGTGAGCAGCAGCAACAGCGTCGTCGGGCCGGCGCCCGCGGCGTAGAAGACCAGCGACGACACGGCGACGATGCCGTTGCGCCAGCTCCTCGGCGCGACCAGGACCGCGCCCAGCACCAGTGGCAGGAAGATCCACAGGAACAACGGGCTGGCGAACGACACGCCCCGACCTCCCCCCGTACCCCTGACGAACCGCCGCGTTCCCCCCGGCGAAAACTACGTGCGGCCCGCGACCCGTCGCCGCCGGGACACCTCCGCCAGCACCACGCCGGCCGCGACCGACGCGTTCAGCGACTCCACACCCGCCGACATCGGGATGGACACCGTCTCGTCGCACGCCTCGCGGACCAGCCTGGACAGCCCCCTGCCCTCCGAGCCGACCACCACGACCAGCGGGGACGTCGCCAGCGACAGGTCGTCGACCGTGATCGACCCGTCCGCGTCCAGGCCCACCACCATCAGGCCCTCCGCCGCGTACTGGCGCAACGTCCGCGTCAGGTTCGTCGCCACCGCCACCGGGATCTTCGCCGCCGTGCCCGCCGACGTCCGCCACGCCACCGCGGTGATGCCCGCGCTGCGCCGCTGCGGGAGCAGCACCCCGTCGGCGCCGAACGCGGCCGCCGAGCGGATCACCGCACCGAGGTTGCGCGGGTCGGTCACGCCGTCCAGCGCCACCAGCAGCGCGGGCTCCGACGAGTCCTGGGCCGCTGCCAGCAGCTCATCGGGGTGCGCGTACTCGAACGGCGGCATCTGCAGCGCCAGCCCCTGGTGCAGCGCGCCGCCCGTGAGCCGGTCCAGCTCCGGCTTCGCGACCTCCAGCACCGAGATGCCCCGGTCCGCGGCCAGCCGCACCGCCTCGGTCACCCGTTCGTCCGCGTCCACGCCCAGCTGCACGTACAGCGCCATGGTCGGCACCATCGCGCGCAGGCACTCGACCACCGGGTTGCGGCCGGCGACGAGCTCGGACGTCGGCTTGTCCTTCGCCGCGGCACGGCGTTGCTGCTGCTTCTGCTGGGCCGCGGCCCGCCGCTGCGCTGGGTGGCCGGGACGCATGGTCGCGCGCGGCGTGGGGCCCTTGCCTTCCAGGCCCTTCGACTTCTGGCCGCCGGAACCGGTGACCGCGCCCTTCTTGGTCCCAGGTTTGCGCATGGCGCCCTTGCGCCTCGAGTTGCCCGCCACCGGTTCAGCCGTCCTTCAAAGTCCATTGTGGACCGTCGGGGGTGTCCTCGACGGTGATGCCCGCGGCCAGCAGGCGGTCGCGCACCGAGTCGGCGGTCGCGAAGTCCTTGGCCTTGCGTGCCCGCTGTCGCTGCTCGAGCAGATCGCGCACCAGTGCGTCCAGCGCGGTCAGCGCCCCGGTGTCCACTGTGGACGACGTCCACGTGAGCGGGTCCAGGCCAAGCACGGCCATCTGCCCGCGCACCGCCGCGGCCGCGGCCAGCGCGCCCGCCTCGTCGCCGCCGTCGAGCGCCGTGAAGCCCTGCCGCACCGTGTTGTGCACGACGGCGAGCGCGGCGGGCGTGCCGAGGTCGTCGTCCATCGCGGCGGTGAACTCGGGGCCCGGCTCGCCGAGCGACACCGCGCCGAGCCGCGAGCCGACCCGCTGCACGAACGACTCGATCCGCTCGTGGGCACGCACCGACTCGTCCAGCGCGTCCGTCGAGAACTCGATGACCGAGCGGTAGTGCGGTGCCACGAGGTGGTACCGCAGCTCCTGCGGCCGGTACTTCTCCGTCAGCGCGGGGATCGACACGACGTTGCCGAGCGACTTCGACATCTTCTCGCCCGCCATGCCGACGAGGCCGTTGTGCATCCAGAACCGCGCGAACGGGTCGCCCGCCGCACGTGACTGGGCCAGTTCGTTCTCGTGGTGCGGGAACACGAGGTCGTGCCCGCCGCCGTGCACGTCGAACTCGCTGCCGAGGTACGTCAGCGCCATCGCCGAGCACTCGAGGTGCCAGCCGGGACGGCCCGCGCCCCACGGCGTCGGCCACGACGGCTCACCCGGCCGCCCGCCCTTCCACAGCGTGAAGTCACGCGAGTCCCGCTTGCCCTCGGCCGCGGACTCACCCTGCTGCACCTCGTCGACCTTCTGGCCGGACAGCGCGCCGTACCCGGGGTAGGAGCGCACGTCGAAGTACACGTCACCGGCCGCCGCGTATGCGTGCCCGGTGTCGATGAGCCGCTGCATCAGCTCGACCATCTGCGTCACGTGCCCGGTCGCGCGGGGCGCGATCGACGCCGGTAAGCAGCCGAGGACGTCGTAGGCAGCCTCGAACTCGCGCTCGTAGCGCGCCGACCACTCCCACCACGGACGCTGGTGCTCGCCTGCCTTGCGCAGGATCTTGTCGTCGATGTCCGTGACGTTGCGCACGAGCGTGACGTCCAGGCCCTTGCGCGCGAGCCAGCGGCGCAGCACGTCGTAGTTCAGCGCGCCACGCATGTGGCCGATGTGGGGCGGTCCCTGCGGCGTGGGCCCACACACGTAGATCGACGCCGTTCCGCTGCGCACGGGGTGGAACTCCCGCACACTCCGGCTCGCGGTGTCGAACAGGTGGAGGCTCACGGCATGGCTCGGCTTTCGTGGGGTGGGTCGACCAGAGGTACAGGTTAGTCGCCGGGAGCGAGAGCGAAGGAGCGGGCGCTGTCTGGACTGAGGAGCGCGCGCAGGCGCGAGGAACGAGCGCCGAGCACGCGACGAGGGAAGACAGCGTCTCAGCGGATGAGCGGAGCGACCCGTTCAACGCGGTAGGACACAGGCGGTGGCCACCGCCGCAATGCCCTCGCCGCGGCCGGTCAGGCCGAGTCCGTCGGTCGTGGTGCCGGACACCGCGACGTCCCCGCCCGCCGCCTTCGACAGCACCTCCTGCGCCTCCTCGCGGCGCTTGCTGATCTTGGGGGCGTTGCCGATGACCTGCACGACCGCGTTCCCGAGCACGTAGCCCGCCGCCTCGACGCGGGACCGGACCTCGGCCAGCAGCTCGACGCCGTGCGCGCCGGACCAGCGCGGGTCGCCGGTGCCGAACACGGCGCCGAGGTCGCCGAGGCCGACGGCGGACAGCATCGCGTCGCACAGGGCGTGCGCGGCCACGTCCCCGTCGGAGTGGCCCGCGCAGCCGTCGACACCGTCCCAGCGCAGGCCCGCGATCCAGCACTCGCGGCCGGCCTCGATCGGGTGCACGTCCGTGCCGATGCCGACCCTCGGTGTCATCGTCACCGTGCGAACACCGCCTCGGCCACCGCCAGGTCGAACGGAGTGGTGATCTTCATCGCGGCCACGTCGCCGGGCACGGTGTGGACCGGCACACCGATCCGCTCGACGAGGCCGGCGTCGTCGGTCGCGACGTCCGCCGCCTCGTAGGCGCGGCGGAGCACGTCGATCGCGAAGCCCTGCGGAGTCTGGACCGCGCGCAGGTCCGCGCGGCTGGGGGTGTCGACCACCACACCGTCGGCGTCGACGCGTTTGACGGTGTCGGCGACCGGCAGCACGGGCACCACCGCTGGCGCGCCCGCGGCCACCGCTTCGGTGACGGAACGCACAAGGGCGGGCGGGGTGAAGGCTCGGGCGGCGTCGTGCACGAGCACGATCTTCGCGTCCGGGACGTGGTCGAGCGCGGCCAGGAGCGCGAGCCGGACCGACGCGGTGCGGTCGGCACCGCCGGGCACGACGGTGACCGGTTCGAACGACGAGAGGGCGGCGGTCATCTCCGCCAGATGATCGGAAGGGGCCGCGACGACAACATGCCGCACGCAGCCCGCGTCGAGCAGGCCACGCACGGCATGTGCGACCAAAGGCAAGCCATGCAGGGAAACCATGGCTTTGGGTCCGGCTGAACCGAGGCGCTCACCCCGCCCCGCAGCGGGGACGAGTGCGACCGTCACAGTGGACTCGTTATCTCGTTGTGTGCTGCTGCGGCGGCGATCAGACCGACGCCGTGGCGAGGACCTCGTCGAGGATGACCTCGGCCTTGCCCTCGTCGGTGCCCTCGGCCAGCGCCAGCTCGCTGACCAGGATCTGCCGTGCCTTCGCGAGCATGCGCTTCTCACCGGCGGACAACCCGCGATCCTTCTCGCGCCGCCAGAGGTCGCGCACCACTTCGGCCACCTTGTTCACATCGCCGGAGGCGAGCTTCTCGAGGTTGGCCTTGTACCTCCTGGACCAGTTGGTCGGCTCCTCGGTGTGAGGAGCACGCAGGACATCGAAGACGCGGTTGAGACCCTCCTGGCCCACGACGTCCCGAACGCCCACGATCTCGGCGTTGTCCGCGGGGACGCGTACGGTGAGGTCACCCTGCGCGACCTTGAGCACGAGGTACTTCTTCTCCTCGCCCTTGATCACACGGGTCTCGATTGCTTCGATGAGTGCGGCACCGTGGTGCGGGTAGACGACGGTCTCTCCGACCTTGAAAACCATGTGTCCTCTGCCCCTTTCGCTGACTCCATCTTAACACGAGCCGCGCTGGACCCGTAACGGACCCGGAATCGGTTACCGCAGGTCAGCGGCCACGTGCGGCCAGGGCCCGGGGTTGACAAATCCGACAGGCCCGTGCTCGGTCCGGGATGGAGATCAATAGCCGGCCGGGAATTCCGGGCCGTCCGAATAGGACGGTGTGAACGGCGCGGGCGTGACCACTCGGACGTGGCCCGATGTGCTCCCGCTACCCTTCCGCGTGAGTAGGCATGCCCGAGGAAGGACCGCGATGGTGAGCCGTCAGACGACCCGACCGCTGCGCAAGCTCGTGCCCGCGGTGGCCATCGGTGCCAGCGCGCTGCTCGGCATCGTCGGCTGCAGCTCGGGGCAGGTCGCGCAGACGGCCGAGATGCCGCCCGCTGTGAACGGCAACAGCGGCCACGCGGGCGACATCGTGCTGCGCAACGTGCTCGTGGCGTTCCCCGAGAACGGCGAGTCGTACCAGCAGGGCGACGACGCGCCCCTGCTGCTCTCGATCGTCAACACCGGCACCGACGCCGACGAGCTCGTCGGCGTCACGAGCCCGGCCGGTGAGGTCGAGCTGATCGGCAACCCGGCCATCCCCGCCGGCACGATGCTGCAGATCGTGCTGCCGGACGAGAACACCTCGGCCACCACCACGACCACCTCGGAGTCGGCGCCGTCCTCGGAGACCTCCGGCACGGAGGCGCCCGGCACCGAGACGTCCGGCACCGAGAACTCCGAGACGTCCGGGTCGGAGTCGCCGTCCGCGACCGGCACGGAGGCACCCTCGGAGACCGCGGCCGTGTCGCCGCCGGTCGTCGGCTCGATGAGCCTGGTGATGAACCTGACCACGGCCCTGCCGTACGGCAAGAACGTGCCGGTGACGTTCGAGTTCGCCAACTCGGGCACGGTCACGATCGAGCTGCCGGTCGGCGCCCCGGCCACCCCGCGCCCCGAGCCCGAGGTCGTCGAAGAAGGCCACTGAGGCCGCCGCCGAGGGTCGCTGCGCGTTTTTGTCGGTGGCTGCCTCTAGGTTGGCCGCGTGGCGAAGAACGTGCGATCGAAACCCGCCTGGCGCTGCGCCGAGTGCGGCAACGAGTCGGCCAAGTGGTACGGCCGCTGTCCCGAGTGCCAGGCGTGGGGCACCCTGGAAGAGGTCGGGGTGCCCAAGGCCGCGCTGGCCAAGATCGTGGCGGGCGCGCCGAGCGCACCGGCCAGGCCCATCGGCGAGGTGGACGTCGAGGCGGCCAGGGCTCGGCGCACGGGTGTTTCCGAACTCGACCGCGTGCTCGGCGGGGGCCTCGTCCCGGGCGCGGTGGTGCTGCTCGCGGGCGAACCCGGTGTTGGCAAGTCCACGCTCCTGCTGGAGGTCGCGTTCCGGTGGGCCGCGCGGGACGGGGCGTCGTCACCCGCGCTGTACGTGACCGGTGAGGAGTCGGCCGGGCAGGTGCGGCTGCGGGCCGAGCGCACCGGCAACGTGCACGACGCCATGTACCTGGCCGCCGAGAGCGACATCTCGGCGATCCTCGCGCACGTCGACCAGGTCGACCCCGGGCTGCTCGTCGTCGACTCGGTGCAGACGCTGTCCACGACCGCCGTCGAGGGCACCGCGGGCGGGGTGACGCAGGTCCGCACGGTGACCGCGGCGCTCGTGGCGCTGGCGAAGGAACGCGGGCTGCCGGTGGTGCTCGTCGGTCACGTCACCAAGGACGGGTCGATCGCGGGCCCCCGCGTGCTGGAACACCTCGTGGACGTCGTGCTGCACTTCGAGGGCGACCGGCACTCGACGCTGCGGCTCGTGCGCGGCGTGAAGAACCGGTTCGGGCCCGCCGACGAGGTGGGCTGCTTCGAACTCGTCGACGACGGGATCCGCGGCGTGCCCGACCCGTCGGGGCTGTTCCTGAACAAGCGGGAGCTGGCCGTGCCGGGCACGGCGGTCACCGTGACGGTCGAGGGGAAGCGGCCGCTGGTGGGGGAGGTGCAGGCGCTCGTGTCGCGGTCGGCGCTGCCCACACCACGCCGGGCGGTGTCGGGGCTGGACTCGGCCCGGGTGGCGATGGCGCTCGCGGTGCTGGAGCGACGCGGCGGCATCCGGCTGTCGGACCAGGACGTGTTCGTGGCGACCGTCGGCGGGATGCGGATCACGGAGCCGGTCGCCGACCTCGCGTTGACGTTGGCGGTCGCGTCGGCGGCCAGCGGGCGGGCGTTGCCGCCGGACCTGGTGGTGCTGGGCGAGGTGGGGCTCGCCGGCGAGGTGCGGCGGGTGCACGGGGTCAAGTCACGCCTCGCCGAGGCGGCGCGGCTCGGGTTCGTGAAGGCGCTGATCCCGCCGGACTGCGAGGTGCCGGAAGGGGTGCGGGCCCGGGTTTGCCCGGACCTCGGGACGGCGCTCGACATCATGGAGGCGGTGGCGCAGGGCAGGTGAGGGTGCCCACGTTCGCGGGCACCCTCACGACCTCAGTTCGGGAGGACGCCGATCTTCGGCGCCACCCCGGTGGTGACCGATGTGTATGACGTGACCGTGTTCGGCGGGACGAGGGAGTTGCCGTCCTCGGTGACCTCGCGTTCGCCGATGAACTCGCCCGTCCTCGGGTCGATGATCACGTCGTGGCGTTGGCCATGCGCGCTGACGCCGTAGGCGGTGCCCTTCGCACCGTCGAGGTTCGCGACCTCCTCGGTGATCTCCAGGGTCGGTACCAGCGCCAGGGCGCGGTACAGCGCGGCGCGCAGGTCCGCCGGGACCATGCCGCTGCGCAGCACGTCCGCCACGTACACGACCATCTCCAGGTCTGGGTCGTTGCCTTTGCCCCTGGTGTCGGCGCGCAGGCGGTCGTACAAGGCGGTCGCGTCCCTCGGCAGTGACGCCAGGAACTCATGACTCGGGTTCTGCCAGCCGCACTCCCCGCCGTCGCACAGGGGGCGTGAGCCGCTCACTGGCTTGCCAGGCCTGGGCAGGAGGCCGGCTTCTTTCGCTGCCTCCTCGTCCCCGGACACCCACTTGTAGGCGCCGGTCTCGCGGCTGCGGTCCAGCCACTCCTGACTGTCGTCGGCGGGAACCCACACCTCCACCAGCTGCTCCGTGAGGAACGCGTACTGCTCGTCCTCCGCGACCACGGCCGACAGCCACCACGCGTGTGTCGCGACGTAGCGGTACTCGCCGGGAGCCAGCGGCTCGTCGACCGTGTCGAGCTTTTCGGCCGCCGCGTTGAGTTGCTCGGCCGCCGCGCTCGGGAGGTGACCGTTGGGCTGAGCGGTCTGTACCACCAGGATGCCGGTGACGACTGCCGCGACCGTGCCCACCGCGGCCGCCCACCCCCACCGCCTTCGTCGATGGGGCGCGGGCGCGGTTCTGGGAGTGGGTTCGGGGGTACCGGCCGCCGCCAGCAGGTCCGCCTTCGTACGCGCGAAGACGCGCTCGTCGCCGTCCTCGGCTGGGCGGAGCACGGCCAGCGCCCGTTCCAGTTCGTCCTCCGACCACACGTTCCGGATGTTGTCCTGCTCAGGCATTGCCGTCCTCCTCACTGATCACGGGGTTGGGGGCGCTGGTGCGCAGTCCTTTGCGCACCCGGTGCAGGCGGGACCGCACGGTGCCCACGGGGATGCCGAGTGCGTCGGCCACCTCGGTCGAGTCGAGCCCGGCCCACGAGGTGAGCAGCAGTACGTCGCGGTCGCCTTCGGACAGCGCGGCCAGCGCACCCGCCAGGCCGGCGGCCGTGTCGGCCGCGTCCAGGCGGTCGGCCACCCTGGACTCGTGGCTCGCCTCCTGACCGGGCGCATGGCCTGCTGAGCGCGCGATGGCCTGCAGTGCCCGCACTTCCTGGCGGACCTGCCTACGCAGGAGGTTCGTCGCGATGCCGTACAGCCAGGACCGCACCACGCCCCGTCTCGGGTCGTAGCTGTGCCGTTGGTTCAGCGCGACGAGGAACGTCTCGCTGACGAGGTCGTGCGCGGCGTCCTGGCCGATGCGGCGCGCAAGGTAGCGGTGCAGCGGGCGGGCGTAGGTGTCGAAGAGCCGACCGAACTCCACCGCCGGTTCCGGCCCGCCCAGGTATGGGCGGTCCTTGTCAGCCGGCGGTGGCTTGTCGGCCTGCTCGCGGGTCATCGTCGTCACACATGGTGTTGCCCGACGACCCGGACCGCGTTCATTCAGACAACAGCTGCGCGCACCTGATCAGGCCGAGGTGCGAGTACGCCTGCGGGTGGTTGCCCAGCGAGCGCTCCGCGATCGGGTCGTACTCCTCCGGCAGCAGGCCGGTCGGGCCCGCGGCGTCGACGATCTGCGCGAACAGATCCTCCGCCTCGGTGCGGCGGCCGGTCAGCAGGTACGCCTCGATCATCCACGCGGCGCACAGGTGGAAGCCGCCCTCGTCGCCCGGCAGGCCGTCGTCGCGGTGGTAGCGGTACACCGTCGACCCGCTGCGCAGCTCCGCCTCGGTGGCGGTGACCGTCGCGTGGAACCGCTCGTCGGTCGGGTCGAGCAGGCCGACCATGCCGATCAGCAGGGTCGCCGCGTCCAGGTCGGTGCCGTCGTAGGCGGTGGTGAACGAGCGGACCTCGTCGTTCCAGCCGTTGGTCAGCACGTCGTGCGCGATCTCGTCGCGCAGTCCCGGCCACGTCGGGTCGACCTCACGGCCGTAGGCCTCCGCGAGCTTCACGGCCCGGTCGATCGTCAGCCAGCACATGACCTTCGAGTACACGTGGTGGCGCGGTCGGTGCCGCTCCTCCCAGATGCCGTGGTCGGGCTCGTGCCAGCGCCGCGCGACGGCCTCGGCCATCGCGTTCACCATGCGCCAGTCGTCGTCGGTGAGCTTCCCGCGTGCCTCGGACAGCGCGGCCACCAGATCCACGACCGGGCCGAACACGTCCAGCTGCACCTGCTGGTTCGCCAGGTTGCCGACACGCACCGGGCGTGACCCCGCGTACCCGGGGAGCGTGTCGATCACGGCCTCGGCGGGCAGCGTGGTGCCCGCGATCGTGTACAGCGGGTGCAGCAGCTCCGGGCCGGGCAGCGTGGTGAGCACGCCGTGCAGCCAGCCGAGGAACCTCTCCGCCTCGGCCGTCGAACCCACCGAGACCAGCGCCTTCGCGGTCATGGCGCCGTCACGAAGCCAGCAGTAGCGGTAGTCCCAGTTGCGGATGCCGCCGATCTCCTCCGGCAGCGACGTGGTCGCCGCGGCCATGATCGCGCCGGTCTCGTTGTGGCACAGGCCGCGCAGCGTCAGCGCCGACCGGGCCACCAGGTCCTTCTCCACCGGCGGCAGCGTCAGGCCGTCGAGCCACTCGCTCCAGTACGCGGCGGCCCGGGCACGCCGCTCCTCCTCCGGCACCTCGTGCGGATCCAGGTCGTTCGTACCGCAACGCAGTTCGAGCACGATCGGCGCGTCGGCGGTCGGCGTGACCACCGCGCGGGCCGTGTCGTGCATGCCGTCGGAGGTGATCTCCCAGGCCACGCCGGGTGCGCGCAGCGAGACCGGGTCGGACGTGCCCAGCACGCGCAGGCCGTCGGCCGACGGGATCAGCCGCACCTGCACCTGCGCGAACTCCGGCCGCGGCGCGAACTCGACCACGGCGGGCGCGGTGCCGGAGACGACGCGCACCAGGTCGGTGCGGTGCGCGAACGCGTAGTGGTCCAGGTAGTCGGTGACCAGCAGACCAGACCAGCGGGTCTCGACGTTCATCGTGCCCGGCAGGTAGCGCTGGCCCAGCGGCAGGCCGCCGCGCTCCGGGGTGATCGAGAAGTGCCCGGCCGACGGACCGCCCAGCAGGTCGGCGAACACCGCCGCCGAGTCCGGCTCCGGGTGGCACAGCCACGTCAGGCGCGCGTCCGGGGTCAGCAGCGCGACCGAACGCTCGCTCGCGAGCATGGTCAGGCGCTCGATCGGCGGCGCCTGCTCGCCGTACAGCCAGTTGCGGCGCTCCTCCAGCAGGAACGCCAGCACCATGCCGACCTGCACCGGGTCGACGATGCGGAACCCGGCGAGCGTCTCGCCGTCGCCCACCTTCACGCCCAGGTCCGGACCGGACAGCCGGGCGAACGCCTTCTCGTCGGTCACGTCGTCGCCGACGAACACCGCGGCCGTCGCCCCGACCTGGTGGCGCAGCACGTCCAGCGCCCGGCCCTTGTCGGTCTGCACGACAGCCAGCTCGATGACCGCCTTGCCCTCGGTGACCTGCACCCCATCCCAGGTGCAGGGCCCCTGGCGGACCTGCTCGTTCACCCGCTCCGCCACGTCGGCCTCCGCGCGGCGGGTGTGCACGGCGATGCTGGCCGGCTTGATCTCCAGCTGGACCCCGGCGGTGTCGTCGGTGATCCGTTCCAGCTCCGTCTCGAGGCGCCGGTGCAGCGTCTTGGCCTCGTCGTCGAGCGCGTGCACGAAGCCGATGTCGAACTCCGACCCGTGGCTGCCGACCAGGTGCACCTCGGCGGGCAGGCGGGACAGCGTCGCGAGGTCGCGCAGCGCGCGCCCCGAGATCACGGCGGTGGTGGTCTCGTGCAGGCCCGCGAGCGAGCGCAGCGCCCCGACCGACTCGGTCATGGGACGCGCCTCGTCCGGGTTCTCGACGATGGGCGCGAGCGTGCCGTCGTAGTCGCAGGCCACCAGGAGACGTGGCGTGCGTGCGATCTGCACGATGGCCCTGCGGAGCTCGGCAGGCAGAGCTTCAGCGGTCATGGTCACGGTCGTCTTCGACTCTCTGGCGAAGGGGGTGTGTGCGACTTGCGGTGTCGCGTCAGGGTGGCACACAGCGGCAGAGCCGAACTGTATCGCCCGTCCATACGTACCGGACCCGCGTGTCCTGAGGTGGCCGTTTCCGCTAGATGAGCTGTTCCTGCTGCGGTTGGAGAGCGTCCAGGAAGGACCGTGCCCAGCGGTCCACGTCGTGGGTGAGCACCTGCCTGCGCAGTGCCCGCATCCGCCGCCTGCCCTCGGCGGGGTCGAGCTCCAGCGCCGCCACCATGGCGTTCTTCACACCGTCCAGGTCGTGCGGGTTCACCAGGAACGCGCTGGTCAGCTCGGACGCGGCACCCGCGAACTCGCTCAGCACCAGCGCGCCGCCCAGGTCGTGGCGGCAGGCCACGTACTCCTTGCAGACCAGGTTCATGCCGTCGCGGACCGGCGTGACGAGCATGACGTCGGCCGCCGAGAAGAAGGCGGACAGCTCCTTGCGGTCCACCGACTGGTGCAGGTAGTGCACGACCGGGTGGCCGACGCGGGCGAACTCGCCGTTGATGCGGCTGACCACCTGCTCGATCTCGCCACGCATCCGCTGGTAGTGCTCGACCCGCTCCCGGCTCGGGGTGGCGAGCTGCACCATCACGACCTCGGACGGGTCGATGCGGCCCTCGGCGAGCAGCTCTTGCAGCGCGTACAGGCGCACGTCGATGCCCTTGGTGTAGTCGAGCCGGTCCACACCCAGGATGATCTTGCGCGGGTTGCCGAGGTCGGCGCGGATCTGGCGCGCCCGCTGGATGACCTCGCGGCTGCGGGCCATCGCGTCCAGACCGGACGCGTCGATCGAGATCGGGAACGCGCCCACGCGCACCGACCGGTCACCGACCTGCACCACACCGGGCCTGGTCCGGACACCGACCGCGCCACGGCTGGGCTCGAGACCGATCAGCCGCCGGGCGAGCCACAGGTAGTTCTGCGCGCCGCCGGGCCGGTGGAAGCCGACGAGGTCCGCGCCGAGCAGGCCGCGGATGATCTCCGCGCGCCACGGCAGCTGCATGAACAGCTCCGTCGGCGGGAACGGGATGTGCAGGAAGAAGCCGATGCGCAGGTCGGGCCGCTGTTCCCGGAGCATCGCGGGAACGAGTTGCAGCTGGTAGTCCTGCACCCACACGATCGCGCCGTCGCCTGCGATCTTGGCGGTCTCGTCCGCGAATCTTCGGTTCACGCGCACGTAGGCGTCCCACCAGCCGCGGTCGAACACCGGGGTCGCGACCACGTCGTGGTACAGCGGCCACAGCGTGCCGTTGGAGAAACCCTCGTAGTAGTCGCGAACGTCGTCCGCGGAGAGCGTCACCGGGTGCAGCCAGATGCCGTCGTCGGAGAACTTGTCGACCACCGCGTCCGGCACACCCGGCCACCCGACCCAGGCGCCGCTGTTGCGCTGGAGGAAGGGGGCGAGCGCGCTCACCAACCCGCCAGGGCTGTGCTTCCACCGCTCCGTGCCGTCCGGCAGCCGCTCGAGGTCGACCGGCAACCGGTTCGCGACCACGATGAAATCGGCTCCGCCACTGTTGGTGATCTCAGTGCTGTCACTGCTCACGCCGAGCGTGCCTCCCTCGAAACGCGTCAACCTTCGAGATTAGTCGGCATCGCCCCGGCGTGGGTGCTGGGAAGTGCGCGGTCACACAGGGTTTTCCACCGATCAGACCAGCGTGGTCGACACCTCGGTGCCCAGTTCGACCGTGCGGCTGACCGTGCACAGCTTGTCGTGCGACAGCTTCACGGTGCGTGGCAGGAGCTTGCGCGCCTCGTCACCCTCCGGACCCTCCGGGAACGCGATGTCGAACGTGACGGACAGGTTGGTCATCCGGTTGCCCTGCTCGGGATCGGTGACCTTGTCGCCACTGACCGTGATCGTGAAGTGCTCCGGTTCCGCGCGCCTGCTCGTGACCGTGTCCGTGTCGATCGCCGTGCACGTGCCGATCGCCGCCAACAGCAACTCGACCGGGCTGAACGCGTCACCGCCGACGGGCAGCGTGCCGCCCCGCGCGTTGTGCACCACGTACTCACCGGTCGAGACGCGCTCGATCCGCACCGACCTGAAGGTGTCCGCCATGCCCGCAACGGTACGTGGTGCACGCCACGCGTACTTCGCCTAACGGCGATCCCGAGCAGTTCGATACGCCCCGGGATAGCGTGGAAAAGACCGTGGAGGTGAGTGGAGTCGTGTGGCGGAACAGGTCCGCGCGGGAACGGGATCTCGGCAGGTGGGAACGCCTCGAGCAACCCGTCGGCGGGGTCCAGGGCCCCGCGCTGCCCTCGGAGTCGACTGTCCACTTCGTACTGGATCTCGCGCTGCGGATCGGCGAGGTCCAGATGTCCTCCGGGGCGGGCGCGTCCGACGCGACGGCCACGATCATCGCCGTCACCGGCGCCTACGGCATGCCGCACTGCGAGGTGGACGTGATCTTCACCTCGATCACCGTCGCCTGCCACCGCGGCGTCGACCTGCCCCCCGTCACGTCGCTGCGTGTCGTCCGCTCCCGCAGCCTCGACTACACGCGGCTCGCGCTGGTCGAACGGCTGGTCAGGGACATCACCCGCGGCCACATCACCGCCCGCGACGCCCACACCGAACTGGACCGGATCACCAGCGCCCCCCACCCGTACCCGCGCTGGCTCGCCACCGCCGCCTACGCGGGCATGGCCGCCGCGATCGCCATCCTCATCGGCGGCGACGCCCTCGTTGCCCTGTTCGCGGCGATCATCACCGCGATCATCGACCGGCTCGGCAGGCTGCTGAACAAGCGGGCCCTGCCGTTCTTCTTCCAGCAGATGGTCGGCGGCGCGATGGCCACCGGCTTCGCGGTCGCCATCGTCGCCTCCGGCATGCTGCCCGAGTCCGTCCGGCCGACCCTCATGGTCGCCGCCGCCATCACCGTGCTGCTGTCGGGACTGTCGTTCGTGTCGACCGTGCAGGACGCCATCACCGGGTACAACGTCACCGCCGCGGGCCGCACCGTCGAGGTGTCGCTGATGACCGCGGGCCTCATCGCCGGCGTCGTCATCGCGCTGAACGTCGCCGTCCAGCTGGGCCTGCCGTCGGTGCCGCTCGCCGAACCGCTGCCCCCGTCCATCCTCCGCCTGCCCCTGCAGACCGCGGCGGGCGGCGCGGCCGCGGCGTTGTTCGCGCTGGCCAGCTACGCGACACCGCGTGCCGTCGTCGTGGCCGGGATCGCGGGCGCCGCCGGCGCGATCGGGTACAGCGCCCTGGTCCTCGCCGGGGTCGGCATCATCGTCGCGTCCGCCGTCGCCGCGACCGTGATCGGTTTCGCCGGTGGCGTGATCTCCCGGCGCCTGCGGATCCCACCGCTGGTGATCGCCGTCGCCGGGATGGTGCCGCTGCTGCCCGGCCTCACCATCTACCGCGCGCTGTTCGAGATGGCCGTCGAACGCAGCAACGCCGGGCTCTCGACACTGATGGTGGCCACCTCCATCGCGTTGGCGCTGGCCGCGGGCGTCGTGCTCGGCGAGTACCTCGCGCAGCCCGTCCGGTACGGGCTCGGACGGCTCGAACGCCGCATCTCCGGGCCCCGGCTCGCCGGACCACTCCGCCCCACGAAGCGCCGCCTCGAATGACCGTGTCCTAGGATTGTCCCTGGTCGCTCCGGCGGCCACGCCGGTGTAGCTCAATTGGCAGAGCACTCGCCTTGTAAGCGAAAGGTTCCGGGTTCGAGTCCCGCCACCGGCTCGACACCGCATATCCATGCTCGCGGGGGGCGCTCGCCTGGGTGTCTCGCGTCGTATTGGGGGGCCGAGCCCCCCAAACCCCCCAGGTGCGGGTGGCGCCTGACCCAGCGTGGTTCGGGGGCGTTTGGGAGCTTCGCTCCCTCCGCATGGGCCTCGGTCCGGGGTTCTCCTCGGTCGGGGGTCCCTCGTTCGGTGGTTGCTTGTGGGTTGTTATCTGGGTGTTACCAACCTTCTTTGTGCTTGGCCGTCTCTTCTTGTGTGGGATCCGGGGTGGGTCCTTTTTTCTGGGGAGACGAAATCTATGAAGAAGTTTGTGGTTGGTGCTGCGCTGGTCGCGGTTTTCACCGGGGGGATTACCGGGGTTGTCAACGTTGTTCAGCCCGGGGTGGCCATGGCCTGCCCGGCCGGGGAGGCTCGGTCGGACGCGCTCGCTGCCCGGATGCCCCAGGTGAACAGGGGCGACAGCGGGCGGCACGTGCTCGCGCTGCAGCTGCGGCTGCGCAACGCGGGTTACGAGTACCTGCGGGGTACGGGGTACTACGGCAGCAACACGCTGCGTGCCGTGCAGTCCTTCCAGCGCGGGCACGGCATCAGGGCCAGCGGCATCGTCGGCTCGAAGACCTGGCACGCGCTCGTCGGGAGCCTGCCCAAGATCGCCACCACCAATTTCATGGGCGAGCCCGCTTTCGGAATTCAGCCGGGAGAGCGCAACGAATACGAGGTGCGGGTGCTCGGCGGCATGCTCATGCGCGTTCACCCGTACTACGGGCAGGACATTTTCGGTGGCGCCGCCCGGGGTGTCTACGACGCCCCGCTGCAGAAAGCCGTGCGCGATTTCCAGCGGCGCGCGGGCATCAGGGCGAGCGGGATCGTCGGCCCGAAGACGTGGGCCGCGCTGGACGAGGTGATCTCCGTCAGCGGCAGCTGGGGGTGCTGACGGAGAACTTCGCCTAGATTCCTCGCCGGGGGATGTCGAGATCCCGGACGCGGCTCCGACTCCCTGTCGAACCGCGCCCGGGACGGGCGCCCGACACACGAGGAGTACACCGTGAAGTACTTGCTGATCATGCAGGTCAACCCCGCCGTCCTCGAGGCGCTGTCCGAGGAGGAGA
Source organism: Actinophytocola sp. NPDC049390 (assembly GCF_044466355.1). Classification (NCBI taxonomy): domain Bacteria; kingdom Bacillati; phylum Actinomycetota; class Actinomycetes; order Pseudonocardiales; family Pseudonocardiaceae; genus Actinophytocola; species Actinophytocola sp. NPDC049390. The sequence goes on from NZ_JBITMQ010000004.1 coordinate 486,774, forward strand.
AGACGGCGATCATGGACGGCCACGGCGAGTTCATGAAGACCACCCAGGAGTCCGGCGAGTTCATCCTCACCCAGGCGCTCGCCGACCCGGCCAACACGAAGGTCGTCCGCGGCGGGGACGTGCCCGCCGTCACCGACGGGCCGTTCCTGGAAGCCAAGGAGTTCATGGGCGGCTTCTACCTGATCGACTGCGAGAACGAGGAACGCGCGATCGAGCTCGCGAAGCTCATCCCCGACACCAAGTTCGGCGGCCTCGCGATCGAGATCCGGCCCGTCATGTTCTCGGCGGGTGCCGATCTGTGACACAGCGCGAGGTCGAGGAACTGCTGCGCGGCCTCGCGCCGCGGGTCCTCGGCACGCTCGTCCGCAGGCACGGGCAGTTCGACGCGTGCGAGGACGCCGTCCAGGAGGCGCTCCTCGCCGCGTCGGTCCAGTGGCCTGAGCAGGGCATACCCGCCGAACCAGCCGGGTGGCTCGTCACCGTCGCCGGCCGCCGCCTCACCGACCAGTGGCGCAGCGAGGCGGCGCGGCGGCAGCGGGAGCTGACCGTCTCGGCGCAGCCGGAGCCGGACGAGGACCTGAACCGGCACGTCGACGACACGCTGAAACTGCTGTTCCTGTGCTGCCACCCGGAGCTGTCCGCGCCCTCGCAGGTCGCGCTCACGCTCCGGGCGGTCGGCGGCCTCACCACCGCGGAGATCGCCAGCGCGTTCTTCGTGCCCGAGGCCACGATGGCGCAGCGCATCAGCCGCGCCAAGCAGAAGATCAAGGGCAAGGGGTTCCCGGACGGCCCCGAGCGGCTGCCCGCGGTGCTGCACGTGCTTTACCTGATCTTCAACGAGGGCTACAACGCCACCTCCGGGCCCGACCTGCAGCGGGTCGAGCTGACCGCCGAGGCGGTACGGCTGACCCGCGAGGTGCGGCGGCTCGTGCCCGACGACGGCGAGGTGACCGGGCTGCTCGCGTTGATGCTGCTCACCGACGCCCGCCGGGCCACCCGCACGTCGCCGGACGGCGCCCTGGTGCCGCTCGAGGAGCAGGACCGCGGCCGCTGGGACCAGGCGCGGATCGAGGAGGGGGTCGCGCTCGTCTCCGAGACCCTCGCCACGTCGGCGCCCGGCCCGTACCAGCTGCAGGCCGCGATCGCCGCCATCCACGACGAGGCGCCCAGCGCCGAGGAGACCGACTGGCCGCAGATCCTCGTGCTGTACAAGATCCTGGACCGGATGGCGCCGAACCCGATGGTGACGCTGAACCGCGCGATCGCCACGGCCATGGTCCACGGGGCGCGGGCCGGGCTCGAGCTGCTGGCCGCGCTGGACGACGACAAACGCATCGCCGGGCACTACCGGCTCGACGCCGTCCGCGCGCACCTGCTGGACCTCGCCGGCGAGCACGAGCAGGCCCGCGAGCACTACCGCATGGCGGCGAAACGCACGTTCAGCATCCCCGAGCGCGAGTACCTACTGCGGAGATCCACAGTCGGCGACTGCGGAAAATCTCAGGGTAAGTAGGGGGTCTTCCTCATTACGCGCCCCGCACGGTTTCCCTACCGTCGTTCTCATGAGCCGAACCGGTACCGCAGTGTCCGTCCCATGTCGCGCAACACCGGGATCCGCAGCATCGCGCGGTAGAGCACGCGCTGAACCGCGGGCAGGTACTGCCAGTCCTCCTCCGGCACGAACCCCGCGGCGTTCGTGGCGGCGGAGAGCGTCAGCCCGACCTCCTCCAGGTCCTCCGGGTCGATCCCCCACCGCAGTGTCGCCTTCGCGCGGCGCACCACGGAGTTCGTCTTCTGCAGGCGGATGCCGAGCTTGCTGTACGCGTCGATGAACACCTCCCCGGACGGGAAGCGCTCCACGACGCGACGGAACAGCTCGAACCCGCCCTCGGGGTCGAGGTACATGGTCAGGCCCTCGGCGACGACCAGCGTCGGCCGGTCGGCGGGCACCTGGTCGAGCCAGCCGGGTGCGGTCACCGAGGCGCGGAGCACCGTGGTGTTCGCACGCTCGGGGTAGACCTGGGCGCGCAGGTCGATCACGTCCGGGAAGTCCACGTCGTACCAGCGCACGGTCGGCGGCGGGTCGATCCGGAACACGCGGCTGTCCATGCCCGCACCGAGGTGCAGGACGGTGGACTCCTCGTGGGCGGCGACGAACTCGCGGACCGCCTGGTCGAACACCTTGCCCCGGCACGCGATGCCGAACGCCTCGGCCCGGCCGATCTTGAACTTGCCGAAGTCGTAGTCGATGCGGCGCACCGCGTCCTCGGCCGTCGGGTCGCCGAGCACGGGGTGCGCGGCCCGCGCGTCCAGCGCTCGCCCGTAGAGGGTGGCGAGGTTCGTTGACTGGTCCTCGGTGAAGCGCACCCCGGACATCGACATCTCCACACGTCAGAACTTTTACAACTTTGTGAAATCGTACGTCGGGTGACGGTTCGTTTACCAGTCGGGCCGTCGCGGCGAGACGCTCATCTGGGCGGCTACTCTCGCTGGCGTACGGGAGTAAGGGGGTTTCGCCGTGGTGAGCATGCGCTCGAAGATCATGGCCTGGGCAACGCGCTGGTACCTGGCGCGGCAATCCAAAAAGGGCTTCGACCTGTCGAAGATGGCGCTGTTGCCGGACAGTGCGCTGATGCCGCTGCGGCGCGACGGCCTGGACCCGGTGCCCGAGCTCGGGGAGGCACGCGCGACGGAACCGGTGAGCAAGCTGCCGATCCCGTTCGGTGTGAACGTGTGGTTGGTCACGGGCTACGAGGAGGCGAAGACCGTCCTCGGGAACGCGAAGGCGTACAGCAACGACTTCGCGAACCTCGTCGGCGAGCACGGGGCGTCGGCGAGTCACAGCCCCGGCGGTCTCGGGTTCGCCGACCCGCCGGAGCACACGCGGCTGCGCAAGCTGCTGACCCCGGAGTTCACCATGCGCCGCCTGTCGCGGCTGACCCCGGGCATCCAGGAGATCATCGACCAGCAGCTGGACGCGATGGCCGCCGTCGACGGGCCGGTCGACCTGGTCGAGTACTTCGCCCTGCCGATCCCGAGCCTGGTGATCTGCGAGCTGCTCGGCGTCCCGTACGACGACCGGGACGACTTCCAGCGCCTGTCGATGGCCCGCTTCGACCTGTTCGGCGGCGCGACCGCGTCGTTCTCCGCGATCTCCGAGTCCCTCGCCTACCTGACCGAGGTCGTGAAGAAGCAGCGCGCCGAACCCGGCGACGGCCTGCTGGGCCAGCTGATCAAGGAAAACGGCGACGAGATCAGCGACCAGGAGCTGGCCGGCCTGGCCGACGGCGTCCTGACCGGCGGCTTCGAGACGACGGCCAGCATGCTGGCGCTGGGCGCGCTGGTGCTGCTGCAGGACCCCGACACGTTCAAGCTGGTCCACGACGACGACACGGCCATCCACGGCTTCGTCGAGGAGGTGCTGCGCTACCTCACGGTCGTCCAGGTCGCCTTCCCCCGCTTCGCGCGTGAGGACATCACGGTGGGCGGCCGGGAGATCAAGAAGGGCGACGTGGTGATCGTCTCCCTCTCCGGCGCCGACCGGGACCCGGCGCTGGGTGAGGGCCTGGAGCGGGTGGACCCGCACCGCGCTCCGACGTCCCACCTGGCCTTCGGGCACGGCGTCCACCGGTGCATCGGTGCGGAGCTGGCCCGCATGGAACTCCGCGCCGCCTACCCGGCGTTACTCCGCCGCTTCCCGAACCTGCGCCTGGCCACCCCGTCCGACGAGCTGACCTTCCGCAAGGTCAGCATCGTCTACGGCGTGGACACCCTCCCGGTTCTGGTGCACTGAGGCGCGGCTTCCCGCTCGCGTGGTCAGTCCTCGGCGTCCTGCTCGGCAGCCATGCGGCGGGCTCGTTTGCCGCGGGCGAGCTCCGTGGCCAGGGCGCTGAGGTGCGGTGTCCAGAAGCGGCGGAAGTTGGACAGCCACTGGTCGGCCTCCCGCAGCGGCTCAGGGTCCACCGCGTAGAGGCGCCTGGTGCCCACGGCACGGACCGTGGCGAAGCCGTTCTCGCGGAGCACCTTGAGGTGTTGTGACACCGCGGGCTGGGTAATGCCGAACTCGTCCTGGACGACCGAGGACACCTCGCCCGCGGCGCGTTCGCCGTCGGCCAGGAGCTCCAGGATTCGGCGGCGGACCGGGTCGCCGAGGACGTCGAAGGCATGCACCCGGCCATCGTATATAAGGGAACAGTGAAATTGAGAGTCGTCGTGCTCGCCGACACGCACGCACCGCGCCGGTGGAAGGCCTGTCCGCCCGCCGTCGCGGAGCACCTCGCGGGCGCGGACGTCATCCTCCACGCCGGTGACGTGTGTGTGCCGAGCGTGCTCGACGAGCTGGCCGCCTTCGCGCCCGTGCACGTCGTGGCCGGTAACAACGACGGGCCCGACGTCGTCGCATGGGGCGCGCCCGAGACGCTCGAGCTGGACCTCGCCGGGCTCAGGGTCGCGATGATCCACGACAGTGGGCAGGCGGACGGGCGTCCCGCCCGCATGCGGCGCCGGTTCCCGGACGCCGACCTCGTGGTCTTCGGGCACTCGCACATCCCGATGGACGTGACCGGCGCCGGGGTGCGGATCTTCAACCCCGGATCGCCGACCGACCGGCGCCGTCAGCCGCACGGCACGGTCGGGCTCCTCGACATCGAGGACGGGGTCCTGCTCGACGCACGCATCGTTCCCGTCACCTGACAACACCTCTTGACCGCCTCTTGAGGTCGGTTCGAGTAGCCCGCGATGTCATGTTCGAGCGGAACTCGACCGAGGAGAGGTGTGACATGACGTTGGTCGACCTGCTCACCGGGGCACCTGCCGGGCTCGGCACGCGTGCCAGGGCGATCGGCGCGACACTCGTCCGGCGCGGGCTCACCGGGCACCGCGTGCTCGTCGCGCTGCCGCCCGGTGGCGACTACGTCGCCCACCTGCTCGGCTGCCTCCACGCGGGCGTGGTCGCCGTCCCCGTGTCGCCGGAGCCCTCGGCGCGGCTCGACGAGATCGTCGACGACGCCCAGCCCGCCGCCGCGATCGGCCGTGTCGCCGGTGTCGAGCAGCTCACCGGGCTCGACGGCGACCCGCGGGACCAGTGTCGGCCCGACCTCGACAGCGACCCCCTCGCGCTGCTGCAGTACGCGGACACCGGGCCGGTCCGCGGCGTGATGCTCACCCACGGCAACCTCGTCGCCGGCGCGACGCAACTCGTCCGGCACCTCGGTATGCGGCCCGACACCGGGGTCGTCAGCTACCTGTCGCCCTACCGCGACCTCGGGCTCGTCGGTGGGGTGCTCGCGCCCCTGCTCGTCGGCGCGCCGGTCACGCTCGTGCCCGCGGACGCGTCACCCGCCGCCTGGTTGCACACGATCTCGGCGCGGCGAGCACGGATCGGGTTCGCGCCGGACCTCGCCCACGCCTGGCACGACGACCGCGAGTACCCCGCGCTCGACCTGTCCACCTGGGACGTCGCCGTGACCGGGGCCGGGCCCGCGACGCTCGACCGGTTCGCGAACCGCCTGGCACGACACGGTTTCCGCCGGTCGGCGTTGTTCCCGGCCTACTGGTCACCCGAGGCCACGGCACTCGTCGCGGGCAGACCCGGGCTCGCCGTGAACGGCTTCGACGAGGACACGCTCGAACCCGGCAGGCTCGTGAAGCCGGGCGCCACCGCACTCGTCGACCGCGGCCGCGCGGTGTCCGAACTGGACGTCGCGATCGTCGACCCGCTCACCGCGACCCGCTGCTCCGAGGGCACGACCGGCGAGGTGTGGGTGGCGGGGCCGAACGTCGCGGTCGGGTACCTGGGGCGGCCGGCGACCAGCGAGCAGACCTTCTGCGCGCGGCTGCGCGGATCGACCCAGAACTACCTGCGGACCGGCGAACTCGGGTTCCTGCACAACGGCGGGCTGCACCTGGTGGAGCCGCGGCCCGTGCTCGTCACCCGTTAGAAGCGGAAGACCGACCCGGTCGCGGTCTCCAGCGTGCAGTCGTTGCCGAACTCGCGGGTCCACTCGACCGGCTTGCCGCGCCACGTGCCGTGCGCCTGTGCGACGACCGGCCGGTACTCCATGGTGCAGCTCGCCGGCTCCTGCTGGTCGGCCAGCGCGTCGAAGTCCCCGTGTGCGCGGTGCAGCGCCACGCACGCGGACCAGGCGTTCGGGTGCGAGCCGCCGGGCGGGTGGCACTCCAGCTCGACCGTCGCGCCGCCCCTCTCCGGCGCCCCGACGGTGAGGGTGATGGACGTGGGGGCGCTCGCGCCGGCGACGCCCGTGAACGCGAACGGCAGGGCAACGGCCAGCAGCGCGCCGCCGATACGGGTGCGGTTCATGGCTCCACAGTGGACGCCCTGGTCGGGCGGGGGAACGCTGACTCGTCGGTAACGCCCAATCGTGTGGACCGCGGCCACCGAATCTCTCTAGCCTGGCCGCCATGGAGATGAGGGACGCGGTTGCCGAGGACTGGCCGAAGATCTGGCCGTTCCTGCGGGACATCGTGCGCGCGGGGGAGACCTACACCTGGCCGACCGACGTGACCGAGGACGTCGCGCGCGGCATGTGGATGGCACAGGCGCGGCCGTACCGGACGGTCGTCGCGGTCGAGAACAACGGGGACGGTGACGAGGTCCTCGGCACCGCGAAGTTCGGCCCGAACCACCTCGGACCCGGATCGCACATCGCGAACGCGAGCTTCATGGTGTCCCCGGCGCACGGCGGCAAGGGCGTCGGCCGGGCGCTCGGCAGGCACGTGCTGGACCAGGCCCGCGCGGACGGCTTCCGTTCCATGCAGTTCAACGCGGTCGTGTCGACCAACACGGCGGCGGTGAACCTGTGGCGGTCGCTGGGTTTCGAGATCATCGCGACACTGCCGGAGGGCTTCCGGCACGCGACGAAGGGCTATGTGGACCTGCACATCATGTTCCGTAGCCTCGAGGCATGAGAATCGCTGTCGCCGCCGACGAGCTGGTCGGGGTCGCCGAGGCCCTCGTCGAGGAACTGCGCACCCGCGGCCGCGAGCCGGTGCTGCACGGCGCGCTCAACCCGGACGAGCGCGCCGACTGGGCGTGGGCGAGCGAGGCCGCCGCCCGCGCGGTCGCCGACGGCAGCGCCGACCAGGCCGTGGTGTGCTGCTGGACCGGCACGGGCGCGTCGATCGCCGCGAACAAGGTGCCCGGCGTGCGTGCCGCCCTGTGCGCGGACGCGGAGACCGCGCGCGGCGCCAGGAAGTGGAACGACGCGAACGTGCTGGCCCTCTCGCTGCGACTGACCAGCGCACCGCTGCTGACGGAGATCCTCGACGGCTGGTTCGCGGGCGAACCGAGCGAGGACTCCGACGACCGCGCGAACATCGCCCATGTCGACGAGATCGCCTAGCCGCGGCTCACACCGGGGGCCGCGGGTCGTACTGGATGCCGCGCCGCACCTCGCGGGCCCGCTCGGTGCCCGCGAACCGGGCGACCAGGTGCAGTGCCATGTCGATGCCTGCCGAGATGCCCGCCGAGGTGACCACGTCGCCGTCGTCGACGAAGCGGTCGTCGTGGCGGACGTCGATCGTCGGGTCGAGTGACGCGAGCCGGTCGAGCGACGCCCAGTGCGTGGTCGCGGGCCTGCCCGCGAGCAGCCCGGCCCGCGCGAAGACGAGCGAGCCCGTGCACACGCTGGCCAGCAGCGGCACACGTGGGCGCTGGTCACGGATCCACGCGACCTCGGCCTCGTCGTCGACCCTGGCCCGCGCGCCGCGGCCACCCGGGTAGAGCAGCACGTCCAGCGCAGGCACGTCGTCGAAGGAGTGGCCGGGGAGGACCCGCAGACCCTTGGCGCAGCGGACGGTCCCGCCGTCGCGGGAGAACGTGGTCACCGTCCAGCCGTCGTCCGGGAACCGTGCGCACCACCAGGAGAACACCTCCCACGGGCCGATCGCGTCCAGCTCTTCCACGTCGTCGAACAGGAGGATGCCGATGGTCTGCACCCGTTCATCCTGCTGCGGCGAGCAACTCCCCGGCCGCTGATCTCGCGTTGGCGACCGCGTCCTCCTGGCCGCCCGCCGTCAGCGCCACGATCGCGCCCTCGTGCAGCAGGTGCAGGTGCGTGCCCAGTGCCGTCGGCAGCCCGGCCTCGCGGGCCAGCTCCTCGTAGCGCGCCCGCATCCACTGCTTCTCCGCGTGGATCACGGCGACCCCGGGGTGGTCGGTGCGGCCGATCTCCGCGTTGGCGTTGACGAACGCGCAACCGCACCGGTTGGCCGCGAGCCATTCCTCGAGCACGTCGAACGCGGCCAGCACCCGGCCAGGGCCCGGTTCGACGGCCGCCAGCCGCTCGTCCACGAACGCCCGCCACCGCTCGAACCGCGTCCGCAGGTACAGCGCGACCAGGTTGTCCTTGGAGCCGAACCGGTCGTACAGCGTCTTCTTGGTGGTGCCCGCGCGTTCCGCGATGAGGTCGACGCCGACGGCGTGGATGCCGCGGTGGTAGAACAGCTCGCTCGCGGTGGCGAGCAGGCGCTCGCCCGCGGGGGTCATCGGTCGGGACAGCACACTGACAGTATACCGACCTGTATGTTTACCTGTCCGCATGAGACACACCGCGGTCGCCGCCTCCGGGCTTGTCGTGATGTGGAGCAGCGGGTTCGTCGGGGCGCGGCTCGGCACCGCGCACGCCGCCGCCGACACGCTCCTGGCCTGGCGTTACGTCGTGGTCGCGGTCCTGGTCGGGCTGATCGCGGTCGTGCGGCGGCCGCGGCTCACGGCGTTCGAGGCGCGGCGGCAGGCGCTGCTGGGCCTGCTGTGCCAGGCCCTGTACCTCGCCGGTGTGGTGACCGGCGTCGGGCTCGGCGTGCCCGCCGGGATCGCGGCGCTGATCGCGGTGATGCAGCCGCTCGTCGTCGGCGCGCTGTCCGGGCCGGTGCTGGGGGTGGCGGTGCGGCCGCGGCAGTGGGCCGGGCTCGTCACCGGGCTGGCGGCCGTCGCGGTCGTGGTCGCCGGTGACCTGGACGGCGGCGGCCACGTGCTCGGCTACCTGCTGGTCGTCGGCGGCATGCTCGCGCTGTCGGCGGGCACGCTGCTCGAGCGGCGGTGGGCGCTGCCGACCTCGCCGTGGGACCAGCTCACGGTCCACTGCCTGACCTCGTGCGGGGTGTTCGTGGCGGCCGCCGCCGTCACCGGCAGGCTCGCGCCGCCGATGACGCCGGGGTTCTGGTGGGCCGTCGTGTGGGTGGTCGTGCTGTCCACGTTCGGCGGCTACGGCTGCTACCTGCTCACACTGCGCGCGCTCGGCGCGACCGGCGTCAGCACGTTGCTCTTCCTGACGCCGCCCACCACGATGGTGTGGGCGCTGCTGATGTTCGGCGAGCCGGTCGCGTGGACCACCGTGGCCGGGCTGGCCGGCTGCGCGGCGGCCGTGTGGCTGGTACTCGCCCGACCGGGGAAGGTGAGATGGATCCGCTCGTCACGGCACGACAGCTCTACGAGGCACGGCGAAGCCGGGTCCCCATCCCGCCCTTCGGCGAAGGTCTGACCGCGGCCGACGGGTACGCGGTCCAGCAGGAGCTGGTGAAACTCCTGCTCGCGGACGGCGACCGGATCGTCGGGCACAAGGTCGGGCTCACGTCGAAGCCCATGCAGCGGCTGATCGGCATGGACTCGCCGGACTACGGCCCTGTCCTGGCGTCCACCGTGTACGCGTCGGGCGCCGCGGTGCCGATGAGCCGGTACATCCAGCCCAAGATCGAGGCCGAGATCGTGTTCGTGCTCGGCGAGCCGCTGCGCGGGCCCGGGGTGGGCGTCCTCGACGCGGCGCGGGCCGTCGCCGGGGTGGCCGCCGCGGTGGAGATCGTGGACTCGCGCATCGAGGACTGGCGGATCGGGCTCGCCGACACCATCGGCGACCTCGCGTCGAACGGCGCGGTCGCGACGTCCGGCCGGTTGGTTCCGTTGTCCGATGTGGACGCTCGGGTGGTGGGGATGGTGTTGTCCCGCAATGGGTCCGTCATCGACACCGGTGCCGGTGCGGCCGCGCTCGGCGACCCGCTGCTGGTGGTGGCGTGGCTCGCGAACACGCTCGGCGAGGTCGGCGTCGGGCTGGAGCCGGGGCACCTGGTCATGACCGGCGCGCTGCACGCGGCGGTGCCCATGGAGGTGGGGGACGTGTTCCGGGCGGAGTTCGACGTGCTGGGTGCGGTCACGGTGCGGGTGGTGTCATGAACGCGACGCGGTTTTCCCCTGGTGTGCTTGAACAAGGTCCCGCGGCCGCCGCCATCGCGTTCGTGCTCGGGTCCGATGTGGACGACGGCACGGTGTGGGACGTCCTCGCCGCGACGCGGGCGTTGTGCCCGGCCCTCGTGACGGGGGACCGGCACGTGCTCGGCGGTCCGGTGCCGGTCCCGGCCGCCGACCTGCGGTTGCTCGGGGTGGTGCTCGAACGCGGCGGCGAGGTGGTCGCGACCGCCGCGGGCGGCGCGCACGGACACCCGGCGGCGGCGGTCGCCGCGCTCGGGTCGTTGCGGGCGGGCGACATCGTGGTGACGCCGCCGCTCGCGTCGGTCGGCGAGGTGCGGCCGGGCGACGTGCTCGTCGCGAGCGTCGGCAGGCTCGGCAGCGTGGAGGCCACCGTCGGTTGACCGTCGGTCAGCCGTCCGAGACGAGCCGGTAGCCGGTGACGATCTCCGGGAAGATGCGGATGACCTCGACGTTCCCCATCTCCACGAGCGGCGTGAGCACCGACTCGTAGTGCTGGATCTCGTCGGCGTCGACGATCCGCCTGGCCACGCCGGTGACCGTGACGCTCCAGCCGAGCAGGTGCTCCGGGACGGTCCCGTCCGCCTGGAACGCGACGACCGAGCCCGCGCAGTCACCGCTGACGTGGCTGCGCACGACGACCATCCCGTTCTCGACCAGGTGCCGGACCGGCACGATCGCGGGCAGGGCGCGGACGGTGTAGACGATCCGGCCGAACGGCGCGGCGCCGAGCAGGCGCAAGGACTCCGCGCGTGTCATCTCGGCAAGCCGCGGCTGCTGGTCAGCCACGCGTACACCTCCTACGGCCCCTCAGGGCGGAAGCATCAGGCCGCCGGGCGCGCGGCGCAAGAGCCCAAGCACCTGAAAGCCGTAGGGACTTTCGCCTCTGTCCGTCTGCCGCCGTTTGCGAGTGGCTCCTGGTGGTAGCCGTTCCGGTACCGTCCCGGGTGGACACGCTGAGTGTTCGCGCGGTGGCCGGAACCGGGGTAACAGGAGGTCGCGGGCCAAGATCGCCCAGGTGGCCTACCCCGCGCGGAGGAGACGGGAAATACAGTGAGTAACACACCGTCGCATCCGACCGATAGCCCGTTTGCCGATCCAACGGACCTGCCGGGGTTGCCATGTCAGCTGAGTCCGCCCGGGCGCACCAGCCCGCCGACGCGACGACGCCTCCCGAGGCACGCCCGCTCGACGGTCTGTTCGACGTGCAGGCACGCCTAACCGAGAGCGCGAAGTCGCGGTACCGGCTCCAGGGCCTGCTCGACGCGGTCGTCGCGGTCGGGGCCGGACTGGAGCTGGAGGGCACGCTGAACCGTATCGTGCGGACGGCCGTCGAGCTGGTCGACGCTCGGTACGGCGCGCTCGGCGTCGTGGGCACGGACCAGCAGGAGCTGCTGTCGGAGTTCGTCTACGTGGGCACGGACGACGACGCGCGGCGGGGCGTCGTGCTGGAAAACCCGCACCCGATCGGGGAACTGTCCGCCCAGTCGCGGCGCCGGGTGCTCGGCGAGCCGATCCGCGTCCGCGGCGAGGTGTTCGGCAACCTGTACCTGACCGAGAAGCGCGCCGACGACGGCGAGTTCACCGAGGACGACGAGATCGTGCTCAAGGGGCTCGCCGCGGCGGCGGGTGTCGCGGTGGAGAACGCGCGGCTGTTCGAGGAGTCGCGGCTGCGCGAGCGGTTCATGGCGGCGTCGCGGGAGGTCAGCTCGCACCTGCTGGGCGGCGGTTCCAGCCAGGACGCGCTGTCGTTGATCGCGCTGCGGGCGTGCGAGCTGTCGGGCGCGGACTGCGCACTGCTGCTGTTGTCCGACGGCGGCCGCGTGGTCGTCCGCGCGGCCGCGGGCGACGGTGGCGCGGAGATGGTCGGGACGGCGTTGCCGGTGAACGAGCCGCTGGTCGCCGACATGTTCCAGATGCAGGGCCCGGAGATGATCGCCGACCTGTCCACGATCGTGCCTGCCACGTGGCGGCTCTCGTTCGGCCCGGCCGTCGCCGTCCCGTTGCGCGCGGGGAACGTGGTGACGGGCGCGCTGCTGGCCATGCGCGTGCGCGGCGGGCAGCGGTTCCCGCGTGAACACGTGCCGCTGCTGGCGTCGTTCGCGGACCAGGCCGGGTTCGCGCTGGAGCTGGCGGAGAAGCACCGTGCGCAACGGCAGCTGGATGTGCTCGCCGACCGCGACCGCATCGCCGGTGACCTGCACGACCACGTGATCCAGCGGCTGTTCGCGACCGGGATGAGTCTGCAGGGGACGGTGCGGCGGATCACCGACCCGACGGTGCGGCGCCGCGTCAGCCGGGCGGTCGAGCAGCTCGACGAGACCGTCCGCGAGATCCGGACGTCCATCTTCGACCTGCACACCACGGGGACGGACGCCTCGTCCAGCCTGCGGCGGCGGATGCTGGACATCGTGGAGGAGCTGTCGGCGGACTCGGACGTCACACCGTCGGTCCGCATCTCGGGCGCGGTCGACACCCTGGTCCCGGAGGCCCTGGCCGCCCACGCGACGGCCGTTCTCGGGGAGGCCGTCAGCAACGCGGTGCGCCACTCCCACGCGGCGTCGATCGTGGTGACGGTCGAGGCGGGCGCCGACCTGATCATCGACGTCGTCGACGACGGGGTGGGGATGCCGCCGGGTGTCGCGCGCAGCGGGCTGCTGGGGGTGGAGCGGCGGGCGGGCAAGTGCGGCGGGATGGCCGTGGTCGTGCCCGGCCCGGAGGGCGGGACGCGGTTGACGTGGCGCGTACCGCTGACGGGCGCCTGAGGGCGGCCGCCGGCCCCCTCGAACCACGCTACCGGACGCCACCGACAGTGACGGGCCGCTCGCGGGCGTTCCGGCGGGGTTGTCCACAGGGGCCCCGGTTGTCCACAGGGCCTGGCTGAGCTGGTCTTCTGTGTCGGTGCCCGGCCGTACGCTGGTGACCGGGGGCCGGAGGCCGGGCCCCGACCGTCACAGGTCCGGTTTGCGGGACTTCAGCTCCGCGGCCAGCACGGCCGCCTGCGTGCGTCGCTGCATGCCGAGCTTCGCCAGTATGTGCGACACGTAGTTCTTGACCGTCTTCTCCGCCAGAAACAGCCGCGACGCGATCTGGCGGTTGGTCAGACCCTCGCCGACCAGTTCGAACACCGCCCGTTCCTGGTCGGTCAGCCCCGCCAGCGGCCCGTCCGACTCGCCCTGGCGGATGCGCTTCATCAGCGCCTCGGTGGTCTTCGCGTCCAGGAGGGACTCACCGGCGCCCACCTTGCGGACCGCGGTGATCAGGTCGTTGCCCAGCACCTGCTTGAGCACGAAGCCCGAGGCGCCCGCCATGATCGCGTTCAACAGCGCCTCGTCGTCGGAGTACGAGGTCAGGATCAGGCACCGCAGGTCCGGTAACTGGGAGCGCAGGTCCCGGCACAGTTCGACACCGTTGCCGTCCGGCATGCGGACGTCCAGTACCGCCACGTCGACGTCGTGGGAGGGAATGCGGCGCAGGGCCTCGGCCACCGTCGCCGCCTCGCCGACGATCTCCAGGTCGGGCTCGTCCTCGAAGAGGTCCGCCACGCCGCGGCGGACGATCTCGTGGTCGTCGACCAGGAAGATCCTGATGCTGCTCACCAGCCGCTATATATCAGATATATCATCTTGATCGCAACATTGTCGTGGATCTCATCACACTAAAAATCATGATTCCCCAGGTGAGGTACGAGTATTGCATTCGTGCATCTGAGCCCGTGAAAATTCTCTGTTACGTTCCTTGAGTATGTCGGAACGAGTCATCGACAGTCCGTCCAAAAAGGACGGAGCGGCAATCTGGAGAATCGCACGTGATTCCGGAAAGCTCGATCTGAACTCATCCTACGCGTATCTGTTGTGGTGCCACGATTTCGCGGACACCTCCGCGGTCGCGCGGGTCGACGACGAAGTGGTGGGCTTCGTCATCGGGTACCGTCGGCCCAAGGCGCCCGACACCGTTGTCGTGTGGCAGATCGCGGTCGACGCCGGTCAACGAGGCAGAGGTACGGCCGCCGCGCTGCTCGACGCCCTCGTACGCAGAACCGGCGCCCGGCGCGTGGAGACCACCATCACGCCGGACAACGAGCCGTCCAACGCGCTGTTCCGCTCGCTCGCCGACCGGTGGGGTGCCGAGATGAGCGTCGCCGGTGAGTTCGCGGAGAGCGAGTTCCCGGACGACCATGAAACCGAAGTCCTGTACCGGATCGGGCCGTTCCAGGACGCTCGCGCGGCATAACGCGCGGAGAACACGAATTTCGGGGAAACAGGAGAACAGTGAACGTATTCGAGACCGTCGAATCCGAGGTGCGCAGCTACTGCCGCGGCTGGCCGGTCGTGTTCGATCGGGCCACCGGATCGTGGCTGCACGACGAGGACGGCAACGCATACCTGGACTTCTTCGCCGGCGCGGGGGCGCTGAACTACGGGCACAACAACCCGGTGCTCAAGAAGGCCGTCATCGACTACCTCCAGCGCGACGGCGTCGTGCACGCGCTGGACATGCAGACCGTCGCCAAGCGCGAGTTCCTCGAGACCTTCACCGACGTGGTGATGAAGCCGAGGAACCTCGACTACAAGATCATGTTCCCCGGCCCCGCCGGTGCGAACGCCGTCGAGGCCGCGCTCAAGCTGGCCCGCAAGGTCACCGGCCGTGAGTCGATCATCAACTTCACCAACGCCTTCCACGGCATGACGCTCGGTGCCCTCTCGGTCACCGGCAACTCGATGAAACGCGGCGGGGCCGGCATCCCGCTGGTCCACGCCACGCCGATGCCGTACGACAACTACCTCGACGGTCAGGTCGAGGACTTCCTCTGGTTCGAGCGGCTGCTCGACGACCCCGGCTCGGGCCTCAACGAGCCCGCCGCCGTGATCGTCGAGACCGTGCAGGGCGAGGGCGGCATCAACGCGGCCCGCGACGAGTGGCTGCGTGGCCTCGCTGACCTGTGCAAACGCCACGACATGCTGCTGATCGTCGATGACGTGCAGATGGGCTGCGGCCGCACCGGCCCGTTCTTCAGCTTCGAGTCCGCGGGCATCGTCCCGGACATCGTGTGCCTGTCGAAGTCGATCGGCGCGTTCGGGCTGCCGCTCGCCATGACGTTGCTCAAGCCGGAGCTGGACGTGTGGGAGCCGGGCGAGCACAACGGCACGTTCCGCGGCATCAGCCCCGCGTTCGTCGCCGCCAGCGAGGCGATCCGCACGTACTGGGCCGACGACAAGCTGGAGAAGAGCACGCTCGCGAAGGGCGAGCAGATCGGCCGCGTCATGACCGAGCTGGCCGAGCAGCACCCCGGCACGCCGATGCACGCCAAGGGCCGCGGCCTGGCACGCGGGCTCGCGTTCGAGTCCGGCGACGTCGCGGGCAAGGTCTGCCGTGCCGCGTTCGAGCGCGGTCTGCTGATGGAGACCTCCGGCCCCGACGGCGAGGTCGCGAAGGCCATGCCGCCGCTCACGATCACCGACGACGAGTTGGCCAAGGGACTGGACCTGCTGTCCGACGCGGTCCACGCGGTGTGCGAATAGGGGAGGCACGAATCACATGATCGTCAGGAACGTCGGGGACCTGGACGACACCGACCGGGACATCAAGACACCGAACTGGAGAAGCAAACGGATCGTGCTCGCCAAGGAGGGCGTCGGTTTCTCGGTGCACGAGACCACGCTGTACGCGGGCACGGTCAACGACTTCTGGTACGCCAACCACATCGAGGCGGTGTTCGTCGTCGAGGGCGAGGGCGAACTGCTGGACAAGGGCAGCGGTGAGATCCACCAGCTGCGGCCCGGCAGCCTCTACCTGCTGAACGACCACGACCACCACCAGCTGCGCCCCAGGACCGACATGCGCACCGTCTGCGTGTTCAACCCGCCGGTGACCGGGCGCGAGGTGCACGACGAGAACGGTGTCTACCCACTGATCGTGGAGGAGAAGAGCGCATGACGCTCACCGCCACCGCGGTCGTCGACCGGTATCCCACGAGGATCGACGGCGACCCGGGACTGATCGACCGCACAGACCCCAGCGTCTGGGACTTCACCGGCGCGGGCCCGATAGACCGCGCCACCGTGGCCGCCCACCACGCCAAGGGCTTCTCGGTCCACCACGACCTGTTCAGCCAGGCCGAGGTGGCCGCCTACCGCGACGAGCTGGACCGGCTCGCGACGGACACCGCGCTCGCCGCGGCGGACCGCACGGAACACACCGACGACGGCGACGTCAGCGTGATCTACGAGGTGCACGCGGTCAGCGAGCTGGTCGCCGAGCTGGTCGTGGACCCGAGGGTGCTCGACCGGGCCCGGCAGATCCTCGGCTCCGACGTCTACATCCACCAGTCGCGCGTCGAGTACCTGCCCGCGTTCCGCGGCAAGGGCGCGTACTGGCACTCGCCCTTCGAGACGTGGCACGCCGAGGACGGCATGCCGTGTCCGCGTGCGGTGGACGTGGCGATCCCGCTGTCCGGGCAGCAGGAGCTGACCGGCGAGCTGATGGCGATGCCGGGCAGCCACCGCACGTTCGTCCCCACCGCGGCCGGGTCGGACGGCGTGCCGGGCAAGGAGCACCTGGAGTCGCTCGGCACCGCCTACGGCATCGAACGGTTCACCGACGCGGAGGGCTCGGTGCTGGTGTTCGACGCGAACCTCATGCAGGGGTCCGCCGACAACATCACCCCGTTCCCGCAGACCAACATCCACGTCGTGTTCTCCTCCGTGGAGAACCGGTTGTGCCCGCCGTTCGCGGGTGGGGAGCCACGCCCGTCGTTCATCGCCAACCGTGACGTGACGCCCCTGCACCGTTAGCCTTCGACACCACTAGGGCCTGTATCGAAGTGGGTTAGAGCCATTCGTTGATCGTGGCGATGTGGACGGTGGCTTCGTAGCGGACGGCGAGTTTGTCGAACCGGGTGGCGACG
>NZ_JBITMQ010000005.1:0-35960 GCF_044466355.1 Actinophytocola sp. NPDC049390
GACCCGAGGAGCAGTGAGTTTGCTGCCGAACTGGGCTCTTTGGGATCCCGGCGCGCCGCCGGGGGCGGCGCGCGAGGCCCGTCCCGTTGGCGACGTGGCCTGCATCCATCGCGGCTCGGGCGGCTGCCGCTCCGCTCACGCCGCCCGGCCTGCGCGGCGCAGCCAACGGCCACGGGTCGGCAGCGCCACCACCGGCGGCGCAATGAGCCAGAGGGCAGCTCCCTCGGCCTCAATCGTCGAACGCCGGGCCGACGGCATCAAGAGCGCTCCGCGTCGCTGACGCGATGGCCGCAAGCGACCACTCTTGACACCGCCGACCCGGCGCACGTGACGGCCTGTACGAGGAAGCAGGGGGAGAACCAGGCAGACCAAGATCAGGCCGTCTCCAGGCCGTCAGAGGTCGGGCAGGGCCGAGAACCGGCGAGAACTGTTGACAAACGTTTGGGCAGCTCAGACCGCGTTTCGCGGGTCGATCGGCAGGTCGTGATCAACCGGGCGGAAGATCACCCAGATCTACGAGGGCACGAACCAGATCCAGCGCATGGTGATGGCGCGCGCCCTGCTCAGGGGCTAGGTCACCGGACGGGCGGCCGGTGTCACGCTGTCGGCGCGGGAACCCGACAGCGTGACGCCGTGGGGCCGGGTCAGCCACAGCGCCAGACCACCGGGTGCTGGAACGAGAGCGTGTCCTGCGGGTAGCTGAAGCCGAGGACGATCGCGGTCGAGCCGATCACGTTCATGTCGAACAGGCGGGACGAGCGCATGCCCGCCGGATCCGGCAGGTTGTAGGTCACGCCGTCGTGCCACAGCCGGTAGGTGCTGGTGATGTCGGCGTCCTGGGCGAGGACCGAGCCCTTGCTGAGATTCAGTGCCGCCCACCCGCTCGAGCCCGAGACCGGCGTCATCGTGCCCGTGGCGACGTCGATCAGGACGATGTCCGTGGCGCCGGACGCCGGGTAGCGGGTCGCGACTGCGACGCCCTCGTCCACGTCGTCCAGCGCGACGTGCGTCTCCCCGGCCGCGAACGGGCCGTACTGGCGCGTGATGGTGCCGTCCGGCCCCCAGATCATGTATCGCCGCTCGCCCTGGCTGGTCTCGCCCCAGCCGATCATGTTGCCGAAGTCGTCGATCGCGCCGGCCGAGGTGCGGTACGGGCCGGGCAGGAGGGTCGGTGCGGCGTCGCCGCGCTTCCACCACAGGCCGTCGTAGTCGCTGGGCGGCGCGTACAGGTTCGTCTGCCACCCGACCGCGTCACCGGCCGAGTTCACGTCCGCCAGGCTGGACGGCCGCGTCGAGCCGACCTCCGGGGTGCCGCCGAGCTGCGCCCGCGCCGCGTGAGGTGTTCCGGTGCCCACCGAACCGGCCACCAGCCCGGACGCGTTCACCTCCTTGGGCACGATGTTCAGGCTCGAAATGCTCCCGTTCCGCCAGATCACCCCCTGGTAGGGGTCGTTCATCCAGCCGAGGAAGGTGTTCGCGTCGAGGATCGCCGACCCGGAACCACCGGAGGTACCCGGCAGCACCGGAAGCACGGTCGAGGTGCAGTCCACGGCAGCCCCCGCCGGAACCGGAACCCCGACCAGAACAGCGGCGACGGACAACAGGACGGTAGCCGAACGTCTCACGGTGATTCCCTTTCCTGGTACGGAAAACGGTCGCCGTCGACGTTAGCCCGCGGGGATCGAAACCAGCTCAACGGTGATCAGGCCACCGAAACCGGCGGCGTGGACTGGCATGTCCACTGAGGACACCGCCGCTCAGTTCGCGGCGCTGGGTCGGAGCCAGCCGAACTGTCCGGGCAGGCCCCGCCGCTCCCACTGGGTCCAGCCGTGGCCCGGGTACCACCAGGGGCTGATCCCGCCGCGATCGAGGTGGTCGTAGGCGGTCAGGGTGTCGCGGGCGGTCTTGCACTCCGGGTGTGCCCGGGCGAACCGCTCGACCCGGGGGCGCACGGCCGCCGTCCATTCGCGGACCGGGGTCACCGGATCGTCGGTGTGCCACCACGTGAACCAGTCGTCGTCGCCCCACAGCAGGCTCGTGGTCCAGTAGCACGTGAGGCGGATGATGTCGCCTTCCGCGGCCGGGGCGGTGTCGAGGCGTGCCAGCCATGGGGTGAGGTCGTCGTAGGCGCATGCCAGGCCGCCCAGAAGGACCACCAGTTCGTGCGTGGGCCAGTGTTTCAGCGCGCCCACAAGGGTGTCGCCGAGCGCGTTCTCGGTGGTGGCGCGTTCCTGCACGGGCCAGTTCGCGAGGTTCGCGTACGACGGGCCGAACGGCCGCAACGTCAGGCCTGGGTCGACCCGCCTGGCCCGGACGAGATCGATGAGCCGGGATGCGAACCGGCGGTACAGGAACTCCCACTGTTCGCCGGACCAGTGGTCGTGTGGGTCGGCGGCGATGGCGCCGACGACGGCGTCCGGCGCTTCGGCGGGTGGCCCCGCGAGGAACGCCAGTTCCTCGCCGCTGTGGCAGTAGTGGCAGCCGTCGGCGAGGTTCATGGGGTCGTGGCGACGGTGATGAGGCTGGTCAGGCGGTGGAGTTCGGTCGCCCGGGTCAGGGGTGCGCCTCGGCTGGTGCGGATTCGGCGGCGTAGCTCGGCGGTCAGGTCGGCCAGCATGGCGCGCTCGTCGGCGGACAGGGCGGGGTGTGCCAGCGTCGCCGCGACCAGGGTCAGCACGTCCGCCGCCACGTCGTCGGACGGTTCGGGGAGCAGGCCCCGGGTCTGGCGGAACGACAGTGCGTGGTGGGCGGCCTGGCGGGACGCGCCGTACCACTGGTCCGGGGCGTGGCTCGGGTTCGGGTCGTGAGGGCTCGGGGTGCGCTGGCCCCGTGACTTCGCCTCTCGCCGCGCGGTCGCGTAGTCGGTGACGACCGCTTTCCACAGTTCGCGGCTTTCCGTCAGGCAGTCGAGCGCCCGCAGCAGCGCGGGCGCGTCGGAGCGGTACGGGCCCGCCTGGTGTTCGAGAAAGCTGAGCGTCGCCAGGAAACCCAGTGGGTGGTATCGCTGCACGCACGAGTGCAGCCCCGACACCCGGCGGCCGTGCGGCAGCGCGGCGTTCCGCACCTTCCTCGCGTCTACCGCGAAACTCACGACAACACGATGGTCGTACGTTCTGTTTCCGCGTGCTTGCGCAGCTTCTCCGAGTCGGCGTTCGTGACCTGCACCAGGCTGCCGCCCGCGGCGAGCACGGTCACGAAGCCCTCCATGGCCGACGCGGGCCAGTCCAGTGTGGACAGAACGCGGGTGCCCTGCTCGATGCCCAGGGTTTCCGCGTGGGTCGACGCCTTCGCGACGATCTCGTCCACTGTGGAGCCCATGAAGCACGGGGTGTCGCCGGGGACGGACCCGCCCAGGTAGTCGTCGCCGAAGAGGCGGGCGTCGCCCACGTAGTCCAGGGCGCCGTCCGGCACCTCGCCGCGGAGGTCCCGGCCCATCGGGTCCAGCGACGCGACCGCCGTGACCGACGCGCCCGGGGCCGTCGCCCCCGGCGGCACGAACGCGACCTTCGCGTCGCCCGCGGTGACCACCTCCGCGCCGCACCACCAGGCGCCCAGGAACACGGCGGCCGTCTGCCAGTGCGCGGGCAGGAGCACCGCCACCCGGTCACCCGGCTCGACGTCCAGCTCGTCCACCAGCCAGTTCGCCGTCTTCGCCGCCCAGTTGCGCATCGTGGCGACCGACAGCTCGACGCGGGTGTCCTCGGCGTCGTCGTAGTGCGTGATCAACGGTTGGGCAGGTGCGCCGCGCAGCAGGTGTTCGGTGAGGCTCACGGGTGGCCACGCTAGTCCACGCACGGCACCGACGGTTGCGCGGCTTTGGCCGCCGCCGGGCCGGTCCGGCCGTACTCCACCGGCGCCGGCCTGCCCGCGGGCTTCGGCGGCCGCGGCGTCAGCAGGTCCTCGACGAACCGGTGCACCTTCGGCAGGTCCACCACGATGATGCTCTGCCCCCGGTCGTTGCGGGCGCCCACGGCCTCGACCGGGATGGTCACGAACTGGACGTTGCCCGTCGCCAGCGACTGCGCCTGGTTCACCAGTTCCAGGAAGTGCAGCCCGCCGTCCATCACGACCGTCTTCGACACCGCGTCCTCCAGCGCGTTCAGCTTCGCGTTGTCGGTCAGCAGCCCGCCGGAGAGCACCTTCTGCATCGCCGAGGACAGGAACGTCTGCTGCCGCACGATGCGGTCCAGGTCGCCGCGCGGCAGGTTCTTGCGCTGCCGCACGAACGCCACCGCGTCCCCGCCCCGCACGGTCTGCGGGCCCTCCGCGAAGTTCGCGCCCGAGTCCGGGTCGCTCGTCGCGTTGTTCAGGCACACGTCGACGCCGTCGATGACCTCGGTGAGCAGGTAGAACCCGTACAGGCTCACCTCGGTGTAGTGGTCGATCCGCGCGCCGGTCAGCACCTGCACCGCCTGGATCAGCGCGGCGCGGCCCGCGTCGTCGGACTCGCGGTTGATCTTGGCGCGGTCGGTCTCGCCCTTGGCGACCAGCTCCTCCATCACCCCGGCCTTGGTGATGCCGTACGCGCCGTTGATCTTCTCCTCGCGGCCCAGGTTCGGCACCAGCACCGACGTGTCGCGCGGGATGGAGATGGCCGAGCCGCGGCTGCCGTCCCTCGGGATCCGCAACAGGATCAGCGTGTCGGTGTTCAGCGTCTCCGTCGCCTCGGTGCGCAGCTCGCGTAACAGCTCCTCGGACAGCGGCCTGCCCTGCATGTCGGTGCGGCTGTCGTTGCCGACGATGAGGATGTCGTTGGCCCCGTCGTCGTCCGAGGTCGCGGCCTCGCCCTCCTGCGCGGCGGCCACCGCGTCGGTGGTGTTCTTGCTCTGGTCGAGCTGGTCGACCCGCAGGTACACGAGCGACATCGCCGTGAGCGTCGCCGCCGACAGCAGGCCCAGCGCGACCCGGCCCGCGATCAGCAGCCCGGCCACGCCACGCCGTCGTGGCGGCGCGTCAGCCTCGTCGTCGGACTCGGGGGACGGCGCCGAGGTCACCGGCACCTTCCCCACCGCTGTCGCGTACGTCGTCAGCTCGTCCGCGTCCCCCTCGGCCGCGTGCTTCCCCACCATCGGTCACCTCCCCTGCCCGACCCAGACCAGGCTAACCGCTCACACCGACAGAACCGCGCCGATGCGACCCTGATCAACCCACTTGGCGGATGTCGGTCAGTTCACACACACCAGGTCGTCGGCGGTGATCCGCGGGGCGGGCCGGCTGCCCGACGACGGCGGAGCCGACGGTGTCGATGGCGTCGAGGACGGCTGCGCCCGCACCCCGTTCGTCTCCTCGCCCCCCTGGTAGTTCGTGCCGAGCACGACCGTCAGCTCGTTCGCGGTGAGCGAGCCGTCCTCCAGGAACGTGAACTGCCCGCCCAGCTCCGTGGCCGTGAACTCGGCGAGGTTCCGTTCACCGGGCGCGTACCTGATCGTCGACGCCGACCGCACGGGCGCGTCCCCGATGTCGCCACCCTGGAAGCCCTTCGCCGTCAACGACCGCAGCACCGACGCGGCGAGGCCCCTGGTGTTCGAGCCGTTGCGCACGTCCACGGTGACCAGGCCGAGCGTCGGCCGGGCGCCGTCGTCGGGCGGCGTCGTGGTGGCCGTGGTGGTGTCGCCGGGCACCGGCGAGCCCGAGGACGGGTCCGGCCCGCCCGCGTCGGAGACCAGCGACGACACGAACGCCGCCACCTGGTCGGGGTCGATCGCCAGCACGTCGGCGCCGCCGATGTTCGCGTCGCCCAGCGTGGGGATCGTGTAGAAGTCGATGCCGTCGGCGGTCAGCCCGGACATCTGCGCCGCGAACGTCGACAGCTGCCAGCCGTCGGACAGGACCACCGACCGTTGCACCGCGGTGACCAGGTCCCGCACCTTCGCCGGGCTCGTCAGCATGTCCGCGGACAGGACCTTGCTGGCGATCGCACCGAGGAACGCCTGCTGCCGCACGATCCGGTCGAGGTCGCCGTGCTCGAGCCCGTGGCGCTGCCGGACGAACGCGAGCGCCTTGCGGCCCGCGATCGTCTGCACGCCCTTGGTGAAGTCCGCGCCGGACATCGGGTCGCGGGTGGCCTCTTTCAGACACACGTCCACGCCGCCGATGGCCTTGGTGATCTCGTAGAACGACAGCAGGTTCACCTCGGCGTAGCGGTCGATGGTGACCGAGTCGCCGATCAGGTTCTGGATGGTGGCGATCAGGTTCTTGCGGCCCGCGACCTTGGCCTGCTCGTCCAGCGTCCGCTCGTCGGGGGCCTTGTCCGCCAGTTTCTCGCGCGCGTCGTTGTAGGCGTAGGCGAACGCGGAGTTGAGGCGGTGTTCGCCGAAGCCGCCCGCGAGCTCCACCCACGAGTCGCGCGGGAAGGAGATCGCGACCGCGCGGGTGCCGTCCACGGGAATGTGGACGAGGATCATCGTGTCGGTGTTGCGTTCGCCGTCGCTCTCACCCGCGTTGAGGAAGTCCAGCACCTCGCGCGGCAACCGGTTGCCGTTGTTGTCGGTGCGGCTGTCTATGCCGACCAGCAGCATGTCCACTGCTCCATCCAGTGGAACGCGTTGGTCCCGCACTTCCTGTTCGATCACGTCGGTGGTGACGGTGTCCTCGTCGATGTCACCGACCGCCCACCAGCCATAACCCATAGTGCTGATCACGGCGGCCGAAACGAGTGCGGCCAACGACCGACCGGTCGCCAGACCGGCCTTCTGCCAGCCAGAACGCCCTCGCGCACGCCTGCTCACGCACGCTCCTCCCCAACCCCCGCGAACCTGCCCGTTAGGATACCGAGTCGTGACCTCGCCAAACGAGGTCTTGTTATCGATTAGGACGCAATAGTGTCCGTCCGGGGTTCATGTCCCCGTGAGGAATGGGAGCTCGATGCGGGTCCTCGTCACCGGCGGTGCCGGCTTCATAGGGTCGCACTACGTGCGCAAGGCGCTCGGTGGTGCGTACGCGTCACTCGCCGACGCCGAGATCGTGGTGTTCGACAAGCTCACGTACGCGGGCAACGAGCAGAACCTGGCGCCGGTCAAGGACGATCCCCGGCTTCGCTTCGTGCGCGGCGACATCTGTGACGCCGTGGCGGTCACCCAGGTCATGGCCGGTGTGGACCTGGTCGTGCACTTCGCCGCCGAGTCGCATGTGGACCGTTCGATCCTCGGCGCGGCCGACTTCGTGATGACGAACGTGGTCGGCACGCAGACCCTGTTGCAGGCGGCGGTCGACGCGGGCGTCGGGAAGTTCGTGCACGTCTCCACCGACGAGGTGTACGGGTCGATCGACTCCGGTTCGTGGTCGGAGACCTACCCGCTGGAGCCGAACTCGCCGTACTCGGCGTCGAAGGCGTCGTCGGACCTGCTCGCGCGGTCGTTCCACCGCACGCACGGGCTGCCGGTGTGTGTCACGCGGTGCTCCAACAACTACGGGCCGTACCAGTTCCCCGAGAAGGTCATCCCGCTGTTCGTCACGAACCTCATGGACGGCAAGAAGGTTCCCCTCTACGGGGACGGGCAGAACGTGCGCGACTGGCTCCACGTCGACGACCACTGCCACGGCATCCAGCTCGTCGCAGACGGCGGCAGGCCGGGCGAGATCTACAACATCGGCGGCGGTACCGAGCTCACCAACCTCGAGCTGACGGAGCGCCTGCTGGGCGCCTTCGGCGTCGGCGAGGAGATGGTGGAGCGGGTCGAGGACCGCAAGGCCCACGACCGCCGCTACTCGGTGGACATCACGAAGATCTCGGCCGAGCTGGGCTACCGCCCGCTGATGTCGTTCGAGGAGGGGCTCGGTAGCACGATCGAGTGGTTCCGGGAGAACCGCGCGTGGTGGGAGCCGCTGAAGGACCGTGTGAGGTTGCTCGGTAACTGATGCTGTCACTACTGGTGCCCGGTGGGCACGGCCAGCTGGGCCGGGACCTCGCGGCCCGTGCGGAGGTCGTGCGCGCACCGGGGTCGGCGGAGCTGGACGTCACGAACGCGGGCGCGGTCGTGACGGCGGTGAAGACGCTGGCGTCGGTGGCCGAGGAGAACGGCCACCGCCCCGTGGTCGTGAACGCCGCCGCCTACAACGGGGTCGACACCGCGGAAACCGACGGAACCAGAGCGTTCGCGGTGAACGGCGACGGCCCCCGGCTGCTCGCGGCCGCGTGCGCGGCGGCGAACGTCCCACTGATCCACGTCTCCACCGACTACGTCTTCCCCGGCGACGGCGATCACCCTTACGACACAACGGATCCCGTGCGACCGAAGTCCGTGTACGGCACGACGAAGGCGGCCGGGGAGGCCGCCGTGCTCGGGTCGGGAGCACGGGCCTGGGTGGTGCGCACGGCGTGGGTGTACGGCGCGCACGGCGGCAACTTCGTGAAGACCATGGCGAAACTGGCCGCGACCCGCGACACGGTGTCCGTTGTGGACGATCAGCGCGGATGTCCGACGTGGACGGGCGACCTGGCGGAAGGCCTGCTGGGCCTGGCCTCCCGGGTGGCAACCGACGACGCACCAACCGAACGCGTGCTGCACTGCACAGGCGGCGGCGAGACGACATGGTTCGGCTTCGCCCGCGCGATCTTCGAGGAACTGGGCCTGGACCCGGCCCGCGTGCGCCCGTGCACGTCGGCCGACTTCCCCCGCCCCGCACCAAGACCCGCGTACTCGGTCCTGTCGGACCGCTCCTGGCGCGAGGCCGGACTCCCACCCATGCGCCCGTGGCGAGAAGCCCTGTCAGCCGCGTTCACCGAACACGGCCCCCACTTCCACCCCCCGGCGTAACCCCCCGCACAGAAGAAGGGCGGGGGCAAACTCGGCGCCAGCCCTGCGACGAACCGAGCGCCTGCCGCTCGTGGTTTCGCGTCATGGGTGTCGACCACGCCCGGACAGCACCCCTGCCGCCAGCCGCGCCAGTGCGGAACGCTGCCGGTCGACGCCGATCCCGCGGGACCGCTGATGTGCGAACACGTCCGGCGCGAGCGGTGCCAGCAGCACGTCGGTGAGCGCGTCCGGATCGGGCAGGTCCGCGATCAGGGACCGCACGTGCGCGCGCCAGAACCCGTACGCCCCCGTCGCGAACCGGGACGCGCCGACCTCCGTTCCCAGCACGAGGTGCACGTGCCGGTCGAGCAGATCCAGCATCGCGTCGTAGAAGGCGGCCAGCCGTTCCGAGGGTGGGGCGCCGGGACCGAGCGGCGGCGGACCTGACATGAGCCGGGTCTGCAGGTCCTTCTCGTGCTGGTCGAGCAGCGCGACGGCGATCGACGCGCGGTCGGGGAAGCGGCGGTACAGCGTGCCGCGGCCGACGCCAGCGGCCTTCGCGATGTCGTCCATGGTCACGGCCGCGGCCCCGCGGGTGGCGAACAGCTCCTCGGCCGCGGCCAGCACCTTCGCCTGGTTCCTGGCGGCATCGGCTCGCATGCCGACACCCTACGGAATAACCGGACACGCTGCCCGGTTCAAAGCGGACATGACGTCCACTTTGCTGCACCTCGATGCCAGCGCACGCACCCGTTCCTTCTCCCGCCGCCTGTCGGCCCGGTTCGCCGAGCAGTGGCGGGCCGCCCACCACGACGGCCGCTACCTCTACCGCGACCTCGCGAAGGACCCCGTCCCGCACATCACGGAGCCGTGGACGGAGATCTGCGACGCCGTGCTCGGACAGGGGATCACCGACATCGACCGCTACAAGGAGGCGGTCATGACCCCGTCCCAGCACGAGGCATGGGCGGTGGTCGCCCCACTTCTCGACGAACTTGTCGCCGCCGACACCGTCCTGATCGGCACGCCCATGTACAACTTCTCGGTCCCCTCTGCACTCAAGGCGTGGCTCGACCAGGTCACGTTCCCGAGGATGTCGTTGCGGGGCAGGCGTTTCGTGGTCGCGGGCGCCCGCGGCGGGACGTACCTGCCGGGCACACCCCGCGCCCCGTACGACCACGAAGAGCGCTACCTGCGGGACTTCTTCGCCGGTCACTTCGACGTCACCGACGTCGTGTTCGTGCACGCCGAGCTGACCAACGCGCTCGTCGACCCCCGGCTGGCCGACCGTATGGACGCACAGGAGGTGTCGCTGGCGGCCGCCCTGGCACGCGTGGACGAGGTGGCGGGGTGAGCTGGCTCGTGCTTGTCGCCGCCGGGCTGGTGGAGGTCGCGTGGGCGCAGAGCATCAAACCGACGGAGAACTTCACGCGCCTGTGGCCGACGGTCCTGTGCTTCGTCCTGGCCGCGGCCGCCGTCTACCTGCTGTCGCTGGCGATGCGGACGCTGCCGGTCGGCACGGCGTACGCGGTGTTCACCGGCATCGGCGCGGTCGGCGCGATCGTGCTCGGGGTGCTGTTGTACCGGGACCCGCTGACGTGGGGCCGGTTCGCCGCACTCGCGCTGATCGTGGGCGGGGTGGTGCTGGCCAGGGTGACGGCGTGAATTGGTCCTGAATCCAGAGCCTCGTTTGGCACTGTCGGAAGGACCGATCCGATCGCACGATGAGCCCATGGAAATCGTGCTGATGCTCGCGCTGGGGGCCGCCGCCTGCTACGGCGTGTCCGACTTCGTCGGCGGCGTGCTGTCCCGCCGCGCCCACTACTCGGTGGTCGGGCTGACCGGGCAGATCGCGTCGGCGGCGGGAGCGCTGGGCGCCGCGGTTCTGCTGGGGTCGGCAGGACCCGGCCCGCGGGCCGTCCTGTTCGGTGCCATCGCCGGTGTCGGGAGCGCGGTCGGCACGCTCGCGCTGTACCGCGGCATGGCCCGCGGCCGGATGAACGTGGCCGGGCCGCTGTCCGCGGTGGGCGCGGCGAGCATCCCGGTCCTGGTCACCCTGGTCGCGGGGCAGGCGTTGTCGGCCGCCGCCGTGGTCGGGATCTGCCTCGCGGTGCCGGGCATCTGGCTCGTCGCGTCGGAGTCCGGGCCGCGCGGCGGTGGCGGCGTCGGCGAGGGGCTCGTGTCCGGGGCCGGGTTCGGGGTCCTGTTCCTCTGCCTCGACCAGGCAGGCGACGGCGCCGGGCTCTGGCCGGTGGCGATCGCGCAGCTCAGCGCGGTGGTGGTGCTGGCGGCCGTGGTCGCGAAGGGAACCACCGGCAGGCCGCCGCTCGCCGCGGTGTGGCCCGGGCTGCTGGGGGTCACGGCGACGATCCTGTACTTCCACGCGGCGCACCAGGGCGGGGCCGCGGTCGCCGCCGTGATCACCTCGCTGTACCCGGCGTTCACGGTCGCGCTGGCCGCGGTGGTGGTCCGCGAACGGACCACCCTCGTTCACGGCGCGGGGCTCGTGTTGTGCGCGGTGACGGTCGGCGTGTTCGTGGCCGGGTGAGCCCGCACGTCCGCCACGGCGTCGGCCAGCAGGCCGACGCCCTCGGCGATCGCGCGCTCCGACAGGGAGGCGTACCCGAAGAGCAGGCCCTGCCGGCCAGGACCGCCGAGCCGGTTGTCTCCCACACCGTGCACGCCGACCCCGCGGTCGAGCGCGGCCGCCACCACAGACGGCTCGTCGAGGTCCGGCGGTAGCCACGCCACCAGGTGCAGACCCGCCGCGGCGCCGACCGGGGTGAGGTCGGGCAGCCGCGCGGAAAGGGCGGCCAGCAGCGCGTCGCGGCGCCGCCGGTAGACCGGCCGCATGCGGCGCAGGTGGCGGTCGAACTCGCCGCGGGTGAGGAAGTCGGCGAACGCGAGCTGGTCGATCGCGGGCGAACCGCGGTCGGCGGCGAGCTTCGCCTCGGCGACCGCGGCCGAGAGCCGTGCGGGCACCAGGAGCCACCCGATGCGCAGGCCGGGCGCGAGCGTCTTGCTGACCGAGCCCGCGTAGACCACGTGCTCCGGCGCGAGCCCCTGCATCGCACCCACCGGGGCTCGGTCGTAGCGGTACTCGGCGTCGTAGTCGTCCTCGACGACCAGCGCGCCCGTGTCCGCGGCCCACGCCAGCACCGCCGAACGGGACGCCGCGGGCAGGATCCCGCCGAGCGGCCACTGGTGCGACGGGGTGAGCACGACCGCGTCCGCACCCGACCGTGCGAGCGCCGCCACGTCGATGCCGTCCTCGCTGACCGGCACGCCGACCACGGACAGCCCGGCCGCGCGCGCGAGCGGCACGGCGTCGTCGAGCGAGCTGGGGTCCTCGACGGCGAGCGTGGCCGCGCCCGCGTCCGCCAGCACCCGGACGATCAGTGCGATGCCCTGCGCGTAGCCGTTGCAGATCACCGTGTGCTCGGGACGGGCGGCGGTGCCGCGGACCCGGTCGAGGTAGGCGCACAGCGCGTCCCGCAGCTCGGGCACGCCGTGCCCGGACAGGTAGTTCAGCCGGTCGTCCGGGGTGTCCGCCAGCACCGTGCGCAGCGACCGGGACCACGCCGAGCGCGGGAAGTGCCCGCCGTCCGCGCGGCCGTAGCCGAAGTCGATCCGTGGTCGGTGCGCGGGGACGGCCGAGTCACCTCGGGCCGGGGCGGTGCCGTCGACCGCGACGTGCGTGTACCCGCCGGGGCGGCTGGTGACGTACCCCTCCGCGGCGAGCTGCTGGTAGGCCTCCACGACGACGCCCCGTGACACGCCAAGAGACGCGGCGACGGTCCTCGTGGGCGGCAGCACCGCGCCCTTGCGCAGGTGCCCCGTACGAATCCGGTCGCGGATCGCGGACTCGATCTGGCGGTGCAGCGGCACCGTGCTGTCCCGGTCGAGCGCGATGAGCAGGTCCGGGACGGGGGAACCGGCGCCGGACACGGGTGATCAGCCGATGGCCTGGCGGTACGCCGCGACCGTCAGTTCCGCGGTGCGCCGCCACGTGAAGCCCGCCGCGTGGGCCCGGTGCGCGGCCAGCGTCGACGGCGTCAGCGGTTCGGCCAGCGCGTCGGTCAGGGCCGCGCCCATCGCCTCCACCTCACCGAACGGGACCAGGGACGCGTGCCCGCCCGCCACCTCGCGCAACGCGGGCACGTCCGAGCACACCACCGGCACGTCGCACGCCAGCGCCTCCAGCACCGGCAGCCCGAAGCCCTCGTCGCGGGACGGCAGCACCAGCGCCGACGCGCCGGCCACCACGCTCCGCAGGTCCACGTCGGACAGGTAGCCGATGGTCTTCACGGTCTCGTCGTCGCGGTGGTGGCCGGGGCCCGCGAGCACCAGCGGCGGCAGGCCCGGCGTGTTCTCGTGTGCCTTGCGCAGCCAGTCCAGTGCCTTGCGCGGCCCGGCGGCGCCGACGAACAGCAGGTACTCCTTCGGCAGCCCGATCCGCCGCCGCAGCGCCTCGCTCGGCGGGCGGGCCGTGAACCACGCGAGGTCGATGCCCAGCGGGGTCACCGCCACCTTCTCCTCGGGCACGCCGAGCCGCTCGACGACCACGTCCGCGACCGCCTTCGTCGGCGTGCACACCACGTCCGCGCGCTGCGCCGACTTCGCGACCAGTTGCGGCAGTTGCTCGTCCGAGGGCGGCAGGTCGCTGGGGGAGTCCAGGAACGCGAGGTCGTGGATGGTCAGCACACCGGCGGCCCGCAGCGCGGGCGGGAGCACGAAGTTGGTGCCGTGCACGACGTCGGTGAGCCCGGCGAACAGCTCGATGGGCGGGAATGGGGCCCGCAGCCAGGAGCGGCGCAGCATCCGCGCCGACACCGGCATGCCCCGCGACCGGGTGCCGTGCGGGAGCACCTTGCGCAGCTTGCGCCAGCCCCGCAACGTGAACGCCACCGCCCGCATGTCCACTTCGGACATCGAGGCCAGTTCCTCGGCCAGTGCCGCGGTGTAGCGGCCGATGCCGGTCCGGTGGCCGAGCAGTGGCGTGCCGTCGAGCAGCACCTTGGTGGGCCTAGCCATCGTCACGGCCCTTCCGCAGGCGTTCCGCCGCCAGTCTTCGCATCCGGCCCGCGGCCCGCCGGGTCAGCTCGGCCGGGCCGCCCTGGTCGAAGTACGACCGCACCAGGTCGAGGTCGCGGCGCAGCGTGCCGCCGACGCCGAGCGGCTTGTTGCGCACCAGCGGGGCCGTGCCGGGCAGGCGGTCCGCGGCCGGGGACGGGTTGCGGCAGAAGGACACCAGCGGCGCCAGCGCGGTCTCCCACGTGAACCGTTCCCGCACGACCGCGATCCGCTCGCGGGCCGCGGCCGCGAACTCCTCGTCGTACAGCACCTTCTCGAGCGCGTCGGCGAGCGCGTCCGCGTCCTCGGCGGGCACCACCACGCCGAGGCGTTCCGTGCGGACCAGGTCGGCGAAGGAGTCGCCGTCGGTCGTCACGATCGGCAGGCCGGTCCACAGGTAGTCGAGGACGCGGGTGCGGAACGCGAACGTCGTCTCCACGTGCTCGTAGTGGGTGGTGACCCCGCAGTCCGCGTCCAGCAGCCAGTTCTGCCGCTCGGTGTAGGGCACCCACGTCTCGTTGAAGAACACGTGCCTGCCGGTGAGGTCCAGCCGCGCGGCCAGCGCCCGGGTCCGCGCGCCGATGTCCATCTCCGGCACCTCGGGGTTCGGGTGCTTCATGCCCAGGAACAGCAGCCGAACGTTCTCGTGCCGCTTCGACAGGCGGTCCATGGCGTGCAGCAGTGTCAGCGGGTCGAACCAGCTGTAGACGCCACCGGCCCAGATGACCACCTTGTCGGAGTCGCCGGTGATCGGTCCCCGGATCGGGGACGCGGTGCGCTGCGGCGGCTTGCCGGGCAGCCCGAACGGCGCGACCGCCAGCAGCGACCGGACCGTCGGGTCGCTGTCGTAGAGCGACGGCGTGAGCCTGCCGAGCGCGGTCAGGTGCCCCAGCCAGAAGTGCCGCTGCCGCTCTGAGGCGCAGAGGAAGAAGTCGCCGCGGTCGAGTTGTGCGTTCAGCACCTTCGTGACACCGACCAGGTCGAGCTCGCGCTGCTCGTCGGTCGCGTCCTTGCCCTGTTCCAGCAGCTCCAGGTGCATCGGGTCGTACATGTCGCAGACCACGATCTTCGTGGAGGAGGCCTTCTTCAGCTCGGGCGCCATCTCCAGCGCGTGCCCCTGGAGGACGACGACGTCCGCCCACGCCACGTGCGGCGACAGGTCCCGCTGCCGCGCGTGCGCCACCGCGAACGGCGCCTCCGGCGGCGAGCACAGCGGGTTGACGGTGACCAGCCGGACGTCGTGTTCGGCGGCGAGCACGTCGGCCATGTTCCACGCGCGGATCGCCGGGCCCGCCATCCGCTCGGTCAGCGCGTCGCCGGTGATCACGAGGACCCGCCTGCGCGCGCCGAACGCCTCCTCGAGGCCGAACACGTCGACCAGCACGTCGTGGGCGGCGAGGTATCTCGGCAGCGGGTAGGCGGGCTCCATGGCGCGGCGCATGAGCGGGATCAGGTCGGCGTCCGTGCGCACCCTGGCGGCCTGCTCGGCCTGGCGCGACGTGGCGAGGGAGGGCAGCAGCTCGACGAACTGGTCGATGGCGAGGAGCCCGGCGAGTGTGGTGCGGGGGATCTCGACGGTGGTCCCGGTGTCGGGCCTGCCGATCTCCAGCTGGGTCGGGTCCACGTCGCCGCGGGCGGTCGCGCGGCGGACCGCGAGCGCGAGTGCCGCGGGCAGGGCCTTCGCGAGCGTGGTGTCGGAGACGTTCTTGTAGAGGGCGGCGAGCGCGTTGCGTTCGAGCAGGTACAGCTCGCGCGCGTTGTCCGGTGCGTCCACCTTGGACATCGAGGCGTGGTGGCGGTGGAAGGTGAGCGAGCGGGGCTCGTACCGCACCCGCCAGCCACGCAGGTTCAGCCGCCAGCCGAGGTCGACGTCCTCGTAGAACATGAAGAACCGCTCGTCGAAGCCGCCCAGCTCCCGGTACACCTCGGCGCGGACGAACATGGCGGAGCCGGTCGCGAACAGGACGTCCTTGGCGACGTCGTGCGACCCGTCATCGACTTGGCCCGCGTGCCGCTTGTAGCCCATGCCGAACCAGGTCAGGCCCGCGTCCACGAAGTCGACGCGCTCGCCGTCCCAGTCGAGGACCTTGGACGCGACGGCGGCCACGGTCGGCTCGGTCTTCAACACGGCGACGGCCGAGGTCACCCAGTCGCGGTGCGGGCGGGCGTCGTTGTTGAGGAAGGCGAGGACGGTGCCGGTGGCGTGCCGCGCGCCGAGGTTGCAGCCGCCGGCGAAGCCCAGGTTGGTGTCCGACTCGACCACCTCGACGCCGGGCACCTGTCTGATCTTCTCCGCGCTGCCGTCCCCGGAGGCGTTGTCGACGCAGACGAGTTGCAGCCGCTCAGCCGGGTAGTCCAGCTCGTCGCGCAGCGCGCGCAGGCAGGTGACCGTGTCCTCGGCGCCGCGGTAGTTCACGACGATGACCGAGACGACGGGAAGTAGCGCCGGATCGGGCACTCGCGCTCCTCGGGGTTGTGCAGTGGGGTCCAGCCTGCCCCATCACACCATGTGACGAGTGGTCAACCGGGCGGGTTCGGTGATCTTGACGCGCGCCACACCGCCGAACGGGGGATTTCGGCGAGGTCGGTGACGGCCTTGCGTTCGCGAAGTGTTCGCGGAAGCGACGCGAGCAGCTCGCCGAGCACCCGCAGCCGCAACCCGACCCGGAAGTTCCACGGCGGCGGCCCGGCACGGTGGCGGGCCAACCGTCGCAGCGGGAGCAGCGCCGTGATCGCCGCGAACCGGGCCACCTCCCGCGCGGCCACCGCGACCGGGGCGCAGCGCAGCAGCATGGCCAGCCGGTTGCGTTCGTTCCACAGGTGGAACCGGCGCGACCCCGGGCGCGTGCTCGCGCCGTGCCGGTGGATCACCCGCGCGTCCGGCACCGACACGATCGTGTGATTCGCCAGCCGCAGGCGCCACGCGGTGTCGGTGTCCTCGTAGTAGCAGAAGAACCGGGCGGGAACGCCACCCGCACGCCGCAACGCCCCGGTCCGCAGCAGCGCCGCGCCGCCGCAGAACCCGAACACCGGCGCTGCCTCGTCGGTCAGGTCCACGCCGTGCCCGTCGGCGGTCAGCCCGACGCCGAGCGAGATCACCGCACCGTCCGGCGCCACCATCCGCGCCCCCGCCGCCGCGGCCTGTTCGTGCTGGTCAAGCGTGTCCTCTAGGCGTTCGAGCCAGTCCGGCGCGGGTTCGGCGTCGTCGTTGAGCCACGCCGTGAACTCGGTGTCGACCGACACCGCCGCGAGCGCCCCGGCGTACCCGGAGTTGACCGGCAGCCGCAGCACCTCGGGCTTCGACGGGTGCGCCGCGAGCACTGCCGCGGTGCCGTCGTCGGAGGCGTTGTCGACCACCAGGAGCCGGTGCGGGCGGGTCTGTGCCGCGACAGCGTCGAGACAGGCGCCGACGTGGTCTTTCCCCCGCCAGGTGACCACCACGATCGTGCTGCGTGTCAGGAGGCCGGTCACAGCGCGAAACCGTACCCTGAGCCGGTGCCCGAGCTAGTCATGCTCACCGAACAGCTCCTCGCGCCCGTCCCTGGTGGGACCGGGCGCTACACGCGCGAGCTGCTCACCGCGATGGCCGCATCGGCGCCCCCCGACTGGACCGTCGCGACCGTCACCGCGACGCACCGCGACCTCGCGCCCGCGGTGGTGCCGAACGTGGCGGGCCCGCGTGCGCTGCCGCTGTCGCGCCGCGGCCTGACCGCGCTGTGGGAACGCGGCGTGCACCTGTGGCCGGGCGGCGACGCCGTCCACGCCCCGACCCCGCTCGCCCCGCCCGCCCGCAAACGCGGCCGCAGCCTCGTGGTGACCGTGCACGACACCGTGCCGTTCACGCACCCGGAGACCCTTACCCGCCGCGGCGCCTCCTGGCACCAGGCCGCCATCCGCCGCGCCGCGGCCCGCGCGAACGCGATCGTCGTGCCCACCAACGCCGTCGCCGAGGAACTGCGGGACCACGCGCCCGGCCCGGCGACGGTCGCGGTCGTCGGCCACGGCGTGCCGGAGGTGTTCCGGCAGCACATGGACCCGGGCGTGGCCGCGTTGAAGACCGGCAGGCTGCGGCTGCCCGAGACGTACGTGCTGGCGGTCGGCACGGTCGAGCCGCGCAAGGGCCTCGACGTGCTGGTGCGTGCGATGGCCGAGCCGCACGCCCCGGACCTGCCGCTCGTGGTGGTCGGCCCGCGCGGCTGGGGCGAGGTGAACCTGGTCGAGCTGGCCGCGGAACTCGGCTTCCCCGGCAGGCGCCTGCACGTGCTGGGCCACGTCGACGACGAGGACCTGTCGGCGATCCTGCGCCGCGCGAGCGTGCTGGCGGTGCCGAGCCGGGCCGAGGGCTTCGGCCTGCCGGTCCTGGAGGCGATGGCCGTCGGGACGCCGGTGGTGCACACGGACGTGCCCGCGCTGGTCGAGGTGGCCGGCGGCACCGGTCTGGTCGTGCCGCGCGGCGACGCGGACGCGCTCGCGAGCGCGCTGCGGGAGGTCGTGGACTCGTCGGTGGCGACGTCGGAACGGGTCGCGCAGGGCCTGCTGCGGGCCGCCGCGTTCACCTGGGAACACGCCGCGGCCGAGCTGTGGCGCTTGCACGTGCGGTTTTTCGACATGGCGAACGCTCGTTGAACAAGAGGTCGGTGGCTTTTTCACCCAGTCGGGACAAGTGGCGAGGGCGGCAGTCGTAGTCTGCTACCCGTGGCCGAACCCCGCGTACTGATCGACGCGACCGCCGTGCCGGCGGATCGCGGCGGCGTCGGCAGGTACGTGGACTCGCTCGTGTACGCGCTCGACTCGGACGGCGCGCCGGTCACGGTGGTCTGCCAGCCGAGGGACGTCGAGTTGTACGGCAGGCTGGCGCCGCACTCGAGGATCGTGCCGACGTCGGAGTCGAACGCGACCCGCACGGCCAGGTTGACGTGGGAGCAGACGACGCTGCCGAGGCTGGTCCGCAGGCTGGGCGTGGACGTGCTGCACTCCCCGCACTACACGACGGCGCTGGCGAACACGAAGGCCTCCGTGGTGACCCTGCACGACGCCACGTTCTTCACCGACGCGGTGCTGCACCACTCGATCAAGGCCCGCTTCTTCCGCGCGTGGACCCGTACGGCGCTGGTCCGGGCGTCCCTGTGCGTGGTCCCGTCCGCGGCGACGGCCGCCGAGCTGGCCCGGGTCGCCGGCGCGAAGCCGCACCGCCTGGAGATCATCCAGCACGGCGTGGACAACGACCGCTTCCACGTGCCGACGCTGGAGGAGGTCTCGGCGGCACGACGGCTGGTGGGTCTCGGACCGGACACTCCGTACGTCGCGTTCCTGGGCGCGCTCGAACCACGCAAGAACGTCCCGGCGCTGATCAGGGGCTTCGCGGCGGCGTGCCGGGGCCGTGCCGAACCCCCCGCGCTGGTGCTCGCGGGGCAGCCGGGCTGGGACCGCCAGGTGGAACGCGCACTGGACGACGTGCCGCACCGCCTGCGCGTGATCCGCGCGGGCTACCTCCCGTTCGAACACCTGGCGGGCTTCCTGGGCGGTGCGACGCTCGTGGCGTACCCGTCGCTGGGCGAGGGGTTCGGCCTGCCGGTGCTGGAGGCCATGGCGTGCGGGGCGTCCGTGCTCACCACCCGCAGGCTGGCGCTGCCGGAGGTCGGCGGCGACGCGGTCGCGTACTGCGGCGTTGGCGCGGGCGACATCGCGGCGGCGCTGACCGAGCTGCTGGACGACCCGGCGCTCCGGTCGACGCTGGCGGCCGCGGCACAGCGCCGGGCGAAGGAGTTCTCATGGCTGACGAGCGCCGAGGCCCATCGCGTCGCGTACGAGAAGGCCTACCGGGCGCACCACCGTTCGCGGTGACGGGCAGAATGTTCCGGCGTGTCTGAGGATTATGGCCAGGAGCTGGCAGTCGTCATCGTGACCTACTCGCCGGGCGAGACGCTCGACCGGTGCCTCGACACGCTGACGAAGGCGACCACGAGACCGTACCGGGTCGTGCTGGCCGACAACGGTTCCGACGACGGCGCCCCGGAGAAGGCCGCTGCCGCGCGGGACAACGTGACCCTCCTCCCCACCGGCGGCAACCTCGGCTACGGCACCGCCGCCAACCGCGGCGTGGCCACCCTGGGGCAGGAGTACGGCTGGATCGTCGTGGCCAACCCGGACCTGGAGTTCGGCGACGGCTCCCTCGACACCCTGCTGGCCGCGGCCGACCGCT
The DNA here is from genome assembly GCF_044466355.1 of Actinophytocola sp. NPDC049390. Taxonomy (NCBI): domain Bacteria; kingdom Bacillati; phylum Actinomycetota; class Actinomycetes; order Pseudonocardiales; family Pseudonocardiaceae; genus Actinophytocola; species Actinophytocola sp. NPDC049390. The sequence continues at coordinate 20,011 of NZ_JBITMQ010000005.1, forward strand.
GGCCCCGCGGCGGCTCGTTCGGCCCGCTGATCCGCCAGCCGACGGGCGAGATCTACCCGTCCGCGCGCATGGTCCCGTCGATCGGGAAGGGCGTCGGCCACGCGGTGGCGGGCCGGTTCTGGCCGTCGAACCCGTGGACGAAGGCGTACAAGCAGGTGGACACGGTCGTCGAACGCGAGGCGGGCTGGCTGTCCGGCTCGTGCCTCCTGATGCGCCGCGAGGCCTTCGACTCGGTGGACGGCTTCGACCCGAGGTACTTCATGTACTTCGAGGACGTCGACCTCGGCGACCGGCTCGGCAAGGCGGGCTGGCAGAACGTGTACGTGCCCGCGGCCGAGGTGGTCCACATCCAGGGCCACTCGACGGCCCGGGTCTCCGACAAGATGCTGGCCGTGCACCACGACAGCGCGTACCGCTTCATCGCCGACCGCCACCAGGGGTTGTGGTGGGCACCTGTGCGCGCGGGCGTGAAGGCCGGGTTGGCGTTGCGCCTGAAGGCGGAGACCAGGAAGAAGAGCTGAGGGTCAGCCCTCGAGCCGCTGGGACAGGCTGCCGGTGGGAGGCGGCTCCTTGACGGTGGGCACGAGCCCGTCGACCTCTTCCGGCTCGCGTGTCTGAGCGGCTTCCCGGGCGGCCAGCATGTTCTGGTGCTGCTCCAGACGCCGTTGCCGGGACCGGGGGCCGGGATGCGGCACCGCGACCACGTCCGTCAACGCCTCCTGCGCGATGGCGGGCAGTTCGGGCGCGGGCACCACCATGGTCTGCTCGGGGTCCTGCTCGTCGGCGGCACGCACCACCGCACGCGGAATCTGCAGCGTGCTGGCGGCGTCCATCGGCGATACGGCGCTCTCCGGAGTCACCACGAAGGCGCCTCGCGCTCGGGCCCGCGCCAGGATGGCGTCGGCCCGCTCACGGGGGTCCATGCGTCGACCTCTCCCTGTCGCGTCGTCGATGTTGGGGTCCAGGGTATTACTGATTCCGCTCCGCGTCAGCGAAGATCCCGGAAATCACACGTGCGCGGCGTGACCCTTTTCCCTTAGCAACTCGGTCAGCTTCTTGATGTCCTGTGCGCGGTCCCGGCGGCACACCAGCACCGCGTCGGCCGTGTCCACGACGATCAGGTCGCGCACGCCGAGCGTCGCGATCACCCGGGACGAGCAGGGCACCGCGATGACGCCGTCGCCGTCGACCACCACCACGGGCGGGCGTGCGCCGCTCACGTCGACCACGCGGCCGCCGCCGTCGATGTCGACGCCGAGCAGCTCCCCGAGCGTTTCGAAGTCGCCGATGTCGTTCCACCCGAAGTCACCCGGCACGGTCGCGACCTTGCCCTCGGCGGCCGCGGGCTCCATCACCGCGTACTCGACCGCCACCTTCGGGATCGTCGGCCACAGCTCGCCGAGCACCGCCTCCTGCGCCGGGGTGTCCCAAGCGCGGGCGATCTCGCGGACCGGGTCGTGCACGTCCGGGCGGCGGGCGGCCAGCTCCGCGAGGAACACCTCGGTCCGCCACAGGAACATGCTCGCGTTCCACAGGTACTCGCCCGAGTCGACGTACTCGGTGGCCACCGCGTACGTCGGCTTCTCCTTGAACTCCAGCACCTGCTGGCGCTGCCCGGCCACCGCGGGCGCGGAGAGCTGCAGGTAGCCGTAGCCCGTCTCGGGCCGGGTCGGGGTGATGCCGATGGTCATGAGCTTGCCGTCGCGGGCACCGGCGAGCGCGTCCCGCACCACGTCGGAGAACGCGGCGGTGTCGGCGATCAGGTGGTCGGCGGCGAACGACGCCATCACCCCACCCGGCGACCGCTCCTCGATCACGGCGGCCGCCAGCGCGATCGCGGCGCACGAGTCGCGGGCGAACGGCTCGACGAGGATGTTGCGCTCCGGCAGCTCCGGCAGCTGCCGCGCCACCGACGTCGCGTGCGCGACACCGGTCACCACCAGCAGGTTCTGGGCCGTGCACAGGGGGGCGAGCCGGTCGAACGTCGCCTGCAGCAGCGAGCGGTCGGTGCCCGTCAGCGCGTGCAGGAACTTCGGGTTCGCGGCACGGGACAGCGGCCACAGCCGGGTGCCGCTGCCGCCCGCGGGCACCACCATGTGCAGGTCGCTCATGCCGGCACCTCGACTGCTCCGTGGTGGCGACGATTCGCTCCGCAAGCTCCGCTCATCCGTTCAACATAACGGGGTAGCCTGGCCGCTCGTGCAGGCATCTCGTGAGCGCACCTGGCGGCCGGACTTCCCGCTGGACATGGGCTCGGTGCTCCGGCCGCTGCGCAGGGGGCACGCTGACCCGGCGTTCCGCATCACGGCGGCCGGCGTGACCTGGCTCGCCGCCAACACCCCGGCCGGAGTCGGCACGCTCGCGCTCGGCCGCCGCGGCGGCGACGTGCACGCCGTCGCGTGGGGCGACGGCGCGCGGTTCCTCCTCGACGGGCTGCCCGCGCTGCTGGGCGCCGATGACGACGACTCCGACTTCCAGGCGCACCACCAGCTCATCGCCGAGCTGCGCAGGCGGATGCCCGCGCTGCGGCTCGGCTCGACCGGCCGCGTGTGGGACCTGCTCGTGCCGTCCGTGCTGGAACAGAAGGTCACCGGCCACGAGGCGCGCCGCTCGTGGCGGGACCTGTGCCGCCGCTACGGCACCCCGGCGCCCGGCCCGGCGCCCGAGGGCATGTTCGCGCCGCCGACCCCGGAGGCGATCGACGCCATCCCGGACTGGGGCTGGCACAAGGCGGGCGTCGACCTGGCCCGCCGCAGGGCGATCGTGGCCGCGGCCCGCGTGGCGCACCAGCTGGAGAAGGCCGTCGAGCTGCGTGGCCGCGCGGGCCGGGACCTGCTGCGGAAGGTTCCGGGCATCGGGTTCTGGACCGCGGCCGAGATCGCCCAGCGGGCGTGGGGCGACGCGGACGCGGTCAGCGTCGGCGACTTCCACGTCCCCGGGCTCGTCGGCTACGCGCTGCTCGGCCGCAAGGTCGACGACCAGGGGATGCTGGAGGTCCTGCGCCCGTACGCACCGCACCGCCACCGCGTCGTCCGCTACATCGAGGCCGGTGGCCCCGGCAAACCCCGCTACGGCCCGCGCTTCGCCCCGAAGGACTACCGCGAGATGTGACTCAGACGGCCGCCAGCATGGCGTCGAGACCCGTCGTGCCCGTCGGGTCCGGCGGTAGCCCGTGCACCGGCCACCAGCGCAGGTCGAGTGACTCGTCACTGCGCACCGGCTGCGCGCCCGCCGGGGCGGTGACGAGGAACCGGACGTCGAAGTGCCTGGTCGGGAGGCCGAGCGAGCACGTGATCGGGTGGACGTCCACGTGCAGCGGCGTCGGCTCGATCGTCAGGCCGTCGATGCCGGACTCCTCCACCGCCTCCCGCAGCGCGGCGCCGACCAGCGTCTCGTCGGTCTCCTCGCAGTGCCCGCCCAGTTGCAGCCACGCCCCGACCCGCGGGTGCAGCGTCAGCAGCACCTCGGCCCCGGTCGAGTCGAGGACCAGCGCGGACGCCGTGATGTGCCCGGGCTCGCACGACCGCAGGCACGCGTCCGGGCGGGCGGCCATGAAGCCCAGGAACGCCTCCCGCAGCGACCGCTGACCGGGGTCCGCCGGGCGCCAGTCGGCCAGGGTGGTGAACGCGTCGTGGTGCAGGTTCATCGTCGCAGGAACCGTTCGTCGAGGTCAGTGACGTGCGGGACGGGCGGACCCGCCACCGGGTGCCCCAGTGCGACCGCGCCCAGCGGCGCCCACGGCAGGTCCAGCATCGCCCGCACCGCCGCCGGGTCCGGCACCGGCACCCACACCGCGCCGAGGCCCTCGGCCGCGAGCGCGATGACCAGGTTCCGCACGGCGGCACCCGCCTCGAACGCGTCACCGGCCACGAGTACGACCTCCTGCGCGTCGACCGACAGCTCGTCGAGCAGGCGTTTGCGCTGGTCGGACACGTGCGCGAGCCGCACGTCGGCCACGGCGAGCGTGGCGGCGAGCGCGTCCCGCAGCACGTCCTCGGCGACCGGCTCGTCGGTGAACGGGCCGGACGGCCCGAGCAGCGCGGCCTCCCGGCGGCCCTGCGCGATGGCCTCCTCGGTGCCCATCCGGAACAGGTCCTCCTCGACCGGCCGGACGAGCTCGCGGGCGGTCGAGGTGTCCGAGCCGATCTCGAGCCCGCGCACGACCGCGACCGGCAACGCGCCGAGCTTGCCCTTCACCAGGTCCGCGGCGGCCGCGACCTCGTCGGCCACCGCGATCTCGGTGACCGCCAGCTCGTTGCCCTGCCGGTCGACCTGGCCGCGGTAGCCGTGCAGCACCCGCAGACCCGACGACCCGATCGCGGCGTCGGTCTGCCCGACCCGCCACGCGCGGCCCATCGTGTCGGTGATGACGACCGCCACCTCGACGCCGAGCCGTTCGGCCAGCCCGCGCCGCAGCGCGAGCGCCGACGCGTCCGGGTCGGCGGGCAGCAGCGCCAGCTCGTCGGCGGCCACGTTGGACGCGTCGATGCCGGACGCCGCCTGCACGATGCCCAGGTGGTTCTCGGTGATGAGCGTCCGCGCCTTGCGCGCGATGATCCGGACCGACTCCTCGAACACCAGCCGCCGCCGGGCCCGGTCCCGCTCCTCGGGATCGGCGGGCACCCGCACCAGCCGTCCCTCCACTTTGGACACGATCTTGCTCGTCACCACGACGATGTCGCCCGACCGCAGCCAGCGCGCCGCGTTCGCGATCGCACCGGAGAGGTCGTCGCCGGGCCGGAACTCGGGCAGTCCCTCGACCGGCAGGATCTCGACCTTCCCCGGTGCGGCGTGATCACCCACCCCGTACTCCCGCGAGGTCGAACGCCGCGCGCACCATCGCGGCGGTGGCGTCCACATCGGACATCAGCAGCGGGACCGCGCGCACCTCGACGTCCGGCACGGTCGCCGAGTCGCCGGTGTGCACGAGCCAGCCGTCGAGGATGCCCTCGGCGCTCGACCGCGCCCCGTAGTGCCGCCCGACCGCCTCGGCCGTGGTCTCGACACCGATCGCGGTGAGGCACGCGTCGGCCATGCCCCGCACCGGTTTGTCGTTCACGATGGGGGAGATCCCGACGATCTTCGCGTCGGCCTTCACCAGCGCCGTCCGCACCCCCGGCACCGCGAGGACCGTGCCGACGCTCACCACCGGGTTCGACGGCGCGAGCAGGACCACGTCCGCGGCGGCGACGGCGTCGAGCACGCCCGGCGCGGGCTTCGCCTCGTCCGCGCCGATCGGCAGGATCGAGTGCGCGGGCAGCGCGGCCCGGTGCCGGATCCACCACTCCTGGAAGTGCACCGCGGCCCGCTCGCCGGAGTCCGGGTCGTCGATCACGACGTGTGTCTCGACCCGGTCGTCGGTCATCGGCAGCAGCCGCACCCCGGGCTGCCACCGCGCGCACAGGGCCTCGGTGACCTGCGACAACGGGTAGCCCGCGCGCAGCATCCTGGTGCGGACCAGGTGCGTGGCGATGTCCTTGTCGCCCAGCCCGAACCACTCGGAGCCCGCGTCGTAGGCCGCGAGCTCGTCCTTCACCGTCCACGTCTCGCCGGTGCGACCCCATCCGCGCTCGGTGTCGATCCCGCCGCCGAGGGTGTACATGCACGTGTCCAGGTCCGGGCAGATCCGCAGGCCGTGCAGCCACACGTCGTCACCGGTGTTCACGATCGCCGTGATCTCGTGACCGGGTCCGAGTGCGTGCTTCACCCCCTGCAGGAACCGCGCCCCACCGACACCGCCGACCAGTACTACGACATTCACGGTGCCAATCGTGCCTCACCGCCAGAACTGGAACGCGAGCCCACCGAAGTTGGCGAGGAGGGAATCACCACCCACGAGTTCGTAGACGTTGTCGGCGACCGTGAAGAACGCGTCCCGGAATGCGGGAAGCCCGATCAGGCAGGCGAAGAGGATCAGGGGCGCCCACGGCCGCGCCTTCGCGCCGAACCGCTGCATCTCCGGCGACAGCCACGGCTCGATCGCGCCCCAGCCGTCCAGGCCCGGGATCGGCAGGATGTTCAGCACGAAGGCGATGATCTGCAGCATGGCGAGGTAGGACAGCGCCGCCGCCAGCCAGAACGTCGGCTGGAACACGGCCACCGCGATCATCAGCAGGATGCCGAGCAGCAGGTTGAAGAACGGCCCGGCGAGCGACACCATCGACTCGACCCGCTTGTTGCGCAACGAGTAGTGGTTGATGAACACCGCGCCACCCGGCAGCGGGATACCGCCTATCGCCAGGATCAGCAATGGCAGCACGAGGCTGAAGACCGGATCGGTGTACTTGCGTGGATCAAGGGTCAGGTAGCCCTTGAAGTAGACCTCGCGGTCGCCGCCCCGGTAGGCGACGAACGCGTGCCCGAACTCGTGCAGGCACAGGGAGACACCCCAGCCCGCGAGCACCATCAGGAACGTGCCCGCGTTCGCCATCACATCCGGGTAGCTGAACGGGATCGCGTCGCTGAACGCGACGAGCACACCGCCGCCGACGCAGATGGCGAGGATGGCGAGGAACACGGGCGAAGGCCGGACCGCTGATCGCTGCACACCACGAGTCTGCCAATGTTCTGTCGAGGTTCGCCGTGCGGGTGTTCGGTTTTCCTGATATTGCGACATCTCGTCGAGTCGTTTCCGTTTGCCCTATAGGGCATCACCCTCCTGGGTGCTTCGCTTGACGCGCCGCGACTACACGGGTGTAATCACATCGATGTCATTCGCCACGAGTGGAGTAGTGGTGGGTGGTGTCCGCCAACCCGGGGAGCGCGAAAGGCGAGGAGGCGGACGGGCATGCAGGGAATCGAACTGAACGATCTGACCAGTGGGAGTGGTGGCGTCGTGGAGTGGGGGGAACGCCCGAACGAGGAGTTGGGCGTGCTCGCCGAGCTGTTCGACGACACCGAGGAACAGGAGTGGCAGGAGCGCGCCCTGTGCGCGCAGACCGACCCGGAGGCGTTCTTCCCGGAGAAGGGTGGATCCACCCGGGAGGCGAAGCGCATCTGCCAGGGCTGCGAGGTCCGCGCGGAGTGCCTCGAGTACGCACTCGGGCACGACGAGCGCTTCGGCATCTGGGGCGGACTGTCCGAGCGAGAGCGGCGCAAGCTGAAGAAACGCGCGGTCTAGCGGCAGAACGGGGCCGGTTCATGGCATCTTGTGCGAATGCCACGTCTCGGCCCCAAGGCCACCACCCCGGTACTGCGCACCGCGCCGGTGCTCGCGGTGCTGGTCTGCCATGACGGCGAGGAGTGGCTGCCGGAGGCGTTGGCGGCGTTGCGTGCGTCGACGCCGCGGCCACGGCACGTGCTCGCGGTCGACACCGGCTCGCTCGACGAGACGCCACGTCTGCTGAGCGAGGCCGCGCGCGGTGAGGACCGCGTGCTCGACGGTGTGCTCACGCGGGACCGCGAAACCGGTTTCGCGACGGCCGTCCAGGACGCGGTGTCCGCCGCGATCGAACGGTGGGGCGACCCCGGCGGCTGGATCTGGGTGCTGCACGACGACTGCGCACCCGATCCGCGGTGCCTCGCGACGCTGCTGACCGCGGCCGAGGCGGCCCCGTCGGCCGGCGTGCTCGGCCCGCTCGCGCTCGACTGGGACGACCCGCGGCTCGTGGTCGAGGCCGGGTTGTCGACGGACGCGTCCGGGCACCGGCAGACCGGACTCGGACCGTCCGAAGTGGATTGGTCGCGGCTCGGGCACGAGATCCGGCAGAGCACCGAGGTGCTCGCCGTGCCGTCCGCGGGCATGCTGGTGCGGCGCGAGTTGTGGGAGCGGCTCGGCGGCTTCGACGCGGCGATCACGTTGCTGCGTGAGGACATCGACTTCGGCTGGCGTGCCAACCGCGCCGACAGCGTCGTGCTGTGCGTGCCCGCGGCACGCATGCGACACGCCCGCGCGGTACTGGGCGGACTGCGGCGTGTCGACGCGCCACGTGCGTCGACCGCCGCCGTCGAACGGGCGCAGGCCGTGCGGACGTTCCTCGTGAACTGCACGCTGCCGTCGTTCCTGATCGGCGTGCCGCGGCTGGTGGCGCTGTCGCTGCTGCGCGCGCTCGGGTTCGGCATGCAGCGGCGGCTCGTCGAGGCGCGGGCGGAACTGGGCGCGGCCGCGTTCTTGCTCAGCGGGCGTGCCGGGCTGCTTGAAGGCCGGACGTTGCGGCGTGCCGCCGTGCGGGTCCACGGTGTTCGCGGACTGTTCACCTCCCGGTTGACCCGGCTGCGCAACGGAATGCGCGCGACGGTCGCGCACCTCGTGCGCAGGCGGCTGCAGGCGGACGCGGCGCTCGGGCGGCTGCCCGAGGCGATGTCCGTGCCCGAGGCGGCGCCCGTCCCCGTCGAGTCGATCCGGCTGCCGGTCGGTCCCGCCGCGCTGCCCGCCGGCGCGACCGGGCGGCCGCGACGACCCGCCGGGCTACGGCAGCCCGCGACGGCGGTCGCCGTGTCGCTGACCGTCCCGGACGCCGAGACGCCGTACGGCATGCGACCGAGCCCGCACCGGCGGCCGTCGCCGGTCCCGCGCGACGGGTCCGCGCCGCCCAAGCCCGACCTCGTGTTCGTGGAGGTGGACCGGGCGCGGTTCGCGCGGCAGGTGCTGCTGGCCCCGCCGGTCCTGCTGTTCCTCGGGTTGCTCGCGCTCGCGTGGTGGGTCCACCGCGACCGGCTCGGGATCGACCTCGCGGGCGGGCGGCTGCTGCCCGTGCCGGACCTCGCCACGACCTGGTCGTCGTACCTCGCGAGCTGGCACCCCGTGGCGGGCGGCACCGCCGCACCCGCACCCGCCGCGCTCGCGATCATCGGCGGGCTGGGCGCGGTGCTCGCTCCCGTCGGTGGCACACAGGCGGCCGTCGCCGTGCTCTTGCTGGGCAGCATGCCGCTGTCCGGACTGTTCGCCTACGTGGCGACACGGCGGCTGCCGGTGCACCGCTGGGTGCGTGCGCTGGTCGCCGCCGCGTACGCGCTGCTGCCGGCCGCGACCGCCGCGGTCGCACAGGGCAGGCTCGACGTCGTCGTGGCGCACCTGCTGGTGCCGCCCGTGACCGCGGGGATCATCGCGCTGCTCGGCCGGTCGCGGACGAACACGTCGGCATGGCTGTCGACGGCGGCGTCGTCGGCCTTCGGGCTCGCGATCATCGGCGCGTTCGCGCCGCTCGTGCACCTGCTGCTGCTCGCGTACGCGCTCGCCGGGTTCGTGGTGGTGCCCGGCTACCGGGGCACCGGGCGGCGGCGCGTGGCCGCGTTGTTCGTGGTGGTGCTGATGCCGCTCGCGCTGCTGCTGCCGTGGCCCGCGGTCGTGATCCAGCACCCCGGCGTGGTCGTGCACGGGTTGGGCGCGGTGGTGCCGACCCCGGCCACGTCGCTGTTCGACCTGATCTCGCTCAACCCCGGCGGGCCGGGCGCGTGGCCGGTCGTGGGCCTGGTCGTGACGGCGTTCATGCTGGTCGGGATCGTCGTGCGGCCGAGGCGGACGGCGTTCCCGGGGCTCGCGCTCGCCGTGCTCGGCGGGTGCGCGGTCGCGCTGGTGCACTTCATGGGCGCTACCCCGATCACCGGCGGCACCGCCATGTACGGGTGGGCGGGTGCCGCGCTCGTGGTCACCGGGTGGGGACTGCTGTACGCGCTGCTGGGCGTGTGCCGGACCGGTGGGCCGTCGATCTCGTGGGTGCGGCCGGCGGCGGTGCTGGGGGTGCTCGGCGTACTGGGGCTCGCGGTGGGCGCGGTGGTGACCGGGTCGGCCGGTCCGCTGGCGACGGGCGCGCCGCACCTGGCGAACACACTGCAGCGGGAGCTGGCGGACACGGGCCGCTGGGTGCTGGTGCTGTCCGACGACGAACCCCGCATGACGGCGGGCCGCATGCCCGCGTTCGGCGACGACGACCTGGCACCGGTCGACGAGGCGGCCGGCATGCGCGGCGTCGCCGAGGTGCTGCGTGCGAACCCGAAGGTGGGGGTCGCGCAGGCGGCGGCGGCCGGCGTGCTGTTCGTGGTGGTGCCGACGCCCGAGGAGGCGACCGAGCTGCGGGAGTCCGCCGGTGACCTGGTGGCGGAGGCGCCGCCGACGTCCGACGGCCGCCCGGTGCTGCGGCTGCAACCGGCGGCGGGCCAGGTGACGCTGCTGTCCCCGGAGATGGCACGCCGTGCGGTCACGGGCGGCGACGCGCCGACAGACCTGGGCGCGGCGGGCATCGTCCCGGTGGAGGCGGCACCACCGTCGGTCGCGGTCCGCGTGTCGGACGGCCCGGCGGGTCGCCTCCTCGTGATCGCGGCGGAGGAAGAACCGGGCTGGAAGGCGACGATCGACGGCCAACCGGTCCCGATCGTCCGCGCGTGGAACCACCTGGTCGCGGTCTCCCTCCCGACCCGCGCGGCGGAAGTCCAGGTCGAACAACCAACAGCACTACGCAGCGTCCTACTACTCACCCAGGCAGCAATGGTCCTGTTCACCCTCCTGACCGCCATCCCAAGCCGCAACCCCCACTAACCACAACCCCGCGAGTCGCGCCCCCAGACACACCGAGTTGTGCGTTTCGTGCACAACGACACCAGCACAAAACACACAACTCGGTAAGCAGGACAACGCGACTCGCGTTCGCAGACACCCGCGAGTCGCGTTCTCGGACACAGTGAGTTGTGTGTTTGGTGCACATCGGTACCTGCACGAACTGCACGACTCGGTGTGTGGGGGAACGCGACTCGCGTTGCCAGAGACCCGCGAGTCGCGTTCTCGGACACGGTGAGTTGTGTGTTTGGTGCACATCGGTACCTGCACGAAACGCACAACTCGGTATGTGGGGGAACGCGACTCGCGGTGTTCTGGGGCGTGACTCGCGGGGTTACGGTTCGCCTTCGACGATGGTGGGGTCTACGCCCAGGTAGTTGGCGACCTGGTCCACCAGTACGTGGTGGACGAGGTCCGCCAGGTCGGCGCCGTCGCGCGCGCGTGCTTCCAGTGGGCGGCGGAACAGGACGATCCGGGCCTTCGTCGGCATGCCGCGCCGGTCCATGCCCGCCGGGACGAGCCTCGCCAGGGGGACGCCCGCGTCGGTCAGCGTGCCTTCGAGCGGCAGCGCCGGGTCCTCGCCGCGGACGTCGGGCACGTCGTCGACGGCGATGTCGAGCTTGGTCAGCTCGGTCCGCCAGCGCGCCTCGATCGGCTCCAGCGCGGCGAGCACCAGCGCGTCGAAGCGCTCCGCACGCGTGGACGCGGCGGGCAGCGTCGACGGGTACAGCGCGCCGCGCAGCCCGCGGCCGTGGCGGTCCCGGTTGGGCCGCCGCCTGCGCCGTTGGCGGCCGCGCGGAGGGGTCACGGAAGCGAGCGTATCGACTGCCGGAAGCCACACGGTGTGGCGAGGGGCCTTTTCCGTCCGGACGCGCTATCGTCCACCCTCGTGCGGAGCGTGCGGAAGTGTTCGCGGACCGGGTGCGGCCACCCGGCGGTCGCGACGCTGACCTACGCGTACGCCGACTCGACGGCCGTCGTCGGCCCCCTCGCCACCTACTCCGAACCGCACAGCTACGACCTGTGCGAGGAGCACGCGCTGCGCCTCACGGTGCCCCGCGGCTGGGAGGTCGTCCGCCACGACGGCGAGTTCGCCGCACCCGAGCCGACGGTCGACGACCTGACCGCGCTCGCCGAGGCCGTCCGCGAGGCGGGCCGCCCCGACCGGCCCGTCGAGCCGCCGCCGGAGCCCGAACGCCAGAACACCGGCGGCCGCCGCGGCCACCTGCGGGTCCTGCCGAACCCGGTCACGGACTGAGACTCCGGGGAGCGACCCCGGCGTACCCCGGGTAACACCTCACCTCACCGCAATGTCACGCCGGTAGGCTCGCCGTGAGGCAAATCCGCTGACCCTCGGGGAGCACTGGTGCGTGACCTGTCCGGCGTCTTCAAGGCCTACGACATCCGCGGTGTCGTCGGTGAACAGCTCGACGCGGACCTGGTCCGCGACATCGGCGCGGCGTTCGCCCGGCAGGCCGGTGACGCCGAGGGCATCGTGATCGGGCACGACATGCGTGCCTCCTCACCCGGCCTCGCGAGCGCGTTCGCCGAGGGCGTGACGCGCGAGGGCGTCGACGTCGTGATGATCGGTCTCGCGTCCACCGACATGCTCTACTTCGCCTCCGGCCGGCTGAACCTGCCGGGCGCGATGTTCACCGCGAGCCACAACCCGGCCAAGTACAACGGCATCAAGCTGTGCCGGGCCGGTGCCGCGCCCGTCGGCCAGGACACCGGGCTGACCGAGATCCAGCGTGAGGTCGAGGCCGAGCAGCCGCCGTCGGAGGGCAAGACCGCGGGCCGGCTCGAGACCCGCGACATGCTCACCGAGTACGTCGCCTACCTGCGCGAACTCGTCGACCTGAGCGCCAGCCGCCCGCTGAAGGTCGTCGTCGACGCCGGCAACGGCATGGGCGGCCACACCGTGCCCGCCATGTTCGAGGGCCTGCCGATCGAGATCGTGCCCATGTACTTCGAGCTGGACGGCAGCTTCCCCAACCACGAGGCCAACCCGCTCGACCCGAAGAACATCGTCGACCTGCAGGCGAAGGTCCGCCAGGTCGGCGCGGACGCCGGTCTCGCCTTCGACGGCGACGCCGACCGCTGCTTCGTGGTCGACGAGCGCGGCGACCCGGTGCCGCCGAGCGCCGTGACCGCGCTGGTCGCGGTGCGTGAGCTGAAGAAGGACCCGGGCGGGGTCGTGATCCACAACCTGATCACGTCCAAGGCGGTGCCGGAGATCGTCGCCGAGCACGGCGGCAAGCCGGTCCGCACCCGCGTCGGCCACTCGTTCATCAAGGCCGAGATGGCGAAGACGGACGCGATCTTCGGCGGTGAGCACTCCGCGCACTACTACTTCCGCGACTTCTGGCGCGCCGACACCGGCATGCTGGCCGCGCTGCACGTGCTCGCCGCACTGGGCGAGCAGGAGCGGCCGCTGTCCGAGCTGACCGCCGAGTACAGCCGCTACTCCGCGTCCGGCGAGATCAACTCGACGGTCGACGACCAGGCCGGGCGCATGAACGCGGTCAAGGAGACGTTCTCGCAGCGTTCCGGCGTCACCGTGGACGAGTTGGACGGTCTCACCGTGGAACTCCCGACCGGTGGCTGGTTCAACCTGCGGCCGTCCAACACCGAGCCGCTGCTGCGCCTGAACATCGAGGCGGCGGACGACGCGGCCGTCGCGGCCATCCGCGACGAGGTCCTCGCGATCGTCCGCGCCTGACAGGAGGGGACACGACATTGGCTGTGCAGCTGGACCCGAGGCTCCTGGAGATCCTCGCCTGCCCGTCCGACGACCACGCGCCGCTGCGGCCGGGCACGCCGAAGAACCCCGACGCCGACATGCTGACCTGCACCTCGTGCGGCCGGCAGTACCGGGTCGAGGACGGCATCCCCGTGCTGCTGCTCGACGAAGCCATCGAGCCGGGACCGGAGGAGCCGGACGAGGAAGCGGGCGCTGCGGGGTGAGCGCCGCGGTCGACGACACGCTGCTCGACGACACCAGCAGGCTGTCCGACGTCGACGTCGAGGGGCTGCTGCCCGCGGCGGCGCGGGCGGGTGCGCAGGTCCGCGCCACGCTGGAGACGGGCCGGGAGGCGGGCATCGAGCGGCTGGCGGGGCACCGTCCGCGCGCACTCGTGCTGCTCACCCGGCCGGGGCTCGGCCCGCACGCGGCGAAGCTGCTGATGATGCTGCTCGGCCGCGCGTGCCCGGTGCCGGTGGTGCTGACCGACACGGCGCCGCCGTGGCTGGGTCCGCTGGACGTGGTGGTCGCGCACACCGACGACGCCGGTGACACCGAGCTGGCCGAGTCGATCGACCGGGCGGGCCGGTACGGCGCGGGGGTCGTGCTGACCGCGCCGGAGGACGGTCCGGTGGCCGCCGCCGCGGCGGGCAAGGCCGTGCTGATCACGCCGCGGGTGCCGGTGCCGCCGGGGTTCGGGTTCCCGCGCGCGCTCGCCGCGGGGCTGCTGACCGCGACCACCCTGGAGCTGCTGCGCACCGACCTCGACATGGTCGCCGACGAGCTGGACCGCGAGGCGGAACGCGACCACGTGCAGCACGAGTCGTTCGTGAACCCGGCGAAGGCGCTCGCGCTGCGGCTGGCCGAGCGCACGCCGCTGCTGTGGGGCCTCGACGACGTCGCGACCGGCGTCGCCTGGTACGCCGCGCAGGTCCTCGCCACCCACACCGACGTGGTGTGCGACGTGGCCGCCTACCCGCAGGCCGCGAGCCGTACGGCGTTGCACCGGGCCGCCGCGCAGGCCGCGTCGGGCACCGACATCTTCGCCGACCCGGACGACCTCGACCCGTCGGCGGCGTCGCCGCTGCGGGCGTTCCTGCTGGCCGTCAGCGCGCTGCCGACCGATCCGACGCGCAGGCTGGCCGCCGACATGCTGCCGGACGCGGACCTGATCGCGCCCGCCGAGGAGATCACGGCCGACATGACCGCGTGCGCCGCGGTGCTCGCGCTGCGGTTCCAGCTCGCCGCCCTGTACCTGGGCTTCGCGGCAGGTACCACGGGAGGCAACACCCGCTACGCGCCCGCACGGCCGAGGGAGTGAGCGTGGAGCTGCTGGAAAACCCCGTACGGCCCTACGCGTGGGGCTCGCGGACCACCATCGCCGACCTGCTCGGCAGGCCGGTGCCCGCGCCGCACCCGGAGGCCGAGCTGTGGATGGGCGCCCACCCCGGGGACCCGTCGCGGGTCGGGGGCGAGACGCTGGTCGACGTGCTGGCGAAGGACCCGGCCGGTCAGCTGGGCGCCGACGTGGCGGCCCGTTGGGACGGCAGGTTGCCGTTCCTGATGAAGGTGCTGGCCGCGGAGGAGCCGCTCAGCCTGCAGGCGCACCCGTCGGCCGAACAGGCCGCCGAGGGCTACGCCCGCGAGGAGAAGCAGGGCGTCCCGCGTGACGCGGCGACCCGCAACTACCCGGACCCGACGCCGAAACCCGAGCTGGTGTGCGCGCTGACCGAGTTCGACGCGCTGGCCGGGTTCCGCGACCCGCACCGCACGGTCGAGCTGCTGCGCGCGGTGGAGACGCCGGGCATGTCGCCGTACGTGGAGCTGCTCGCGGCGGACCCGAACCGCGAGGGCCTGCGCGCGTTGTTCACGACGTGGATCACGCTGCCGCAGCCCGCGATCGACGCGCTGCTGCCGGAGCTGCTGGACGAGTGCGTGCGGCACGTCAAGGACCACGGCCCGTTCGAGCTGGAGTGCCGCACGGCGCTGGAGCTGGGCGAGAGCTACCCGGGTGACGCGGGCGTGCTGGCCGCGCTGCTGTTGAACCGGCTGGTCCTCGGGCCGGGCGAGGCGATCTTCCTGCCCGCCGGGAACCTGCACGCGTACCTGCGTGGCACCGCGCTGGAGATCCTCGCGAACTCCGACAACGTGCTGCGCGGCGGCCTCACCCCCAAGCACGTGGACGTGCCGGAACTGCTGCGGGTGCTGGACTTCGGGTACGGCGACATGACCGTGACGACCGGCGAGCGGAACGGCGCGCGCAACGTCTACCGGACGACCGCCCCGGAGTTCGAACTGTCCCGCCTGGAGTGGCGGGAAAGCGACACCACCCCGGTGACACTCCCAGCGGGCACCCCCCGCATCGTGGTCACCACCGAAGGCGAACTCACCGCGAACACCAACGCGCAGAAGCTCACACTGCCAAGAGGCCAGGCGGTCTGGATCCCGGCCGACGACCCAGAAGTAACCCTGACCCCGGCAACCCCCGGCGCCCAGGCCTTCGCAGCCACCCCAGGCCACCTCCCCTAACCCCAAACCCCCGCGAGTCGCGCTCGGAAACACCGCGAGTCGCGCGCCAGAACACCGCGAGTCGCGCGCCAGAACACCGCGAGTCGCGCGCCCACGCATACCGAGTTGTCGGTTTTGTGGACAAGCACACCCCCGCCCCCCCCACAAAAACACAACCACGGCTGGGATTACACGCGACTACCCCAG